>NZ_JBWJIG010000048.1:0-307 GCF_056490705.1 Pedobacter humicola | reverse complement strand
CTGATCAAGAAAACAGAGGAAGATGCCAAAATGAAAGAAGTTAACTTCGAGGATGGCTACATCGTTAAATATTCTGAAGGGATCAACATCGTGGGCGATCACCCGATGACACTCAAGTTCCAGATTTCGGCTCGTAAGCTTAAATTGGGCAACGCTGAACATCTTAACGACTGGCCAAAAGCCTAGGTAGGCACAGGTGGTAGGAAGGTTAGAGGTAAATAAATCACTAACGCCATACACCAAGCCCCATGTTCATCCACAAAATTTATTCATTTTCAAGAAATTAAAACTTACTACAATGGCATTC
>NZ_JBWJIG010000047.1:0-336 GCF_056490705.1 Pedobacter humicola | reverse complement strand
TTGATATTACAGGAACCCTTTTGATCAAAAAATCGGAAGAAGATGCCAAAATGAAAGAAGTTAACTTCGAGGATGGCTACATTGTTAAATATTCCGAAGGGATCAACATTGTAGGCGATCACCCGATGACACTCAAGTTCCAGATTTCAGCGCGTAAGCTTAAATTGGGCAACGCTGAGCACCTTAACGACTGGCCAAAAGCCTAAAGGGAGGTTGAGGCCGTAAAGGCACAGGATAGGAAGGTTAGAGGTAAATAAAATGCTAACCGCCAAGCCCCATGCTCATCCACAAAATTTATTCATTTTTAAGAAATTAAAACTTACTACAATGGCATTT
>NZ_JBWJIG010000046.1:0-317 GCF_056490705.1 Pedobacter humicola | reverse complement strand
CAAACATTACCGGGATCGGTGATATACATTGACATAAAGATTAAGAAAGAAGAAACGCCATGGGGCACATATATATAAAGATATATATGGAACGGTTCGAGACCGCAGTTTTTTACTAACAAGATTTAAGCTGAAGGCTTAAGAATGGGCACATGACACCCTGACTTTTATACCCTTTACCTAGTCTTAGTAAAGTTCTTTGACATATTGGAAGAAGTTAAAAAAGAAGAGCAAACAACAATAGGCGACTGTTGTGTTTGTGCTCACCACTCGGAGTAGCAATACAAAGAATGGTATGAGACATCATGACAAGAGCA
>NZ_JBWJIG010000045.1:0-319 GCF_056490705.1 Pedobacter humicola | reverse complement strand
TTACCTTATTACCGGGATCGGTGATATACATTGACATAAAGATTAAGAAAGAAAAGACGCCATGGGGCACATATATATAAGGATATATATGGAACGGTTCGAGACCGCAGTTTTTTACTAATAAGGCTGAAACGAGGCTTAGTTAGGGGACAATGAAACCCTCTACCTTTATACCCTCCACCTTCAACCTTAATAAAGTTCTTTGACATATTGGAAGAAGTTAAAAAAGAAGAGCAAACAACAATAGGCGACTGTTGTGTTTGTGCTCACTTGAAAGAATCGCAAGAAACTAACAAGTATGAGACATCATGACAAGAGC
>NZ_JBWJIG010000044.1:0-419 GCF_056490705.1 Pedobacter humicola | reverse complement strand
CGGTTTGTTGAAACAGTATCTCTTGACAACCGATGATATTCACCTATTGCCAGGCATTGTGCCCATTGGTTGCACGGCTCGGCTCAGCTCCTCTTATATTTTACTCTCGGATTCCGTCCTACCCTCATATAAGCAGTTCTCTAATGTGGTTCCACTGTAAACGCTCTGCCATAAACTTCCTGTTTCCTTTGCCATTTCAACATTTGGTCCTTCCTGCACCCTAAAATGCAGTACTATTACCGCTGCTGACTTCTGAGTGAGCCATTGAACGTCCCCGCCAAATGTTTCCTCTCCTGTAATCGCGCTTACACTCGACAGAACTCATTCAGATCTCCCGGGGTAAGACAATCTACTTCCTATGGATGTGGCCTCTGTATTTACGTAATAGTCCCCGTGCAGTATTGGGCTTCTGTTTGTGT
>NZ_JBWJIG010000043.1:0-988 GCF_056490705.1 Pedobacter humicola | reverse complement strand
ACCGCGCAGCTCACCAGAGCAAAACCCTTTTTTTCCTTCAGTTCCGCAGAGAACCATTTACTACCTTTTACCACATGAGAAAAAACACCTGATTGGTCTCCGGAAAGCTCAATACTGTTCAATTGCAGGTCATTTTCCAGAGTATGTATGATCAACGCATCTCCTTTGTGGAAGTACCAGATTTCATCTGAAGATATTCGGTGAAAAGAGGAAAAATCACTTTTTTCAAGTAAATAATAGATGGAGGTAACGGCACTTTTTTTTCTTTCGCTTTTTGTTTCCGAAACCTCATCAGCGGACCGGTAAACCTCCCTATAATAACCACCTTCTGGATGTGGCTGTAGTCCAAGTTTTGTCACCCAATAATCTGCTCCGTTTTCTATCAGTTCCATATTTCGTTTCAATTTCACAAAGATTGATAAAATCCCCAAATTAGTTTATAAGAATCTCCGGAAAACTACTGAATTAAAACATTTGCAGCATTGGAAAATCAAAGCTCCATCTGATGTTGCCTGGTAATTGGATCCCAAGACTGTCAGATGTCGACGTTGCGTCTGCCAAATTGGATTAGTAGTAACATGACCAACTAACAAAAAGATACAAAGGTGATGATCACTCGTTCAGGTAAGTTTATTCACGGGATAGAAACATTATCTTGAAATCGTAGCCCTGATTACGCTTAGCGACTGGTATAGCACATATTTAAACACGGCAATCTTTTTAGACAAAGCAAATCCTACAACCATCGAACTGCTTATTAGCAGCACATATTTTCAGGACAAACAATTTGATTGCAAATATGCCACTCTCAAAATCGGAGTCCGGGTTCAAAAACATTATTTGCAAGGCTGGCGAATATTATCCTGTATAATTATAGCTGTAAATACGGCAGACAGGAAAATAATTTCAAAACCGAGCTAAAGATAATCGAGTAGGAAGATAGGGATTAGTTCCCTATCTGTCCTCTCACACCACTGTACGTACCGTT
>NZ_JBWJIG010000042.1:0-1265 GCF_056490705.1 Pedobacter humicola | reverse complement strand
TCAGGTTAAAAGATAGCCGCACACTGATTAAAGCAGGTTTACCCCCTGCATGGTTTAGAAAGCAGTCTATCATATCTTTACAGCTAGTTTTTGTTTTTTTATTTCACAATCCCGGTAACATATGGTGCCCGGTCATTCCAGACATGCCTTACCCTGGAAAGCAGTTTTCTCGCTATCTTGATTATGGCCCGTCTGGAACCAACCCTTGCTGTCCATCTGCTATAGCATATCGTAAGGGCCGGATCTGTTCTTACCGCTACCCAGGCAGCCTCTACAAGTAGATACCTCAGGCGGCGGTGCTGTCTTGTGGTTATGCTACCCTTTCTGTCGTTCCCGCCTGTGGAATGCTGCATTGGGCATAGCCCTACAAATGAATTGAGCCTGTCGAATTTTTCAAAACGGGAGATATCACCGATTTCAACAATCAGCACAGCTGCTGTTACGGGGCCTATCCCCGGAATAGAGCAGAGCAGCCCTGAGATAGTACGGTAGCGTGCTTTCCCCATTAGCTTCCTCATCTCTCTCAGTGTATCCAGTTTTTGGGTTCTGATGGCTTCCATTATAGAGAGCTGCCTGTCCAGCACGATGCGGATGCTCGGCTCTCCACAGCTGGCCTCTTTTAGCCATGCCACAAATGCCCTACTCCAGTTGGCCTTTGCGAATCTCTGCGGTATCTCAATCCCCATCAGACGGAGAAGGCCCTTTATCCTGTTTTTTGACCTGGTAAGGTCATTACTGTACCGCTCGTTGAGCCGCACCAGCTGCCTGTCGGCTTCAAGTTCGGGGTCAGGAACATAAACTCCTTCCAGCTGCCCGGCCTGAAGTGCCTCGGCTATCCGTCTGGAATCATTCCTGTCGTTCTTGTTCTTGGTGCCCTTATCCGTCCGGGGAACATCTGCAGCATTCACCGCGATACAGCTTACCGAGCGGGCAGTGAAAGCCCGCTGTATCCAGAATCCACAGAAACCGCTTTCGTAAGCACATTCATAGTGGGCTTGTGGATAATTGGTTGAAAGAAAATTCCACAAGCCTTCAACAGATGGAGGTGACTGGACGAAGCTTTTTAGGTACTGTTTCCCTAAATAGAGCGAAACAGTCCAGCTTTTGAGGTGCACATCGATGCCACAGCTTATCGTATGACCGCTAAAATCTAATTTTTCTGCTAAATTTGTCATGATCTTAGTTCTCTTGTTTATTTAAATTTAACAATTGTGGCTGCTAAAGACCACTTGAACTAAGATCACTTTTATTACATAGATACTGAT
>NZ_JBWJIG010000041.1:0-1267 GCF_056490705.1 Pedobacter humicola | reverse complement strand
CTGCTAAGCGTGTTCGGGACTCTAACCCTATAGTCGATTGCCATGCCCGGCGCACGACAAAAAAAAAGCATCCCAACTTTTGGTTGGGATGCCTTTACTAATATCGTAAAAATTCAGATTAATCCACTTTACTTATAGAAAAAATCTCATTGAGTTTTTTTTCCAATGCCTCGCCCCTCAGTCCCTTCGCTAAAATCACCCCATTTTGATCAATTAAGATATTATCAGGAATGGAGCGGATATTAAACCTTTTGGCAACCTCGTTATTCCACCCATTTAAATCAGACACATGAAGCCAGTTAAGTTTATCTTCCTTTATCGCATGAAGCCAATTCTGCTTTTTATCGTCTAACGATACACTTAAAATTCCAAAGCCTTTATCTTTGAATTTTTTATAGGCAGCTACCACAGCAGGATTTTCCTTTCTGCATGGTATACACCAGGAAGCCCAAAAATCAATTAACATATATTTCCCGCGGAATGACTGAATTGAAACCTGTTCTCCATTAACATCACTTTGTTCAAAGTCAGGTATCTTTTGCCCTACTGTAATCGCAACCGACTTAATGGTTGCCCCCAGAACATCCTTCCCTTCAGTTGTATTTTTAATTTTTGCACTGAATGTTTGATGGATTTGTTCAAGTTCAGCCTGAGTAAAACTTCCCGTATTCCTTTTTAAGATAACAGTACTGGCCATTGTATTGGCTTGTGAAGTTAAAAAATCCAATACAATCTTTTTAATTTCGCTATTTTTAGCTACTTGATCAACCACAGTTTTGGTTCGTTCAGCTATTATGCCTGATACAGAATCAATCAACTTATCTGTTAGGCTTTTCTTTAAAAACTTGGTCTGCATACTTATGTAACTAAACTTGCCGCTTTTTCTAAGTCCGCTTTTAGTTACAGTATCGAGTTCTATAACAACATCACCATCCCCTATATAAAATGGATCAAGCGTTACCGTTGTTTTGTTTTTAAAATACACGTAGGAAAATACAGGTAAATCGGCTTTTCCTTTAAAAGAAAAAGCTCCGTTTTTAACGATAGTTGAATCTTTTTCATCGCCATGAACCAAATATAACAGGCCATCATACGGGCACTTAAAGTTTCCGGTAACTAAATAAGTTTTCTGTGCAAAGGCTCCCAATGCAAGACAAAAGAAAAAACTGAATACAAGAGAACGTTTCATCTAAAAAAAATTTAATATCGAGTAGGAAGATAGGGATTAGTTCCCTATCTGTCCTCTCACACCACTGTACGTACCGTT
>NZ_JBWJIG010000040.1:0-1300 GCF_056490705.1 Pedobacter humicola | reverse complement strand
CAATTCTTTAATAACTTTAGGATTTTCTGAATGGAACAAGCTATGTCGTTTCGGTAAAATATGTCAATCAAAAAGTCTTTAACTTTGGTTACTACCTGAGTTTTATTGATCTGTACGGCATGCTTGTGTCCTTTATCTTTTTGTCCGGCTTTTTCGATCTGCACCGCTATCATTGCTGAAATATTCAATAAAATTATCCTTGCATAAAAGTCCTGTTGAATAGCATGTACAGTTCTCCCTGAAAAATATTCCATTTGTGCTACCTGTTTGATGCGCTTATAGCATTCTTCCACTCCCCATCTCATGTGGTACAGTTCTTTGATTGCTTGGACCGGGTATATGTCCCTGTTACACAAACTGGTAAGTAAGACTTCCTGTTCACCACCAGATAAATCTACCGATAGCAGTCTTAGCCCCTCAACTTTGGTTTGGAGATTATAGCTCCTCAATTTCCCGTATTCCTGCGACGGACGCTTTTTTAGCTCGAAGTCAATATCTTTTTTTGTACTTGAATTTAGAGTTTCATGGGCAGTTTTCCATGCTGTACTCAACCTGAAACAAAAATCAAAGCCCTCTTTCTTTAAGTAGGAAACCAGCCAAAGACTAGGATATCCCCGGTCAAAAACAAGAATATCAGTTTTACTATTTAAATTATTCAGGTGATTTTTGGCCATCTCTTTCTCATCATCGTTCTGTGTATGGCCAATCAGCGCGTCCAAGATAATATTATTGCAGACATCATAAGCAAATGATATCCTGGCACCTGCAGAAATAGTTTTGTTTTGATTCGAAAAGTTACCAAATTTCTCTATCAAGCATTTTTCGTTTGGCAGTACAAGAAAACTTCCATCAATAGCGACAATCCTCTTACCCTTCCAGTTTCTTTGAGAAGGGCTATTGTTCCTAAAATAATCTAAAAGGGATTGGTTTAACCCAACGAAACTCTCTGGCCTTAATTTTTGCCGAGCCTGAGTAAACGCACTTTTAGAAAAGGTGGTGATTTCTGAACTTGTACCGGAAAGGGATTTGAAGAACCTGTCAAGTTCGGTTCGGAGGGAGGCACGGCTGAAGCCCAGGATATTGACAACCAAGTCCTTAAAGGAAAACTTACGCTTCCTTGTAAAATCACTAGAAACAGTTTTAGAGGAGGCTCTAAAATCTTCATTTTCAATGTGATTAATAGTGTGTAAAAAAAGCCCTTCAACAAACTGGAAAAAATCCGCCTTCCTTTCCAAGGGCTGCCCTAAAGATACTGGTTAAATCCTTTTTTTGCAATATTTACCTTAACTTAACGACATTG
>NZ_JBWJIG010000039.1:0-1427 GCF_056490705.1 Pedobacter humicola | reverse complement strand
TTGCACTGCCCCCAAAAAGTTAGACACTATTTGGGGGCATTTTTATGCGAAGAAAGTATTCAGCCGAATTTAGGTTGAAGCTAGTCAATGAATATCTAGCAGGGCAATCCAAGAAAGGATTAGCAGAACTTCATGGAGTTCCACGAACATTACTTAGAAAGTGGATAAGCTATTATGAATCATTTGGTAACCTTGGGTTAGTCTCACGGAGAACCAACACGTATCCAATTGAGCTAAAGGTTTTAGCCATTGAATGTTATCGAGACAAAACTCTATCTTTGAAAGAGTGTTGTATCCGTTTTAACATTGCAAGCGATGCCACGCTCTTAGGCTGGCTACGGAAGTACGAGCAGTTAGGCATAGGCGGATTATATGCAAAACCAAAAGGACGCAAACCCATGCAAGAAGACAAGAAGCCATTATCGAAGAAAGAGAAACCGTTAACCAGACTCGAGGAGCTTGAAAAGGAAAACTTATATCTACGTGCTGAAAATGAAGTGCTAAAAAAGCTCGAGGCCTTAACCCTGAAGAAACAAGCGCAAAGGAGAAAGCGTTAGTCATTGAGGAGTTAAGGCTAAAATATCCATTGGAGCATTTGCTGCATATTGTAAAAATGGCCCGGAGCAGTTATTATTATCATGTAAAAACAAAGTCCTGCCTGCAGAAACACAGTGTCACAGCGGCACAGATAAAAGCCATTTATAACCAGCATCGCGGGAGATATGGATACCGAAGAATAACTTTGGAATTGAAGAACCAGGGATACACTGTTAACCATAAAACCGTTTCGAAACTGATGGGTTCATTAGGACTGAAATCTCTTATAAGAAGAAAAAAATATCGGTCATATAAAGGTGAGGTGGGTAAAATAGCCCCAAATCTTCTAAAAAGAAAGTTTTTAGCAGAGCAACCAAATCAGAAATGGGCTACGGATATTACAGAGTTTAAAGTCAATGATAAAAAGATATATCTGTCTCCAATAATTGAAATGTTCAATGGGGAGATAGTTAGTTATAATATCTCTGAATCACCGAATTTCCAACAGATAAAAGAAATGTTGAATGGTGCTATTGAAAAAATTAATAAAAAGAATAAATTGATATTGCACTCCGATCAAGGATGGCAGTATCAAATGAAAGAATATCAATTTCTGCTTAAGAAAAAAGGAATAAGACAAAGTATGTCAAGGAAGGGGAACTGTTTGGACAACGCGATCATTGAGAACTTTTTTGGAACGTTAAAATCTGAACTTTTCTATCTTAAAAAGTATAATGATATCAGTCAGTTAAAACAAGATATCGAAGAATATATCCATTACTATAATAACGACAGGATCAAATTAAATCTAAATGGAATGAGCCCGATAAAATATCGAGCTCATCACTGTAATTAATTTTTAACTTGTCCAACTTTTGGGGTTCAGTCCA
>NZ_JBWJIG010000038.1:0-1746 GCF_056490705.1 Pedobacter humicola | reverse complement strand
CAACAAACAGAAGCCCAATACTGCACGGGGACTATTACGTATATACAGAGGCCACATCCATAGGAAGTAGATTGTCTTACCCCGGGAGATCTGAATGAGTTCTGTCGAGTGTAAGCGCGATTACAGGAGAAGAAACACTTAGCGGGGACGCTAAATGACTCAATCAGAAGTCAGCTGAGGTAGTAGTACTGCATTGCGAATGCAGGAAGGACCAAATGTTAGGATGGCAAAGGAAACAGGAAGTTTATGGCAGAGCGTTTACAGTGGAACCACATTAGAGAACTGCTTATATGAGGGTAGGACGGAATCCGAGAGTAAAGTATAAGAGGAGCTGAGCCGAGCCGTGCAACCAATGTGCACAATGCCTGGGAGGGAGTTTTTTTTTAGTATTATGCTTGAAGAAATATTAGATATCCGAAATGTACAAAGAGCCTTTAGGCAGGTTACTGCTAATAAGGGTGCTGGTGGTATTGATGGTATGCAGACCGATGAACTTCGCGACTACCTGAATGCTAACTGGCAGGCATTGCGGGCTAATATTTTAACAGGCCATTATCGGCCGAACGCTGTAAGAAAGGTAGAGATACCCAAAAGCAGTGGAGGCGTGAGGATGCTTGGCATCCCAACGGTCATTGACCGGTTGATCCAACAGTCCATTTCTCAATGGCTGAGCCCAAAATGCGAGGGTGGCTTTTCTTCTGGTAGTTATGGTTTCCGACCAAGCCGCAATGCCCATCATGCAGTTCAAAAGGCTCAGGAACACCTTAACAGAGGCTTTACCTGGATTGTGGAACTTGACCTGGACAAATTCTTTGACCGGGTAAACCATGACAAACTTATGCATCTGCTATCCTTAAAGATAAAGGATAAGCGGACCTTGAAGCTTATCCGTCTTTATTTGATTGCGGGCATCATGGATAAGGGATTGGCTAGCCCAAGAAAAGAAGGTACGCCACAGGGAAGTCCATTAAGCCCATTATTATCAAATGTTATCCTTCACGAACTTGATTCGAAGCTCGAAGAACGTGGGCATCAGTTTGTCCGGTATGCTGATGATAGCAGTATTTATCTAAGAAGCAAGAAATCAGCACACCGGGTAATGGCAGGTATTTCAGTATATGTGGAAGACTGCCTGAAACTAAAGGTTAACAGGAAGAAAAGTAAGGTCAGTAGGCCAAGCCAAAGTAGTCTGCTTGGGTTTTCATTCTACGGTAGCAAAGAGGGATGGAAGATGCGTATTGCATCCAAAGCTTTACGGGCAATCAAAGAGAAAATAAGAGAGCAGACCAAAGGCAGCCAACCCGTTCCATTACACCAGCGGATATCGAAGCTAAAGGAGATTATTCACGGTTGGGTAAACTATTTCTCTATTGCCGAGGCAAAGGGTCAAACGTTAAGACTGGACGAACTGATGAGAACCAGACTGCGGATTGTTCTTTGGAAACAATGGAAGAGTATAACGGGGAGAGCGCGGAATTTAATGAAGATGGGGTTGGTAAAATCAAGGGCCTATCAGTTGGCCAATACCCGTAAGGGGTACTGTAGGACTGCAAACAGCCCGACATTACTTACAACACTTGACAAGAAGTTCTTTTTGAGGCTTGGACTCGATGGATTTGCCAATTATTACTACTGGAAATCGACACACCAAACGAAGTTATTCTAGCAAACCGCTGTATACCGAACGGTACGTACAGTGGTGTGAGAGGACAGATAGGGAACTGATCCCTATCTTCCTACTCGATA
>NZ_JBWJIG010000037.1:0-2143 GCF_056490705.1 Pedobacter humicola | reverse complement strand
AGCAACGGCAGCCCCCGGTTTTTTCTACCGGGGCTATAGTGGATAGCAGGGCTAAACCTAAATAATAGCACAGTCCCTGCTTTACTAAAAAAAATTAAGTAGTAATTAAATAGGTTGTCAATTACGGATACGCTTATCCGTTAAGCTTTGATAATGCCAATAATTTTTTTAACCAAAGTTATCACCAGCACCATGACCAGGCCAGCGGTTAATCCCAACCCAAATTCTCTGATAATGGATGGTAGTGTCGGGAAAATATGATGCAAAAAGCCAACATTGTGCGCAAAGATCCCTCCCGATACCAGAATTAGTGCAATAGTACCAACAACACTCAATATCTTAATGATAACTGGTAGTGATTGTACCAGGAACTTACCGATCACCGAAAGAATACCCTTTTCGCCAGAAGCTTTCATTAACCGATATCCGGCATCATCCATTCTTACAATGAGGGCCACGATTCCATAAACACCAATGGTAGCCAATAATGCTACAACTGAAACGGTCATGATCTGTATAGCCAACTTTTCTTCTAATACACTTCCAAGTGCAATGATCACAATCTCTATGGACAGAATAAAATCAGTCATGATCGCCGACCTGATCTTTGCCTTTTCTGCTATATCACCTTCTTCTATGACTTCCTTTGCCTCGACATGTGAAGACTTAGGCCGATGAAAAAAATATTCAACCACCTTCTCCACCCCTTCATAGGCTAGATACAATCCGCCCAATACCAGGATCACCTTGATCGCGACAGGAAAAAAAACGTTGAGTAATAAAGCTACCGGAACAATAATCAACTTATTAACAAATGATCCTTTTGTAATCGCCCAAAGTACCGGAAGTTCTCTTGAGGAAAGGAAACCTGTTGATTTTTCTGCATTTACCGCCAGGTCATCACCCAAAATACCTGCCGTCTTCTTAGCCGCAACCTTGGCAGTTACAGCCACATCGTCCATTAAAGCACCTATATCATCTAAAATCGCAAAAAAACCTGAAGCCATATCTAATTTATTAATGCCGCAAAATATCAATTCCTTTTTAGATTTGGGTTATTAGATTCAAAATCTTTAAGGCCATACAATAATATTGAGGTGCATTTATGATGCTTATTTAAAGCAAGTATTACGTACTTAGCGGAACTTACAAATAAACAAATATGGAACAGTTTAAGAACAATAAAGTTTGAAAGACAGTACAGCGGAAAAGGGAATTTTTAAAATAATATAGTTTACTTTTTGAAGCGCAATACCTGTACGCTATAGGTTGGGTCCCGTCCTGCTGTACGCTTAATCCTTTTGGGAAATCGGTCTGTTAAGTAAATACATACTGCCCAAAAGGGATACCGCTGCCATCAGGGCTATTGGCTGCAGTGGTGGAAAACAGAAGAGGGAAAATGTAAAATGGATGATGGAAACCTCTGCGGATATCCGCCGTAGCCGCGGGAAAGATATCGATGCAGCTTGCGGGCAGTTAGCCGTTAAAGAAGAAGCGGCCAGGGCTTAACTTTCCATTACATCTTCTTGTTCTTTAGGTCAAAGCTTTTTCAATGATCTTATTTTTTGAAGCGCAGTACCTGTATGCTATATGTTGGGTCCCGTCCTGCTGTACGCTTAATCCTTTTGGGAAATCTATCTAATAAACAAATGCATGCTACCCAAAAGGGATACCGCTGCCATCAGGGCTATTGACCGCAGTGGTGGAAGAGGGAAAATGGATGATGGATAACGGAAACCTGCGGAGACCGGCTCAATCTGCGGGGACAAATAATATGATGGATGATGTTAAATGTAGGATGGGTGATGTGGAACTGTGTCCCAGACTTATAAACGGCAAATTGCCGTAAACAAAGAAAACCCTTCAACATTGCTGTTGAAGGGTTTTCTTTTAAGATTTGGCACCGACCTACTCTCCCACGTGTTACCGCAGTACCATCGGCTCTGGTGGGCTTAACTTCTCTGTTCGGAATGGGAAGAGGTGGACACCACCGATATAGGCACCTAAATATTTTTAATTAAGGTTGAGGGAGGGTTACTTTTCGCCTTCCGGCCTTAAATCTATATCAGTTTCAATATTTCAATCCATGCTGCCTTAAACATAAGGCCTTGTATATAACCAAGAAAACCCCTCAATATTTCTA
>NZ_JBWJIG010000036.1:0-2217 GCF_056490705.1 Pedobacter humicola | reverse complement strand
AAAACAGATTGAGATAAACGGAAACACGGAGAGACGAACAAGACTTTTCCGAACTGAGGTTTAACGATATATAATATGACCGGCCGTGAGGCTACCTGGTCAGCAAGTTCTTAAAAGAGATGTCAATGTAGCGTAGCGAGGTAATGGAGTACCGATCAAAGTACATGATTACGTAGCTTTATTTTAAAGGTGGTGTCTAACAGACAACATAACAAAAAAAAAGAGGACTATTTTTAACAATAGTTAAAACTGGTCAGCATCTTACAACACATTTTACAATGGAGAGTTTGATCCTGGCTCAGGATGAACGCTAGCGGCAGGCCTAATACATGCAAGTCGAACGAGATTATCCAGCTTGCTGGATATGAAAGTGGCGCACGGGTGCGTAACGCGTATGCAACCTACCTTTATCTGGGGGATAGCCCGGAGAAATCCGGATTAATACCGCATAAAATCACAGGATGGCATTATCCAATGATCAAACATTTATGGGATGAAGATGGGCATGCGTGTCATTAGCTAGTTGGCGGGGTAACGGCCCACCAAGGCGACGATGACTAGGGGATCTGAGAGGATGGCCCCCCACACTGGTACTGAGACACGGACCAGACTCCTACGGGAGGCAGCAGTAAGGAATATTGGTCAATGGAGGCAACTCTGAACCAGCCATGCCGCGTGCAGGAAGACTGCCCTATGGGTTGTAAACTGCTTTTATCCGGGAATAAACCTACTTACGTGTAAGTAGCTGAATGTACCGGAAGAATAAGGATCGGCTAACTCCGTGCCAGCAGCCGCGGTAATACGGAGGATCCAAGCGTTATCCGGATTTATTGGGTTTAAAGGGTGCGTAGGCGGCCTGTTAAGTCAGGGGTGAAAGACGGTAGCTCAACTATCGCAGTGCCCTTGATACTGATGGGCTTGAATGGACTAGAGGTAGGCGGAATGAGACAAGTAGCGGTGAAATGCATAGATATGTCTCAGAACACCGATTGCGAAGGCAGCTTACTATGGTCTTATTGACGCTGAGGCACGAAAGCGTGGGGATCAAACAGGATTAGATACCCTGGTAGTCCACGCCCTAAACGATGAACACTCGCTGTTGGCGGTACACAGTCAGCGGCTAAGCGAAAGCGTTAAGTGTTCCACCTGGGGAGTACGCTCGCAAGAGTGAAACTCAAAGGAATTGACGGGGGCCCGCACAAGCGGAGGAGCATGTGGTTTAATTCGATGATACGCGAGGAACCTTACCCGGGCTTGAAAGTTAGTGAATGATCTAGAGATAGATCAGTCCGCAAGGACACGAAACTAGGTGCTGCATGGCTGTCGTCAGCTCGTGCCGTGAGGTGTTGGGTTAAGTCCCGCAACGAGCGCAACCCCTATGTTTAGTTGCCAGCACGTCATGGTGGGGACTCTAAACAGACTGCCTGTGCAAACAGAGAGGAAGGAGGGGACGACGTCAAGTCATCATGGCCCTTACGTCCGGGGCTACACACGTGCTACAATGGACGGTACAGAGGGCAGCTAGCCGGCAACGGTATGCGAATCTCACAAAGCCGTTCACAGTTCGGATTGGGGTCTGCAACTCGACCCCATGAAGTTGGATTCGCTAGTAATCGCGTATCAGCAATGACGCGGTGAATACGTTCCCGGGCCTTGTACACACCGCCCGTCAAGCCATGGAAGTTGGGGGTACCTAAAGTATGTAACCGCAAGGAGCGTCCTAGGGTAAAACCGATAACTGGGGCTAAGTCGTAACAAGGTAGCCGTACCGGAAGGTGCGGCTGGAATACCTCCTTTCTGGAGTAGCACCGCCTACTCGCCACGCAACATGATATTTCGAAAAAAAGAGAAAAAGAAACACCCAGAAGAAAACGGTGGGCTACTGTATAAGGTAAGCTTAACGGACTATATGATGGGGAAGCCAAAGGAAATCAGTAGCGGTAAGATACTATATACTGCAACTAACAAGCTTACCTTAAAAAAGTCCCGTAGCTCAGCCTGGTTAGAGCACTACACTGATAATGTAGGGGTCTCCAGTTCAAATCTGGACGGGACTACACATTAAGATCCTTTTGGGGGATTAGCTCAGCTGGCTAGAGCGCCTGCCTTGCACGCAGGAGGTCAACGGTTCGACTCCGTTATTCTCCACCATGAAGAATGGCAACCGGTCAACGGTTCGTCCCGATAGCTATCGGGACCGTTATTCTCCACATAATA
>NZ_JBWJIG010000035.1:0-2229 GCF_056490705.1 Pedobacter humicola | reverse complement strand
GGTTCTTCGTCACTTTTGGTGAAAGTATATTAAAAAACTACACATTATTTGTTAGCCCCTGCTTCTTTTTAAAGGTTACACCAACTTTTTCTAGCAAGTTGTACACTTGTGCTTTCTGATACGCTAACCCGTATTCCTGTTTAATCCATTTTGCTAAGGTTGGTCCGGTCCACCTGTTTGATTCAAGCCCATAGTCTGAGGGGATCTGTTTTAGGACAACTGTTTTTATTGTTTCGAGCTGTTCATTCGACAATGCGCTATGTCGTCCTCTTCCTTTCTTGTCCTTTAGTCCTTCTATGCCTTCATTCTCAAAACGATGCACCCAGTTGGTTATCTGTTTAAAACTTATATTATGAAGTTCAGACAGCTTTCTGCTGGAATGTCCCAACGCAACCAGGTAAACAATATTAAGCCTTGCTCCAACTGTGTAAGCTTCATTCTTGTTTAAGATTTTCTTTATTTCATCAGCTTCTGCACGCTGAATCTTCAATACTGATTTCCCCACGGTAGCTTTTTTTAAGACCAACAAATATAAGTGTAAATATGTGTAATTTTATAATATACTTTTTACTATGATATCGCAATTTATACTTCCTACAAATGTGCAGCTTCGAGCTGACTCAATCCATTCGGAACCAGGAATACTATATATTGATACCTCTGTATGTCAAACCTGTTCAATTTGCCCCGTTTGTAATAAAAAGAGCAGTAAAATTCATAGTCGGTATTCCAGGACTCTTTTGGATTTACCTATTTCCGGCCATTTGTCAAAAGTTCAACTTAAAGCTAGAAAATATTTCTGTGATAACCCTGAATGCCCCAGGAAAGTCTTTACCGAACGGTTTGATTGTGAAATAAAACCATACTACAGAAGGATGATCCGATCGAATGATCTTCTCGCCAGAATGGCCCTTGAGCTTGGCGGGAATACAGGAGCAGCTATTAGCCGCTACGCCGGTGTACCTGTAAGCCCGTCCACAATATTAAGAGTGGTAAAGCGTTTGGATATCCAACCTAAAAAACTAACCTCAGGCGTTATTGGCGTAGATGACTGGGCATTTAAAAAAGGAAAAACTTACGGAACGGTCATCGTTGATTTAGCGAAAAAGGAAGTTGTAGATCTGTTGCCGGACCGGGAATCGGCTACTTTATCCGAATGGCTGAAACAACAC
This sequence comes from Pedobacter humicola, assembly GCF_056490705.1. NCBI lineage: Bacteria > Pseudomonadati > Bacteroidota > Sphingobacteriia > Sphingobacteriales > Sphingobacteriaceae > Pedobacter > Pedobacter humicola. The sequence continues at coordinate 1,057 of NZ_JBWJIG010000035.1, read as the reverse complement.
CCCGAGATAAAAACGGTTTCAAGAGATAGATACGGTCCATATGCATTAGGTATAAAGACAGGAGCGCCTGATGCCAGTCAGGTTGCAGACCGCTTTCACCTGCTTATGAATCTCGGGGATGCGACTAAAAGGATATTTCAATCGAAGGGAAAAGAACTCAGGGAGGCGTTTACACTTTATAATCAGCCGAAAAATAAGCCTGCTAAGACCGTTGAGACCGAATCAGCAGTTCAAAATATGCTACAGATTACAGAAGATATTTTAACAACTGCCAATATCAGTATTGACAAGCTGCACAAGTTCGAAAAAGTCAAAGATCTTTATAGTAAGGGTAGCAGTATAAGACAGATTGCCAAGACTGTAAAATTAACCCGTACAACCGTGAGAAAATACACGATGATGGAAAAGCTGGTTAAAAGACAGGCACATACCACAACTAATCTGGACGCCTTTATTGGTTTTTTGATGCAGGAAGAAAATAGAGTAAAAACTTACCGGGAATTGCATAAAACAATTGTTGAGATGGGTTTTAACGGGAAGTACACCCAGTTTTGCAATAAAATGAATGAGCTTAAGAATACGCAACCAGCTCTTCGACCGAAATCCACAGGTCCAATACTGGTAAAAACCTGGTCTCCCACCAGATTATCACTTATGCTATACATGGAGCCCTGTGAACTAAAAAGAGCTGATGACAAAGATTTTCTAAAGCTTCTATTTGAAAAATACCCACAAATGAAGAAAATGGAAAAGTTAGTTAAAGGCTTTAAAAACCTATTTAAGACTAAAAAAGATGGCACGCTGAAAACCTGGATTGAAGAGGTGTTTGAATCTGATTGCGGTTTGAACAATTTTGCAAAAAACCTTTTAAAAGATTATGATGCAGTAAATAATGCAGTGATAACCAATATAAGTAATGGGCAGGTTGAAGGGCAGGTCAATCGTATTAAAACAATTAAAAGAAAGATGTACGGCAAGGCAGGGTTTCAGCTGCTAAGAAAAATGGTACTTGCAAAATCAGCATAATTCACCAAAAGTGACGGAGAGCCACTATTGC
>NZ_JBWJIG010000034.1:0-2937 GCF_056490705.1 Pedobacter humicola | reverse complement strand
AAAAAAGCATACCATATGGCGCAAAAGGCATATGAGTAGAAGAAAGTAAAAAAGAGTACACGGGGGATGCCTTGGCTCTCAGAGGCGATGAAGGACGTGATAAGCTGCGATAAGCTTCGGGTATTTGCAAATAGGAATTGATCCGAAGATTTCCGAATGGGGCAACCCGGCTGGTTGAAGACCAGTCACATATAATGAGCAAACCTGCCGAACTGAAACATCTAAGTAAGCAGAGGAAGAGAAAATAACAATGATTTCCTAAGTAGTGGCGAGCGAAAGGGAAAGAGCCCAAACCTATTTTGTTACGGCAAAATGGGGGTTGTAGGACTACGATGTGGCATTGGTAAACAGAAGTGGAACGGGATGGGAAGCCCGGCGATACATGGTGATAGCCCAGTACACGTATAGAATACCAGTCTAGTAGTATCCTGAGTACCGCGAGGTCGGAGACGCCTTGTGGGAATCTGCCGGCACCATCCGGTAAGGCTAAATACTCCTGAGAGACCGATAGTGAACCAGTACCGTGAGGGAAAGGTGAAAAGAACCCCGAACAGGGGAGTGAAATAGAACCTGAAACCGTGTACTTACAAGCGGTCGGAGCGTCCAGGTGGCGTGACGGCGTGCCTTTTGCATAATGAGCCTACGAGTTACTCCTCTCTGGCAAGGTTAAGTGCTTCAGGCACGGATCCGAAGCGAAAGCGAGTCTGAACAGGGCGTATAGTCAGAGGGGGTAGACGCGAAACCTTGTGATCTACCCATGGACAGGTTGAAGGTGCGGTAACACGTACTGGAGGACCGAACCGATAAACGTTGAAAAGTTTCCGGATGATCTGTGGGTAGGGGTGAAAGGCTAATCAAACTGGGAAATAGCTCGTACTCCCCGAAATGTTTTTAGGAACAGCGTGGACATTAAGTTTCATAGAGGTAGAGCTACTGATTGGGTGCGGGGGAGTCAAATCCTACCAAATCCAGACAAACTCCGAATGCTATGAAATATGGTCTGCAGTGAGGCGCGGGGTGCTAAGGTCACGCGCCGAGAGGGAAAGAACCCAGACCATCAGCTAAGGTCCCCAAGTGACAGTTAAGTTGAACTAACGAGGTCCGATTGCACAGACAGCTAGGATGTTGGCTTGGAAGCAGCCATTCATTTAAAGAGTGCGTAACAGCTCACTAGTCGAGCGATCGGGCATGGATAATAAACGGGCATTAAACTGTTCACCGAAGCTATGGGATTGAAATATATCGGTAGGGGAGCATTCTATATGCAGCGAAGGTACCTGGTAATGGGTGCTGGAGCGTATAGAAAAGCAAATGTAGGCATAAGTAACGATAAGGCGGGAGAGAAACCCGCCCACCGAAAGGATAAGGTTTCCTGATCAACGCTAATCGGATCAGGGTCAGTCGGGACCTAAGGAGAACCCGAAGGGGAAATTCGATGGACAACTGGTTAATATTCCAGTACTTTTTATAACTGCGATGTGGGGACGGAGTAGTGACACTGCCGCGATCTGACGGAATAGATCGTTAAAGACAGTAGGTATTAGAACGGTAGGCAAATCCGCCGATCTAGCTGAAAGTCGATAGTACCGCAAGCCTCCGGGTAAGCGGATAGCGCAGGTAATCAGACTTCCAAGAAAAACCGCTAAGCTCCAGGTTATAAAAACCCGTACCGCAAACCGACACAGGTATCCGGGAAGAGGATTCTAAGGTGCTCGAGTGAATCATGGCTAAGGAACTCGGCAAAATGGCCCTGTAACTTCGGGAGAAGGGGCGCTGGCAGCAATGTCAGCCGCAGTGAAAAGGCCCAGGCGACTGTTTAACAAAAACACATGGCTTTGCAAAATCGAAAGATGAGGTATAAGGCCTGACACCTGCCCGGTGCTGGAAGGTTAAGAGGGGATGTCATCGCAAGAGAAGCATTGAATCGAAGCCCCAGTAAACGGCGGCCGTAACTATAACGGTCCTAAGGTAGCGAAATTCCTTGTCGGGTAAGTTCCGACCTGCACGAATGGTGTAACGATCTGGGCGCTGTCTCAGCCATGAGCTCGGTGAAATTGTGGTCCCGGTGAAGACGCCGGGTACCCGCAACGGGACGGAAAGACCCCATGCACCTTCACTACAATTTAACATTGACATTGGATACAGGATGTGTAGGATAGGTGGGAGGCTTTGAAGCGGCGTCGCTAGGCGTCGTGGAGCCAACGTTGAAATACCACCCTTTCTGTATTCGGTGTCTAATCCCCTCATGGGGAGACATTGTTTGATGGGTAGTTTGACTGGGGTGGTCGCCTCCAAAAAGGTAACGGAGGCTTTCAAAGGTAAGCTCAGTACGCTTGGTAACCGTACGCGGAGTGCAATAGCATAAGCTTGCTTGACTGTGAGACAGACAAGTCGATCAGGGTCGAAAGACGGATATAGTGATCCGGTGGTTCTGCATGGAAGGGCCATCGCTCAAAGGATAAAAGGTACGCTGGGGATAACAGGCTGATCTCCCCCAAGAGCTCATATCGACGGGGAGGTTTGGCACCTCGATGTCGGCTCGTCACATCCTGGGGCTGGAGAAGGTCCCAAGGGTTCGGCTGTTCGCCGATTAAAGTGGCACGCGAGCTGGGTTCAGAACGTCGCGAGACAGTTCGGTCCCTATCTGTTGTGGGCGTAGGAATTTTGAGTGGGGCTGACCTTAGTACGAGAGGACCGGGTTGGACCAGCCTCTAGTGAATCTGTTGTTCCGCCAGGGGCATTGCAGAGTAGCTACGCTGGGAATAGATAAGCGCTGAAAGCATCTAAGTGCGAAACTAGCCACGAGATGAGAATTCCATATAGGACCGTAGCAGACTACTACGTTGATAGGCTACAGATGTAAAGCTGGCGACAGCACAGTCGAGTAGTACTAATCATCCGAAGCTTTCAAAGCAAACAGACTGTTGTTTGTTCTTC
>NZ_JBWJIG010000033.1:0-11187 GCF_056490705.1 Pedobacter humicola | reverse complement strand
TCAGGAATTACTGCATGCCCATTTCCATATCATGGAATAAATCTGTTTTTTTAGAGAGCACAGCGGGTAGCTAGGCCGTAAAGCCATTTCGGGATCCATCTTGCGGGAAAGATGCTGACCACGAAGGAGCTATTAGACCATTAAAAAATATAGAAATGGCTAATAAAATAAATTTAGCATGACGATCGTCTTAAGAATATAAACTTTATCACAGACATACGATTCGTGGAGGCACGAACCATGGCGGCAGAACAAAAAAACGCCCCGAATTTCTTCGAGGCGTTTCATGTATTTAATATTGATTTACTATACCTTTCTTACTCTTCCTGAACCCACAATGGTTTTATCAACGGTAGGATCGCCAGAATAATTTACGCTTCCCGATCCGCTGATTACTGCTCTGATGCTTTCGCTTACAGCGATATTTACAGTTCCTGAACCACTAATGGTGCTGTTTAACGTTTTGGTTGAAAAAGATTTCCCGCTAAAAGTACCTGAACTGCTGATCACCACCTTTGCATGGTCTGCACCACCTGTAATGTTTATTGCACCTGATCCGCTGATTACACCGCTGTAGTTGTCTACATCTGCTGTTGCTTTAATACTTCCCGATCCGCTTAGGGTCGTGGTTAGGCTTCCTGTGCTGATTTTTCCATTTACAGTTAAACTTCCTTCGCCACTTACCGTCAAACTCGCCAACTCTTTTGCAGTTACGTAAGCGGTAATTTTTTTGCCTTCGTATTTTCTAGTCCAGCTTGTAATGCTGGTTTGCGGACGAATGATCAATACATTGCCCTTTACCTCGGTAACAATTGAAGCGATAGCCTCTGCATCGCCTTCTAAACGGCAGCTTTCGGTATTGCCTAAAGTTACGATGATGTTGATTGGACCCGCCCCGGCAACACCGTTAAAGTTTTTAACCTCGCGGTCGTCGCTTTTATTGCTTAATACACTGATGGTTGCACCGTTTTTTGCAGTTGCCTTAATGCCAGCGGTTAGTGTTAATGATGCCAATAATATTGCAAATACTTTTTTCATGATTATAGATTTTATTTTTTAGATGAATAATGGTCTTTTTCTAATAAGACGGTTGTTTTGCCGAAAAGTTGCACAAAGTGAAAATTTATCCTTCGACTCCGCTGTTACCAATATTACCCTTTCTTAGTGTTGATATAAAACAATGGATCGTGCTTGAAATTGTCAGCATTTATACTGGCATCAACCTTAACGGTTTTCCAATCGTTTGTCGGTTTGATTAAGGTATAAGCACCCGTTTTTAATGTTACGCGTACAGGCATATCGAAACCCTTAACATCGGTTAACCAGCGGTAAGATAAAATGCTCTTATCGATTTTATATTCTAAAACAGGAATCTTGGTATAGCGTAAATACTGATCGAAAATCTTATCCAATTTTAAACCGCTCTGTTTCGCCATATAATTTTCGATCTGAGCGGTAGTTACGGTTTGGTGGTAAAATGTTTTGCTTAATCCACGGAGGATCTGCCTGAATTTTTCATCGTTATTGATCAGCTGGCGGATGGTGCTGATCAGGTTTGCACCTTTTGGATACATATCACCTGAACCTTCTTTATTCACGCCGTAAGGACCAATTACCGGGATATCATTACTGATGATTTTCTGGAGTCCGATTACATATTCATCTGCCGCCGCTTTGTTTTCGGTACATTCTGTAAATAATACTTCGGAATAGTTGGTAAAACCTTCATGGATCCACATATCGCCAATATCTTTTGCGGTAATGTTGTTGCCAAACCATTCGTGGCCGCTTTCGTGGATGGTGATGAAATCCCATTTTAAACCATGGCCTGTTCCGCTTAAATCTCTGCCTAAGTAGCCTGCTTTAAACTGGTTGCCATAAGCTACGGCACTTTGGTGCTCCATGCCTAAATGGGGTGCCTCAACCAGTTTGTAGCCATCATTGTACCATGGATAAGGGCCAAACCAGTATTCGAAACATTTTAGCATGGGTTTAACATCAGCGTCCCAATGCGGACGCGCTTTTGCACTATCAGTTTGTAAAGCCCAGTAATCGATGCTTAGTTTACCGTTTTCGCCATCGTAACTATCTTGCCAGTGTGCGTACTTGCCAATGTAAAAGGTTACATCGTAATTGTTGATGGGGTTGCCCACAAACCAGTTGTACTGTTTGTAGCCATCGGGTTTATCGACCGTGTTTCTCAACCTTCCGTTTGATATTTCCTGTAAGGTGTTCGGTACAGTAATGCTGATCAACATGCTGTCTACTTCATCGCTTTGGTGATCTTTATTTGGCCACCATACGCTGGCGCCAAGTCCCTGGCAGGCTACTGAAACAAAAGGATTGCCAGCGGCATCTTTTTTAAAGATAAAACCGCCGTCCCAGGGCGGTGTTTTGGCTACTGTAGGATTGCCTGAATAATAAACGGTGAATTTATCTTTGTTACCTTTTTTTATTGCTTTAGGAAAAGTAACAAAAACAGCATTGTATTCTCGTTTAAAAGGCAAATTGGCACCTTCGTAAACCACCTTTTCCACTTTTAAGTTATCGAAAAGATCGAACTGTAGTTTGGTAAAATCCTGCGTAGCGGTAAAAGCAAATTCGTTGCTTCCGCTTACCGATTTCTGGTCGATATCGACCTTTACATCTAAGTGATAGTAGTTGATGTCGTAACAGGTACGTAAGGGAGTGAGTGTTCCCCGAAGGCTATCTGCCCGGGAGTTTACCTGGTTTTTGCCGAGTAGTTGTGCCTGTGCAACTGAAATGCTGAGGGTAGTTGCAAGGATGAGTAGTAATTTTTTCATTTGTGTATGGGTTGACCAATTTCCGGTTCGTGGAGACACGAACCGGGGCGTGGTATTTTTTATAAACCGTTAAAAACGATTGGCCGTTTACACAGGTGTTAGAAACGCGTGTGCGCGGCGATTGGTGTTATTTTATCACGTCAACTTCGATAAAGCTATCGTTAAATACCGTTTGGGTAGCTTTAATGTAATCTGCTTCTGTTGCTTTATAAGGGTTGTCTACAAATTTTTGTGGGTTACGCGCAAATAAAGGAAATGCGGTACTTTGTACCTGGATCATGATCCGGTGTCCTTTTTTAAAGGTGTGCAATACATCCTGCAATTGAAAATTCACATCGGTTTTTTGATTGGCCACCAAAGCCTCAGGTTTTTCAAAACTGTTTCGGAAACGGGCGGGCATCACTTCCGAACGTACCATTTGCCAGTAATTGCTTAAGGTAATGTTCTTATTTGGCATGTAAGGATTGTTGGGTTCATCTGCAGGGTAAACGTCGATCAGTTTAACGATAAAATCGGCATCGGTACCTGTGGTGGCAATTTTAAGGTGCGACATGATTTCACCACCCAAAGTAATATCATTATCCAGTACCTCGGTTTGGTATACCAATACATCTGGTCTTCTGCCCGCAAAGCGTTGGTCTTCGCTCATGTAGTTGTGTGGCGTAAAACCCAATGTGGTGGTTAAATCTTCAGTATAAGGAACGGGTTTTAGCGGATCGCTGATGTAATTTACGGAACCCGCAGCAGCAGGAGCCGTCATGCTCAGTTTACCGTCGGCACTTAGATATAGTTTTTGTTTGCTTGCTTTTTCTGTCGGCCATTTGGTAAATGTTTCCCATTCTTTTTTGCCCGTATCGAACATATAAGCTTCTGGAAGGCCTGAGTTTTTATCTCCATTGCCTTTTAAGAAATGGTTAAAGAATTTCGATTCGATTTCTTTTTGGTAGAAGGTAGCGATGCTATCACCAAAATATACATTGCTATGCATGGTGTGCCCGGTTTCACGGCTCCATCTGCCATGCCCAAAGGGTCCCATTACAATCGTATTGTACGCATTAGGGTTTTTCTTTTCGATGGTTTTGTAAATATTCAAAGGACCTGATAAATCTTCGGCATCGTACCAGCCGCCAACCAACATCACCGCTGGTTTAACGGTATTGTAATGTTTTAACAGACCACGTTTTTGCCAAAACTCATCATAGTTAGGATGGTTAACAGTTTCCTGCCAGAAGAAGTTATCCTTATAATATTTATCGGCATTGGTTAGTGGGCCAAGATCTAAAGCGAACTGATAACCATCTTTTGTTTTTGGCAAAATCATCTGGTTATTGTACCAGGGTTTTGAAGTGGTATCGGTTTTCTGTACACCAAATACCGGGAAGGTGAAGAAGTAACTCTGTAAGAAGGATCCATTGTGGTGGAAATCATCAAAAAAGAAATCGGAAATCGGTGCTTGCGGCGATGATGCTTTTAAGGCAGGGTGGTTGCTTAGAATTCCTGCTGCGGTATAAAAGCCAGGATAAGAAATGCCCCACTGACCAACTTTACCATTATTATTGGCTACGTTTTTAACCAGCCAATCAATGGTATCGTAAGTGTCTGATCCTTCATCAACATCTTTTTTGCCTTTTTTGTTGTCGATAACCGGGGTCATGTTGGTCCAGGTACCCTCGCTTTTCCAGCGGCCGCGAACATCCTGATAAACGACAATATAACCTTCTTTCATCATCAGTTCTGAAGGGCCTAAACGCGCAGGGAATTTATCTTCGCCATAAGGGGCAACGCTATAACAGGTGCGCTGCATAATCATCGGGTATTTTTTATCCTTTGCCGCATCTTTAGGCGTGTAAATGGCCGTGAAAAGTTTAGTACCATCGCGCATGGGGATGTACACTTCTTTTTTGGTATAGTTGGCTTTTGGATATCCTGCATCGCCCTGCGCAAAGGCAGAAGAGGCTGAAAGCAGGATAATGAGGAGTTTTAAGTATTTCATTTTTAAGAATAATAAGTTAAGAATTTTGGTACTGTTCCGGTTCGTGGGGACACGAACCGGGGCAATGGTATGTTCGGTTTGTTCATCGTTAAAAACGATTTGTAATTAACGCACGCGCGCAGTTTTATTTCAACACTGAAACAGTTATATAAGAGCTGTTATGTACGTCGTGATAAATTTTGTGTGTAGCTTTCTGGAAATCCTGTGGTTCTGCCTGATAAATATCCATAAATTTCTGTGGGTTGCGATCGGCTAAAGGGAACCAGGAATTTTGGATCTGGATCATGATTTTATGCCCTTTTTTGAAAGTATGTGCAACATCTGGCAGTGGATAATCTACCTTGGTAATTGCGCCAGGAACAAAAGCCTCAGGTTTCTCGAAACTGTTGCGGTATTTGCCACGCATAATCTCGCCACGTACCAGCATCTCGTAACCACCCATGATCAGATTTTTCGGGTTCGGTACCGGGTTTGGCGCATCTTCGGGATAAACATCGATCAGTTTAACTACATAATCGGCATCTGTTCCTGTAGTAGAAACTACAAGATTGGCTAAAACCGGGCCGGTTAAGGTAAGGTCTTCCGTTAAGGCATCGGTCTGATAAGTTTTAACATCCGGACGGCGGGCCGCAAAACGCTGATCGTCGATCATATACTCACGCGTACGTTTAGCCTGGATGCCATCCTGATAGGGAACCGGGTTATTCGGGTCGCTTACATATTCGTCCCAGCTATCGGTTCTGCCCACTTTTTCGAAAGCCAGTTTTCCGTTAGGCTGTAAATACAGGTTTCTGCTTTCTACTTCTTGTGGCGGCCATGTTTTAAATTTTTTCCATTCGTTGCTGCCCGTTACAAAAATATTTGCTTCAGCAGCATTAAAATCACCTTCACCTTTTAAATAATGTTTAAAGAAAGGCAGTTCATATTGTTGCTGGTAATCGATACTGGTGGTTTTTCCGAAAGGGATATCACCAAAATAAGAACCATCGCTGCGTACCCAACCGCCATGAAACCAGGGACCGGCCACTAGAATATTATTTGCACCTGGATTCTGCTTTTCGATGGCTTTATAAGTTGCAAAGGTTCCGTAAGCATCTTCAGCATCGAAAAAGCCGCCTACCACCATCACAGCTGGTTTTACACCGGTTAAGTGTGGCGTAATTAAACGTGCTTTCCAAAAGGTATCCAGATTTGGATGTTTAAATAAATCGTTCCAGAATTTAATACTATCTGCAAAATATTTGTCTTTCAGGTTTTTAACCGATCCGGCTTCTAAGTAGAAACGGTAATTGTCCTGAATAGGAAACCGAAAACCTTTTGGGCCTTTATCAGGCGTAATGGGTTTAGGACGGGGAACACCAAAACTGCCCATAAAACTGAAGGCATCCATTAAAAATAAAGTACCTCGGTGATGGAAATCATCACCCATAAACCAATCGGTAACCGGAGCCTGTGGTGAAACGGCTTTTAAAGCCGGGTGTGCATTTGGCAATGATGTGGTAGAATAAAAACCAGGGTACGAAATGCCGTAAATCCCGGCGTTACCATTATTGCCTTTTACATTTTTAACCAGCCAATCGATGGTATCGTAGGTGTCGGTGCTTTCATCAATGGCAGTTTTGTTCTTTTTACCAGTCACTTGCGGACGGATATCGGCAAATGTACCTTCGCTCATCCAGCGGCCGCGTACATCCTGATAAACAAAAATGAATCCTTCGCGCATCATCGCCGGGAAATTACCCAAACTGAGCTTATATTTATCTTCACCATAAGGTGCAACTGTATAAGGTGTACGGTTAATCAGAAATGGATATTTTTTGGATTGATTTTTGGGTATATAAATGGAAGTGAATAATTTAACTCCATCCCGCATGGGGATCTGGCGTTCAATTTTGGTATAGTTTTCTCTAACGTATGCCGAATCAGTTTGCTGGGCTAGTAATTCATTAGAAATAAGCAGACAAAATAGTAGACTGAAAATTCTGGTAAAGTTCATTTGTTTAGTTTTAGAAATAAAATTTAAATATAGGTGATTAACGATTGATTAAAAAAAACACGCCGTAAAAGGTTTGTTAAGATGGAAAACGGAAGAGGTAGGATGGCAGATGTACAATGGAAAATGGGTTTCGACCTTTCCCTTCTGTATCAGCGTTAAATACCAGATGTTTCATTCGTCATCACTTTATCAAAATTTAGTTAAATACTGTTAAGGGATAATCTTTTAAGGATTTTCACCGTCATATAGATAATCGAATTAAACACAATAAAATGAATAGGTTATTAAATAAAGCATGGGTTGTTTTCGCTGCAGCAGCGATGATTGCAACCTTAAGTATCGAAAGCGTTTCTGCACAAAGACCAAGCAGGGGCGGAGGTTCATCCGGAGGGGGCAGATCAGGTTCTATAGGCCCATCGAGAGGTGGAGGTTCTATTTCCAGACAACCTTCTATGCAGGCACCAAACAGAGGCAGCTATTCGCCAGGCAATGGTGGCCGGGGCTCAAGGCCAAATTACAGTTATAACAGACCGGGTAGCCATCCAGTTGTAGGTTATCGCCCGGGATATGGCAGACCAGGTTATGGTAGACCAGGTTACGGTTACCGTCCGGGGTATGGTAGACCTTATTACAGGCCATACTACAGTTATTACAATTTTTACAGACCGTTTTTAGGTTTCAGGATTGGCGTATTGCCTTATGGATATTATCCTTTTTACTATGGTGCCAATCAGTTTTATTATTCCGGAGGTTTATTCTATCAACAAAATGACAGTCAGTATGAAGTGGTAACCCCACCAGTAGGTGCTGAGGTTCCAAACTTGCCATCGGATGCAAATCAGGTTACCATTAATGGTGTTGATTATTACGAATATAAAGGTGTTTATTATACACAAAAAGAAAATGCCGATGGTAAAACCATATATGTGGTGGCCGGAAAAGACGGGGTTTTAAATACAACTGATGGTCCGGTTGATACGCATAATATAGGTGATATTATTGACCAGTTACCAGAGGGATGTAGAGAAGTAACCATTAAAAATGAAAAGTACTTTGTTTCACCTGATGATGTGTACTATGAAGAAATAGTAGACGGAACAAATGTTACTTACCGTGTGATTGGTAAGTTGTTTTAGCAATACGTCATACTGAACTTGTCTCAGTATCTATTTTTGCAAAGAAGCGCAGTCGGATGTTCCCATCCGACTGTTTTTGTTTTGTGTCTTCATCTGTGGCCGAATTTTTTAGCCACGGATACACGGATTGACACGGAGATATTTTTGTAGTCAGTACCTTATCCAGGATATGATTATTCCGTGCTCATCTGAGCCTCCGTGGCAAAAACTATAAATTGTTGCATCAAAAAAACATATTTTTGCAACCTAAACATTTCGATTTGAAACCTATACGCCAATTCTTCTTTGTTTATGCTCTTTTTGCTATTTTACTCTCCTCCTGCTCGGTAACAAAATATGCTGCGGTTAAGCAAGTAGAAACCAATATTTCGTCGGTTAAATTTCTCCACGAATACATCATGCCCTTGAACCCAACTTTCCAGAATACAGTTGTTGGTGGTTTATCAGGGATTGATTATGATGTAAAGCAAAATCAATATTATCTCATCAGTGATGATCCATCGCAGTTTAGTCCGGCCAGGATTTATTCTGCACAGATTGATATTAAAGAAAATAAAATTGATACCGTTCGCATCACTGGAGTTACTTATATGCTGCAGGAAAATGGGAAGCCATATCCTAAATACGGTACCGATAAAAGCGTCAAACCAGATGGCGAATCGGTACGTTATAACCCATTAAACCAACAGTTAATCTGGAGCAGTGAAGGTGAAAGGCTGTTTAAAAACGGAGATACTACAATTGTTCAACCCAGTTTGACTTTTATTTCTACCGAGGGGAAATTCCTGGATACCATTCCACTGCCCAAAGGCTTTCATTTTACCAAAGCGGAGAACGGCCCGCGAAAGAATGCCTTGTTCGAAGGTTTAACTTACGCCGATAATTATAAAACATTATACGCCAGTTTAGAAGAGCCCTTGTATCAGGATGGGCCACAGTCTTCTTTTGGTTACGGCAAAGCCTTAACCCGCATCTTGAAATTCGATGTGGCAACTAAAAGGAATGTTGCCCAATACGCCTATAATCTCGATGCCTTGCCTGTTAAGCCTACCGTCGAAAATGACTGGAATGTGAATGGCATTTCCGAGATACTAGCGGTTAATAATCATACCCTGCTGGTGATGGAAAGGGCCTGGGCGAAAGGACATGATGATCATACCTTTTTAAAACTGTATCTGGCGGATCTGAATGGCGCGGAAAATGAAATCGACAATACATCCTTTGTACAAAATCCACCAAAGCCCTTAACGAAGAAGTTGCTTTTCGATTTTGATACTTTAAACAGGCATATCGATAATTTTGAAGGGGTAACCTTCGGTCCAAAATTACCCAACGGACATCAATCTTTAATTTTTTGTGTAGATAATAATTTCGGAAAAACGCAGGTACAGCAGTTTTTTCTTTTTGAGGTTATTCCCTAATCCAGTTCCAATTTAAAATAGATAATGAGTAAAATAAAAGCGTTGCTTTTCGATTTAGATGGTACATTAATTGATTCGGAAAAGTTTCATTTCGACTGTTGGAATACCTTTTTATGCGATTATGGAGTTGCGATCGATTTTAAAGACTGGCTAAGCAATTACGCCGGAATCCCTTTACCTAAAAATGCAAAGACCATTATCAATCGATATCATATTGATGAAGAATTGGATGGTTTTATCAATAGGAGGGAAAAGATCACTTTTGATGGTTTCAGGTCAACTGATATCGCTTTAATGCCATATGCATTAGAATTTATCCGGTTTGCTTATGAAAAAGGACTTACACTTGCTGTGGTTACGGCCAGTCCTAAAGTTGATGTAGAAGCTGTTTTTGAGCGGAACGGCCTGGCCAAATATTTTAGTCTGTTTATTACCCGTACAGATGTAAGTAACTCTAAGCCGCATCCTGAAAGTTACAATCTTTGTGTGGAACGCCTGGGGTTAGAAAAGGATGAATGTATTGTGTTTGAAGATACCTTAAACGGTGTTAAATCGGCCCTGGCTGCAGGTATTACCTGTTACGCCATTCAGAATAATGTGCGCGCGCACCAAAAACTGAAGATCGCCGATGAGCTGTTCCTCAGTTTTGCAAACGCTAAAACCTTTATGCTGGAAAAAGGATTGATTTAATATGAATATGACCGCTCAGGAAATCTTAAGCCATGTTGGGCAATTCTCCGATAACGAGGTGCTTCTTTTTGAAGAGCATATTGTTCACCGGTCGTTCCATAAAAATGAGGCGCTTTTGCATGTGGGTGAGATTTGCAAATCTGTCTATTTTATTTTATCAGGATCTTTTTATCAATTTCATTCCGATGGGTTAACTGAAACCATTATCGACCTGCATCTGCCAGAAGAGTGGATGTTTAACCATCCCAGCCTGATCAATCAGGCGCCATCCGATACCACGATCAAAGCATTTGAGCAATCGGAAGTGCTGGAATTGAGTTTAATGAACCTGCACAGTCTGATTGCCAGCTCGCAAGCCTTTTTGCGCCTGGCCAGCATTTTCGACCAGACCAGCCACAGGACTTATCTGTTTGACAATGCCCTAAGTCCGATCCAAAAATACAATTACATCAAAAAGGCCAAACCGCCTATCGTGCAGGTTTTTCCGGTTAAAATGATTGCCTCATATCTTAAAATTACTGCGGAAACGTTGAGCAGGGTGAGGGCAAAACACTAAATTTCCTGATCTCGATCAAGCGCTGCTTTTCAAAAAAATATCCATTTTTGAAATAAAAACATATGCTTACAGAAATTAACCCGAAACTTCCGATGCGTGATAAAAGAATCACCAGAGACTTTTATGTCAATCAATTAGGCTTTCAAGATATTGGGACTGCCGACTTTAAGGATTACCTGATGGTACAAAAAGACCAGGTTCAAATTCACTTTTTCTTATTCGAAGCACTCGATCCCAAAGAAAACTACGGTCAGGTTTATATCCGTACCAATGATATTGAGGCACTTTATAAAACAATGTCGGGTGTTAAAGACGGAATTCATCCTAACGGGCACCTGCAGACAAAACCTTGGGGACAAAAGGAATTTGCCATGCTCGACCCGGACAGTAATTTATTAACCTTCGGACAGGGAGTTTAGGTTGGTTCATTGGTCATTAGTAACTGCAAATTGCCAATTGTCTATTTGTCGCTAGTTTATTGATCCATTAGACATTGATTATTGGTCATTGATTTATTGAACATTCCGATTTAAATATTGGTCTGTTGGAATTTATTTAGGAATCTGGAAATGAACGTGCAGTAATTCCTGG
>NZ_JBWJIG010000032.1:0-11311 GCF_056490705.1 Pedobacter humicola | reverse complement strand
TAAGAAAGGCGAAGAAGATTCAAAAATGAAGGAACTGTCTTTCGAAGATGGTTACATCATCCAGTATAACGAGGGTATTGCGGTAAACGACAATACACCGATGACTTTAAGTTTTGTAGTTTCTGCCCGCAAGTTAAAACTGGGCAATGCAGAACATGAAAACGATTGGCCTAAAGCTTAATCCGCATTAAATATATCATAATTAGAGCGCCCCGATTTATCGGGGCGCTTTTGATCGCTTATTATTTATCACCCTACATCTACCTATTATCCCAAATCAATATTGCTTTGTGATGCATTACACGCATCACAATTTATATCAAAAATTAATGCTCAATTATGTCTAACCATCTCAAACATATTGCAGTAAAAAACGATTACTATTCAGGTAAAACGGTTGGTTCGGCATCCACACGCAATATTCTTTTAAACATGGTGTACAGCGGAAATGGGTTTATTATTAATCTTACCGCGTGTTTATATACCCTGTATCGGGTTTGAGCTATTGTTGTGATCAAGATAAATCAATATGGAAAAGAAACTCATTGCAGAAATCAATATAGAGGATAAGGAAATTACCCATTTTGCTTCCTTTAGTCTTCAACAGGCTTTTAACGAACATCATTATTTCGAGCTGCGCTTTAACCATGATCAGATGGGGGCACCAGGATTGATCAGCTTAGACGACAGCCGCGATTTTGTAGGCAAAACCTTAACCGCATCCTTTGGTTATTCGCCGGAAGGTATGCAGAATTTTGTAGGACTGGTTTCGAAGGTAGAGCTATCGCAAAGCCATGGTTATCATGGTGTTTTAATTGTAAGTGGTTATAGTCCAACGATTTTAATCGACCGCGGACCAGATTTAGGCTCTTATTTAGATAAAGATCTGAACGAAATTGTAAAACTGGCAACGAAAGATACACCGGCTAATGATTTAAAAGTTGTTGCAAATGCTGCCAGGAGTTCATCAATAGACTATATTATCCAATATAGAGAAAGCGATTTTGCATTTCTAAACCGGCTTTCGGCCGAATACCATGAGTGGTTTTTTTATGATGGTAAGCAGCTAAACTTCGGAAAACCCGATACCCAAAAAGAAATAGCGCTTTTTTATGGCAGGGATGTGCAGGAAATGCAATATGCAATGGAAATAGCGCCGATTAAAAATAAACGGTTCTCCTACAATCCCAAGCAAAATGAGATGTTGCTTAGCGAGAGCACGGGCAAAGTAGATGGTACGCCTGATTTATCACATGCCATTAAAGCTTCCAACCTCACTTTCAGCAAAACCTTCAATCAACCTTCCTTAATCAGGGTTGATAATGGGAATGATATTAAAGACCTTGTAGAAAACGAAGAAAAAGCCAATACCAGTGAACTCTTAAAAGTTACCGCAAGGGGCGATAACGCCGGCTTAAGTATTGGTAGCATTGCCGAAATTACCATGAGCCTGCGTAAAGAACTGGCCTTTACGTCAGAAAGTTTAGGTAAATTCCTGATTACCGGCATTAAACATCATATTGATGAAAATGGTAAATACCACAATACCTTTGAAGGTAAAATATCGACTACAGAGCGCCTGCTGGTTAAAAACTTTGAAAAGCCACAGCCCGATATGCAACTGGCCGATGTAATTGATAATAACGATCCACAAGGGCAGGGCCGTATTAAGGTGAAATTTAAATGGGAATGTTTAACCAACGATGTGACCGAGTGGCTGCGTGTGGTAACCCCAAGTGCAGGTATAGGCGATAGAGGCAATAACCGTGGGTATTTTGCCATACCAGAAATAGACGACCAGGTGATGATTGCTTTTGAAGAGGGAAATATTGCCCGGCCAGTGGTGATGGGCAGTGTGTACCACAGTTCGAGCGTAGACAGTAGCCCGTTGATTAAAAACCACCTGAAGAGTATCATTACCAGAAGCGGGCACCTGGTTGAGTTTGATGATGACCCGAATACCCAGGGTATAAAAATTACGGATATCCATCAAAATATCATCCATATTGATACCAAAGGCAATAATATTACCATTACGGCACTCGAAAACATGAGTTTGAACTGTAAGAATATGCAGATTAACGTTCAGGAAAATATGGATGTGCAAGTGGGGAAAGATCAGAGTACAAGCGTAGGGGATAATCAAAGTATATCTGTTAATAAAGACATCTCGATGATAGCAGGAAATAATTATTCGCTAAGTGCTACAGGTAATATTCAGGAAAATTCTGATAACCGGACGGAGTCTGTATCTAAAGATTTCATAAGACAGGCTGAAACCTCAAATGAACTGGCCAGCGAAATTACTTTATTTAGTCAGAAAGAAAATATGACTTTACAAAGCGGTAAAACCGTTGAAGTAAACAGTGCAGAGAAATCAAAATTATTTTAAGTTATGGCCATCAAAAAACAGTGTACCAATATGAACGTCAGGGTAAAAGCAGAGTATAAACTGGTGGTTGGAAATACTATTCAAAAAATAGCCGATCATATTAATGTTGAAGCAAGACTTAAAAATCTTTTTCTGGTTAGCAATAAAAAAGTGGTGGGTCAAGGTGGTAAATCGAGTTAGTTATGGCAAATGTTCAATTTGGTAGTTATTCGCCCGCAGAGGAGCCTAAGGATGCTACACAATATGTTTATTATACAAGGGAGGGTGAGTTTCTGGGGGGAATAGCTGGCAGTGCTAAAATTTTCGTGACCACGAAGGCGAAATATGATCAGGCAGTACCGGCAAAAAACTGGGAAACTGTTAATGATGAATCCCAGTTGGTAAAATATGATGGAAACGCACTGGTTCATGCGGATTTCAGGTACATTGCTTATATCATCAGCCATGAATCTGGTAATGCAGATATTAAGGAGCTCAGGTGTGTAGCTTTCACGAGTCACAATAGGTCTGTTTCAACAAAGAAAACCTGGCGCGCGCTATTGGCTTCCGGATATTCGTCGGTACCCAATAAAAAAGAACTTCCGGATAAAAATGATGAAAAGTCGAAACTGTCCAGATACGCCGTGCTTGATGTTTGTTTTGGCGTGAAAGATATTACAGATGGAGCGGAATTCTGGGATGGAACTGACTTTCTTGCATGGGGAAATTCTGAAACAAATCCATATAATAAATTAGGGCAAAACAAATTTGACGAATATAAATTCGTAGAAATTCCAAAAAACATCTATGATGAGTTTGTTGCCGCTAATGGTACATCTGCCAGATATAAAGATAAGGGCAATCATGATGATAAAACAGATAAAGGGACGCATGAGCATGTTACGAAAAAAGTTAAAAAACCCGTAAAAGGACCGGATGGCAAACAATTGAAAGGACCAGATGGCAAGCCACTATTTGAAGAAGTTGATGTTCCTGATCGAATCAAATATGCGGTTCCATCGACAGATTTTGGGGATCAGCAGTACTGGACAAGTGGAAACTTTTATTACGAAACAGGCGTAAAAACCACAAACGGCATTTCGGCCACCATTACCGCAGGCAAAAGTATTTTCTGGAAAATTACGGCAACGCGTTTAACGGCCTCAACACCAAAGTAAGCATGATTAAAATAATCAATATAATGATTCTGAATTTCCTGTTTATGGGCTGCACGATAGCGCAACAGGGGAAAAAGACCGCAAATATTTACAGCGGAATTTTATTAACCCGGTATGTAGAATCTAAATCTGCACAAGAAACGGAACGTGATACGACCAGGATTTTGTATGTACATAACACTTTGGGCGACAGTTTATTTGTATATAAAGTGGCTGAGGGGTTTTTGTCTGAAGCTACAGCATATACCTTAACTGCAACCAATAAGGGTCTGTATCTTAACATAAAACCGGTATTAAACAATTCAGATGCAAATGAGACTTTACGAATCTTATTTCAAGACTCAGATCATAGCTTGCTGATCAATCAAACTGATCGGTATGTACTTTATCCTAAGTTTTATTCTTTATTAAAGCAACAGGTAAACGATAAACACTCCATTATAAGTTTGTTCGATTTCCTGGAGGATTATCTCGAGGATTATGCCATCTCAGACATTTATCCACTATTATTGTCTGCAAATCAGGGGAGGTGGGGAAAAAACATTCTGCAATCAAAGATTACGACCTTAAGAAGTCAATCGGAAGTAAAAGATACCTGGAATTTTAAATATCAGTATAACAGTGTTGGTAAAATTGAGACGGTAAAAGCAGCCTCGGCTGATGAAGTGCATTTCAGTAAAAAGATCCGTTATTTAAGTCCGGAAGCAATTGAAATGACAACTTATCGCAACAATGAAGATCGTCAGATCACATCGCGTAAAGCAATCTATAGCCCTTCAAAATCTGTCCCGCTTAAGTGGAAAGATAATGTGGAAGAAACGGGTAAAAATTTAGAAACCGAGATTGCTACAACTATGACTAGAAGAAGCCTCGGTAAAATGAATTCGATACGCATGAACCAGGCAGAAGTATTAAAACTGGTTATGCAAGTGAAATAGCCTGTTATTGAAAAGGAAACAGAATGTTAGAATTAATTATACATTAAGGTGGACATTGCAAATAAAAAAGTTTACTATCCGGGCATATGTGCCCTTCGTTTGGAATGGCCAGCTGAGCAGTCTGTTAATTATAGTGTTGTGATTAATTTTGATGAAGAACAGGAAAATAATGAGGTTAAGTACCAATTGCGTTTAACCCGATTAAAGCCTGTTGTTGAAGGTCAGGCCTTGTTCCAGATTGAACGGATAAGTGATGTTTTTATTAATGAAACTCTACCGGATTTTATAGCCGATCGTTTGGCTTATGCTGCAGGAAAAGTATTCTATCCTTTGGTAATTGCGGTAGACCATAACGGAGGTTTTGAATCTATTTATAACCACAAAGAAATATTGAACCGATGGCCTTCGGTAAGAAATAAAATTTTAAATGATTTTGAAGGTGGCCTGGTAGAAGATTACCTGCTAAAAATGGAACAACAGCTTTCCAGCCAGGATAACATACAAATCGCATTTTTAAATAATGACTGGTTTCTTCATACTTTTTTCCGCCCAATCTATAAGGAATATGGAAGGAACCACTCCATTGAAAACGTATATAAATTTCCCATTGCGCGGGATTTTAAAATAGAAGGGTATCAAACCATTGAAAAATTGAGTGCGGAAACCAACGATTTCGGCGGAATCGAATTATTACATGATGGTAAGATTCTTCCCCTTGATGATGAATATATCGAACACAAAGCTGAAGGTAATTATGAAGGATATTATCTTTTACATCCAAAGAGTAAACGTATTGTTTCGCTTTTTTCGTCCGTAACCTTTAAAGAAGTAGTGAAAACAAGTGTAAGTGTAAAAATATCAATAATTCCTGATGGGAATGAAGAATTTGATCACGATTTTATTTTAGATACCAATATTGATCATTTGCCTGTTTCAGATATGGTGATTCTTGATGGTTCATCAAGAAAAGGATTTTGGGAACGGTTATTTAATAAATAAAGATATGGCAGAAAAACATATTGTTGTTCAAGGTGCTCAATGCATGTGCAAGTTTGGTTCAGCGCCTGATAAACTAAAGGTACTAACCCATGCTAAAGAATATGCCAATGATAAGGATGGGAGCAAGAAGCCTATAGCCACTACAGTTGATATTAATGCAACTTTTGAAAAAAATATGTTCGGCTCATGCTCAAAGATGAACAACAGGCCCTGTAATGCCATTGTAACCAAGTGGTCGGGCTTTTATGAAGAAACCATACTTTCTAACGGAGGTAAAATTTTGCTTGAAGACAGCAAGGCAACTTGCCCTGTTGGTGGTACAGATTGCATTGAAATTATTCAGCATGGACAAAAAGCAGAAGCCTCAAAACAGAACTTCGATAACGCAAATAAAAATGTACAGTCACAGCTAAATCCAATGTCCGAATCTTTAGATCAATCCGCGAATGATTTTGAAGGCATGGAGGTAAGTGTTAAATCATAAAATATGGCGAAGGGAATTAAGAAAATTATCTGGGCAGGAGAGGGTAAGGTATATAATTCAAAAAAAGGCTCCGTAGCCAATCAGCTCCTGGTTGTTGAACCAAGCCAGTTTGTATGGTTTAAAGTAGGCGAATGGTTGCCAGGAACTACCGAGCAGGATAAGAAAAAAGAGATAAAATGGGCTGTTTTTAACAACAAAGGATTTATAGACTTTCAAAGAACATTGCCTGGTAGCGCAAGGTATGCTTTAAAAATACCAAGAAGATTATCAGGACCTTATTTATTTTATATCGAAGCAACATGGAGTGGCAATTTTGATGGTAAATCAGGTATAAAAATTAGAGGTGAATCGCCTGCCAGAATTGTAGATAGTAAGTGGAGCCGTACAGAGGGTGGTGAAGATGTACGCAAAACCTATCAGTTTTCTTATGGGGAACTGATTTGGCTTAAATTTAATACCGAAGGTTTAAACGGATATAACAATGTTGAGGTTAGGGTATTCAGGAAATTGCGTTCGGCGTATGGTTTATTGCCAAAAGAAGACGAGGTTACCCGGAAAATCTATTTTGTTAACGTAATTAATGGCGAAATCAACCTGAAAATCCCGAATACATTTGCCTGGTATCAATCGATGAAGGACAGATCAGATGTGGAAGAATTTTATGTCCGCATTGTTCATCCAACAACAGGTGTATATGTCCAGGATGAAAAGGGAGATACTGCACATGCGAGGTTTTTAAGAATAAAGGATAAGGTCGTTTCTCAAGTTGTAGAGAAGCCACAAAACAGAACGCCGGTTACCATTTATGAACCGGATAAAAACGCAAAAAGATTCGAACTGTGTAAGTTTGAACAGATTAATGTTACTGAAGAAGGAGCTAAACCTGTTCTTGTCTTCGATAATGGGAAAGGGGTTAGGAATATCAAGGATAAGCGTGAAAAAACCCTGATATCTATTGTTTTTAAATTTGATAGCACCGAACTTTTGCCCGAAAGCCTTAAACAGCTTAACAATATTTTGCAATTTTTACTTGAACACCGGTACAGTACTATTCAGCTTGATGGCTTTGCCTGCGTTATCGGTAAACAAAACCACAACAATATATTGTCAGAAAACAGGGCAAAAACAGTTAGGGAGTTTTTCATAAAAGGAAAGTTAGATCCTAATCGTATCAAAGCAGCCGGACATGGTGAGGTTAATCCTACGGATGATAAAATGGGTAGGGATAATATCAAATACAAAAACGAATATGAGTATACAAGTAATAGGCGGGTGGATATCTCATTCGAATATTACGGGCATAACGCGGAAACCATTAATTATCAAACCATATTGGGTAGTACGCCAAAGAATATTCTTATACAACCGGTTAATTTCGATACCAAAGCTTGTTTTGATAGAAAAAAACATGATAAAATAATTACCCTGTACAATCTTAATGAGAAAAAGGCACAGAAGGAAGGAAGTATTACAATCCCCGCTGTATCGGCTATAGGTAAGCATGATTTAATGCCTATACAATATATATGGCCTATGAATAAGGCTACTTTAACGAACATTTATAGTTCAGCTAATGAATATTTAGTTCATGTCCATTCATGTAGATACTTTTCTGTAGAAAATAATCCTACATTAAATGTCCAGGTTTATCCGGATATCGAATGGACGCTTGAGTTCTCTTATAATTTTGTTAACTCTGCGGCTTACACGCATGGAAATCTTCCAGAGTATAGCAGAACAAATCCGAAACCAGATGAGGTTAAGGAGATTATTCGAGATAACAGAAAGGCACAATCTAAGGCTGTTGCTGCCGGTAAGGAATCCGCAAGGGTGAAAAACAGCCCGGAAATGCTTACCAAATTTGAACTAAAGCTTCAGGCTGAATGGGATTCGAAACAATCAAAATCAGAAGTTGGGGTTGAATTTGGGAAGAAAATAAGAAAAGTGCTCGATGTGTTTGTAAAATATAAAGAAATTGCAGACAAAGTAAAAGATACGATCGGTGGCGCTGTAAAAAAGAGCCCCAAAAGTCCTCCGTTCATGTTCGAGGTACAATTTCCATCTTTAAATGCCGCAATTAATTGGAGCTTACAAAAAGGAGAAGGGCAGTATGCAGGTAAAATAGCGACCGTTGGAAAATTAAATTTTAAAGGAGATCCTTTGATTGGGGCATCCTTTATTATTGACTTACTGGCGGTTGGAAGTAGAATGCATCCGCTCGTTGCTGCCATGATTACCGGAACTGAGTTAGCTTTAAGTGCTTTAAATGGCGGTATTACCTTTGAAGCGAAATTTTATGGAAAGCTTAGTTTCGATTTCAAAGCACTGGAGATTAATAGTTTGTCTGGTGTAAAAGGTGGAACCCTGGATTTAGGTGCAGAGATGGGGGTAGAGATAACACTCAAAATTAACTTTGCTGTTAAATACAAATCCTGGTTTATGGAAGTTGAGGTAAAACTTAGGGCACAAGGAGCTGCTAAAGCTTATTTCGCTGCCAAACTTGTGCTCGATTCAGATCAAAAGGGTGTATTTTATAAACCTGAGTTAGGCTTTTCTGGCTTAATATTTACATTTGAAGCAGAGATAGTAGTTCAAGGGTTTAAACGTATGCTAAAGTTTAGTAACGATAAGGATCCATTTTTAAAAGCAGATGTTCCTAATTTAACAAAACAGTATCTGCTACCATGATAAATTCTAGAATTATACTGCTGAGTGGCTTGTCGCTTCTACTTGCATCATGTCAACATCAGTTGCCTGATAAAACAAAAAAGCAGTTAGAACAAACTGAAAATTTTTGGAAACAAAGAAATCGCTTAATTACAATGGAAAAAAAAAGCATAGAATTCCCTAAGAAAAAAGATACATCTATAACGGAAAGGAGAATAAACAGGATCTATATTGATAACATGGAATGTCAATTTGAGGTATTTGTGGATGATGTTTTGTTGTTGAGGATAATGGGGCCAATTACCAAAAGTGGCGGTGGTATTACTGGAGATCATGACATCAACCAATTGCTGCTAACATCAGGTGAACATGACATTAAGGTTATGATGTATCCGAAATTTGAGCAGGCATTTTTCGGAGAAGAAGGTTATGTAAATTTAACATTTTCTCATTTTACAAGGGAAACATTTAAAAAACCGGTGTATTTTAGTGATATGAATGCCAACAATGGAATCCATATAGATCAGTCAGAGAAACAGTGGATAGAAAAGTGGGATGAAGAAAATCAGGTTGGTTATGATGGAGATTATGTCAGCAAACAGCCTCATAAATTTAAAGGATTTCCGGCTTATGAATGGCACAAAACTTTTAATGCCGAGGTCCCATTTGATATTGTAGGCTGGCGCAACTCCATTGATTTGTACAAGGAACAGGAGGATGAAAAGAAAAACATTCGTAATGAAGTGTTTAATGAGTACAAAAAAATATATGAACTAATCAGTAAAAGAGATATTCAGGCATACATCAGTCTGGTTAAAGAACGGGAAGAATTGGTTACCCAAACTTTGCATTATCGAGAAAATGAAAAAAAAATGCGACAAGAAGAGTTTGTAAAGTTGATACAGGATCCTGATTATGAATTGGAACCCATGTATGAAGAAACATTTAAATTGGATTTCCAGGGCTATGGAAGATTAGTTTCTTTGGTGAATAAAGTTGATGGAGAAGGTATTATCCGTTTAAAAAACACAAAAAATCCGGATGACAGCGTATACCTGGATTTTCGTTTCCAAAGAAAAAGCAAGCAAGAAAAATTAACTGTGATTTAAACAAAGTAACAAAATCTTCTTTTTAAAACTGTGTAAGATTTTAAATTCAAGAAATTATGAGGGGAATATTATTTATAGTAGCAATTGTATTTTTTTTAGGCTGTAATGCTCAAACAAAAGAACAAGAAAAAAAAATCATTGGCAAATGGGTTAGCAACATGAAAGATCTTAAAACTGGCGCATATATTGGAAAAATGTATGTACAGTTTACCCCAAATGGCGAATTTATTCAAACAACAGGGGAGGGAAATGAACAGGTTGTTTCGAAAATGACATATAGAATTAGCAATGATAAAATTTACTATAAAGGAAAGGCGACGGCAAATGAGGAATTTGACTCTAACTTCTCCTTTAAGGACGACATATTGATTATTGAAGCCGGAGGCGAAAAAACTGAATATTTAAGAGTTAAATAAATGAGATCTACGGAAAACTTAAATCTAAATGAATAAACTTATCGGTATTATTCTAATTGGTTGCCTTGTGGTATCGTGCAGTTCACGAACTGATCTGGAAGCTTTGAAATTTGACGAAGATATTTCTAAAGTTATTGAAGGGCATAAGGAATTTCGTAAAAATCTTGTGGGAAGCCATGGATTAAAGGGCTACTCGTCTACTAAACTGGATGGATTTAAAATTGGAAGTGCTAAAATTTCATCCTATGAGGTTCCAAATGGAAATGTCTCCGATCATAGTGATTTATGGATTTATATAGATAATTATAACGCTAAAAAGTTTTTAGGATACAGATATTCATCCGCTGATGAGGAAGAGAGTAAAAAAATATTAGATTATTTAAAATCAAAATACAAAGGCTATAAAACAAATATAAATAAAGTGCATGGGGATTTCTATTTCTGGGATCTTCCAGCATCTAACAAATGGATTTTTGTAGATCAATATGATAGTGTTAATCACATCCAAACCAACTTTACTATCGTAAAAAGAGGTTTAAGGGTTGAAAATTCTTCCAATAAATGCGTATTTAGTATATACGATGTATATAAGATGATGTACCCAGATGTACTTAAATAATACACAAGCTAATCCATTTAAATAAAAATTACCTATTAAGTTACGCTTTCAGTACTTAAACTTTCATTAGTAGGAAGTTCTCTTTCGAAATCATATCTTAATTAAAAAATATAGGTACTAAAGCTTGGTTCAGCTTCGTGCTTCGACTGGTACAAAAATTAGCTTTGTCTGTAAATATGTCTCTAAAAGTAACACCTTGTCCAAAAATGCTACAATGTTTTGATCTACATACTGTAGTAAAAATCAGACTCTGTTTTTTTTGAAAAAAAATCATTTTTTTTATTCTCAAAAATCTGCGTTCTCCTTACCGTAGGCTAATATTTCAGAAATAATTGATTGTGTTAGCCATTATATATGAGCAACATACACAATAATTGGCTTAATATTTGGTTTATAATTAATGTAGCGGAGGCTACGATAAATCAATTTTTTAACCTTTAAATTTTAAAACTATGGCTTTCAAAGCTAGATTAAACTTTTCAGGCAAGGAGTACGATGTGCTTCATTGTGCCTATGCGTTAAACCGTGAT
>NZ_JBWJIG010000031.1:0-20726 GCF_056490705.1 Pedobacter humicola | reverse complement strand
TGACGCGAAAATCCTTTTTTGTCGCCCTGCGCGAGCTTATATTGAACGCAGTCGAAGTGAAGGACAAAAAAGATTGACGCAAAAAGCAGGACTAGCATTAAAATAAACTACTGCAATTGCTTTCCCATATATATTTATGACACAACCTCCAAAAGACTACCTGATTTCAAATGCATAACTCCCCGCAGACAGCTGAATTTTATTATCGATGATTTTATTCCCCTGATAAACCTTCGCTCCTTTTGATTCAGGGAAATAGACTGTAGCGGTAGAATTCGCAGGTATAATCACCGCATAATGAACCCCATCTTTTTGGCGCTTCCAGTTTGAGGTAATCTTCCCGAATGGGCCGTCGTGACTGGCAGAAAAATGATCAAGTCCTGTTACAAAGTTGGGTTTTAACAGAATGTTGCTAAAGCCAGGCTTAGTTTCATCCACCCTAATTCCCCCTAAACCTTTAAAAAACCAGCCGCCTATTTCGCCAAACATCATGTGGTTGTCTGAAATGTCCCTTTTCGCACCCATATCCCAGTTTTCGTGAAGCGTTGTTGCACCGTTAACAATCCACCAGCCCCAGCCCGGGTAGGTATCCTGCGCAGCAAGTTGATAAGCAATATCACTATGACCGTTATCACTGAGTGCATCCAAAACGGTTTTTGCACCCAAAACCCCCACATCAATATGCATACCATCAGCTTTTACCCGTGCTGCAAGGTTATCGGCAACACGTTGTCTTGAAGCTTCAGAAACAACGCCCCAGCGAAGCGCCATGCTCAACTCAGTTTGTACGCCTTTGCCATATATCCCTTTTTTACTGTCAAAATATTTATCGTTAATGGCCTTTTTAATCTTTTGGGCCAGCTGGCTATAATGTGAATAATCCTCTAGATTTCCAAAAAGTTTAGCGGCCTTTGCCAGGATATCGGCATCTACATAAAAATAGATCGAAGAAGTATATTCCAGATCAGAGGTAGATTTAACAGGCACCCAATCGCCACGGCCAAAACTTGTTAAGCCATCTTTGCTTGTACCTTCAACATAGTTAACATATCTTTTGATGCTTTGATAATTATCAGACAGCAACTTGCTGTCGCCATAAAAAAGATAAATTTCCCAGGGAATAATGGCAATGGTACTGGTCCAATCCGTTCCGTTGGCTGTTCCATAGCCCCAGCCACCTGTAGGGATAATATCGGGCAGTACGCCGTTCGGCTGCTGCTCATCGCGGTGATCGCCCATCCATTTCTCATAAACGGTAATCCCGTCAAAATTATAAAGCCCGGTTTCGATGGCAAAATGTCCATCTCCCGTCCAACCGTTTTTCTCCCTTTGCGGACAATCCGTAGGAAATCCATATAAGTTTGACAGGTACGAATTGTTCGTGGCCCACCAAAGCTTATCGATAAGCGGATTTGATGACGAAATTTCACCAACAGCGGGAACATCACTATGCATAAAATAACCCACAAGGCTATTTTTCTCAAGTTTTATCGGGTTACTGCTGATCACCTCTACATATTGAAAGCCCTTATAATTAAAGAGCGGCATAAATTCTTCTTCTCCCTCGCCCTTTAAAATATAAATATCAGTCTGAAAGGGATCAGAACTATCTTTTGGCCGATGGTATACATCAATATTGGATAAATCAGTATGACCGCTGGCATACAAACGCTCAGCATGTTTCAACCTGATCACCGTACCTCTTTTACCGGAAACTTTGATTTTGCTTACACCGGCGATATTTCTTCCGAGATCAAAAAGATAAGTCGTATCATCAAACTTGCGGATGCTTTTTGCAGCAATTTGTTCCACATTGCGGATGGGGTGCATTACCTGTGAGACAATATTTTTGGAAGGTGCAGCCCTCAAAGTTATCCCGCGCCATTTGGAATCATCAAAGCCGACGGTATTCCAACCCTTTTGTTCCAGGCGGGCATCGTAATGTTCTCCAGTGTAAATACTGTTGGAAACAATTGGGCTGAAACTGGTCTTCCAGCCGTTGCCAGAACTCACGGTTTCTACCGAGCCATCGGTATAGGTAATCCTGATATCAAGACAAAATGTTGGACGGGCCCTCCACGGGGCCTTATCAAAATTCCATACCGCTATGGATTGGTGGTTGTACCAACCGTTACCCAATAGCACACCAACTGCATTTTGCCCTGCTTTCAGGTTTCCGGTTACATCATAACTTACATAGAGGTTCCGGCGGTCGAAACGGGTATACATCGGATCCAGACGGTGGTTACCTACCTTCTCCCCATTTAAGTAAAGCTCGTAAAGACCTGCCGCAGCGATGTACGCCCTTGCAGACCTGATCTTTTTAGTACTCTGGAATTCTTTACGGAAATAAGGTGCCGGCAGAATATTGATGTCGTTCCGGTCGCTGATCCAGGTTCCTTTCCAGTTTTCCATGCCCATTAATCCTGTTTCAAAACTAGAAATGACTATTGGTAGCGCCCGGTCATCTTTATCCCACACTTCGAGCCGCCAAAAATATTTGGTAAAGGGCTGTAGTTTCTTGCCCTTATAAGTAAACAACGATGATGAGCCGGGCAATTTTCCCGAATCCCAGAAAATCCCCTTTTTAAGCCCCATATTCAGGGAGTCTGTGCCAATGGTAATCCGGTACGCATGTTGTGAGGCACCTTTCCGCTCATCAAGCATCATCCACGATAATCGTGGATTAGGGTTATCCAAACCAATCGGACGCTCCATGTATTCACACTGTAAACCATAAGATTTAGCTGCATGGCCAGATTGCGCGACAGCAATTAGCGTGAGAAAAAAAAGAATGCCCATGATGGGCTTTGTGTATAGTGATTTCATGATTTGGCAAATTTACGGTCGGTCAATGATACAATAAATTAATTTTAACAGAAAACCCGGGCCGCAGCCCGGGAATTCACCATTTACTAACTAACCGTATTTTAATTATTGAGGATTTTGTGATAGATTATCCAAAATCACCTCCCTTTGCGGAATTGGCAAGAGAATCTTATTTTGGGTAAGTACATATGCACCAGATGGGTATTGCGCCGGAGCCTTTGCGATTTCGCGCTGACCATGTGGATTCATCACCTCTAATGCTTTGCCTGTACGCACCAGATCAAACCATCTGTGATTCTCGAAAGCCAGTTCAACTTTGCGTTCCTGGTAAATTGCTTCGCGAAAAGCCGCCTGTGTGCTTACATTTAATGCAGGGACAACATTGCCCGAAGTTTTATCCGGAATACCCGCACGTGTACGGATGGCATTTAATAAATTAAAAGCTTCTCCGTTAGCCACAAATCCCTGTTCGTTTAGGCATTCGGCAATCATGAGCATGACATCTGCATAACGGATCACCGGAAAATTAACATTGGTTTGCCCTGGCTGCACAAAACCCTGATTGTATTTTTTAATATAGGGTACCGCAACAAATCCCGAAGTACCTGTGAAACCTTCCGCGAGCGAAACATCTTTCCGTACGTCGCCAGCTTCGTAAGAAGCAATCAGATCGCTCGTTGGGGTATTCCAGCCACTGGTAAAACTGAGGTTCGTTCCCGGGTCTTGCGTAACAATGGTACCAGAGTTAAACGGCGCAAACTGATACATAAAGTTGCTCGAAAGGTTTGTACCCACGGTAGCATAATACTGAATTTCAAAAATGGATTCCTGATTATTTTTGTTGGCCACCTGAAAGATACCTGCATAGGTTGGCATCAGGCTATAACCAGTTACTTTTCTAAGTGCGGTAAGTGCTTCACCAAATTTTTTCTGGGTCATGTATACTTCTCCTAAAAGTGCGTTGGCGGAGCCTTTTGTTACCCGGCCTTTATCTGCTGCCGCATAGCTGGCTGCTTCTGGCAATTTGCTGGCCGCATCATTAAGATCGGCAATAATCTGGGCATAAACAGCATCAACTGTCGCTCTGCCCTTTGATGGAGCATCGGTTGGAGATTTGATTGCCTCTAAACGGAGTGGCACACCGCCAAACTGCCTCACCAGATTAAAATAATGGAAAGCCCTCAAAAATTTAACCTCGCCGGTAGCCTGCGCACGCGCAGCTTCCGACATTGGAATAGCGTCCACATGGTCTAATACATCGTTAGACCTGAAAATGGCGGTATAGCTGTCTCTCCAGAAGTCCTGAAGCAATGTATTGGCTGAATTGGCCAAAAATTCATCCACCTGTTCCCTGTTCTCCTGCCCCCTCTGTGGCGCATTGTACTGAAAGGTGGTATTATCTGAGCGCATTTCCCCAAAAAGCCAGAAACTAAATGTGCCTAGTCCGCGCAGGCTACTGTAAGCACCGTTAACACCCTGTTTCAGGTCGGATTCAGTTTTCCAGAAATTACTATTGGTGAGGTTGGCTTCTGGCGACTGGTTTAAAAAGTCTTTCTTGCACCCAAAAAAGGAAGAAGCAAGAACCAATAAGCCAATTGGTATATATAATGATTGATTTTTCATGTTTTTTGTTCTTGATTAAAACGTCATGTTAATTCCAGCGGTGATAATTCTTGGCAGTGGATAAGCTGTAAAATCGCGTCCGGGCGTAAGCGCAGAAAATCCGTCATTGGTACCGGCCTCGGGATTTGCACCACTGTACTTGGTGAAAGTAACCAGGTTCTGTACGCTGGCATACAAGCGCAGTGCTTTGATTACTTTCGAATCGGTAATGAATTTTTGCTTAAAATTATAACCAAGAGAAACGTTCTGAATGCGCAGGAAACTGGCATCCTCAATCCATTGGGAGTTTACCTCGCGGTAAAGCGTTCTGCCGCCAACAGTGGTTGGCGCAAATCCATTTCCAGGATTTGATGGAGATCTCCACCTGTCGAGCACCTTGCGGTCTACATTAAATACACCATCGGTATTGGTGAGGAATTCATTTCCCGTTTTCATGATCTGGCCACCCTGGCTACCCACAACCAAAATATTGAGATCGAAGTTTTTGTATCCAAAAGTATTGGTTAAGCCATAGGTAAAATCAGGCTGGGAATTCCCCAATACGGTAAAATCTTTAACCTCCTCTATAATCCCATTACCATCGATATCTTTATACCTTACCGAGCCTACAACAGACGATCCGTGTTTAGGCTGACTGGCCAGCTCTGCGGCATTTTGATAAATGCCATCAAACTGGAAACCAAAAAACTGCCCGATCGGTTTTCCAACTTCTGTTTTATGCGTTGAATAACCTCCGCCACTTCTGCCGCTATAAATCGGTGCATTATTGTTTCCGGGATTAAGTTCGAGTACCATATTTCGGTTGATGCTGATATTGGCATTGGTGTTCCAGGTAAATTCGCCGGTCAGGTTTTTCGAGGTAATCCCGATTTCAAATCCCCTGTTTCTTACTTTACCCAGGTTGATGGTCGCGTTAGAAAAACCTGAAGCAGAAGGCAGCTCAGCATTTAATAACAGATCGCTGGTAATGCGGTTATAAAAATCGAATGTCAGGTTTAACCTGCTGTTAAATACGGCCAAGTCTAATCCAAGATCCAGTTCGTCGGCCGTTTCCCAGGTCAGGTTTTCGTTTGCGATAGAACCGGATACCCGGCCACTGGCTAAACCTCCGCCGAACGAATAATTAGAAGAACCGATATTTGCTGCATATTGGTAATTTGGAATATTAAAATTACCGGTACGGCCATAACTTGCTCTTACCTTAAGATCGCTTAACCAGCTCAGATCCTTGAAAAATCCTTCCTGAGCAGCACGCCAGGCCAACGCAACTGATGGAAAAGTACCATAACGAAAATTGGAGCCGAAACGGGATGAACCATCTGAACGTACCGTTGCGGTGAACAGGTATTTATCCTTAAAAGAATAGTTTACCCGTCCAAGGTAAGAGATCAAGCCCCATTTTTCGATACCAGCGGCAGCGCCGTTCAATAAGGTGGAAGCATTGATGGTCTGGATCAGGTCATCCGGATAATTGGTCGCACCAAATGAGTAACCTTCATATCTTTCCTGCTGCGCCGTGTAACCCGCCACCGCACTAATCTTATGATCTTTACCTAAGGTCTTATCATAAGAAAGCGTAATTTCCGACAACCAGTTTGAAGTGGTGTTCTGAGCGGTACTGGATGAAGGAATGGATAGATTTGGGTTCTGATTGCCTGTTTCTCCGATCACAAAGGTTGGACTGAAAGCAAATGAACTGTTATTGGTATAATCGTAATTGAAACTATACTTTGCCTTTAAGCCATCTACAATCCTGTATTCAGCAAAAGCAGTGGCCAGTCCCCTAAAATATTTGGCTTTTGTTCCGGCAAACTCCAGTGTGTTCAAGGGGTTTCCGGCGCCAATGGCTCCCGGTGAGGTAATAAATACAGTCCTGTTGCCCGCAGCATTGGTTATGGGTACAATTGGACTCAGCCATAAGGTCCTCGTTAATACGTCACGGATGCCGGATTCGAAACCGTTCCGGTTCTGTACGCCTCCGCTTGGTGCGATGCTCAATCCCAGTTTTATTTTTTTACTCACATCCGATTCGATGTTAAAGTTAACGGAGTAACGTTTGTAGTCGGTGTAACGGATGGTTCCTTCCTGTTCCAAACGCCCGATTGAAGCCGAATAACGGGTGCTTTCTGAACCTCCACGGATACTTGCGTCTACATTGTTCTGCATGGCGGTTCTAAGCACCGCATCGTACCAGTTAGTTCCTTCTCCATATTGTGAAGGATTTCTAAACTGCACAGGAATATCATTATCAGTTGCCGTTAAACCGCGCGAGGCAAAATCGTCAATGATCATTTCTTTTCTGAACTGTGCATATTCCGTACCGTTAAGTACATCCGGTCGGCCTTTTTGCGGAACTTGCTGAGCACCTATATAAGAATTTACACTGATTACCGGTGGCCCGGTTTTACCTCTTTTGGTGGTAATTACCACCACACCATTTGATCCCCTCGAGCCATATATTGCTGTGGATGAGGCGTCTTTTAACACGGTTACCGATTCGATATCATCAGGACTGATTACATTCAACGGGTTATAAGCCTGTCCACCTGAATTGGAAATCGCAAAACCATCTACCACAAACAAAGGATTATTCCCGGCCGTAATAGATCCTGTTCCCCTGATCTTGATATTTACACCACCTCCAGGTGCTCCAGTAGGTGCACTGATCTGTACACCTGCAATCTGTCCAACCAATTTTTGGTCGATCGAACTTACCGGAAGATCTTTTACCTGGGCTGATGAAAGTGTAGATACAGAACCCGTGAGGTCTTTTTTCTGCGTGGTTCCATACCCCACAACCACTACCTCAGTCAAACTATTTTCTGATTCTATAAGCTGGATTGCTGTTAAGTTTCCGGAAGCCGGAATCTCACGCGTGGTATAACCCTGATAAGTAATGACCAGGATATCGGTATCTGCAACGCCGTTTAGGCGAAATTTACCATCTCCATCAGTAATGGTGGCTCCTTTTCCCGATTTTACCCTTACGGTTGCGCCGGGTATAGGCTGCCCTTTACTATCTACTATCCTTCCCGATACATCTAAGCGATGTGTTTTTATCGAAAGACCTTCCTTGGGGCTAGTCTCGGTAACAGGATACGCTAAGGCTGGTGTACAGAAAGCGCTGAGCAGACAGGTTGCCATCAGGGCAGAAGCCCTGAGTACCGGCAGACCTGTTTTAGCCCGAAAGCATAGGTAATTGCTTCTCTTTGAAGTATAATTTTCCATGATTTGTTGGTTTGGGTATATATGAATTTGATTAAGCTATTCTTGATGATGAACCGTTCTCTACGCGTAATGAGGAGCGCTATAGGATCCGACAGAAGATAAATAATGCTGAAAAAGATTATTGTTATTTCCAGCAACAGGGTATTTCTTTTTGATTTTCCCAGGAAAAACGAGACAGACGAGAAATGTCAGTAAGGGATAGGTTTTAAACATACAATTGGTTAGATTTTTTTTAGATAGCCTGCGGACACACTAACTAAAACGTTTAACCAAAAATAGGGCATATACAAAACATGCCCTTTATACTATTTGATATTCCCTTTGTATTTTATGATTTTCAACTATAAGCTATTACCGCTGGCATGTGCCCTAAAAACGGTGGGGCTCGAACCTGTTTTATCTTTAAAAAGCTTAGAAAAATAAAAATAGGAGTCGAAATGCAGTCCATAGGCAATCTCCTTTATTGGGATATTACGGTCGTTGAGCATTTCTTTTGCTTTTTCTATTTTCAGCTGGATATAGAACTGACCTGGTGAAACTCCTGTATAGGACTTGAAGAGTTTACGGAAATAAGAATAGCCTATGGCCAGTTCTTTAGCGGCCTGTTCCGGAGAAAATGCAGACATCAGTCTGGAGCGGAACAATAATTTGGCCTTATCCACCAGCAACTGCTTCTCTTCTAATTGCACCATAGGTTCTTTTTGAAGCGCATGGATACAGCCTAACAAGTGCATGGTTGCACCAGATATCTGTGGCTGGTAATTAATATGCTGTTGCCGGGTTTTTTCGATGATGGAGTTAAAAAGACCAAAGGCCTGTTCATTAAAGCCCAATTCAATACATGGTTGCCCCGGACTAAAGATATTTCGCTTTACCAGATCATCCATGATCGAACCTCTAAAACCTATCCAATATTCGTTCCAGCCTGTTTGTAATGAGGGTTTGTACCTATGCCTTTCGCCCGGAAAGAGTAATATTACTGTTCCGGATCTTACCAAAGAACTACCAAAACTCTCCGACTCAAAAATGCCTTCGCCTTCAGTTACATAAATCAGCTGATATTCGCTTAAAACCCGTCCATTTTGCCAGTTAAAATCATAATTTTCGGGGTGTCCATTAAGGGGATAGCCACAATCAGCACCAATTTGCATGTAGCCGGCATTAAGCACATAAAGCCCCCAGTTTTCATCGTCTTTTACTAAAGGAAGATAATTATAATAATTAGTCATCTTACAGATTATCTTTAATGTTTCAAATGCTGAGCGCGTTAAGATCCGTCAAAATCAACAGTAAATAATAGCTGTGAAGTTTTTGATTAAAGAGAATGTATCATTTTTATCATTGAATCCGTTTGTCACGCTGAACCTGTTTAAACGCCTTGCAAGACATTTAAACAGGTACTTCGACTACTCATCCCGATTAATCGGAAAGCCCAGGATGACAATTCTATTTATGATATACCCTCGTTAAATTTTAATAGCCTGGGTTTTGCACCATATTCAGGTTTCCGGCCATCTCTTCTCCCGGGATGGGCCACAACCAGTCTTTGTTGGTAAACTTCCTGGTTTCGGCAATTACCGTAACACCGGTTGCAGGATTGGTTGCGCCATACACAACACCATTCATCACCTGATCGGCAATACGCCATCTTCTCATATCGAATAAGCGGCTCCCTTCAAATGCCAGTTCAACACGGCGTTCTCTACGGTAGAGTTCGCGCATTTTTGCTTCTGTATTGTATACGGTGGTATTAACGTTCGGCATGCCGGCCCTCTCGCGGATCTGGTTTAGATAGGTTACTACGTCAGTATTGCTCCATTGACCGCTTTCTACCAAAGCTTCAACATACATTAAAAGTACATCCGCATAACGGTAGATCATGAAATCCAACGATCCGTTTTCCGGACGGGTACGGTCGGCCAGATCGGCATATTTCCTTACCCAAAAACCTGTACGAGAGGAGTTGTTCGCACCAATTGCACAAACATTTGGCAGTGGCGCAAATGGATCAACAAGTGTATAAAAGGTAGCGCCCGGATAAATGATACTGGCTTTAAACCTCGGATCACGGTTATCGTTATAATTGGGGTTTCTTTTGTAGATCTCCAAACTGTCGGTACCCAATTCAGCCAAAGTTTTACCCTGCCTGGTTTCATAGGTGTTTACCATAGCAGCAGTAGGGTTTACGGTCGATGTTCCACCTGCATTTGGCGGAGCAAGCCTAAGAAAAGCATCTTTGTGGTTCCCGTTCTGTATCGAGATAATCCTTTCTTTATTGGTTTCTCCCGAATACATAAAAAGGTTGAGATAGCTATTCTTTGGGTCAGCAGCTTTGTAAAGCTCATAATAACGCAGATCGATCACCTCTTTTGCTGCCGATGCCGCTTGTGGATACATGCCGGCGTTAAGAAAGGCTACAGTTTTCATTGTCAGGGCAGCCCCTTTGGTTATACGGTTAAAAATATCCCCACCCTGGGCAGAATAATCTAATGGCAGGCCTGCAGCACATTCGCTAAGTTCGGAAGTAATAAACTGGATCACTTCTTCTTTGGTATTGCGTTTAAGGTCTGATTCGTTAGGTGTGATGGATTTGGTTACAATGGGTATCGCACCATAATATAAAAACAGTTCCAGATGAAAGAAAGCGCGATAAGCCCTTACCTCGAGCATATACCTTTTAAGATCTGCCGGATCAACATAAGCACTCGATGCATTCTCCAGAAAACGGTTGGCCAGCCTGATCCTGCTGTAGTCGTCTCTCCAAAAAGGTAAAACGGCCATAAAGGCAGATGGAGGCAGGATCGGTGTGGCATTGCCCAATGCAATGGTATTGATTTCGGGAAGAAAATTCGCGGTCCACACTGCATCATCGGTAAGCCCGGTGAAAGAGATCCGGGTATTTCCGTTAAAATTAAATACCCCTCCCGGAAGTCCTCCGGCAAGATCATTCACTACGGTAAGCAATTGGGCCTCTGTTTTCCAGAACTGCTCATCGGTAGTAGAAGTCGGGTTATCTTTGGTCAAAAACTCCTTCGTACAGGAAGGAAAGAACAGCAGGTATGCTGCCGCTAATACATATATCTTTTTCATAAGAGAATTTCCATAATTGATCGGCCATCCGGGATGGCCGGTTTTTACGTTGATCTGTTGTTTTTTACTTGCCATGACCTTTAAATTTTAACATTGATTCCGAAAGTATAAAATCGCATCATCGGGTAGGTGGTATCCGCCCCTCTGGTTTCAGGATCTAAATATTTCATATCCGTAAAAGTGAAAGGGTTCTGGGCATTGAAATACAGGCGCACCTGCGAAAGCCTTGCTTTTTTAA
Source organism: Pedobacter humicola (assembly GCF_056490705.1). Classification (NCBI taxonomy): domain Bacteria; kingdom Pseudomonadati; phylum Bacteroidota; class Sphingobacteriia; order Sphingobacteriales; family Sphingobacteriaceae; genus Pedobacter; species Pedobacter humicola. The sequence continues at coordinate 9,718 of NZ_JBWJIG010000031.1, read as the reverse complement.
TCAGCTTTTCGTTAAAGGTATATCCAAGCTGAATAAAACGTACCCTTGCAAATGCGGCATTGGTTTGCCAATAATCGGAAGCAAGGGCATTGTTGCCAGGCGAAGGGGTTAACCTTGGAAGACTGGCTCCGGTATTTTCAGGTGTCCAGGTATCGGTTTGCCAGGTCATCGGTGTACCGCCACCATCAGTAAAGTTCAACGGGGCATTGTAACGTCCGGTATAATAGGCGTCGGTTTTGGTAAAGCCGTTGAGCTGTGCCTGCAGATCAAAACGTTTTAAGTCTAATCTCATGTTCAGAAAATAGTTGCCTTTTGGATTTGGATTGCCGATAACCGTACGGTCGGCACTGGTGATCTGTTTATCACCATTTAAATCCAGATAACGGATATCACCTGCAACCTGTCCGGCAATAATGGGTACTCCGGCAGCGATATCAGCCTGTTGAAGAAGGCCATTGCTCATATACCCATAATAACTGTTCAGCGGAAATCCTTCTTTCTGTATCTGCGATCCGTTAACGTAAGGGCCTTTGGTTAAGCTGAGTATTTTGTTCTCATAGTAAGAATAACCAGCGCTCACACTGCCTTTAAGCTGCTTACCAATTTCATAATTATAGTTTACCGCAACTTCCCAGCCCTTATTGCTTACCGAACCTGCATTTACCGGGATTGAACTGCCCAGACCTGAGGATAAGGAAAGCGGCGGGGTAAGCAGGATGTCTTCGGTTTTTTTATCAAAATAATCAACCGTCAAACCGATCCTATTCTCCAAAAATGAAGCATCAAGACCAATATCAAGCATTTTTACCGTTTCCCAGGTAATGTCGGGATTTCCGATTACGGCTTCCCTGCCGGTCCCGGCATTAATGGTGGTCTGGTACTGATAAAGCCCTACGTTTTGGTTATTGCCCAACAGACCATAAGAGGCTCTTAGCTTTAGGTTGCTAATGGTTTTAACGTTTTTTAAGAAACCTTCTTTATTGATATTCCAGCCTACCGCTGCTGAAGGAAATACACCCCATTTCTTCCCAGGACCAAATTTAGATGAACCATCAGTACGGATGGTACTTTCAAAAAGATATTTATCGTTATAAATATAATTCAGCTTTAGGAAAAAAGAGGCCAGGTTTGCTTCTGCAAACTGATTACTGGTACTGGGATTATCCATTTCCCTTGATAAACCAGCTAAACCATAAATGGTGTGTTTCGCAAAGGTTTTGTTATAATCCAATGTAGCCGACATGTACTGATAGTTCTTTTTAGCCAGCCCGGTCGTTTTAATCGCCCCAAACTGATAACGGAGTGCATTGGTAAAATAATCAAGAAAATTATAGGCATCGCGGTTGGTTACCGAACCGGTGCTAAATGTCCTGAAAAGGTATTGTCCACGAAGCTTTAAACCTGGGATAATATCCCATTGGGGCTGGAAGTTGATATTGATGTCGTCGTCCTTACTTAGCGTATAACCGCCTCTTTCCAGCTCGGCGAGCGGGTTTAACATTTCGCCGTACACGCCATAGGCCTGATAACCATCTGCCCTATCCGGGTATTTAGCTACAATATTTGGTGGAATCCGATACGTTTCGTACAGAATATACCCGGGGCCACCCGCACCTGCGGCAAGGTTACCGATCCGTTGTACGGGTCTTTCGCTTTCTTTTCTCACCAGGGCCAGATCCAGGTACATCGACAGTTTATCACTTAAAGTTACACTGGTATTTGCCCTTAGGTTATACCGGTTAAAACTGGTATTGGATATAATACCGTCCTGCTTGAGGTAACTTCCGGTTACGGCAAACCTTGCCAGGTTATTCCCACCCGAAATACCGATGGTATGGTTCTGCGAATTGGCCTGATCTTTTAAAATCAGTGCAGACCAGTTGGTATTTGGATAAACCAGCGGATCTGTTCCCGCTCTGGTAATATCGATCTGACTTTGGGTATAGGTAGGTGTACCGCCATTGTTGCGCTGGGCAAGATTGACCATCTCCATATACTGCGGTGCTTCCACAAAATCAGGGATATAGGTTGGTTTCTGTATACCGAAATATCCATCGTAAACAATACTCACCTTCCCTACCTTACCTCTTCTGGTCGTTACTACGATTACCCCATTTGCCGCTCTGGATCCATAAATAGACGCTGCCGCCGCATCTTTTAATACACTAATGCTTTCAACAGTGGTTGGATCAATATCATCCAAAGGATAAGGTACACCATCTACCAGGATCAGGGGATCTGACACACCAAGGGTAGAAATACCCCTGATCAGGATTTTTGCAGCATCACCACCCGGAAGACCCGAGGCCTGTTGCACGGTAAGACCGGTTACTCCGCCTTGTAATGCTTGCGAAAGCTGCGTAATGGGTTTATCCTGAATGGTTGCTTTGATGTCAACCAGGCCCATGGAGTTGGCCAGATGTTTAAGCTTGCGTTCGGTATATCCGGTTACCACTACCTCATCGAGGGCATTAATGTCTGCCACCAGCGAAATGGTTAGGTTTTCCTTTAAGTTACGAATGGTATATTCCTGGCTTTTAAAGCCCACGTAGCTAAAAAGCAATATATCACCCTGATTCACAGATATTTCAAAATTACCATTCGGATCGGTTGTTGCCGAAACCGCTCTGTCTTTGACCTTAACAATAACCCCAGGTATAGGGCTTGGTGGTTCTCCATTGTCATACACGCGCCCTTTAATTTTAAACAGGCTATCCGCACTGCTCTTTACCAGGGGAATACTTTTGATAATAACAGCATTAGAAGATATCGTATAACTCAGGGGCTGTCCTGCCAGACATTTTTCTATCACCTGCTTTAAGGGCATATCCTTAACGTTAAGGTTTATGGGTGCTATTTTTTTTAGGTCGGCAGAACGGTAAAGGATATCGTAGCCTGTCTGGTCATGCAGCTGGGCAAAAACTGACTCTATAGCCAGGTTATTGACCTTCAGGGTTACTTTCTGTGCGTGTATCGATGCGCTTACCTGCATGAGGGTAGCTAAGCAAATAAAGAATGTCAGTTTCATTCTGAGCAAGATTGAACTTAAGGGCCGGGCATAGGGCTCCCCTAAGAATCTGGTTAAATTTCTATACATTTGTTTGGGTTTAGTTATTGTTGATTTCCGATTAATTGTAATTATCCTGAACGGTGGTTTAAACCGGTGCCGGAAGTGGTGAGAAACTTCCGGCTTTTTTTGGATAACTGTAAAGGTTTAGCGTAGTGTTATTCCATTACAATAATCCTCCTTCCTTCAATCTTAAATTTTAGATCACATAATACTTCCAGATTTTTAAGCAACTCCGCAAGTGGCCTGTTACGGTTAAGGGTGCCACCGAAAAGCTGTTTAGCCGGCGATTTTGTAAATACAACATCAGCATCATACCACCTCGAAATTTTTTTCATAATCGCGGCAATGTCTTCATCCTTAAAGCTGATCAAACCACTTTTCCAGGCGATGGCCTGTTTGAGGTCTGCGGTACGGATAGCAATAAGCCCCCCTGATCTGGCCAATATTGCCTCTTCACCAGGTTTTAGCACTGCATTTTCATCCTTGTTGCTGAGGCGTACAGCGCCTTCGAGTAAAGTAGTTCGCATCTCTTGTTGATCCTGATAAGCATTAACATTAAAATGCGTGCCCAGTACCTGTACAACAGTACCCCCGGCACTCACCTTAAATGGATGCCTGCCGTCTTTCGCTACTTCAAAATAGGCTTCCCCGGTTAGTTCGACCAGGCGCTCATGACCTGTAAATACCGTGGGATAACGTAATCTAGAGGCTGCATTCAGCCATACTTTGGTACCATCACCCAGCACCAGCGAAAACTGCCCGCCACGTGGGGTTGTTAAAGTGTTGGTCTCAGCGGCTTCATTTACCGTATTTATCCGGGTGTAATCAAGCCGGTTTTTATGCTGTATGATCCTTGCACCAGCAAAAGTGGTATTTATGGTGGTTGCGGAATCCAGTTGGATAAGCGCTTCTTTCCCTAACGACAGCACCGCATGGTCATAACCTGGCGTAAGTGGTCCTTTTGCGATTTGATTTTGACTTTCCGATGGATTTCTGCCAAAAAAATAATAAAGAGAGAAACTTACAGAGAGCACGACGAAAAGAGATGCCGCAATTGCCAGATACCGCTTCATGATAAGCTGTTTTTTTGGAGCGGCCGCTATGAAGCGTTTGTCTTCAAGTATTTTTGAATAAACAGGCAGCATCCGTTCATGATCCCAATCATCCTTTAAACTTTCAGGGGATAAGACCTCTTGGATTGCTGCTGAGAGTTCTTGCTGATCTGCTACGGAAATATAGTCCAATAATTCTTTTGTCTCCTCTGGACTTATCGTATCTGAAAAATAGGCGTGAAGTAAAATAGTAAGTCTGGTTTTGTCCACTTGCAGAAAATTAGGTGCGTTCTTAATATAGAACACACATACGCGTGCATAGGACTAGTTGGAATGAATTTATTTTTTAATCCAGGAAAAAATAAGGGACTAGAAAAAAGAGATGGCTGTAGTTTAGCTTCGATTTTAGGGTTTTAAGCGCTTCAACCATGTGGTTTTTAACGGTATTGGGTGATATCTGGAGTTTTTCGGCGATCTCCCGGTGCGAAAGCCCTTCGTCCCGGCTCATTTTGAAAATCAATTGCTGCTGGCTGGGCAGTTTTTTCAATAGTGTACCTACAAACTGCTCCATATCGTTGGCCAGAATTTCTTCTTCTGTAGCATTGTGTAATTCAGAAATCCTGCTAATCAATCCTGAAAAAAGTTCGGCAGATTGGTTAATTTTTCTCAGCTCGTTTAAGCATAAGCGCTTGGCAATAACATATAGATAAAGATAAATATTGCCCTGTCCATCTAACTTTCCCCTGTTAACCCATAGATTGATAAAGGTTTCCTGTACAATTTCTTCACTTTGCTGCTGACTTTTCAGAAAACGGAACGCTAGTGCATAAATTTTCCGGCCATACAGCTTGTACACACTGTTGAAAACAGAAAGATCGCCCGATCTCAAAGATGCAAGGTCAGCAGCTGAAATTGTTTTGTGCAATTTGGTTTGTATTAGGGATAATCCCTGTAATATTAAAACTATTAAAGTGAATTTGCAAATTTCAACAAGCTATTGGTCAGCCTCTTGATACAGGACAGTACAGGATGCCAACATCATAATATGTTGATTAAAACACAAACAACCTGGCTATCACAGCCGATTTATATTTTAAATATTTTCGGTCTATGCGAGATTAAATCAAGCTTATCCAGATGAGAAAACAATAAATAATAAAAATATTTGGTTATTGTTGTCGAATATACTATATTTGCAACAACAATAATCAATAACATGAGAAAATTAGATTTTGCTTCCCTTCAGGTTAGGGATTTAGACACTTCGAAGGAATTTTACACCAATAAACTGGGATTTGACATTTCGGTTACTACACCCGACGCCTGTATTTTTAGCTACAATAAAGGTGAGGCCAGCTTTGCCATCCGAAAACCGATGGTAAACCTGGAAGGAAAAGAGCTTGGCGTCGGCGTATCATTATGGTTTGCTATTGATGGAAATATGGAGGACTTAGTGAAACAGCTGGCTTTGGTAGAAGTTAAACCTATGGGCGCCATCAACACCACCCCATTCGGTAAAACATTGATCGTAAAAGATCCGGATGGATACAATATTACTTTTTTACAACCAAACCAGTCCTAACATGGAAAATCAAAAACCAAGATACTGGATTATCGTAGCCTCCAAAGACCATGTTAAAAATGGTATAGCGGAGGGATTTGCCCAGGCTTGCCATGGAAAAGCCGCGCCCTTAAAAAGAATGCACCAGGGTGATTTTATCATCTATTATTCCGGAAAACAAACAATGGGGCAACCCCAGGCTTGCCAGCAATTTACCGCTATTGGCAAGGTTACCGATGCGCATACCTATCAGTTCCAGGTTACTGAAGATTTCTGCCCTTCAAGAAGAAATATAGATTTTTTACCAAGCAAAGATATTTCTATCTTACCTTTGATTGCAGAACTGGATTTCATCCAAAACAAAAAAAGCTGGGGTTATCCATTTCGCTTTGGTTTTTTCGAGATCCAACACCACGATTTTGAACTGATCTCCTCGCACATGCTTATCCACCACTATGCCTAAAAAAATAGAATTCCATTTTAAGCGTCCGCAGGATAGCCCGGGTTATCTGCTCGGGCAGCTGACTATGTTATGGCACCGGAAACTGAAACGGGTGCTTGATCCCTTAGACCTCACCCATACCCAATTTGCACTGCTCTGTGCCCTGGCATGGCTCTCCAGAGAAAGTGACAATGTAACTCAAATTGATATCGCCAACCAGGGCAATGCCGACCGGATGATGGTTTCTAAAGTATTGCGTACGCTGGAGGAAAAAAAATTCATTACCAGACGGGAGCATAAAACCGATACCAGGGCAAAAACCATCAGCCTGACCGAACATGGCGAAATCATACTTCAAAAGGCCATTATCGCTGTGGAGATGGCAGATATAGAATTCTTCTCTGCGCTGAATACAGACCTCCCTATATTCAATTCCAACATGGCCTCTCTGATCGAAATGAACAAAAATGACTAAGATGATGATAAACAAAAAAAGCATTTTTTTTAAGAACTGCTTTTAAATTGGAGATTATCCAAAAGTGGTTACTTTTTTCGCTCCAAAACGGCCAATCGGCCGATTTTAAGCAGTTTTAAGCTCCCGGAAAGCCTTACTGACTCAATATTTTCTCTTAAAGAAACCAGAATGGCAATACGCCAACAAATATTACAGGCTTTGATTAAAAGAAATTACTAACGATTGCAAAAGCTGCGACAGGCCATTATATTAAAAATCCTGATCAGGTCTAGATCACAAAGGCTTTTAATTCGCACATCTTGCCTTCACGGAATCGCCAGATGTCGCAGTACTCATAATCGATCCATTCGCCATTCTCCTCCTTCAGGCTGATTTTGCCAGTGGCGATAAGCAATTCGCCTTCGGCCACGAGGTTTTCAACCCTGAACTTAGGCGGCTCCAGGTAGGCGGTTGTCATATATCGCCGGATGGCTTCTTTACCCTTTAGCACTTTATCGCCAATAAAGGTCCATACCGAATCATCTGCACAAAACGATAAAAACATTTCATGATTGCCCGCAACAATAGCTGCATTTGCCTGTTGCAAGATTGCTTTGTTATTTGAAATCATACTTTATTATTTTTATCTCAATAAACATTCCACCTGCATACTTGTTTTTTTATTCGCGTACGGAAGATGGGATTTCCCGGACGCAATCCTGCCACAATGTACTGATGAAACCCCTCATGTGATTGACGCGCTACTTGAGTTTGGCTGAAACACCGGAATAAGATTAAGTTGAAGTGAAAATAACGAAATCATAGAAACTGACAATATGCTATCGGCCGGAAATTTTATTAAAAGCGTTTCGCCCAGGGATTTACCGTCAAATTCATTGAAAACTAAAAAAGATGGATTTGAATAATCTTTGAGTAAAATTGTTAAACGCTATTCCAGACTGATGAACATTGAGGAAAAGTTGATCGTCAACCTGCCAAATTGCTTGATCACATCCTGACCGATATTGCCATAAAAACAGTCTTTCTCCTCCATAAGGCTTTCACTAAAAAGGTGCACATCATTAATTTGGAGTCTACGGCCGTTTATCAATGGCCTATAGGTAACCTTATATCCCTTTTTCCTGAGCACCCCACCGGCACCGCCAAACTGAAGTTAGGTCTGAGCATATTTGCCCACAACATCATTGAAATGTTTTCGTAAGTACTTACTATACAGCATCGTTCCTTAAGCACCCTTATCAAAAGTAAAATATTCTCCTTCAAGATCAATTATGGGCGTTAGGAAGTCAAGGGCCATGTTCTGCAGGTCCCCCTTCGATCTCACTTTTGGCACAATGAACTCATCATCCCGCGTAAGCTGGATTTCTTTGAGTCCTTCAATAACAGGAAAGCCGATAATGCCATTGATCTGGTATTTTATCTGTGGAAAGGCCAATGCGCTGTCGGGAAAGACCAGAAATACCACATTTCTAACGGTGATATTACCAATATAAAACTCAGGGCACAGGGCAAGTCTGGAATTTACCTTAGCGCCGGTTATGGCATCTACCTCAAGTGAGCCTTCAAGCGATTTCATCCCCAGCACCCGGGCTGTCGTCTCGCTTACTGTAGAAAAATTGGCGCCAGTATCAAAGATAAAGTCTGAAACTGATCCGTTGGCTTTTACCTCCAGATTGGCTAGTTTGGCCTTGTCCCACCTCATCTTGATCGCCGTATTTGCCTTAACGTGAATAAGCTGCTTTGGGCTGCCAGCCAATGCTTTCCAAATGACTGCCATGTTTTGGTAGTCTGCACTGTCCTCTGCAGCGAGCAGCTTGCCATAATCGGCGAATATCTCACCATTCACCTTAAAGGCATTTGCATACTCAAAAAGTCTCACATGGTTTAATAGCTTTAGCCGCAGCAGTGCTAGTTTCAGTGAATCACCTGTGTGCTTCCCAAAGCGGTCCAGAAAAGTAGTTATAGCCTTATTAGACGCTGCGGGCTGGTTGAAAGCATGCGCAAGATAAGATTCGATCACCAGCTTCTCACGTAGCGACATCATACCCTGTGAGGCTGTGTAAAAATCCCGGGCGCGAAAATAATCCTTTTCCTTCAAAAATGCCTGCAACTTATCATAGACTGTATGTTGCTGGGCAAGACAAACCTTTGGAAACACCATATAAAGGAAGAGTACCCACCATAAATTTCTTATATTTTTTTTACCATAATATTTACATCAAAGTAGTGCATATGCTGCTTCCTATTTCACCTGAACGTCTGATCGTGGCCGAGCACGATGATCTTCTTTAATAAAACCTGAAAGAATTCCTTTGGTAGAAACGCCACTAAAAGACAAAACGTTACAGGCCTTGTCCATAATATTGAGCACCCCTTCCGGACCGAAAGGCAGCTCATCTCTTAAAACCAGGAAGACAAACAGCAAACAACCTGACTTTTTTAGTAGAAATGTCAGACAAATGAAATATTGATTAAGCTCCCACTGTAAGACCTGTACTTGGATTGATTTTTGAAACAGGATATACAAATTGCTTTAACTGCCATGAAAAATTTTCTTCCATTTCTGTTTGCTACCGCTATCTCGATCATCGCCATATTTTCATCCTTTACCCTTGCTGATCCTGAGTTGGGGATTTCTACAGCCCTTGTTAGCTGGGTGGCCTGCATCTGGATAATTTCCGGGAACCGTAAAAACCAGAATTGCCTTTCCTAAGTGCTCACACTTAGCGTATCATTATTTTTAAGATGTCCCAAGGGGGACCAATTTTGAATTTCTTAAAAAAGAGTCATTCCGGCAGCGGAATTATTATCAAATTGCGATTTATAAGGAAGGTCTCGCGGTCGTATTGCGCTTTGCACAAAGGAATGAAAATCAATAGGCCTGCCTGATAAATGGTTATAACCGGCACAGCCGGTCGATTATTTCACTATGCATCGGAAATTCTGACCTTAATTCATCTTTTTTAGCAAGTTCAAATTCCCCGAACTCAAATCCTGGTGCTACCGCGCAGCCAATGTCGTTAAGTTAAGCTATATCCCTCTGTACATTAAAGGTTTTCTTTTTTCCTTGTAAACCTTCATTCTTTTGAAGCTTCTGTTGGGCCTGACTATATCCGTG
>NZ_JBWJIG010000030.1:0-26356 GCF_056490705.1 Pedobacter humicola | reverse complement strand
TTTTTACGGATGGCTTTGTTTTTTATAATGAACTATATAATAGTCTATATTTCTCTATTAACGACTTGGTTTCCTTAATACTGGCCTTAGCCGTTTTAATAGCCGCATTAAAATAGAGCACAAATAAAATGATAGAAAGTGACATCACTAAGTGCTGTACATTAATAAAAAAAAGAGTGTATTCAGCAGGTATATTGTTCATCGCAAAATTGGTCAAAAGTAAAATAGAGCCAACAAAAGGCAGGAAAGAAGTTCCAGATTTATAAGACACAAACTTCTTATAAGCAGTAGGTTTAATGTTAGAAAATATCAAAATTCCAAACACGCTGAGCAGACCAATAACAAGAAATACATATAAAATATTTGCTGTAACTAAATCCTGCATTTTATAAATACCAAAAATTGAGAAACAAAGCAGTAACACATATTTATATCCGAAAGCCGAGAAAAAAATCCTCCAAAACAAACGGCTATATTTTGCCCGAATTGAATTGGCTATCCCATCTGCAAAGGCACTGAATCCCATTATACCAAATGATTGATGCGTTTCACTTACCGCGGCATCAAAACTAAGCAACGGATTTTCTTCCATTCTATCTTCTACTGATGAGGCAACGTGATCTAAAATTTCCATCTGTATATCAACCTCTTTAAAACCTCTCTGTGCTATAAGGTCTTTAATTTGGCACAACTGGTCTTGACTAAGTATCATATTTAAGCCGTTAAAACTGTGAATTTTTTCCCGTAAAGCTTGATAAAGGCCCTTAAATAAATGGATGTAAAACAGAAAAGGCTTAACACAATAATGGTTTTTAAATTATTATCAATGTCCACTAAACTATCTTTAGAGATGAACCAAAAAAAAGCAAAAACATAAAATGATATCCCAATCGAAGTTGAAGCTTGTAAAAAAGAATACTTTATTGATGGTTTTTTCGATTTCCTATCCAAATAATATCTTTTTAAATAATAGAATAAACACATTAATATTACAATAACACCTATTGCAGCGGTTAAGGGCTTGGAATTAAAACCAGTATTTAAAGAGCTGTAGTATAAAAATACCCAAAACAATATCAGAGAAATATTGGCCATTGCCGTTGGCCACTTAAAGGTATTTAAGATCTCCTCTTTAAAAGCCCTAAAATACTGCTTATTGATATTTTTCGCATAAACATTTTCCTCAGCTAAAATTTCTGTTTTTCCCCCAAAATCGTTGAGCAATATTTCATTCACCAAAGCCAGGGTATAAATCTGATTTGAGGCTGCCAGGCGGCTCAACACATGGTCGTAAACTTCATCATAGGTTTCTCTGTATTTGGTAGCATCCGAAATTACCTGTACTACCTCTTGTTGCTGCACTAATGTTAACTCCATTACAAACTCGCTTTAAGGTTTAATAACAACTGCAATTGATTAATAAAATCTTTCGCTTCCTGCAATTTATTTACTACTTCTTTCTCTCCATTTTGCGATAAAGAATAATATTTACGCACTCTGTTATCAACAACTTCAGTGGTGGTTTCTAATAAACCTCCGGCTTCTAATTTATGTAACGCGGGATATAGTGCGCCTTCTTTTAAAAGTAACTCACCCTGGGTTATTGATTTTACCTTCTGCGTGATTTCATAACCATACATTCTTTCATTTTCAGATAAAAGATTTAGTATAATGGTTTGTAATGTACCTTTAAATAACTCGTTATTTACTGCCATAAAACAAATGTATATATTTTTATATACATAAGAAAACTATATATATAAAATAATTATAAACAGCTGCTATTAAGACTGATAAACAAAAACCCTCTACAAGGTTTAACTTGCAGAGGGTTCATATTTTAAGTTCCTTTTAGGGAATTCAGGTATTAAGCATCAATTTTCGCATATTTTGCATTACGCTCAATAAACTCTCTGCGCGGTGCAACTTCATCGCCCATTAACATAGAGAAAGTATGGTCACATTCAGCTGCACTTTCGATTGTCGCTTGTAATAAAGTACGCGTGGCTGGATTTAAAGTGGTATCCCAAAGTTGTTCGGCGTTCATCTCACCCAAACCTTTGTAACGTTGGATGTGAACGCTATCTTCTTTACCATTACCTTTAATGCGTTGTACAGCCGCATCGCGTTGTACGTCATTCCAGCAATATTCGAAATCTTTACCTTTTTTAACCTGGTAAAGTGGTGGTGATGCGATATAAACATAACCTGCTTCGATTAAAGCCCTCATATAACGATAGAAGAAGGTTAAGATCAAAGTGGTAATGTGGGAACCATCAATATCCGCATCCGTCATGATTACGATTTTGTGGTAACGTAATTTTGTCAAGTTTAATGCTTTATCATCTTCAGGTGTACCGATACTCACACCGATTGCCGTAAACATGTTCTTGATCTCGTCGTTCTCGTAAATTTTATGCTCCATCGCTTTTTCCACGTTCAGAATTTTACCTTTTAAAGGCAAAATAGCCTGAATGTTTCTATCACGACCTTGTTTGGCGGTACCACCCGCAGAGTCACCCTCTACTAAGTAAATCTCGCATTTTTCAGGATCACTGTCGGAGCAATCGGCAAGTTTACCTGGTAAACCAGAACCACCCATTACACTCTTACGTTGCACCATCTCACGGGCCTTACGCGCAGCTGCACGGGCCGTAGCAGCTAAGATCACCTTATTGATGATCATTTTAGCTTCCTTCGGATTTTCTTCCAAATAAGCACCTAAAGCTTCACCAACCGCAATATCAACAGCTCCCATCACCTCAGAGTTACCTAATTTGGTTTTGGTTTGCCCTTCAAACTGAGGTTCTTGTACTTTAACCGAAACCACTGCTGTTAAACCTTCTCTGAAGTCATCACCGGTAATTTCCATTTTCAGGTTTTTCAGTAAGCCAGATTTATCGGCGTAGCTTTTCAGCGTACGTGTTAAACCTCTACGGAAACCTGCTATGTGTGTACCACCTTCGTGTGTATTAATGTTGTTTACATAGGAGTGCACATTTTCTGAATAACTATCATTGTACTGGAAAGCCAGTTCAACAGGAACACCATTTTTAATACCATCAATATAAATTGGTTCTGGCAAGAAAGATGCACGGGTTCCATCCAAAAAGGTAACAAACTCTTTTAAGCCCCCTTCTGATTCAAAAACTTCTGACAAAAAAGTACCGTCATCCAATTTCTCACGCTCGTCAGTCAACGTTAATTTAATTCCTTTATTCAGGAAAGCCAGTTCGCGTAAACGACCTGCTAAAGTATCGTATTTGTATTCAGTGGTTTGGGTAAAAATAGTAGCATCCGGACTGAAAGTTACAATAGTACCGCGTTTATCCGTAACACCAGTTTCTTTTACATCGTATAAAGGTTTACCGATATTGTATTCCTGCATCCAGATTTTACCTTCGCGGTGAACCTCAGCTTTTAAATGCGTAGACAATGCGTTCACGCAACTTACCCCCACACCGTGTAAACCACCTGATACCTTGTAGGTATCTTTATCAAATTTACCACCTGCGTGTAAAACCGTCATTACGATTTCCAGTGCCGATTTATTTTCTTTTGTATTGATCCCGGTTGGAATACCACGACCATTATCTTCAACCCTGATGGAGTTGCCTTCTAAAATTCTAACGTCGATTGTGTTTGCATGACCGGCCAGAGCCTCATCAATGGAGTTATCTACAACCTCGTAAACCAAATGGTGTAAACCTTTTACACCGGTATCACCTATATACATTGAAGGGCGCTTACGCACCGCTTCCAAACCTTCTAAAACCTGTATATTATCTGCCGAATAATTTGACTTTAAATCCTGTTCTTCGCTCATATTTTAATTAAAAACAATAAGTATCAAAAATACGGAAATTTTGCCATTTAACCCAATATGTGGATAAGTTTTAGACTGTGAAAAAGCGATAATGTCTCTACACTAAAGCATTAGGCATAAAGCAGGTTAAGGGTATTTCAGGAAGGTTTTGAAATATAGATCAAGTACTGTAAATGGCATTAATGAACTACCCCAATGCCATACACTAAACATTCGTCCGGAACGTAAACGCCAATTACGAAATTGACATTTGAAATTTGCTGTAACCGCCCGGAAACCCCGAATAGTATTGCTAACCGTGCCACCTAAACCCGATGGTAGCGGTCACGAAGTAAAGCGGACAGGGTGTAACGTAAAAATGAAATGCTGGGCCTGCTTTTCAAAAAAGCGAAATGAATGGAGAATAACTGAAAAAAGCCATCAGGTTTTCGACCTTAGTTATTTATGCGGTTGGCTTTAAATTGGATATAAAAACTAATTTATATAAGTTTGTTAAAATTTATTAAACAATAATGGAAAAAAGAACCTTCAAAAACTTTGGTTTATTTGCAACAGCAACTTTAATAACAGCTTTCTCTGCATGCCAAAACAAAGACACTAAAACTACTGAAACTAAAAAAACAGATAGCTCTACCGCAGCTGTTTCTGCATCTGAGAAAATTGTATTTGTAAACCAAGACTCTTTATTGAACAAATACGAATACTACAAAGACTTAAAAATAAAATTTGAGGGTAAAACCAAAAATGCGCAAGCAGATATGCAGGCTAAGGGGCAGGCTTTTCAAAGAGAAGTAGCTCAATACCAACAATCTGCAGCAACTTTAGCTGCAGACCAACGTAAAAGCACTGAAGAGCGTTTGGCTCGTAAACAACAAGAATTACAAACTTACCAACAAAATGCCGGCGGTGCCTTACAAAACGAACAGGCTGTAGAAACTGAAAAACTTTATGATAAAGTTGCCGGTTATTTAAAAACATATGCAAAAGAAAAAGGATATAAAATGGTACTTTCTTATACAAAAGGTAGCACAATTTTATTTGCAGACGAAAGTTTAGATGTTACTTCTGACGTGATTAAAGGTTTAAATGCCGAATACACTAAAAAGTAAGGAATAAAATATTTAGTTAAGATGCTCCGAATCAATCGGGGCATTTTTTTTGTTTTATTTATTAATGAACTAGCAGTTAATTCATAAAAATAGATTTACGAGATAACAACCGGAAATGGAAAACAAAAATCAACATCAGGAATATATGCAGATGGCAATTGACCTGTCTGTACAAAATGTGAGCGAAAGTATTGGCGGGCCTTTTGGCGCGGTAGTAGTAAAAGATGGTAAACTGATTGCCAAATCGGCAAACAAGGTTACCTCAACCAACGACCCCACCGCACATGCTGAGATTTCGGCAATCAGGCTGGCCTGTACTGAACTGAACACCTTCGATTTAAGTGGTTGCGTAATCTATACCAGTTGCGAACCCTGCCCCATGTGTTTGGGAGCCATTTATTGGGCAAAAATTGATAGAATTTATTATGCAAACACCAAGGTAGATGCCGAAAACATTGGCTTTAGCGATAAATTTATTTACGAGGAACTGGATAAAAACATGGAAAACAGGAGTCTGCCGGTGGTACAACTGATGCGGGATGAAGCCCTGGCTGCTTTTAAATTATGGGAAACTTCGCCGATGCGGATAGCGTATTAAATAAAAAAGGTGCCGGTTAATCAGCACCTTTTCCTTTTTAATTGAGCCGTTTATTTACTTGCTTCTTTCGGTGCCAGTAAGCTTACCATCGAATCTATTTCTTTCACCACACCATCATCTGATCCTGAAAAACCTACTGCTTTAAACCTGATGTTCCCTTCTCCATCAATTACAAATTTGGTCGGTATTCCATCAACCTTATAGGCACTTACCACATCGAATTTTGAGGGGTCTTTTGCATTTTTGGTATCGTATAATACATTAAAATTATATTTTTTCTCAGCGATAAAATCGGTTACCACTTTTTCTCTATTGTCTTCTGTTTGCCAGGTATTTACAAACAAAAAGACCACATTAGGATTGCCTGAATATTTCGCCATTGCCTTTTGCATCCCTGGAAAAGAGGCTACACATGGACCACACCAGGTTGCCCAGTAATCCAGAATTACAATTTTTCCCTTCAAGCTGGCCAAACTTACCGTTTCCCCTTTGAGGTTGGTTAAAGAAAATGATGGAGCAGGTATTTTAATCATTTTTTTTGTCCATTCGGCCTTTTCCTTTTCTAAGGCCACTTTTTCTAAATTGGAGATATAGGTTTCGTAAGTTCCTTCTTTCTTTAATGTGCTATAAAGCGTTTTAAATTCGCTTTTTAATGAGTCGGTGGCTTTACCATCTTTAATTATTTTTTCGGCCTCGTTATAGGCTTTATCATTTTGACCGTCTTTAATTAAGTAAGTGACATAACGGGATGATACATCAGGTGGTATAGTCGCATATAATTTTAATGCTTTTTCTTGTGTGGCTAGCGCTTCTTTAAAATTCCCCTGACGATAAAGCAATAATGCATAAGTATCTGCATACATGCCATAAGCTTGATCGAGCGATTTTACATACTCTTCTTTTGAACTAAAATAGGTTGGAACTTCATCGTTTTTCGCTTCTTCTACTAATGATAAAGATAGTTTAGAAAGTCTGCTTGCCAGTTCAACATTCTCATTTTTCTCAGCCGATGGCCATGCAAAAGAATTGAACAGGCTCGCCTTTGTTTGTTTGTTATCAACCTTTCCCGCATACAGTTCAAATTTTTCAATGTTTTTTGCTTTTATACTGGCATTGGCCAAAATGCCATATATCGAGTTCAGTTTATTTGCATCTGCTTTTTTGCTAGCATCAAATTTAAATTTGGCAATCATATCAGCTGCTTTCTTCTCCTGTTCTGCAAAATCTTTGGTGGCATACAGTGCGTTCATTCCTTCGCCCCATGCATAATTTCCTGTTGGATATTTTTTCAGTACAATTGCTTTCACTGAATCCGCCTGAGTCTTTTTCTTCATTAAGGTATAAAGACCTAAAACGGTACTCAAATCTTCTTCTTTTGGCTCCTTTAGCTTCGACAAGCTGGAAATATTCTGGTTAATCAGCTTTGTTCCCTTATCTTTATCAACCTTATACTCAAGCGATAAATATTGTTGAAGATTTTTCCTTTTCAGTTCGGGCTTCAAAGCAAATGCCTGGTTATAGAGCGAAACGGCTTTTTCCGGATCAAGAGTGAGTCCGAGATAATAATTTCCGGCTAGTCCGTATAAAAAAGCCTCGTTAAGATAAGCCTCTGCAGGCACTTTACCTGCTTTGGTATATTCCAGAACATAACCTGCGGGTGCCTCATCTTTTTGATCGCCAACAGAAAAAGCAAGCCCCACTAGTGTAACACTATCTGGTGTTGAGATTTCCCCTTTATATACCGAACCCTCTTTAACCAGTTCTATTTTGGTATTTTTAGGGTTCGATTTTGAAAAAAAGGTATAACTGGTACACTTTACATCAGTCAGATTTTCGAGATTGGTTCCTTTTGGTTCGTATGTAAATTTAACCGTACTCCCTGCCGCAGGTTTATCGGCAGAAAATTTAACACCCTGCGCATTTGCTGCTCCAGCAGCCAATACCAGCAAGCAAAACATTTTTAAGTTTTTCATAATGAAAGAATTAGGTTTAAATTAGGTAAACTAAAAATACAGTTTAACTTTCATTTTTCATAGTTATTTTATGTTAAATTTTAAGGAATAATTATTGCAGTGAATGGTGATGACTTACGAACAAAAAATAAGCAGTGAACTGGATTTCTGGAAGTTCAAAACCTTACAGAAGCCTTCTCTTTTTAATAAGGTGACCGATAAAGTTCAGAAGAAAATTAACAGTTACATTCCAGACAAGGTCCACAATGCGATCACTACAGCCATAAAGCAAATGGTTAAGGCGGTACTTTTTGGTTCAACATTTACCACATCAAAACCCATTACTGATTTAACCTTAATGCACCGAGAAGCATTGATTAAACAGAAGATAGAAAATTATAAAAAAACTGGTGCTGCAGAAGGCGGAATTACAGGAGCAGGGGGATTTTTAATGAGTCTGGCCGATTTCCCGCTATTACTGGGGATAAAGATGAAGATGCTTTTTGATATTGCGGCGGTTTACGGTTATGATGTTAAAGATTACCGCGAACGTTTATACATTTTGCACATTTTTCAACTGGCCTTTTCGAGTAAGGAAGAAAGCCAGAATATATTTGTGAAAATGCAGGAATGGGATGATAAAGCACATCAATTACCCACCAATATTGACGAATTTGACTGGCTCACCTTTCAACAGCAATACCGTGATTATATCGACCTGGCAAAACTGGCACAGATGCTTCCATTTGTAGGTGCAGCCGTTGGGGCCGTGGCAAATTATAAATTGATCGAAAAACTGGGCAAAACAGCCATGATGAGTTACCGGATGCGGTATTTTAGTTTGCAGTATGCAGTTATCAGTCCTCAAACTGAAAACCGGAAACTAAGAACTGGAAACTAACTAATCTTCTTCTTCGAACATTCCTCCAATCAGGTCATCAGTTTCCCGTCGGTCTTTTTTAGTCGGACGGCCAGTTCCCCTATCCCGTTTTAAATTGGGTGCATGGAACATCGATTTAAAAGCATGCGTTTCTTCAACAGGGGTTAGATCTTTGTATTTGGTCAATGCTGTTGGTGAATCTGTTCTGTTGTATGAAAGTTCTACCACTTCGATGATTTTCTTTTCTATTCCTTTCGATACCTGATAAACCTCCCCAACTTTCACAATAGCCGATGGTTTAATATTCTGTCCTTTCAGTTTTACTCTACCCGCTTTGCAGGCATCGGTAGCCAGACTCCGGGTTTTAAATAACCTGATTGCCCACAAATATTTATCGATCCTAAGTTTTTCTGTCTCTGTCATAAAGTTCAAAAATACATATTTCGGTTAATTGTTTAAACTGGTTTATTCTATTGGTGGTTAATTGTAGAACCCGGTTAATTGGTTAACTGTAGTGTTTTGCCTAAATCTGCTATCTCCAATAAAATACAAAATTTCAACGCATGATGTACAGTTAACCTGTTTAACCAATTAGTCTTCTAAGAAAACAATTTAAACAATTAGCCATTTAATAAGCAAAAATTGATTTATTTTGCGTAAAATTTAAAAACATCATGTATTCAGATTTAAAGAAATTAATTGAAGCCGCCTGGGAGGATAGATCCCTTTTAAAATACAGTAACTATTGTGAAGCCATCGAAGCCGTTATTATGGGCCTTGATAAAGGTGAAATCCGCGTTGCTGAACCAGTTTTAAACTCCTGGGGCATTAATGAATGGGTAAAGAAAGCGGTAATTTTGTATTTCCCGATTCGCGAGATGAAAGAAATTAAAAGTGGCCCATTTGTTTACCACGATAAAATGGATTTAAAAACCGATTATAAAGCAACTGGCGTACGTGTAGTACCAATGGCAAGTGCACGTTACGGTTCGTTTTTAGCTAAAGGTGTAATCATGATGCCATCTTACGTAAACATTGGTGCCTATGTTGATGAAGGTACTATGGTTGATACCTGGGCTACTGTTGGTTCTTGCGCACAGATCGGTAAACGCGTTCACTTAAGCGGTGGTGTGGGTATTGGTGGTGTTTTAGAACCTGTTCAAGCAGCTCCGGTTATTATCGAAGATGATTGCTTCCTTGGCTCGAGAGCGATTGTTGTTGAAGGGGTTAAACTAGAAAAAGAAGTGGTTTTGGGTGCTAATGTAGTCTTAACGGCATCGACTAAAATTATTGATGTTACAGGTGCTACGCCAGTAGAATATAAAGGCATTGTTCCGGCGCGTTCGGTAGTAATACCGGGAAGTTATACTAAAAAATTCCCTGCCGGAGAATATCAGGTACCATGTGCTTTAATTATCGGCAAACGTAAAGAAAGTACTGATAAGAAAACTTCACTTAACGATGCGTTGAGAGAGAATAATGTAGCAGTTTAAAATGAGTTTGAGGTATAAGGTTTAGGGTGTAAGTTTGACATTCCAAGCCTTATACCTCAGGCCTCTAACCTCATGCCTGTGATGAAAATAGGATACGATGGCAAGCGTGCGGCCAATAACTTAACTGGATTGGGCAATTACAGCCGATCGTTAATTGAGCACCTGGCACATCAGTTTCCACTGAACCAATATCTGGTTTACTCGCCTAAAGTAAAACAGGCCAAACAGATCGATACCTTTTTTGAAAAAGAAAATATCGAGCTTAAATTACCTCAAAATGGTGGCTTCCTTTGGAGGAGTTTAAATATTTTAAAAGATCTTGCCAGGGATGAAATCCAGATTTATCATGGACTCAGTCACGAAATTCCATTTGCGATACAGCATACCCGGATTAAATCGATTGTAACCATCCACGATTTAATTTTTCTGCGTTTTCCGCAGTACTATAAATTTATCGATCGGAAATTATACGAATGGAAAAGTAAATCGGCCTGTAAACGGGCAAATAAAATTATCGCGATCAGCGAAAAAACGAAAGCAGATATCATCGATCTTTATGGAATTCATCCCAAGAAAATTGAAGTAATTTATCAGAGTTGTGATGATAGTTTTAAAACACCACTTCCCAAAGAAACACTAAGCCGGATTAAAGCAGCGTATAAACTGCCAGAAAAATATATCTTAAATGTAGGCACGATTGAAGAACGGAAGAACCTTAAATTGGCTGTCCAGGCCTTAAAAGAGATAAGTGAAGATTTCAAATTGGTAGTTATCGGTAAACAAACGGCATATTTTAAAACGGTTGAAAAGGAAATAGATAAACTTGGACTTAAAAACAGGATCATATTCTTAAAAGATATTCCCTTTGCCGATCTCCCAGGGATTTATCAAATGGCCAATATCTTTGTTTACCCTTCATTTTATGAAGGGTTCGGCATTCCTATTATTGAGGCTTTATATTCAGGTGTGCCGGTAGTTGCAGCAACAGGATCCTGTTTGGAAGAAGCAGGTGGCCCTAACAGCTTATATATTTCGCCAAACGATGCCAAAGGTTTAGCTGTAGCTATGAATAAAATCATCGAAAATCCTCAGCTTCAAAAAGAAATGAAAGAAAAAGGCTTAGAATTTGTTCAAAAATTCAATAGCCATATCGTTACCCAGCAATTGATGGATTGCTATTTGTCTCTATAATCGACAGCTAAAGTTACCCGTTTAAACTTCACATCTGCAGAAAGCCCACAAGTCTGATTCATTACCGATCTATTGTCATTTAATCAGCTTGGGGTGAGAAACTACAGTACTTGCAAGACTAACGGTTAACCATAGCATCTGATTCTCAAACAAGCATGCTTTATCAATGAGGTATACCCATCATCAACAATCTTAGGTATCTGTAGCTAGAAACATAAAAAAGGGCTGGAATTTATTTAGATTCCAGCCCTTTTCACCCAGCATTAATGCTTGGGTTAATTATTTCATTTAAGTTGACAAAAAAAGCCTTATTTAGCTGCTGTAACCGTTGGCGGATACTGTGCCAAGATTTCTTTTACGCCTGTATACAAGCGCTCTTCTCGCTTATTGAAACTATCTAAGTTAAAGCCTGAGCCTTGTCCATGCCAGAATAAAATCTTTTTAGCCGGATCTAAGAAATCAATAATAATGGTGCCTTCGATATACTGGTTTACATAGTTAGAGCCCCAACCGCCCCAGCCTCCTCGCCAGCCGCCCCAACCCCAGCCCCAACCACCGTAGTAAGCCGGACCATAAACGTCGGTTTTTTCTCTGGCTACCACTACCAGATTCACCAGTAAATCCGGCCGATCTGATTTCGTAAAGCCTTTGGCATTCATTTCAGCCTCTACTGCAGCCATTAATCTGCGTTTATCCAGATTATTCAGCTTCACCCTGGCAATGCCTTTATCGTAAAAATTGTAAGTTTTGTAACCGCTTAAATCAACATTTTTATCATAATCTGATGCGGTGCGGAGTGTTGAACATCCGGCTAATGCCAATACCACTGTAAAAAGCATTAATAATTTTTGTGCTGTTCTCATTTGTGCGTTGTTTCTTTAAAATAACCTGACATAAATATAACGATTTTGGCAATCAAAAAGGATATTTCCCTATATTTTTTACAATCAGATTGTTATCTGTTAAACCATTTCTAATGGATTATGTTTTGTTGCTATCTATCTCTGATTAAATATTTTACAAAATCAATATAATTCTTTTATTGGTGCAACTGTATGCTTGATGTTACTTGATCCCGTTAAGGAATAAGTAACTACATCATTATCCTTTTCAAAGTCCTCTTTGTTTGTTTTCCACTTTAAAATAAACGTTCCATGGCTGATCATTTCATCATCGGCATAAGCCTTTTGTATCTGTAATTCTACAGGAAACCAATCTACATATTCTATGTTTTCTAAACTATAGCAATATATTTTATCTATATCGCTCACTTCGAATATAATGCCTGGCAAACCACCGAATTTCCAGGGACCGGCTTTAATTAAATTATCCTTTTTAAACCAGGCGATGTATTTACGGCCTCTAAAATTGGTTTCGGCCCTGGTACAGGTTTCGCCATTAATTTCCCTTGTTTCGGAAGAAATTTTCCAATTGAAATTATTTAACGTATCAACCACCAGGTAGCTTGCTTTTGGCCATATTCTTTCTGCATAAATAAGTCCATAAATATCTGGCGATTTCAGCACAAAAGGCATCCTTTTCTCATTATCGTTTAACATAAGCTTAACCCTAGTGTTCATATGTAAACCATCATAAGTGGTATCATTCTTAAAATTGGTGCTTGGCAAAGACAGTTCTAACGACCTGCCATTTAAATAATATTGATCTAATTTTATGTCGCTGGTAATTCCGCTCACATTTATACTGTTCCGGTAATGAAAGATGATCTTTTTCTGAGCAATAAGCAATTGTGATAAACTGATGAATATGGCGAGAACGAATAATTTCTTCATATTAGTTAGGGCTTTGCATAAAAATAAGAACTGTAAAAGTCAAAAACCAAACATTAACATTATTTAACTTCCCTTGAATAAATTAACTTTGCACCATGCTAAAAGATGAGATTAACAAAGCTTTTGAGGTATTAAAGTCAGGTGGGGTTATCCTGTACCCAACAGATACGATCTGGGGCTTAGGTTGTGATGCAGGCAATCCTGAAGCGGTGGATAAACTGCTGAAAATAAAAAACCGCCCAGCCGAAAAAAGCCTGATTGTATTACTGGATGTAGACAGCAAATTGCAAAGTTATGTTGCCGAAATCCCTGATGTAGCCTACGATTTAATCGAATATGCAGAAAATCCCTTAACCATTATTTTCTCTGGAGCAAAAAACCTGGCCCCTAATGTAATTAATGCTGACGGAAGCGTGGGGATCAGAATTGTTAAACACGATTTCTGTACTCCCCTGATCCAGCGTTTTAGAAAGCCAATTGTTTCTACCTCGGCAAATTTAAGCGGACAACCTTCGCCCAAATTCTTTGATGATATCGATCCCGAAATTATTGATGCGGTTGATTATGTGGTAGACTTTGAGCAGGAAAACCGCACCCATAGAAAACCATCAACCATCATGAAACTTTCTCCAGGTGGACAGTTTGAATTTATTCGCAAGTAAACCCCCAGCCCTAAAGGAGCTTTGAATCGCGGATAGTCTTTACCGACCAAATGTTTTGCTTAATTTTGAACAAATGAATTACCCTTATATATGCAGTCTGATTTAAACGAAGGGAACTCAAAGTCCCCTTCAGGGGATTTAGGGGTTCACCTACAAAACCCCATATTTAAAACCTTATCCACCATAGCCGATAAGAACAGTACCGAAGCTTATGTAATCGGAGGATTTGTTCGTGATCTATTTTTAGACCGTCCATCAAAAGATATTGATGTAGTTGTTGTAGGCAGTGGAATAACATATGCCGAAGCAGTGGGCCGAAAACTGAATACCAAAGTCGCTGTTTTTAAAAGCTTCGGCACGGCGAATATTAAATATCACGATTTAGAGATCGAATTTGTTGGCGCCAGGAAAGAATCTTACCGTTCTGATTCGCGCAAACCCATTGTTGAGGATGGTACTTTAGAAGACGATCAGCTGCGCAGGGATTTTACCATCAATGCTTTAGCAATTAACTTAAATGCCGGTCATTTTGGCGAATTGTTAGATCCTTTTGGTGGAATTAAAGATTTAGAAAATAAACTGATCCGTACACCGCTCGATCCTGAAATCACGTTTTCTGATGATCCGTTGCGCATGATGCGGGCCATCCGTTTCGCTTCGCAACTTAATTTCAATATTGATCCGGCTGCACTTGATGCTATAAAAACACAAAAACAGCGTATCGGTATTGTATCAAAGGAACGGATTACCGACGAGATGAATAAAATCATCCTCTCGAAAAAACCATCTATTGGTTTTAAACATCTTTTTGATACCGGTTTATTGCATATTATTTTCCCCCAGATGGCGCAACTTTATGGTGTGGAGATTATTAAAGGAAAAGGACACAAAGACAATTTCTACCATACTTTAGAAGTATTAGACAACATTTGTGCAGATACGGATGATTTGTGGCTGCGCTGGGCAGCTATTTTACACGATATTGCCAAACCAGCTACCAAACGTTTTGAAGAAGGCCATGGCTGGACATTTCATGGGCATGAAGACAGAGGCGCCAGAATGGTTCCGAAAATTTTTGAGCAGTTAAAGCTTCCTTTAAACGAGAAAATGAAGTACGTGCAAAAACTGGTACAGCTTCATTTGCGGCCAATTGTTTTAGCGCAGGAAACCGTTACGGATTCGGCAGTGAGAAGATTACTTTTTGATGCTGGAGAAGAAATTGAAAGTTTGATGCTCCTTTGCAATGCCGACGTTACCACCAAAAACGAATACAAAAAAACAAAATACAGGAACAACTTCGAGCTGGTTAAACAAAAGCTTAAGGATGTAGAAGAACGCGACAAAATCAGAAACTGGCAACCCCCTATTTCGGGAAATGACATTATGGAAACCTTCGGGCTGGATGCAGGAAAAGAAGTTGGCCTAATTAAAAATGCCATCCGTGAGGCCATACTGGAAGGCGAGATCACAAACGATTACAAGGAAGCATTTAACTTTATGCTTGATCAGGCAAAACAAATGGGATTAAATCCTGTTAATAAATAATTTAATTGCCGAAACAATACAATTAAGGTGTCTTTATGGCACATCATGTTTGCGGTAATTATAAATTAACTTTATTTTTACGGTTCCAAAATACAATAATGGCTATTTATAAATTTAGAATTACTTTCGAAGATTTTGATGATGTTGTGAGAGAGATCGACATTAAATCAAACCAAACATTTGAAGACCTGCATAAGGCTATTCACAGATCTACGGGTTATAATGCTGAAAAATCTTCATCTTTTTACGTAAGCACCGATAACTGGTTAAAAGGTGATGAAATTGCCTATTTACCAAGCGAGCGTAAAAAAGATCGAGTAGTTTTAATGGAGAATTCTAAACTGAGTGGTTTTATTGAAGATCCACATCAAAAATTCTACTATATCTATAATTTCGACCGTCCGTACGATTTCCATGTTGAACTGGTAAAAATTATTTTAGATGCCGATCCAAATATTGAATATCCATTTTTGGCCAAAAGTAGTGGTGAAGCACCTAAAATTATGGAGCAGAACAGTCCACAGGCTGTTGATCCAAGAGGCGCAGCTGCAGCTGCAAGTGAATTCGATTTCTTAAATGAAATGAATTTTGTTCCCGAAGATACGGATGAATTGGAAGCAATGGGCGAAATGGGCATCAATGAAGAGGAAAGAGATGAAGAAGATGAGAGCGAAAGTGATGAGTTTGGAGATGAGTTTTCTGATAGCGACAACTTTGAAGACGATAGTCATAAAGATGATTACTAATTAGCCACAAATAATAAATGCAAAAAGCTGCCAAATATTTAAATTTGGCAGCTTTTATTTTTATAACCTTATGCTTCACGCAAAAACCTTAATATCCATTGTTGGCCCTACTGCAATTGGCAAAACAGCCTTAGCCATTCAGTTGGCGCAACATTTCGGAACGGAAATTATTTCCGCAGATTCGCGACAGTTTTTTAAGGAAATGGAAATTGGAACAGCAAAACCAGATGCAATAGAATTAGCAGCCGCAAAACATCACTTTATCAATTCACATTCGGTTTCACAACTGTTTAGCACTGGCGATTTTGAGGTGGAAGGATTAAAAACAATTGACGGAATTTTTCAAAATCATGATCTGGCGATTATGGTTGGCGGCTCTGGCTTATACATCAATGCATTGATCAATGGTTTAGATGAAATGCCCGATATTGATTTAGCCATTCGGGAAAAATTAAATAAGCAGTTTGAGGAAGAGGGTTTAAAGGCAATTCAGGATCAATTGGCCGCGTTGGATCCAGAATATTTCGCCAAGGTGGATCAACAAAACCCACAAAGAATGATCAGGGGATTGGAAGTTTTCTTATCAACAGGGCAAAAACTCTCCTCGATGTTATCAGCAACTAAAAAAGAAAGACCTTTTAATATTATTAAAATAGGCTTGAATACCGATAGAGCTGTTTTATATAAAAGAATTAACGAAAGGGTAGATAAAATGCTTGCTGATGGATTATTGGAAGAGGTAATTTCCTTAACACCATTTAAGCAATATAATGCATTAAACACTGTGGGCTATAGCGAACTATTCGATTATCTGGAAGGGAAATTATCTTTCGAAGAAGCCATTTCTGCAATCAAACAAAATACCCGGCGATTTGCGAAACGTCAGCTTACCTGGTTTCGAAAGGATGGGGAAATCAATTGGTTTGAGCCCCATCAGGAATCAGAGATTATAGCATTTGTAGAAAATAAAATTAACATCAAATAAAAAAGGAGCAATAAATTGCTCCTTTTTCATTTGATTGAATATCCCTATTTCTCTGGGAATTTCACACCTCTGTATTGTGTAATATCAATTGTTGGAACAGTAGATCCGTATTTCGCATTAATCGCATCAATAAACACATTTGCAATTACTGCATTGCCACGTGGGGTTAAGTGGATTCCATCTAAAGAGAAAGCACCACCTGTAATAAACGCTGAATTAATACCAACACCCTGAATATTCATCCCCGTTTTAACCTGGTTAAAATAAGTATAAGTATCTGCTATGGCCAAGCCTTTGCCTGTAGCTAAAGATTTAATGCTGCTGTTATAGCTATTCACATAGTCTTTCACTTTAATTACCTCATCTTTGTCCAATACCCAGTTATTGGCAATTGGGTTTAATGGATGTAAACCATAAGGAATCGCACCTTGGCCGAACAAACCAGCTGATTGGAACGGCAAACGGATTAAATCTTCTGCAGTTGCTGCCCTTACCGCACCTGTTCCGGTTTGAATATAGATTGCTGCTGCTGCTGGATTAATGGCTTTAGCTGCATTTAGTAAAGCCGCTACGGTTACCGTATTAAAATATGGGATGGCAGTTACATCAGGGATGGTGCCTACGATCCCTTTTTGGCCGCCTGCCGTAAGTACATTTACCAGATTAGCATATAAGGACGAAAAAGTAACTTTATCTGTTAAAACAGTCGTAGGGTCGCCAGGAGTGGTAACAGCACCGTTTAATGCATAACCTAAAACGTCGTTATTCCCCAACCAGAGTGAGAAAAAAGTATGGTTTCTGCCTTGAATGTATTGAAAGTAGTTGATCTTCCCTACTTGTGCATCTGTTAACAAACGCTCAAAATATGCATTTGCAGCACTAAAAGTAAGCGTGGGGTCGAAAGATAAATCGACACGCATGCCAGGGATACCTAAATTTTGTATTTCGCCACTATATTTATCTAAATGCTTAGCCGGATCCCTGTATGCCAGTTTTTCAATTACTGGAGTTAAGGTTGGTGTACCATTAACCAGAGCAGTTAAAGCTACATAGCCAGATCCATTTGAATGTTCTTCCGTAAAAAATGGAGAGGTAAATGCCCCACCTCCTACACTGGCCATTTTAGCTGCAATTAAATTTGGATAAGCAACTTTTTGACCTTCCAGGTACAAGCCACCATCAGCAAAACCTGAGGTTAATGAATTACCTACTGCAATATATTTGCTAAAATTTGCCTGGCCGGCGGTTGTACCTGCAGGTGTTTCAATATCTGGTTTGCAAGATGCTACAAAAAGAATGGCAGCAGCAACGAAACTATTTAATATATATTTCTTCATTTGTATTTCTCCTACCATTTATAAGTTAACGAAAGACCTGGCGCATACACCAAAGTTTTAAAAGTACCGTCTAAGCCTGTTTCGATATTTTTCTGTTGACGCGATTTAACATCTTCAAAGAAGAAAGATGCATTAACCTCGAAATGACTGGTAGGGGTATAACCTAAACCAGCGCTTAGGATATAACGGTCGGCATCTGGTGCCTCTGGCGTTACATAACCATCCTGTACCGGAGAAAAAGCATAACCCACACCTGCTCTTAAGGCCAGTTTTTCGGAAGCCTGATGGTTAATACCTAGTTTGAAGGAAGAACCATCACGGTAATTACGGGCTGATTTTGTATCTGCAAGTACAGGTGTATTGGTAGCATAGTCAAAAGATAAATCCTTATAAATATGCCATTGTACCCAACTGGCATCGAATGCCAACACTGTACTTTTTGATAATGGAATACCTACACCTAAACTTGTTGTGGCTGGTAAAGGCAATTCGGCATTAAATGTATTTCCGGGAGGGAAAGATGAGGTTAGTGAACCTGGCACCTGAAAATCTGCTGTACCACCATCTAGTTTGGTAATTACTTTCGATTTGTGCACCAATGCAAAAGAAATATTGCTAACGGTTTTAATGTACAAACCTGCATTCCATCCATAACCTTTACCCGTACCATCTAAAGTAACATGTCCGGAACGGCCATCAGGATAATTTACAGGCAATGCCCTTTGCAAGTTTACGTCGCCGTGGTTATATACAAAGCCTGCTCCAATACCAATATGATCGGTAATTTTGATACTTAGGGTTGGTTGAAAATATATTGCTTTTAAATTTAATGAGGTTAGGGCATACTTTCCAGACCAGTTATCGCCCCAGTCTACCAGGCCACCGAAGGGTGTATAAACACCTAGGCCTAATTTCCATTTATTGGACTTTGGCCCCCAAACGGCATAAAATTCGAAAGGTGGCGCAATTTTGTTCTTCACATTTTCTGTAACGTTCGAACCAGTTTGCCTGAATGCTGATTTGAATAACAATGGGTTAACTCCTGCTGAAACTGAGTTTTTCTCTAAGAAAGTTACTGCACCGGGATTGTAAAATACAGAAGCTTCATCTAACGCCAATGCAGAACCTGCACCAGCCATACCAATTTGTTTCTGACCTTGTAAATTAACCTGGAAACCCTGCCCCAAAACCCATAGTGGGGCAGAAAGTAATGCGCTCAATAAAATTTTTTTCATCTATAAATGGTTATACACAAATATATACTATGCTAACATAGTAAGCAAATATTTGTTTGTAAGATTTTTAGTGATCTTACGCCTGGGCGGTTGGCCCGCCGAAGCCCATCGGGAAAGGTGGTTCCTCCTGAGTTTTAATGCGGCCATTTACCGCTTCAAACTTCTGAATGTTATCGTCTAAAGCAGCTAACAAACGCTTAGCATGTTCAGGCGTTAAAATGATCCTTGATTTCACTTTTGCTTTTGGTATTCCTGGCATTACACGGATAAAGTCCAATACAAATTCGGTATTGGAGTGGGTAATGATGGCAAGGTTAGAAAAAATTCCTTCAGCAATTTCTTCAGATAGCTCTATATTTAATTGGTTTTCGTTTTGTTGTTCTTCCATAATAGTTCAAAAATAAAAAATTCCGCTGCTTAACGGCGGAATTTAAAACATAATGTTAGAAATAAAATTAAATATTGGCAGAAAATGGCTCCTTATTTCTCCAGAAAGTCAATTTCAGCAATGGCCAATGCTTTTTTATTGCCTGCGATTCCGGTTGCTTTTATCTGTATATACTTTGCTGTTATCGCATTTTTAAAATAGTGGGTTCTTGGCGTGGGATCGTTAATGAGGTTACCAAATCCGAAAGCTTCCACATCCTGCCAGTTTTTGCCATCGCTACTGGTCTGCAGTATTCCTTTTTCCAGCATACCATCGGCGAAATCCGTTGGCGGAGTATAAATAAATCCTGTTAAATTGTGGGTATTGCCTAAATCTATCGCGAATAAATGTTGATCCTCATTTGTATTTGATAGCCAATATGTTTTCTTTTTACCATCTATGGCCATCGCAGCGCTGTGTTTTACATCTTCACTATCATTGGCCAATAATTTCCAGTCTTTTTTTACTATGCCAAATGTTTCGGTGGCTAGCGGTCCCTTTTCTTTATTGATGACAGCAATTGCTTTTATCTCGCCCTTTGTAATCTGCACTGCTCCGGTATATTTTTTTGCAGTTGTGCCGGGCAGGCTACCATCCGTGGTATAATAAATTTCGATGCCTTTATTCAGGTTGGCTGTAGCATTTTCTCCATGGGGCTTCCAACCAAATTCATGTGTTTTTAGAGAGATGGTTGTTAAACCATTTATATCTCTGGCAAATTCCAATTGCGGTGGACGGGTACGGTAATAATGTGCCGATATGGTAGCGATTGCAGGATCAGCTCTTGAAGATAAAACGGTTAACCTAAATTTAGATGTAGTAACTTCAGGAAAACGTAAAATACGTTTATAACCAATATTGCTTGCTTCGGCGATTTTTTGCCATTTATTGTCGATCCATGCCTCAAACTGATGCTTTTCCACACGTTCACTAAAATTGGCAATGTTTTCCTGTAAAACAATCCGGTTTATGGTAATGGGATTAAGCGTGATAACCTCTAGGCTTTTTTGTTGCTTACTGAGCATTATATAGCTCTTAAGATCATTATCCAACACCTGTTTCGCTCCTTTTGCACCAGCAAATAGATTTTTGCCATAGGTTTCGTTAATCCGTTTTCCAACCTCTGCCAACACACTTACATCTTCGTCTGAAAATTTCCCTTTCCGGTTTGGTGGAATATTGAGTAAAAAGGTCGAATTTCCGCCGACAGAACGTTCGTAAATATCAAAAACATCATCCGCGCTACGTACTTTTTGTTTTTCATCATCGCGGTAAAACCAGCCTTCCCTTATTGAGGTATTGGTTTCGGCCTGTTGATAATGCAAATATTTGGCTTTATAAAGTTCTTCATTGCTACCCAAATCCTTGGCTGTCATATCCGGAAAATGGGTGGCAGTATCTGGATTTTCGCTATAAGGCAATACATTCCATTCGGTTTCGCGGGTTCCCCCAGCTTCATTTCCACACCAACGGATATCTTCTTTGCCAAATATTACGGCCTTAGGTGCTACTGTATGGATTAATTTTTTCCATGCGGTGTAATTGTATTTCTGTCCGCCTTTGGTTTTAGGGTGAGCACCATCAAACCACACCTCATCAACAGGGCCGTATTCTGTTAAAACTTCAAATAACTGGTTTAGAAAATATTCGTTATAATCATCAACTTCGAACTTGAATTTAGTCTTGTTGGCAAAAGGACGGCCGGCCACTTCGCGCGGAATAGTCCTGGTCGTTACTTTACTTAAATTGCCATATAAGCCTTCCGGGTTCTCGATCTGGTATAAATCAGCAGGAGATAAATAAATACCCAATTTCAGTCCGTACTTTTTACAGGATGCAGACAGGTTTTTTAATATATCACCTTTACCATTTTCAAAACTGGTTGACATAATGCCGTGTTTGGTATACCTGCTCTGCCAGAGTACAAAACCATCGTGGTGTTTTACGGTGATGATTACCATTTTCATCCCTGCTGATTTCATGGATTGACACCATTGGTCGGTATGCAGTTCTTTCAGATCAAAAACCTTAGGATCTTCCTTACCGTTCCCCCACTCCATCCTCGTAAAAGTATTCGGCCCCATATGGATAAACGCAATAAATTCATTTTTTAAAGCACTTAACTGATTGGAAGTTGGCACAACATGACTTGCTTTTGCAAGAATAGAGGTCTTGCTGTCGTTCGGCAAAACTGCGATAGTATTCTGCGGTTTTATATGGTCGCCTTGTGCTACAGCATTTGCTATAAAAGAAGCCACTAAAGCCGACGTAAGTATTAATTTTCTCATTAAATTAATTTATATCCAAAACTACTATTTGATTAAAATTGATTTATCATGTTTATTCACTGTTTCTGAATGTATATTATCAAATCCGAAATCCAGAAAAGGTTATCAACACCCGTACACAACACAATCCTCAGTATGACAAATTCTTTTTATCATTTCACTTCGATTTTAAACTTATGGAACTTCACCCAATCAATTTCCATTTCTACAGGCAGATCGGCATCTTTTATTTTGCCAACCCAATTGCCCCCAAGCTGCATATCGATAAGCAGATAGTGGTTTACGCCATCAAAAGGGAATTGCCCCTGTTCAGGGGTAGCAATTTTCGGATAGCTAAAAGTTTTTTTATTGTTTACAAAAAACACCAAACTATCCGGATATTTTTCTATCGCATAGGTATTAAATCTATTGGGATTAATTTTAGCGGTTGAACCTGATTTTGGATGATCTTTTTTCTTCAGGGTAAGCGTATAATAGGTATGGATCGTTTGATACGCAATAGAATCAAAATTTAATCTTTCCATAATATCGATTTCCCCGCCAGTTGGCCATTCACTATTTTCTGCCAGCATCCAGAACGCTGGCCAGGCACCTTTAGCTCCCTTTAGTTTCGCTTTAATTTCTAAACGGCCAAAACCAAAATTCACCTTATCCTTAGTGTAGATTCCTCCTGTTAAATACCCTGATGTATCTTTCGAAAAATCATCATTTTTTATCCCACGGAGAATTATTTTACCATCCTTTAATGCATAACATTTTTCATCATCGCTCATACGCCTGTTCCAATCGGCCCCTCCGCGAGGTATTTTAGACCAGTTTTTGGCATCAAAAGTATCTTTCTGATTAAAATCCTCTCTCCAAAATACCTGTTGATTATACGGCTTGCTTACCGAACAGGAATAAAACAAAATCAATAATAAACCAAACCAAAAGTGCCGTTTCATATTCAATTACTTTTTAGCTGCTAAAATTTTTCGGATAATTTTTTCGTAGGCATCGGCGTACTGCATCATACCAAAATCGTTTGGATGTGTGCCGTCAATTGTGCTGTCGTCGGTAAAGCCGATTTCTTTTGCTGTGAGGATGTAAAGATCTCTGATACCCGATTTCTGTAATTTTTGATAGGTATTATTTAATATTTGAGAAGTCCAGATATATCTTCCAGTCAGTGCAGTATCCAGGTTAACCTGTGGTAAACCAGAGCTGTGTTCAACCAGTAAAATGGGTATTTTAGGATGTTTTGCTTTTAAACTTTGAACCGAACTGGCAATACGTTTCTCTATTTCTTCTGCTGGATAAACTTTTTTATCAGTTAAATTAGGTTGGCAATCAAGCACAAAAAGTTTGGCATCTGTCTGGTTCATTAAATCAATTAACGGAACTTCCAACCGGCCATTGCCAGAAAAACCCAAATTAATCACTGGGTGATCTAATTTCCGCCCTAAAATATTTAACCAGGCCATACCCGGTCTGCTGGCACTCGCACCTTGCATAATGGAGGTGCCGTAAAATATTAACGGAAACTTTTCATTGGCTTCTTCTACTTTAAAATCAGCATTTGTGGCCACACCTATTTTTAGCCATTTGGGTGTATTGTACAATGGCAAATACAACCTGAATTTTTTAATTTTCACCTTATTATCGAAATTTTCGTAACTATACGTCACGGTATCCCGATAGCTATAAGCTGCTTCTATCCAATGCCATCTGTTTTGCATATCTTGTGCATATAAGTCTACCCCGCTTACGCCCAAGGTTGGCATATTATCTAAACTTCTCCCGCCACTAATCTGATATTTAACCACAATTTTCTGCGCAGTGGTACTAAAATCCAAGTATTCGCCAGCGGTTTGCTTTGCTAAATTCCAAACTTCTTTCCGTACCTCTTTTTCTGCAACTACAGGTAAGCGGTTATAATAATTTGCACTATCGGTATTTTGCCAGGCTTTGCCCTTTAAAGTACTGTAGCTATTGATCTGTGGATTAAACCATTTCAAATTGTCATTACTTTGAGCATAACTCCATTCGCAGTACATTAGGCAGGTAATCAATCCCAACAAAAAGGCATTCGGCTTCATTAATTATTTGTTTAGTAATGGTTTTACTTGTTTTAAAATTTCATCAGCAGTAGTTGTTGATAAAGATTTGATATCAAAATTTGCTAAAGCTTTATTCAGCTCTTCTAGTGCTGCTGTATTTTTATTATTAGTATATAGTTTTCGTAATTGCCTAATTTTCTCAAAATCCTGTCCGCCTTCAATCAATTTCTCAAATCTGACGGATGTTAATGGTCCAGGATACACCTGATAGGTATCGCCAGCGGGCCAGGCGGTAAAACGGGTGTCGGTTAATGGATTTTTCGTCCAGCTGTTGTATGCCCAACGTACATAACCATCCATATTTTTATTGGCGGTATACCAGCCCATCCACACCTGTTCTGCCGGAGATGAAAAGCTGAAAGCATTTGGGTAAGGCTCGGTACAGCAGGTATACCAGGTACTAATTTTACCTTGCCCGCTACGTTTTTCAAGTACATCTAATGGAAACTCCCACTTAGAAGCGATGCAGTAATTATCGATATCTTTTTCAATTTCCTGATGATATTCGCCCGCTAAGGCGAGTTTCCATTTCGGGTCAACACTTTTTAACAGTTTAATCACAGCCTGCATGGCTTTCATCGGCCGTTCATCCATAGCGATATAGGTCTTTTCGAACCAGTTTTTGGCTTTAAGGTGTTTGGTAAAATCGTTAAGCATGGTTCTCCAAAATGTATCATAAGCAGGTGTTCCAATGGCTTCGGTAAAAACAGCCTCTTTATCATTGGCTTCATCCCAATAGGTAAAAGCAATTTTCCATGGCACCATACTGTAGCAATTGATACGTTGATTTATACCTGTAGTCATCACAAAAGCAATATATTTATCAAACAGACTGTAATCGTAAATCCAACTGCCATCTTTTTTCTTGGTCCACTTGATTAAACTTGGATAATCATCATAGGTCTGATGGCCCCAAGGCTCGTTTACAATACTCGCAGTAATTGTTTTTTGTCCGGCATCAGCCAGCATGGTATAATAGGGTTTCATTAAAGCAAAGTGCTCATCGCTCCACAATTTTACCTGATGCGTCCGGGCTATTGCTGCAGGGTGCTGCCATAAGTCTAAATCGTATTTCCATTGACTTGGAGGTGGTAAGGTCTTATCTAGTATCTGAATTTTGATTGGTAAACTGTATTCTTTTTCAGCCTTAATTTTGACCGTTCCTGAGTAAATTCCAGCTTTTGCATCTGTGGGAACTTTTATACTTAACCAAACGGGCTGTGTATTTTTAGCGTTAATGGCCATGTGATTCGTTTTGGTATCGATCAGATCTGCTACATACGATGAATCAAAATCTGCAGCTTTACGATAACCACATCCATCTCTGAACTCATCAGTAATGACGTATTTGATAAAACCAGAGCTGATGTTTTCTTTCTTTATACTGTTGCCTTTTTGATCTTTGAGATCAGACAATTGTATAGTAACGCCGGCAACATTACTTTTCGCCCAAAGCAACAACTGGGTGTGTATTTTTTCGCCTTTCCAGGCTGAGGTTGTCCATGAATTCTGGTTTTGAACCTTTGGCACTATCTCTTTAGCAAATCTGACGTTGCTACTGGCAAAGCTGATATTTAACGCACCGGGTATGTTTCCCCACTGTTTATCTATATTTTCTTTATTTGGCAGTTTTGTTTTTTGAAGTGCCAAACTTACATCCTGGGCGGCACTTGTTAAGCCTAAACCCATCATTAATATCACTGATAAAAACTTCATAAACCTAAGTTAATGAAAGCAATCAGAATAAGGTTAAGAGATTGGAAAGCTGCCTTTACGCAAACGTTTGACGGATTGTAACAAAATGGATAGCTTAATACTGCGTAATTTTGGATTGAAATTTCAAAAGCGAAAGAAGTGTAGAGTTATGATAAGCGTATATGAGTTTCCTATAGAGGAATGTCTTAAATCACTACCTTAACTTATTTAATCATGAAGTTCACAATCCCTATAACCGGACCAACGATTGCTAGAAATTGAATTAAACCAACAACGTAAATTGTTTTCTACATACTTGCGATATCTTCTTTAGTAGCTAAAACTTCAAGTTTATTTTCAAATTCAGATTTAACTTCTGATTTAACAAAAGAAACCAACTGCTCTGCTTCCTTTTCACCTAGCTTAGCTTTAAAGATCTGAAGAAGTTGAATTTCTGTAACACTCATGTGTTTATTTTATTGAAGTAAAATCTAT
>NZ_JBWJIG010000029.1:0-40984 GCF_056490705.1 Pedobacter humicola | reverse complement strand
AAAAAATGGAAAATTACGAACAGAAACTAGGTATAAAGTTATGGGCAGAAGAAGATCGCCCGCGTGAAAAACTTTTGTTACATGGCCGGAGACATTTAACAGATGCCGAACTGATTGCGATTTTAATTGGCTCGGGAAGTAGAAATGAAACTGCTGTGGATTTAAGCAAAAGGATTTTATCTTTTTACGATAACAATTTAACAAAACTGGGAAAAGCCTCCATTCTGGATCTTTCGAGGTTTAGAGGCATTGGAGAAGCCAAAGCCTTAACCATTATTGCTGCTTTAGAACTTGGTTTACGTCGGAAGGAAACTGCTGAAGAGTCCATTACCCACGTTACGACCTCTAACGATGTTTATAAATATTTGCATCAAACTTTCGTTAATCTCAATCACGAAGAGTTCTGGATATTACTTCTCAACAGGTCTAACCGGGTAATTGGCAAATTTTTGATCAGTAAAGGTGGGCAGGCAGGTACGGTAGCCGATCCGAAAATTATTTTTAAAACCGCTCTAGAAAACAATGCCGCAAATATTGTATTGGCACATAACCATCCTTCAGGTAATGTAAAGCCCAGCGAGAGCGACGATAAATTGACCAGGAATATGGTTGCCTCCGGAAATTTGCTCAGTTTGTATGTGGTTGATCACGTGATTTTCGCCAATAACCGTTACTATAGTTACAGAGATGAAGATTTAATTTAAAAGATATTTGATTGTTAAAGTACAATTAACCTTAAATTAGTATTATAGCAGCTTAAAATTAGTTGTTATTGGCCTGCCAGCATTAATTAAATGGTGAAATTATATTTATGAATACTTTAAAACTCATCCCTGTTTTTCTTCTATTAACGGTTATGGCTTTCGCTCAGAAAAAAGCGGGCCCAATTAATATCATTACCTATAACATCCGCTTAAATGTAGCATCAGATGGTGTTAACGCCTGGCCAAACCGAAAAGATAATGTAAAAGCTTTGGTGAAATTCCATGATGCCGATATTCTTTGCGTGCAGGAAGCTTTACCAGAACAATTTGATGCCCTGCTCGAAAATTCTAACTTCGATGTAGTAGGGGTTGGGCGTGATGATGGCAAACGAAAAGGAGAATTTTCAGCAGTTTATTTTGATAAAGACAGGTTTGCCAAAAAAGATGGCGGAACGTTTTGGCTTTCAGAAACGCCTGATGTGCCTTCAAAAGGTTGGGATGCCGCTTTAAACCGGGTTTGCAGCTGGGTTAAACTATATGATAAACTGAATAAAAAAGAGTTTATTGTTTTTAATACCCATTACGATCATATTGGTGTTCAGGCGAGAATAGAATCGGCTAAATTGCTCAAACAAAAAATTCAACAGATTGCACCAACCTTGCCTGTTGTTTTTACGGGCGATTTAAATGTTACGCCGGAAACAGAAGCGATCGCCACCATCAAATCTTTTCTTACGGATGCAAAAGAGGTATCGGTAGAAGCGCCGTATGGACCGGCAGGTACCTTTAACGGCTTTCATTTTGATAGCGAGCTAAAAGACAGGATTGATTACGTTTTTGTAAATAAAGGTTTTAAAGTGCAGAAATTTGCTGTGCTTACCGATAGTAAAGACAAAAGGTATTATTCTGATCATTTACCTGTTTTTTGCCGGCTTTTCTTTAAGTAAATGCTATTGAAATCTCTATCGGTATTTCCTTTCCAGTTCGAACTTTTTGGTAGCCAATATCATTATCATTATATTTTCGAAACACTCGCATTTATTGTCGGTGTAAGGCTTTATTATTATTATAAAAAAGGTATTGTAGATCCAATATCTGATGAGAACAGGTTGTGGATTATGTTGGGCGCCATGTTGGGCGCATTGATTGGATCGCGGTTGGTTGCGGTGCTCGAAACGCCAGAGGTTATCCATCACCTTACTTTTTCAATCCTATATCAAAGTAAGACCATTGTTGGTGGTTTGCTTGGCGGCTTATTTGGCGTCGAATTAATAAAAAAGATAATAGGTGTTCATGTCGCCTCCGGAGATATTTATGTTATTCCCATTTTGGTTGCCCTGATTATTGGCCGCATCGGTTGTTTTTCTATGGGGATTGATGAACCGACCTATGGAGTTCCCACGCATTTTTTTATGGGTATGGATCTGGGCGACGGCATTCTTCGGCATCCCATTATGCTTTATGAAATGATTTATCTGTTGCTCTTGATTTGTCTTTTTAAGAGATTAAAGCAAGTGGAATTAATTAATGGAGATCGCTTTAAGTTATTGATGGTACTGTATTTCCTGTTCCGTTTTTTGATAGAATTTATCAAACCTTACCATTCGTTATTTTTAAATTTAAGCAGCATTCATTGGTCGGCATTGTTTATTTTTATTTATTATTATAGATTCATCATCAGAATTTCGAAAAGGATCTTACCTAAACAGTAAATGCTATGGCCAATACAAGAGATTATATATACTACGATTATACCAAAAGTCTTTGTCCCGAATGTTTACAGCTTTGCGACGCAAAAATTGTTTTTCAGGATGCCAAGGTATTTATGCTTAAAAACTGCAGGACCCACGGCGATAGCAAAGTGATGATTGCTGATGATGTAGATTATTACAAACAGATCCGGAATTACAATAAACAATCCGAAATGCCACTTAAGTTTAATACGAAGGTGCATTATGGTTGTCCATACGATTGTGGCTTATGTACCGATCACGAACAGCATTCTTGTTTAACCGTAATAGAAGTTACCGATCGTTGTAACCTGGCTTGTCCTACCTGTTATGCCATGTCGTCGCCAAGTTATGGCAGGCACCGCACTTTGGAAGAAATAGAACGCATGATGGACGTTGTAGTCGCAAATGAGGGTGAGCCCGACGTGGTTCAGCTTTCGGGTGGTGAACCAACAGTGCACCCGGATTTTTTTAAAATCTTGGATCTTGCCAAAACGAAACCCATTAAACATTTAATGGTCAATACGAACGGCATCAGGATTGCGAAAGACATCAACTTTGTGGAGAAATTGGCCAGTTATATGCCCGATTTCGAAATCTACCTGCAGTTTGATAGTTTCAGTGCCGAGGTGCTAACCAAGCTAAGGGGCGAAGACCTTACCGAAGTGCGAAGAAGGGCCATTGATCATCTGAATCAGTTTAATGTATCTACTACCCTGGTGGTTACCTTACAAAATGGGTTGAACGATCACGAAATTGGTGATATATTGGATTATGCGCTAAAACAGAAATGTGTTCGCGGGGTTACCTTTCAGCCTACACAGGTGGCGGGTAGAAATGATAATTACAACGATCAGCAGGGAAGGATTACCTTAACCGAGGTGCGCAGAAAAATTTATGAGCAATACCCAACTTTTACCCCACAGGATTTAATACCGGTTCCCTGTAATCCGGATGCCCTGTGTATGGCCTATGCCTTAAAAATTGGGGATGAGGTAATCCCGATGACTCATTTGATCAATCCTGAAGATTTATTGAACAACTCAAAAAATACCATCGTTTTCGAACATGACGAGAAACTGAAAGAGCACATGCTTAATCTGTTTAGTACAGGTGTTTCGGTAGATTGTGCAGAGGATACCTTTGGCGAACTAATGTGTTGCTTACCAAGGGTGAAATCGGATAATCTAAGCTATGATAATTTATTCCGGATCATCATTATGAATTTTATGGACCCCTTGGATTTTGATGTGCGTGCCGTTAAGAAATCATGCGTTCACATTGTAAGCGATAAATACAAAATGGTTCCTTTTGAAACGATGAATATATTTTACCGCGATAATAAAATAGATCTGATCAGAGAAAAATTAAATATGAACTAGTATGGGCGGTTTATTCTTATTATTGGTTATTTATGTGCTTACCGCCATCGTTCTTTTTGTGGTCGGCATTATCCAGATTATCATTAAATCATCAAGGAACGAACCCGTAAAATCAGGGTTGAAATTGGTTATTATTTCAGTAATCATGGTGGTAATCGGTTTTGGTGCCTGTGCCATATTACTCGCCAACAGTTAATACTTAGCTTAAAGCTTATGGGAATTTTTATCATATATTGGGTAATTGCCGTTTTACTGTTTGTGGTTGGTATTATTCTGATCATCATAAAAGCAATAAATGATCAACCGGTTAAGCCTGGTCTTAAATTGGTGATTGCCTCGGTTATTATGCTGGTCATAGGAGCAGGAGCGTGTGCAGTTATTCTATCCAATCTGAATATTGGTCATTAGTGATTTATATTGTGTACTTGAATCAGGGTTTTAGCCTGCATAAGTCTCAAATCTCATGTCAGGAATCTCAAATCTCAATAATTTAGCTTTCTCCTTTGGGCTTTAAATAATATCTTTGCGTTTTATGAAATTAGAGTATCGGCCGAGCTTGTCTCGGTACTTGATACTTGTTACTTGATTCCCCAAAATGAAAATATCATATAACTGGTTAAAACAATTCGTACAGATCGATAAAACACCTCAGGAGCTTTCGTTAATCCTTACCAATGTAGGTTTGGAAGTAGAAAGTGTAGAAAAGGTTCAGCCTGTGGTGGGTGGCTTGGAAGGTTTGCTGATCGGTGAAGTATTGACCTGTGTGCAACATCCCAATGCCGATCGGTTGCGCATTACTACTGTAAACGTTGGTGCTAAAGAAAATCTTCAGATTGTTTGCGGTGCACCTAATGTGGGCGCTGGTCAGAAAGTTGTTGTGGCCATAGTGGGTACTACCGTTTATCCTTTAGAAGGTGAACCTTTTAAAATCAAAGAATCAAAAATAAGAGGAGAACTTTCTCAGGGAATGATCTGTGCCGAAGATGAAATCGGTTTAGGCAAATCGCACGATGGCATTATGATCCTTTCCGATGATACCGAAGTGGGCATCCGTGCAAAAGACCATTTCAAAATGGATGATGATTATGTTTTCGAAATCGGATTAACGCCAAACCGTGCCGATGCGGCTTCACATTTAGGTGTGGCGAGAGATTTAGCTGCTTATTTCCGAAGTGAATATGAAATGCCTGATCTTTCAGCTTTTAAAACGGATAATGAGAATCTGGTTATTCCGGTAGAAGTGGCAGACTTGGCCGCTTGTCCACGTTATAGCAGCGTGACCATTTCTGGTGTTACCGTGAAAGAATCACCAGAGTGGTTAAAAGATAAATTAAAGGTCATCGGTTTACGTCCGATCAATAATGTGGTGGATATTACCAATTATATTCTGCATGGCCTGGGGCAGCCTCTACATGCTTTCGACGCCGATAAAATTACCGGTGGAAAAGTAATCGTGAAAAAAGTTGCCGAAGGTACACCTTTTGTAACCCTTGATGACGTAGAACGCAAGTTAAGTGCCGATGATTTAATGATCTGCAATACCGAAACCCCAATGTGCATTGCAGGTGTTTTTGGTGGCAAATCATCAGGTGTGGAGGCTGGTACCAAAAACATCTTTTTAGAAAGTGCTTATTTTAATTCCGTATCTGTTCGTAAAACATCGAAAAGACATGGCTTAAAAACCGATGCATCTTTCCGTTATGAGCGTGGTACCGATCCTGAAATTACCGTTACCGCCTTAAAATATGCGGCTTTATTGATTAAGGAACTGGCAGGTGGAGAAATCTCCTCTTCAATTTCTGATATCTACCCAAGCCATATCAAGCCTTTTGAGTTTGAGGTAAGTTATACCAATATCAATAAATTAATCGGCGCGAATATTCCTTCAGCCGAAATCAAACATATCATTACCGCTTTGGGTATTTCGGCAACGAGTACATCAAACGATACGTTGGCTTTAAGGGTGCCGTCATTTAAGGTTGATGTGACCCGCGAATGCGATATTACCGAAGAGGTATTGCGTATTTACGGCTACAACAATATCGAAATCCCAACAAAGGTAAACGCATCACTTTCTTACAGCACTAAACCTGAAAAAGAAAATACGCACAACGTAATTGCGGATATGCTTACCTCAAATGGTTATGCCGAAATTATGTGTAACTCGCTAACCAAATCGGCTTATTCGAAAAATTTAGCGGAAGCCGTATTTATTTTAAACCCTTTAAGCAGCGATTTAAATGTAATGCGTCAAAATTTATTGATGCCTGCATTGGAGAGTGTAGCTTACAACCAAAACCGTAAAAATGCCGATGTTAAGTTTTACGAATTTGGTAAAACCTATCATTTAATTAATGAAAAATACGTAGAACGCTCCCGGTTGTTGCTATTGATTTCCGGCGCGAAGCAAAGTGAGCAATGGAACCATAATGCTAAATCATCCAGCTTCTATAACTTAAAGTCGGCGGTAGATGCTATTGTCTCCCGTTTGGGGATTTCAAGCTATCAAACCGATACGTTGAATGATGAAAATTTTGCCTATGGAATTAAATACTTCCGTGGAGACAAAACCCTGGTAAGTTTCGGAGCAGCATCAAAAGCAGACCGTAAGGTCGCAGATGTAAATGCAGAGGTTTATTATGCCGATTTTGATTGGGCCACCTTGCTGGATATTGTGAAGAAAAATAGAATCATCAATAAAGAAGTTTCTAAATACCCACAAGTGCGCAGGGATTTGTCGTTATTGATCGATCAAAATGTAACCTTCGATACCTTAAAAGGAATTGCTTTCAAAACCGATAAAAAACTGATCAAAGAAGTTGGGGTGTTCGATGTATACGTTGGCGATAAATTGCCCGAGGGTAAAAAATCCTATGCCTTAAATTTCATTTTGCAGGATGAGGAGCAAACCCTTACCGATAAGCAGATCGAAAACACCATGCAGAAGCTAATTGCCAATTTAACGGCACAAGCTGGTGCAGAAATTAGGAAATAAAATATAATTTCGTATTTTTAGAAATAAATTCATGACTTCTGTTGCAGATCAATTAGATAAAGTATTACAAAAAACGGCTCGGGTAATTGAGTTATGTAATGCGCTACAGGAAGAAAATGATTTATTAAAGCTTGAAAATCAATCGTTAAAAGTTGCACTTGATACGGCAAAAGGCAAAAATGTAGAACTTGATGAAAAACTAAGGGTTACAAAATTGGCAAAAAGTATCGAGGGAACAAGTGAAAAGTCACTTGACATTAAACAAAAAATTAACGATTTTGTGCGGGAGATTGATAAAAGTATTGCATTATTGAAAAAATAAATGATGCAAAGAAATCAGAAACTAAGCTAAACAATGGGAGAAATCTCGATTAAAATAACCATTTCCGACCGTATTTATCCCTTAAAGGTGAATATGGAAGAGGAAGAAATTGTGAGACGGGCAGCAAAAATGATCAACGAGCGCATAAAAGATTACCAGGACAATTATGCGGTTAGAGATAAGCAGGATCTTCTTTCTATGGCAGTGTTGCATTACGCAACGGCCGTACTAAGAACAGAAAATAAAGTACAAAACCAGGATACCGCTGTTGCCGATAAAGTTGAAGAATTGGATGTTTTACTCAATAATTTCTTTTCAAAATAAGGTTCGTTCTTTCAAAGCATACGTCATCCTGATGCAGGTCAGGATCTAATGAGTTAAGAGGTTAATCATAGTGATAGGGTTAACATGCCGCATGCTTTAAATATATTAGCACAAAAATATAGCCGCAGCTAGTTTTTGAGTTTCAAATTTTATAAAACTTAACACTTCAATATCTA
Source organism: Pedobacter humicola (assembly GCF_056490705.1). Lineage (NCBI taxonomy): Bacteria > Pseudomonadati > Bacteroidota > Sphingobacteriia > Sphingobacteriales > Sphingobacteriaceae > Pedobacter > Pedobacter humicola. The sequence goes on along the minus strand of NZ_JBWJIG010000029.1, from coordinate 33,351 downwards.
TAGGGTTAAGAGGGCGTATTTCATCTGCTATGGCACCTGAAAATGGCTTAAACCCTAATTATGCTTAGTTGAGGTTTAAAATGTATGAGACTTTAAAAAATTAGTTGCGGTTTTTTTTTACTTAAAAAACAAAATGGAAATAGTTGAAATATTAGGATACGTATTTGCCGTAATAGCGGGTATAGCTATCGGAGTAGTGGTAGGAAGATTCCTCCTGCGTAACTTGCTTAAACAGCAGGAAGTTGCTGCACAGAACAAAGTGAAGAAGATTTTAAAAGATGCAGAGAACAATGCAGAAATCTTAAAAAAGAATAAACTTTTAGAAGCAAAAGAAAAGTTTTTGCAAATGAAAGCGGAGCATGAGCAAGAAGTGAATGCGAAGAACAACAACATTAACCAACGCGAAAATACCATGAAGCAGAAAGAGCAATCGGTAAATCAGCGTATGGAGAATTTCAATAAAAAAGAACAGGAACTCGATAAGCAAAAAAGTATTCTCGAAAAACAGACCGAAATCGCTGTCAAAAAGCAAGAAGAAGTTGAAATACTAAAAAACCAGCACCTCACGCAATTGGAAACCATTGCTGGTTTATCGGCTGAAGAAGCTAAAAACCAGTTGGTCGAAAACTTAAAGGAAGTGGCGCGTACACAGGCCATGATCCAGATTAAGGATATTGTTGATGAGGCAAAACTTACAGCAAGTAAAGAAGCCAAAAAAGTGGTTATCCAAACCATTCAACGTACCGCTACCGAAGCGGCGATTGAAAACTCAGTTTCTATCTTCCATATCGAGAGCGATGAGATTAAAGGCCGTGTGATTGGTAGAGAGGGTAGAAATATCCGTGCTTTAGAAGCTGCCACGGGTATCGAGATTATTGTTGATGATACCCCTGAGGCGATTATTTTATCTGGTTTCGATCCGGTAAGAAGAGAGATTGCCCGTTTGGCCTTACACCGTTTGGTAACCGATGGCCGTATCCACCCGGCACGTATCGAAGAAATTGTAGCCAAAACCAAAAAACAGATCGAAGATGAAATCGTTGAAATCGGCGAGCGTACAGTGATCGATTTAGGTATCCATGGTTTACACCCTGAACTGATCCGTATGGTTGGTCGTATGCGTTACCGTTCGTCTTACGGACAAAACCTTTTACATCACTCACGTGAGGTAGCCAATTTCTGTGCTACCATGGCTGCAGAATTGGGTTTAAATGCAAAAATGGCCAAACGTGCGGGGTTATTGCACGATATTGGCAAAGTGCCTGATGATAATCCTGAATTGCCGCACGCAATTTTAGGGATGCAACTGGCCGAAAAATATAAAGAACATCCTGAAATCTGTAATGCAATTGGTGCCCACCATGATGAAATCGAGATGACTTCAATGATTTCTCCGATCATCCAGGCTTGTGATGCAATTTCTGGCGCCCGTCCGGGAGCACGCCGCGAGGTGGTAGAAAGTTATATCAAACGTTTGAAGGATTTAGAAGAACTGGCTTTATCTTATCCAGGTGTGGAGAAAACGTTTGCTATCCAGGCAGGTAGGGAATTACGTGTTATTGTAGAAAGCGAACGCATCACCGATGCACAGGCAGAACTTTTAGCTGCTGATATTTCTACCCGTATCCAAACCGAAATGACCTATCCAGGACAGATCAAGGTTACAGTAATCAGGGAAACCCGTTCTGTCGCATTTGCGAAGTAAAGAAAATGATTACACCGACTTTGTGATTGTCCTGATTTAATTTTATTTCGCTGGCCTCGGTTAGTGTCTTCACGAAACGAACCCTGCACAGGGTTTGCGAAGGAATAAAGTTCGGTAAAGATTAAACAGAATATAAAGCGATGGATATTCCATCGCTTTTTTTATTTTTACATAATGAGCAAGCAAACCCTAACAACCGAACCAAAACGACCGGTAGATGTACTTTTCGATAAGTACGCCGAGAGCCATCAAAACCCAACCAACAAATTGGTGCATTGGATCTGTGTTCCATTAATTGTGTTCAGTTTACTGGGTTTGATCTGGCAGATCCCTTTTCCGTATATTGGCTTTTTAGGTAGCTATAACGGTTTCTTTAACTGGGCATCTTTTCTGTTGGCTTTTAGCCTGTATTATTATTTTACCTTATCGCCGGTATTGTTTTTCCTGATGATCTGGGTGGTAGGCCTAATGAGTTACGTCATCGTGAAAATTGAGCAGGCCGTTGGTTTAGGCAGTGGAACAGCCTATGCCATTTATGCAACAATATTTGTGGCCGCCTGGGTAGGCCAGTTTATCGGGCATAAAATCGAAGGAAAAAAACCATCTTTTCTGGATGATGTTAAATTCCTGTTAATTGGTCCGATCTGGTTATTGCACTTCATTTGCAATAAGGCAGGTATCAGATACTAATCCTGAGCCTGGTAACATTACGTTAACCTTTAGCTAAACAAATGTTAATTAACACCTAACATATAGCTAACATTGTGGTAATAGCTTTGCCTAAAATTAAATACAGGCAAATTGGAATCAATCACATTTTTTAAAAGAACAGTATTAACTGTACTCGTTCTATTTCTAAGTATAGCAGCCTACGCTCAAACAGGTAAAATTTCCGGAACAGTAAGTGATAAAAAAACTGGAGAAACCTTAATTGGTGTAACTGTTAAAGTTAAAGGAACGACCAAAGGCGTTTCTACTGATGTTGATGGAAAGTATATTCTCCAGGCAATGGCTAACGGAAAATACACACTTGAGTTTTCATATGTGGGTTATCAAACAAAAGAAATATCCGATATCGAGGTTAAATCTCCATCAATCACGAGTTTAAATATTGTACTTAACGAAGCTGGCGGACAAAACTTGCAGGAAGTTGTGGTTAAGGCAAGTTTTAAACAAGAATCGGTTAACTCGTTGTACGCACAACAAAAAAACAGTGCCTTAATTTCTGATGGTATTTCCAGCGACCAGATTAAAAAATCACCAGATAAAAATACATCTGATGTGTTAAAAAGAATTAGTGGCGCTACCATACAAGATAACAAATTTGTGGTTGTACGTGGTTTAAGTGATCGGTATAATACCGCTACTTTGGATGGTTCTACACTGCCGAGCACTGAGGCCAATAGAAAAGCTTTCTCATTCGATATTGTTCCTTCCAACCTTGTAGATAAAATTACGATCAGTAAAACAGCTACTCCTGATTTACCAGCAGATTTTGCTGGGGGGGCAGTTCAAATTGTTACAAAAGATATTCCTGATCAGAATTTCCTTTCATTGGGAATTGGCTATGGTTACAATAGTCAGTCTACATTTAAAGATTTTCTTGGAACTAAGAAAAATGCTTTGGCCTATTTAGGTTATGAAGATGGTTCAAAGCAACTTGCTGAAAACTTTCCAAGTCGTATTGCAATTGCAAACGGAACACTATCTGATGCTAAAACCATTGCAGCTTTAAAATCTTTTCCAGCTGATAACGCTATTAAAACTACGAGCGCTTTACCCACTCAAAACTACCAATTTAATTTAGGCCGGGTAAAACATTTTGAAAATGGGAATAGCTTTGGAGCAACAATGTCTGCGACTTATAGAAACTCACAGAATATTAATGAGAACGTGGAACGAAATTTTTATATCTATAATTATAACGATAACCAATATAAATTCTCTAGCAGCTTAGGTGCATTGGCAAATTTTGCATACAGCTTTGGTAAAAACAAAATAAGTTTCAAGAACATCTACAACAAAAATTATGATGATACTTATACTGTTCGTACAGGAATCAGGGATGGCAATACCCTGAATCAGTTCTATGCGTATGATATTATGCAGAAGTCACTTTATAAAGCAACTTTCGAGGGTGATCATCAGATTGGGGAAGGAAATAATAAGTTAAAATGGACTGCATCCTACAGTAACATCACCAACAATCAGCCCAATCAGTTAAAAATTAACTATCAGAAAGCTTTATCCGCACAAAATGATCCTTCTGTTCCTTATCAGGCCAATATTACATCGTTAGGAAAAGAAAATACACGATTGTTTTCTGATTTAAATGAAAACCTATATGCGGGAGACATTAATTATAGCACACCGTTTAAGCTGTTCGATGCTTCAACTATAATGAAAGTGGGTTTAGGTTCACAATATCGTGAGCGGACTTTCAATGCACGTTTTATCGGTGCGCAATTGCAAACGAATGATATCGACTTACAGACTAAGATAAGATCTTTACCTATTACTGAAATATATTCTCAATCATTAATTGAATCTGGTGTATATAAATTAGCAGAGGTTGGTAATGAATTGGATAACTATGATGCCAATTCATTTACTAATTACGGTTATCTAATGCTTGATCAAAAAATCGGTGAAAACTTTAGAGCTGTATACGGTGCAAGGGTAGAGAATTATAATGTGAAGTTAATGAATACCTTAGGTACTTATGTTGATGATACACAACTTGATGTACTCCCTTCATTGAACTTAACTTACAGTTTGACAAAAATGGCAAATTTACGCGCTTCGTATTACCGTACATTGGCAAGACCAGAATTTAGAGAGCTATCTTTATCAGGATATTATGATTATGAACAATTAAGTAATATTATTGGTAATCCAAATTTGAAGCGATCAATTATAGATAATTTTGATCTACGCTATGAAATTTACCCTGAAGCAGGCCAGCTTTTCTCGGTGTCAGCTTTTTATAAGCACTTTACGAATGCGATAGAAACATATCGTTACGACGTATTATCAACAGTTGATGTAAACTTTTTTAATACGCCAAAGGCTTATGTTTATGGCTTAGAGTTTGAAGGAAGAAAAAATTTGAACTTTATCAGTGATGAAGGCTTCTTTAAAAATACCACAGCATATTTCAACTTATCACTGATCAAATCTAAGGTTACCAACCCAACAGATCAGGATTATATTGATAAGACCCGTCCAATGGTTGGTCAATCTCCTTATCTAATCAATGCTGGTTTACAACATAGTGCACTGGATAACAAATTAAATTTCAATATTCTTTACAATAAAATTGGTAGAAGAATTGTTCAGGCGGGAGGTATCCGTTTTCCAAGTACGTGGGAAAATCCAAGAGATGTTATTGATTTCCAGGCCAGCTATAAAGTAATTAAATCGAAAGGTGAAATTAAATTAAATGTTGGCGACCTATTGAACCAAAGGAATATTATCTATTTCGATTATAATGGCGATAAAAAATACAATGGGAGCATAGGTAATGGTGGTGATGAAACATTTACATCTTATAAAACAGGAAGAAACATTTCATTATCATTTAACTACACATTCTAACCTTTAACAATATGTTAACAGGATATTAATCCTGAAGAAAAATTAAAAAGCTCTATTTGTACAAAATATTTAAAAGAAAAAAAAATGAAAAACCAATTTTTGCTACTTGCTTTGTCAGTAGTTTTGTTTTCAACTTCTTGCAAAAAGAATGTAATCGTTGAAGCACCTTCAACAGAAACACCTACAGGTTCAAATGCGAATGTTGTAGAGGTTACTGGTGAAATTTCAGCCAATACAACTTGGTCAGCAAGCAAAATTTATTTGTTAAAAGGATTCGTATTTGTTAGCAATGGCGCTACATTAACCATCGAGCCTGGAACAATTATCAAGGGTGATAAAGCTTCAAAAGGTACATTAATTGTTACCCGTGGTGCTAAAATAAACGCAACTGGTACAGTTGACAAACCAATTGTATTTACGTCAGCTTTAGCTTCTGGTGCACGTAGCCAAGGCGATTGGGGTGGGGTTATCCTTTTAGGTAAAGCACCGGTTAACCAAGGTACTGATGTTAAAATTGAAGGTGGTTTAGTACAACCTACAGGTAAAGATGAAAAAGCCTATATCTTTTATGGTGGTACAGAGGCAGCTGATAATTCAGGTATAATGAAATATGTGCGTATCGAATTTGCCGGGATTGCCTATTCGGTTGATAATGAAATTAACGGTTTAACAATGGGTGGCGTTGGTTCAGGTACAACTTTAGATTATATTCAGGTTTATCGGTCAGGTGATGATGCTTTCGAATGGTTTGGTGGTACAGTTAATGCTAAACACTTATTGGCTATCGGTACTTGGGATGATGATTTCGATACAGATTTTGGTTATTCAGGTAATGTACAGTTTGCGTTAGCGCAACGTGTGGCTACTGTTGCCGATCAATCACAATCAAATGGTTTCGAATCCGATAACAATGCTACTGGTACTGATCAAACACCTAAAACATCTGCTGTATTTTCAAATGTTACTATTTTAGGCCCGATCAGAGCGGCTGGTGGTGCTTATAATGCAAATTATTATCATGGTGCTCAAATCCGTCGTAATTCTTCAATCAGTATCTTAAATTCGGTAATCTCTGGCTTCCCAATTGGATTATATATTGATGATACCAAAGTTGTAACAGCGGGTTCAACTTCTGCAAACTTTAAGAGTGGTAGTATGGTAATTGCTAATAATTTGATTTACGGCATTAAAAACACTGAGGTTGTAGTAAGTAATACCGCAGCAGCTGCAGAGATAGAAACGAAGTTACGTCTTGACAATACATTTGCTCAAACTAGTTTCGCTAACGCATTGTTCACTTCTCCATACTTATTTGCGACTGATTTTGGTAGCGCTACAGCTACTCCGCTTCCTACAGCAGGTGTGCCTAATTTCAGTTTAGCTGCTAACTCAGTTGCCGCAACAGGTGCTGCATTCACTAATGCTAAAGTATCTGGTACATTCTTCGATAAAGTAGATTATAGAGGTGCTTTTGGAACAACTAACTGGGCTACTGGTTGGGCTGATGCTGATGCACAACTTTTAGCTTACACTACTCCAGGTGTAGTTAAATAATCTTAAGTTAAACTACGACTAGCCCTTAAACTAGGTTGACACTTATTTTAGGACTGGACATAATATTAAAAAAGGTCCTGATGAAAATCGGGACCTTTTTTAATAAAATTTTATTCTGATTCAGTCTCTGCCTTTACAGTTGCTTTTGCTTTTTTAACAACTTCTTTTGCTCCAACAGGTTTAACGGTTTTTTCTTTTGGGGTAGCAGGTGTAGCTTTATCCTCTTTTGTAAACGGAGCAATAGAATCGTCTTGCTTAGCGAAGGTAACTTTTTTAGTCAATTGCTTGGCGAACTTTTCTATTACTTTATCTGTCTTTTTTGCTTTGCCGTATGCGGTAACAACTTCGTTAAATGCAAGGGCTAATTTCGATTCTAATTCTTTACGTAGTTTCTTGCTTGCCGAATGATTTTTCGACTTGGATTTGTTCTTTTTCATCTAAAACTTATGGGTATTTTCAAAGATAAAGAATCGTAAAGTTAAATTAATATTATCATTATGTTAACACTTAGTCGTGTGCTTAACATGTAAAAAATTTCTCCTAACTTAGTTTAAATCAGGTCGGTTATATTTTAATCCAGCAAATATGAATGATCCAATATTGATCGGAGTTATCGTTTTGGTCGTTATTTTAGTAGGCTATCTTATCAAAAGAAACCAAAAGGATAAAAAAGAATTTGAACAAGAGGTGATCCAGTCGGAGCTTCCTCCTGAAAAAGACGACAAAGAAAATATCTAGAAGTGATGCCCGGGTGCAATAGCTCCGCCCAGATCTAATGTGTTCTGAAAACCTTCCAGATATTGAAGTAAATGTCGCTCAGCATTTGCATAAGAGGTAAATGTTGACGCAGGTTCGTAAGCATCAGCATCAGTTTTACTTTTATAAAATGAACTGATCTGGAAAACAAAAACTTTGTCGTCGTGAATTGGCGACATAATCCTCGCCTTTATGGCGTGGCCGTTTGCCTCAACAAAAAACTCTTTTAAAATGGTATATATTATTGCAGACATAAGGATAATTTATATTTAACATCAGTTCAAAGATAAAAATACTGCAATTACCCGATGATTCAGCTTGTTATTGATAAGATAACACTAATTAAACAATTAATTAACATTAAGATAATCTTTAGGAATTGCATTTCTACCGCTTAACCGGCTCATAAGCATACACTACCTCATATTTAATGTTTTTAAGACTGGTGGCAATCTGCCCGATATTTAAGTTTTCTTTTTGAGGTGTGGCTTCGCAAAAAGAATATTTTTTACCATTATAGGTTATGCATTCACCAATAGGCTTATCAAACTGAACAGCCATAGTTAAATGGGTAGGATAAAGCAACGCAACCATTGGTAAGTTGTAAATTTCTTTAACCAGATAAAAAAACAAAGCTGCCCGGTCATCGCAGTCGCTATATTTGTTTAACAGGGTTTGCTCTGGTGATAGTCTTTTTTCGGTCCCAAAATTTTGCTCGTCATTTTCGTAAAGGAAGGCATATCGGGTAAAACGCATTAAATAATCTACCCCTTTCTTTTGATCCATCCCTTTTAAATTCGTCTTTAAAATAGGAATTAACGAACTATAAGTTTCATGGCTTAATGGTATATTGAAATAACTTTCGAAATCTACACCAGGATAATTTTTGAAAATAGCTTGTACATCTTCGTTCACTTTTAACTTAAAGTGGTAAATTTTTTGACGGTAGCTAAACTGAACATCCTTCTCTTCATAACTTTCGGGTTTAAAGTCGGGCATGCGGGTTACCTTGTATGAAAAAGAGTTTTTTGCCTCCGGAATAGAAATTTTAACCGGCTTGTAGGTGTCTGCCTGTCTAAATAATTTTCCATAGTCATGATAATTCAGGCACATGAATTTTTTGCCATCTATCATAAAAAATGGGATATCGCTAATGTCCTCGTCATTTCGCACGTAAAAAATAACCTGATCGTTGCCAACGGCCAGCCTGGCATCATAACCACATTTACTGAGCAAAAACCATTTATATAAAGTATAACGAAAATAATTATCGGCTTTTGGGCTAAGCTGTTCTGCTGTTTTACGAATCAGTTGATAATAGATCCAGTCGTTTAAATTATATTTTTCCTGGTATTTTTTGAGTGAAGAAATCAGCGCAGTATAATTGCCTGAAGAAATATTGCTGTAAAATTTAGCGACTTCAGCAGAGGTAGCGCTTTTGGATACAGGAAGAACTACGGAAGAATCAATGCTAAAATTGAAGGTGCCATTATAAAAATCGAAAGAGTAGTTCTGTCCCCTTACGAGAAAACTATTCATCATCAGGCAAGCAAATAAAAAAGTGCTCAGAAAAAATATGTAAACCCCTCGTTTCAAATCGCATTCCATTTGGTTACATTAAATTTATCTATTATTAACATAAAAGCAACAATTTATTTATGTTAACACATGCTTGTTAAGGTAATCTTAACTTAACAATCTTTATTTGGTTGTTTTTTGTTGATTATAAGTATTTCGAAATCGGGATGGGTTTTCGCCGACAATTGCGTTAAATAACTTATTAAAGTAAGATAAACTCGTAAAACCTACCAGGTAACAGGTTTCGCTCACATTATGGTTTTGCATCAACAGGTTTTTGGCCCTTTCTATCCTAAACTGATTAACAAAATCGGTAAAGGTCATATTGGTTTGACGTTTAAAATACCTGCAAAAAGCAGGAGTAGTCAGGTTTATTTTTTCTGCTACCCTGTTTACATCGGGTTTTTGATGATACGAATTACTGACATACTCATATATGGCCCCCATTCTTATTTTGTCCTTAATGATAAAATCCTTACTACTTAAATCATTGTTTAAAATAGTTGCATCATCAGCGGAAGCCAATAATTGAAAGATCGAAATCAATTCAAGGAGCTGCTCTAAAGAATTTAACGCATTTAATTTTTTTAGCTTTTCGCCAATTATCGTTTTAATCTCTCCATTGAAAGCGATTCCATATGCCGCGTTTTTAAACATGTTATTAACCAATGCGAGTTCCGGCACCAAACCAATTGCTGTGCCTAAAAAATCTGTCCTCAATTGGATCACGATTTGATTATACGCTGTTCTAAGCCTGTAGTCGAAATTTAGGTGCGGTAAATTACTGCCAATAAAAACCAGATCACTTTTAGTATAGGTAGAAACATGTGTACCAACATGCCTGATCCCCGCATCTGCTTCAACATAAACCAATTCGAATTCTGGATGATAATGCCAGAAATAGGTGTTTTTTAAACGTGGAGAAAATAGTTTAAAAGATTTACCCGGTTCAAAATCTATTTGTTCCAATTGGATCACATTCATTCTGTATTGCCATTAAATATGTCATTTACATTATTAGTATATCAATGTAGCACAAATTATGGATAATGCAGAGAAAAATAACTCATCTTCTTCCGGGTAATTTTGAAGTGTAAACCTAAAATAAGATCTACATGAAAATGGAACCTAATGATTTGCACAAGGAAATACCAGGTAATCCTTCTACAGCAAAAACGAGTGAAATTAAATTAAACGACAGAAGTAACGGGGAACCTTTACGTTTGCTAACAGAAGAAGACTGGAATTTTTGGATAGAGAACGGCTACGTTGTGATTAAAAACGCGGTGCCAAAAGAACAGGCCAAACGCCTTGCTGATTATTTGTGGACTTATGAAAATAAAGACCCTGATGATATGGAAAGTTGGTATAAAAGACCAAATGCTGAAATAGAAATGAGTGAGTTGAACAATACAGGCATGGTAGAAATTTATAACCACCAGTATTTATGGGATAACCGGCAATATCCAAAAGTACATCAGGCATTTGCAGATATTTGGGGTACTGATAAACTATGGTCGACCATTGATCGGGCAAATTTAAATTTTCCGTTGCGACCGGGTTTTGAATATAAGGGTTTTATCCACTGGGATTACGACCCGGAAACCAAACCACAAAATGTGCAGGGCGTTTTGGCTCTGGCCGATCAAACGGATGAAAATATGGGCGGTTTTCAATGTATTCCGGAATTATTTAGAACCTATGAAACCTGGAAATTGAGCCAGCCAGAAGATCGTGACCGTTATAAACCCGATACATCAGGCTTTGAAGTCGAAAAGGTAAAAATGGAAGCAGGCGATCTTTTGATTTTTAACAGTTTACAGCCGCATGGGATAAGACCAAATACAAGTACCAATAAAGTTCGTATTGCACAATACATTGCCATGATGCCCGCTCAGGAAGAAAATGAAGCGTTAAGGCAATGGCGGATCAACAGTTGGCAAAGCCGCGAACCGATGCAGGGTTTTGCTTTTCCCGGTGATTCCTTAAAAAGAGAACAGCAAAATGAAGTGGCAAAACTTAGCGATTTAGGGAAAAAATTGCTGGGGTTGGAGAAATGGTAACAAGTAATCATGTACCAACCATATAAGTCATTTTAAGGTGAGCATTCAACTTCTATGCCTTTGTTTCTCTTATATGGTTATACCCTTTATTGTGTTGGTATTATCCATACCAGGAATATTAATCGGCTGTAATGTTGCTTAGAGGGTTAATATTTAGTTTAGCGTGGTATTTTTCTTTTTTTAAGGTGTAAACCGAGGTTCTCAGATATTTTAAAAGCGAAATATTGCATTTCCAAAGTTCAGGATCTTTTTAAATACAAAAAGACCTAAAACATAGCTTAAATATAAGGGAGGGAAACATCGTGTTTTGTAAAGAAGGATGTTCAACATAGCTCATACAGCGTAGCTGAAGTTAAGAGAATAATATAAACAAGTGCGTATTTATTCATTAACAAATTGTATCGTGAAATATTCTATAAATAACATATCATTAATATCAATTTAACAAGCTCACCTTACTTTTGTGGCATAAATATTTGGTTAGTATTTATAAAGTTTAGGTTAGTTGATAATAAAAAACCCAGATGGATGTCTGGGTTTTTTTATTGCCTAAAATTATAGGTTCTTGCCAAGCTTTTCCAGCATTTCTGGTGGAATGTTATGTGTATCAACCACTAAGAAACCATCTAAACAATCCGAAAATTTTGGGTCAATATTAAAAGAGATAATCTTCGCATTCAGGTTCATATACTGCCTTAACAATACCGGGATTTTAATGTGCGAATTTTCAATATCGCCGATAATACTGTCTAAATCTTTAAAAGATTCGCTGCTATCCACCAAGGTATCAGTAGAAATAGGTAAAAGATCCGCCTTAAATTTGTTTCTCGGTTTAACATACTTAGCCATCTCGTAATCGAAATGGTTTTTGGTAATATAATCAACAATTAAAGCCTTGCTAAATTTAGAGAAATTGTTGCTGATACTTACCGGCCCGAACATATAGCGGTACTGTGGATTATCGATCAGGTATTTTAAAATCCCTTTCCAAAGCAAAAATAAAGGCAATGGTTTACCCTGGTATTCTTTTCTGATCCAAGATCTGCCCAGTTCGATCCCCTGGCGCAACATCGGGTAAAACTGATCTTTCATTTTAAAGAGTTCAGAAAGATAAAACCCACGGCGGCCCATGCTTTCTAAAATTTCATCACCCTTACCAATGCGGTAAGCGCCTACAATATTCTCTAAATCCTTATCCCAGATAAATAAATGGTTATAATAGATGTCGTAGTTATCCAGGTCGATTTTTTTGTTTGTTCCTTCACCCACTTCGCGGAAGGTAATTTCACGCAAGCGACCAATCTCTCTTAAAATATTGGGTATTTTTAGTGTCGGAACAATATATACCTCATAATTTTTCTCCGTCCAAACCTTAAAATCTTCTAATTTCTCTACCTCACTTTTAATCGATAGCCTGGAGGTTTCTTCAATTACCTCAACAGGTTTCTTTTTAATTTTAAATAAGTTTAGTGGATTGAAAAGTTTTTTCTCCGTATCCAGGCCAATTCCAAGCGCATAAGTACGGGCCCTTAAAAAGTCCATTAACTTGTTGCTGCTGTTCATGTGCGAGATTTCAGAAATCGCAATTGGCTTCCCGATCCTTACCTTAATGGTGCGACCATGTTTATTTAAAAATTCCGAAGGCAGCTTAGCTGTACGTAAAGTAGGGTGGATGAAACTTAAAATATTAAAGAAAACACCATTGTTGCCATGGAAATAAATAGGTACAACCGGAACTTTTGCTTTGGCAATCAGTTTGCCCACAACGGGGTGCCACATCCTGTCGGTTACCTGCTGTGCATCCAATTTAAAGGTTGAAACCTCTCCAGCCGGAAAAATGCCAATCGGAACACCGTTTCTAAGCAAATCAAACGTCGTTTTTAAACCACTGATACTTGAGGAGTGCTGAACATTTTCGAAAGGGTTTACTGCAACAAAAAACTCATCAAGGTTCGGGATTTTTTTCAAAATGAAGTTTACCATCACTTTAGCGTCTGGCCTAACTGTACATAAAAGTTTAACCAGCGCCAAACCTTCTACACCACCGTAAGGGTGATTCGCAATGGCGATAAAGGGGCCTGTTTTTGGAATACTATTTAAGTCATCATCATCAAATTCGATAGAAACGCCAATGGTTTCCAATATCTTATCTACAAATTCTAAACCTTTAAAGTGTTGATTTTGAGCGAATACGTCATTAATGTCGTTCAGTTTCATGATCTCCATCATCAAACCTGCTAAACCCGGTACACCTAGCTTATCTATCTTTGTTGCTTTCGCAAACTCAGACGTAGTTATGATCTTCATATAAAATTCTTATGGCGTTGATAAGCAAAACCTGTTCAGTTTTGCAATCCCAAAAATAAGATTTATATTTATAATACACATGTCATATCGCATCAATGAGAATTTGGCTCAATAAAAATTTTGGTTTTAGTAAGGGTGAGTTCAATGGATTGCTGCTTCTCATCCTGATTATTATTATATTAAAAGCCATACCTGTTATTTATAGTGCTTATAAACCTGTTGAAAAAGACGAGCCCAATCTTTTGGCAAAAATTCAGAAAATAACTATTGAGGATCAGAAGTATGCAAATACTGTTCGCAATAGAAATGAAAATTCAAAAGCTAAAAAAATAGTCAAACTCTTTAATTTCGATCCCAATACTTTGGATGTGGGTGGCTGGCAAACTTTAGGCTTATCCGGAAAGCAGGCCCAAGCTATCATAAATTACACCAGCAAAGGGGGACATTTTTATAAAGCCGAAGATCTGCAGAAAATGTATACCATTTCTCCGGAGACGTACAAAAAGATATTCCCTTATGTTAAAATAGCGACTCAGCCCAATAGCAGTTCAAAGTCATATGCTCCTTTCGAGAAAAAGGAGTATGTAAAAAAAGCACCGGTAATTGTCGATATCAACAAGGCAGATTCTGCGCAATTGGATGAAGTTAAAGGTATTGGTGGTACTTTTGCCAATAGGATTATCAAATACCGTGAGCGTTTAGGTGGTTTTTACAAAAAGGAGCAGCTGATGGAAGTTTATGGTTTAGATGCCAATAAATATGCCGAAATAGAGAGTCAGATTTTTATCAGCGCAGGATCTTTAAAAATGATTAACATCAATACCGCTACTTTTGACGATTTGAAAAGAAATCCTTATTTGTCATACAAACAGATCAATGCTATTCTTCAATATCGCAAACAGCATGGCAATTATTCCGGTCTGGCCGATTTAAAAAAGATCGTAATCTTAAACCAGGAGATAATTGACAAGATTACGCCTTATATTTCTTTTTAGAAGGTATTCAGATAAATGGATATTAAGAAATGTTCTGTAAAAACAAGATGTATGCATGATGATCCTTCAGTCCATATTCGTCAAAAGCCCGGTTTAGTTAAAATATTCGCATTTGGTTGTGAAAAAAATAAAAAAACTTTCCTGTTTAATTTCGAGGTTTAGAAATTAAACGAATAACTAATTGAACCAAATACCATTTCATTCTGCAATTACACAAATATTTAATGGTAACTAACTATCAAATAATTGTTTATAATTGCCCCAACTAACTTAAAATATAAAATTTAATGAGCGTAAGCTTCGATTTTTCGGAAACAGAAACTCAGCAAAGCGTAAAGGCTATGGTCCGCGATTTTGCAGAGAAAAACATTCGTCCAAACATTATGGACTGGGATGAGGCGCAACATTTCCCAATAGAACTGTTTAAACAACTTGGAGAATTGGGCGTAATGGGTGTTTTGGTTCCCGAAACCTATGGTGGTGCTGGATTAGGCTATCAGGAATATGTTGATGTGATTGTAGAGGTGGCCCGGGTTTGTGGCTCAATCGGTTTATCGCTGGCTGCGCATAACTCTTTATGTACCGGCCATATTTTGGCCTTCGCA
Source organism: Pedobacter humicola (assembly GCF_056490705.1). Taxonomy (NCBI): domain Bacteria; kingdom Pseudomonadati; phylum Bacteroidota; class Sphingobacteriia; order Sphingobacteriales; family Sphingobacteriaceae; genus Pedobacter; species Pedobacter humicola. The sequence goes on along the minus strand of NZ_JBWJIG010000029.1, from coordinate 18,191 downwards.
ACCGAAGAGCAAAAACAAAGATGGTTGCCGAAACTGGCCACAGCCGAATGGATTGGCGCCTGGGGTTTAACTGAAGCGAATACCGGTTCGGATGCCTTAAGAATGATGACAACCGCTATTGAAGATGGCGATGATTATATTATAAACGGTGCGAAAAACTGGATCACCCATGGTAAAAGCGGTGATATCGCCGTGGTAATGGTAAGAACAGGAGAGCAGGGGAGTTCTAAAGGGATTTCGGCCATTGTGGTAGAGCGTGGTACACCCGGTTTTACAGCAGGCAAAAAGGAAAATAAACTCGGCATGCGTGCATCAGAAACCACAGAAATGATTTTTGATAATTGCCGCGTACCAAAGGCTAATTTGTTGGGAAATGTGGGGGAGGGCTTTAAACAGGCCATGAAAGTTTTGGATGGGGGAAGAATTTCTATCGCAGCATTGGCCTTAGGCATTGCCAAAGGTGCTTTTGCTGCAGCGGTATCGTATTCTAAACAACGCCAGCAGTTTGGTCAGCCAATCTCCAGCTTTCAGGCGATTAGTTTTAAACTTGCTGATATGGCTACTGAAATTGAAGCAGCCGAATTGCTGATCCGTCAGGCGGCAGATTTAAAGAACAGGCATTTGCCTATGACAAAAGAATCGGCCATGGCGAAATATTTTGCCTCGGAGGTTTCGGTAAAGGTAGCAACGGAAGCTGTTCAGATATTTGGCGGCTATGGTTATACCAAGGATTTTCCGGTAGAAAAGTTTTATCGCGACAGTAAATTATGTACAATAGGTGAAGGCACATCCGAGATACAAAAGATTGTAATCGCCAGAGAAATATTATCAAGGTAGAGGATTTTAAGGTAGAAGGTTTAGGGCTCTATGCATTGAACCTTATACCTTAAACCTTCCGCCTTCAACCTTATTAAAAACCAAATATATTATGAGTAATCCGGACGGTTTAACCACCTCCGGATTTTTTTTGTTTAAATTTTCAAAACCAAGCGGCCTGAAGGCATGTTTTTATAATGACCAATGACCTAAAATATGGCAAAGTATTCAGAAAAAGCTGGTGAGAAAGTAGAAAAAACCATGCACGAAATGAAAGAGGGCAAGCTTAAAAGCGGCTCTGGCAAAAAAGTAACCTCCAAAAAGCAAGCAGTTGCTATCGGGCTATCAGAAGCCAGGAAAGCAGGAGCGAAAGTGCCGAAGAAAAAGGATTAAAGACCAAAGCGAATAGAGATATGCTAAAACTACCTGCATTGCGCTTTCAGTTTTAGTCTTTGGACTTTCAGCTTATTGTGGTATATCTTTCGAAGTTAAGATACTATCTACTACATATACACTAAATCCACGCCAGGGCAGGGTATTTTTGTATTCTTTATAGTGCAGTTCGTAAAATTTACCACTATTGGCCATCATTTTTTCTGCGATTTCCTTGTTGGCGATTGAAAATTCAAACTCATTGTTTTGTAAGGTTCCTGCCTGTCTGGATTTTACGCCACTCTGGATCAGTTTACCTTCGTAGGTTTTAAATACATAGCCCTTCTTTACGACATAATTTAATTCGCCGGCTTTAACGCCTTCGCCAAAAACAAAGAAATAGCGGTAATAACAAATCGCGACTAATGCGATAACCACTATAACTGCGATAATTGAGGTAACTTTTTTGCCTGTTGTCATATAATGATGATGTATATATAAATGTAGTTAATCAACAGATGAATTTGCTTAATGATTTAAATAAAATTTCTTTTTTAAAAACCTTTCTCATTTTCAATCTTTTGCTTACATTTGCATCCCCGATAACACGGGAAATTTAAAAACCACGAGAGGAGGTATTTCAGCGTTATGATCATTATCAACATTAAAGACGGCGAATCATTAGATAAAGCCCTTAAACGTTTCAAGAAAAAGTTTGAAAAAACTGGTGTATTGAGAGAACTACGTAGTCGCCAAGCATACGAGAAAAAATCCGTTGCTCGCCGTACTGAAATTAAACATGCTGTTTACATTCAGAATATGAATCTAGATACAACTTCTTAGTTGTTTACGATATAAATACATTAAAGTCCCGGTCATTAGATCGGGACTTTTTTGTTTTAAGAAGAAATCCAAAACTTTACAATAAACAATTAATTAATGATTTCTTTATATCAAAACTATTTGTAACTTCATATCAATGCCTCCCAAAAAGATATTGAATGTTGCTAAAAAGTTTTATTACCTATTTAACTCACGAGAAGCGCTATTCTCAGCATACTGTTACTTCTTATCAGACAGATTTAGATCAGTTTGAGGCGTATATCAATATCACATTCGATCTCAGTTTTCTGGAAATTAAGCATGTCCATCTCAGAAGTTATATGGTGGAGCTGATGGAACAGGAAATATCAGAAAATACCATCAACCGCAAAATTTCTACGTTAAGGAGTTTTTATAAGTTTTTATTGAGGGCAGGAAAAATCGATCAAAACCCTACTGTTTTAATTAAAGCACCTAAGATACCCAAAAGACTTCCGGTATTTGTGGATACACAAAAGATGGATCAGCTATTGGATTCGGAGCAATATTTTAACGAAAGTTTCCCCTCTGTTCGCGATCACCTGGTGATCGAACTGCTCTTTGGCACCGGCATGCGTTTAACCGAATTACTTCAGTTAAAAGATACGGATGTTGATGTGTATTCGGGAACGATAAAGGTGCTGGGTAAAAGAAATAAAGAAAGAATTATTCCTATAAATAAACAGCTTATCAATCAGGTTAATACCTATATTGAACTAAAAAAGTTGCAAAACTTTAATAACAATTTGCTTATCTTAATCGTTACCAATACAGGTGCAGCGGCATATCCAAAGTTAATATACCGTATTGTTACCTCATACCTAAACCACGTTTCAACCCATGAGAAGAAAAGTCCCCACGTGCTCCGGCACAGTTATGCTACAAGTCTGTTAAATGCGGGAGCAGATTTAAATGCCATTAAAGAACTTTTGGGCCACGCCAGTTTAGCGGCAACCCAGGTTTACACCCACAATTCGATCGAAAGATTAAAAACAATTTATAAACAAGCCCATCCAAAGGCGTAAAAAAAGGAGGAAAAATGAAAATCGGAGTTCAATCAATCCACTTCAGTGCAGACAGTAAGTTGTTAGATTTTATACAAAAGAAAGCAAATAAGCTAGATCAGTTTTTCGACCAGATCATCAGCGGCGAAGTGTATTTAAAGTTAGAGAACGTAGAGGACGAGGCCAACAAGATCAGTGAGATCAAACTCATTGTACCGGGGGGGACCCTCTTCGCTAAAGAACAATGTAAATCATTTGAAGAAGCCACCGATCTGGCAATCGAGTCGTTAAGAAAGCAGATCACTAAACATAAAGATAAAACACGAGCAAAATTAAGTGAGCACAAAGCAATTTTAACCGAGAGCGAAGCTGCTGACTACTAAAATAGTTCACCCTTAATGAAACGGCAACATCATTGATCATGGTGTTGCCGTTTTTTTATGAATAACATTTGTTGGAGATGGGATTTTAAACAATGTATGATCTGTTTTTAAATGCAATAAATCATGCGATCAGGCTTTTTTTTAAAATTTCGGATGAATTGAAGCGATTTAGCTGTAATCAGGAGTATATAGATTGATCGTTGGTTTGGCTTGATAAATAAAGAAAAGAACAGTTCGGGCTAAAAACCGATTCGCGGAACTTTAAACCACATAAAAAGTTAAAAAAAATAATGCGTTTTTATGTCGGGGCAAAGCGACTGATTATGAAGTACCTATTCTATTAAATCGTGTATAATGCGTTAAAGGACTAAAAAAGTTCGCTATTTTTTTTCAAATTTATTTTGAAGTGAAATATAAGTGTGTATATTTGCATTCCCTTTCGGAAACGGTGTTAGGCCAATAAGAAAAGGGTTGTTCTTTAAAAAGATAAAAGTTTTAAAAAAACACGTTAATAGTATGAAAAATGAAGATTTTTCGTATCATTGCACAAAATTTAAAGCCTCCTTAGCTCAGCTGGTAGAGCAACTGACTTGTAATCAGTAGGTCATTGGTTCGATTCCGATAGGAGGCTCTTTTTATTTTAAAGTGTTAACATTTTGAAGTAAAAAATGGGGAGATTCCAGAGCGGCCAAATGGGACAGACTGTAACTCTGTTATCGCAAGATTTCGAAGGTTCGAATCCTTCTCTCCCCACACTTTAAATGAATGACCAAATGTTTTAATGATAGAATAAATCTCTCATTCTTTCATTCAATCAATCACTAGTTTTTAAAAGCGGAAGTAGCTCAGTTGGTAGAGCGATAGCCTTCCAAGCTATAGGTCGCGAGTTCGAACCTCGTCTTCCGCTCCAATAAAATTAGAAAAAGTGGGCAGTTATTGGTTACAGTTTTAAATTGTTTAAAACTAAAAGGCTGGAACTGGAAACTAAAAAGCCGACTTAGCTCAGCGGTAGAGCACTTCCTTGGTAAGGAAGAGGTCATGGGTTCAATTCCCATAGTTGGCTCAGGATAATAAAGCTTTGTTAAATCTGTTTAATATGCAGTGTAGACAAGGTTTTTTGTGTTGCATTGCATCAAAACAATAAATAAAAATTAATAAAAAGTTAACCTACTAATTAGTTATAAATAAAATGGCAAAAGAAAAATTTGACCGTAGTAAACCGCACTTAAACATCGGTACAATCGGTCACGTCGATCACGGTAAAACAACTTTAACAGCAGCTATTACAAAAGTTTTAGCTGATGCAGGTTTATCTGAGGCACGTTCATTCGATTCAATTGACTCAGCTCCTGAGGAAAAAGAAAGAGGTATTACAATTAATACTGCGCACGTTGAGTATTCAACTGCAAACCGTCACTACGCACACGTAGATTGTCCAGGTCACGCGGATTATGTTAAAAACATGGTTACAGGTGCGGCTCAAATGGATGGTGCTATTATCGTTGTTGCTGCTACTGATGGTCCAATGCCACAAACTCGTGAGCACATCTTATTGGCTCGTCAGGTTGGTGTACCTTCATTGGTTGTATTCATGAACAAAGTGGATATGGTTGATGATCCTGAATTATTAGAATTAGTAGAAATGGAAGTTCGTGAATTATTATCGTTCTACGATTTCCCTGGTGATGATATTCCTGTTATTCAAGGTTCTGCTTTAGGTGGTTTGAACGGAGATGCTAAATGGGTAGCAAAAATTATGGAATTAATGGACGCTGTTGATAGCTACATTCCAATTCCTCCACGTTTAACTGATCTTCCATTCTTAATGCCTGTTGAAGATGTATTCTCGATCACTGGTCGTGGTACTGTAGCAACTGGTCGTATCGAGCGTGGTGTAATCAACTCTGGAGATCCTGTTGAAATCTTAGGTATGGGTGCTGAGAACTTAAAATCTACAGTAACTGGTGTTGAGATGTTCCGTAAGATCTTAGATTATGGTGAAGCTGGTGATAACGTAGGTTTATTGTTACGTGGTATTGAGAAAACTGATATCCGTCGTGGTATGGTAATCTGTAAACCAGGTTCAGTAACTCCTCACACTGATTTCAAAGCTGAGATCTATGTATTATCAAAAGCAGAAGGTGGTCGTCACACTCCATTCTTCAACAAATACCGTCCTCAATTCTATTTCCGTACTACAGACGTAACTGGTGAGATTTCACTAGCTGAAGGTACTGAGATGGTAATGCCAGGTGATAACGTTACCATCACTGTAAAGTTGATCAACGCTATCGCAATGGAAAAAGGTCTACGTTTCGCTATCCGTGAAGGTGGTAGAACAGTAGGTGCAGGTCAGGTAACTGAAATTTTAAAATAAATCTTGAATTCCGATTTATCGGGGATTAAGAAAAATAAGAAAAGCAAAGTGTTTGAGCGCGCTTAAGCACTTTGCTTTCTAATTACGGGAATAGTTCAACGGTAGAATAGAGGTCTCCAAAACCTTTGATCAGGGTTCGAATCCTTGTTCCCGTGCTCAAAATAATGATTGATTTGGTGAATGTTTTAATGATTGAATGTGTTTTCATTCTCTCGCTCACTAACTCAATCATTTAATCATTATAATATGGCTAAAGTAGTTGAGTTTATAAAAGAATCGTACGATGAAATGACCAATAAGGTTACATGGCCTACTTGGGGTGAACTGCAAAGTTCTGCAATTCTTGTATTGGTAGCTTCTTTAATTATTGCATTGGTTATTTTTGCAATGGATAAGGGATCTACATTTGTGTTAGATACTTTTTATAAATCACTTTCTAATTAATATTGACGAATGAGCGATCTAAAGTGGTACGTTGTAAGGGCTGTTAGCGGTAAAGAGAAGAAGGTAAAGCAGTACATTGATGCTGAGATCAGCCGTTTAGGTTTCTCTCATTTGGTTCCACAGGTTTTAATCCCGATGGAAAAATATTACCAAATGAAAGATGGTAAAAAAATTGCCAAAGAACGTAACTTTTATCCTGGTTATGTTTTAATCGAAGCTACATTAGATGGAGAGTTAGAACATATTATTAAAGGAATTAATAGCGTTATTGGTTTCTTAGGTGACAAAGCTGGCAACCCAATCCCGATGCGCCAGGCAGAAGTGAACCGTATTTTAGGTGTGGTTGACGAAATGAGCGAACAGGGTGAAACCATGAATGTTCCTTATTATGTGGGTGAAGGTATTAAAGTAATGGACGGACCTTTCAATGGTTTCTCAGGTATTATCGAAGAGGTAAACGAAGAGAAGAAAAAACTGAAAGTAATGGTTAAAATCTTTGGACGTAAAACACCACTTGAGCTTAACTACATGCAGGTAGAAAAAGAATAAGAAATTATTTAAAATATTAAAGGGCCTTAGAATTTATTTTCTGAGGCTTTTTTGCTTTAGATCAATTTATATCTGATCACTCCCGGTTTTAGGTTATCTTTAATTACTTATTAACGTCTAAGTACCGTACCAGCTATGAAAGGACCTGTTATATTTATGATTTGTATATTTTGTTATGCTGCTGATGGTTTCAGTACGCATCACTGTTCAATCGAAACATCACCTGATACGTCCGCTATCATCAAAAAAATACAATCAGATTATTCCACAATCAATAAAAAGTTAAAGCATTATAAAAAGAAAATCAAAGATGCGCCCGACATGTCGGCAGAAGGTGGAGAGGTAACCGGCTATTACGATAAAAATATACTAAAGAAGATACATGCTGTTTTCTACGGTGAAACAGGAAGAGCTGAAGTGGATTATTATCTGAATAACAAAAAGTTATTTTTTGTATTCCGAAATGATATATTTTATGATAAGCCGATGTACCTGAAAAATTCTAAGGTAAAAAATACTGTCGAAACACGTTATTACCTGCATGGTCATCAGGTGATCAGATGTATGGTGAAACCCAACACAGCAACAGTATTATCTTACAGTGAAATAGGAGAAGTTTTAAAACAAATCTTAGGTATATTAGATTCCAAATAGGCCGGGTCCAATTTAAATGCTTTGCAACTATTGACCCAATATATTTTATATACACTCGATTTAATAAAATATATTTTTTATTATCTATTGCAGTAATGCAAGATAATCCATATCTTTGCAGTCCTTTAAGCTTTATAGGAGCTATAAGGAATTAAATGTTACATGCTTCCAATATTTAACATTGAGTTTTAAATAAACAAAAAACACAAAATGGCAAAAGAAGTCAGTGCAATGATCAAATTACAGATCAAAGGCGGAGCGGCAAATCCATCGCCACCGGTAGGACCTGCATTAGGTGCTAAAGGGGTGAACATTATGGAGTTTTGCAAACAGTACAACGCTCGTACCCAAGATAAAGCAGGTAAAGTATTGCCAGTTGTAATTACTGTTTATGCTGATAAGTCATTCGATTTCATCATCAAAACCCCTCCTGTAGCTATCCAGTTAAAAGATGCTACTAAATTGCAGAGTGGTTCTGCTGAGCCTAACCGTAAAAAAGTTGGATCGGTGACCTGGGACCAGATTAAAGTTATTGCTGAAGATAAAATGCCTGATTTAAATGCATTTACAATCGAATCTGCAATGAGTATGGTTGCTGGTACAGCACGCAGTATGGGAATCACCGTTTCTGGTGACGCACCCTGGAACAATTAATTAAAAAACAGTTTACAACAGTGGCGAAATTAACTAAAAATCAAAAAAAGGCACACGCTAAAATAGAAGCTGGTAAAGCTTATACTTTACAGGCTGCTGCTGCTTTGGTAAAAGAAATCACTACCACTAAATTCGATGCATCAGTTGATATTGATGTATCTTTAGGTGTTGATCCGCGTAAAGCGAATCAAATGGTACGTGGTATTGCTACTTTACCACACGGTACAGGTAAAACTGTTCGTGTTTTAGCTTTGGTAACTCCTGATAAGGAAGAAGAAGCAAGAGCAGCCGGCGCAGACTTCGTAGGTTTAGACGAATATGTGGCTAAAATTGAAGGTGGTTGGACCGATGTAGACATTATTATCACAACACCAGCTTGTATGGCAAAAGTAGGTAAATTAGGCCGCGTTTTAGGTCCAAGGAACTTAATGCCAAATCCAAAATCTGGTACAGTAACCAACGAAGTTGGTAAAGCTGTAACAGAGGTTAAAGCAGGTAAGATTGATTTTAAAGTAGACAAAAGCGGTATTATACACGCTTCAATAGGGAAAGTATCATTCCCGGCAGATAAAATTTATGAGAATGCACTTGAAATCATTCAGGTAATTTCAAAATTAAAGCCATCTGCTGCTAAAGGAACTTATTTTAAGAGCATTCACGTGTCTTCTACAATGAGTCCTGGAATTGCAATTGAAACAAAATCAGTAGCGGGGATTTAATCATGAACAGAGAAGAAAAAAACGAAGTAGTTTTAGAACTACAAGGACAAATGCAAGAGTATGGCAATTTCTATATTGCTGATACTTCTAGCCTTTCTGTTGAGCAGATTAACAACATCCGCCGCAAATGTTTTGAAGGTGATATCATCATGAAAGTGGCTAAAAACTCTTTAATCCGCAAAGCGATTGAAGGTTTAGATGGCGATGCTTCTGAGATATACGAAGCCCTTAAAGGTTCATCATCATTATTATTCTCAAAAACAGCAAACGCTCCGGCTAAGTTGATTAAAGCTTTGAGAAGAACATCTGATAAACCATTGCTTAAAGCAGCATTTATAGATTCATCAGTATATGTTGGCGATGATCAATTGAATAACTTAGTAAGCTTGAAATCAAGAGAAGAGCTTATCGGAGATATCGTTGGATTATTACAGTCACCAGCTAAGAATGTTATATCTGCGCTTAAATCAAGCGGAGGCAAAATTGCAGGAATTGTTAAAACTCTACAAGAGAGAGAAGGTTAACGAACACCTTAAGTTCGCAATAAAACAAAATTATTTTTACGTAAATTTTTAAAATCTTAATAAAATGGCAGATTTAAAATCGTTTGCTGAGCAATTAGTAAACTTAACCGTTAAAGAAGTTAACGAATTAGCTCAAATCTTAAAAGACGAGTATGGTATCGAGCCTGCAGCTGCTGCTGTAGTTGCTGGTCCTGCTGCTGGTGGTGATGCACCTGCTGCTGCTGCAGAAAAAACATCATTTGATGTTATCTTAAAAGAAGCTGGTGGATCTAAATTAGCAGTTGTAAAACTTGTTAAAGACTTAACTGGCCTTGGTTTAAAAGAAGCAAAAGACTTAGTTGATGGTGCACCAAAAGAATTAAAAGCTGGTGTTGCTAAAGACGAAGCAGAAGCTCTTAAAAAACAATTAGAAGAAGCTGGAGCAGTAGTTGAGATTAAGTAATCACTTAACTTAGCTAAGCTAAAAATGTATTAGACACCGACTGAAAATGTCGGTGTCTTTACCTGTTTATAAACATCTCATTTTGTTTGGTTAATGAGAATGCTTGAAACCGAAACCAAACAAATAGTTTATTCTTAAACTAAAATCTTTTAGTCCATTGGCAAAGACAGTCGAACAAAGAGTAAATTTTGCAACTAGTAAGCACATTATAGACTATCCGGATTTTCTGGATGTGCAATTGCAATCATTCAGAGAATTTTTCCAGATAGATACCACATCAGACGATCGCTCTAGCGAAGGTTTGTTTAAAGTGTTTGCTGAAAACTTTCCAATAACAGATTCAAGAAATATCTTCGTATTAGAGTTTCTTGATTATTTTGTTGATCCGCCACGTTACGATATACACGAGTGTATTGAGCGTGGATTAACCTACAATGTTCCATTAAAAGCAAAGCTGAAGCTTTCTTGTAATGATGTAGAACATGAAGATTTTGAAACCATTATCCAGGATGTGTACTTAGGTACGATCCCGTATATGACACCAAAAGGTACGTTTGTTATCAACGGTGCAGAACGTGTTATCGTTTCGCAATTACACCGTTCACCAGGTGTGTTCTTCGGTCAAAGCCGTCACACAAATGGAACCAAACTGTATTCTGCACGTGTTATTCCTTTCAAAGGTTCATGGATCGAGTTTGCTACAGACGTTAATAACGTAATGTATGCTTATATCGATCGTAAGAAAAAATTCCCGGTTACCACTTTATTACGTGCTATCGGTTACGATTCTGATAAGGACATCTTAGAACTTTTTGACCTTGCTGACGAAGTAAAAGTGAGTAAATCAGGTTTGAAGAAATACATCGGTCGTAAACTGGCTGCAAGAGTATTGAAAAAATGGGTTGAAGATTTTGTTGATGAAGATACTGGTGAGGTAGTTTCTATCGACCGTAATGAAGTGATTCTTGAAAGAGAAACCGTTTTAGAAGACGAACACATTGATATGGTTATCGAGGCTGGCGTAAAAAGCATCATCTTATCAAAAGAAGATGGCGCAAGTCAGGCAGATTATACCATTATATATAATACATTACAGAAAGATACATCAAACTCAGAAAAAGAAGCTGTTGAGAACATCTATCGTGCTTTGCGTAACGCAGAACCACCTGATGAGGAAACTGCTCGTGGTATCATTGATCGTTTATTCTTCTCGGATAAACGTTACGATTTAGGTGATGTTGGTCGTTACCGCATTAACCGTAAATTGAAAATGAATACCCCTGATGAGGTAAAAGTATTAACAAAAGCGGATATTATCGCGATTGTGAAATACCTGATCAAATTGATCAACTCAAAAGAAGAGGTAGATGATATCGATCACTTGTCTAACCGTCGTGTACGTACGGTAGGTGAGCAATTGTACGCACAATTTGGTGTTGGTTTAGCCCGTATGGCCAGAACCATCCGTGAGCGTATGAACATTCGCGATAACGAGGTGTTTACACCAACTGATTTGATTAACGCCCGTACGTTATCATCGGTGATCAACTCGTTCTTTGGTACCAATCAGTTATCTCAGTTTATGGATCAAACCAATCCATTGGCAGAGATCACGCACAAACGCCGTTTATCGGCCTTGGGCCCAGGTGGTTTATCACGTGAGCGTGCCGGTTTCGAGGTACGTGACGTTCACTATACGCACTATGGTCGTTTATGTACGATTGAAACTCCAGAGGGACCAAACATTGGTTTGATTTCATCACTTTGTGTGCATGCTAAAATCAATAACTTAGGTTTCATTGAAACACCATACAAACGTGTTGAAGATGGTAAAGTAGTTGTAGATTCAGACGTTATTTATTTATCTGCTGAAGATGAAGATGGTAAAACCATCGCTCAGGCTAATGCAGAGTACGATGATAAAGGTAACTTTACTACACCACGTGTTAAAGCACGTTACGAGGGTGACTTCCCGATTATTGAGCCTGAGAAATTAGACTTAATGGACGTTGCGCCTAACCAGATTACTTCAATCGCTGCTTCGTTGATTCCGTTCCTAGAACATGATGATGCGAACAGGGCTTTGATGGGATCGAACATGCAACGTCAGGCCGTACCATTATTACGTCCTGAAGCACCAATTGTTGGTACAGGTTTAGAAGGTCGCGTTGCACGTGACTCAAGAACTTTGATCAACGCAGAAGGTGATGGTGTTGTAGAATATGTAGATGCGAACGAAATCACTATTAAATACGAACGTAACGAAGATGATCGTTTAGTTTCATTTGAAGGTGACAGCAAAACTTACCGTTTAATCAAGTTCAAAAAAACCAACCAGAATACTTGTATCAACTTAAAACCAATCGTAAGAAAAGGTCAGAAAGTTACAAAAGGTCAAGTACTTTGCGAAGGTTATGCAACTCAAAACGGTGAATTGGCATTAGGTAGAAACCTGAAAGTGGCTTTCATGCCTTGGCAAGGTTTCAACTTTGAGGATGCGATTGTAATCAACGAGCGTATCGTTCGGGATGACGTTTTCACTTCATTGCATATTGAAGAGTTTGAATTAGAAGTACGTGATACTAAACGTGGGGAAGAGGAATTAACACCAGATATCCCTAACGTTTCTGAAGAGGCTACTAAAGACCTTGATGAAAATGGTATCATCCGTATTGGCGCTGATGTAAAAGAAGGTGATATTTTAATTGGTAAGATCACTCCAAAAGGAGAATCTGATCCTTCACCGGAAGAGAAATTACTACGTGCAATCTTTGGTGATAAAGCAGGTGATGTTAAAGATGCGTCTTTAAAAACTCCTCCTTCTATCCAGGGTGTAGTAATTGATACTAAATTATTCAGCCGTGCTAAGAAAACTACAAAAGCTGAAGAGAAATCGGCAATTGAGAAATTAGACAAAGGATATAACAATATCACTGAGAAATTAAAAGCAGAATTAGTAGACAAGTTATTCACAATCGTAAACGGAAAAACATCTCAGGGTGTATTTAACATTTACAAAGAATTATTGGTTGCTAAGGGCGCTAAATTTACTCAGAAAATTTTAGCAGAACTTGAATTTGCACACATTAGCCCTAACAAATGGACTACTGATGATGACAAAAACGAGTTGATTAAAATGTTGCTTCACAACTACGGTATCCGTGTTAACGAAGAACTTGGTGCTTACAAACGTGATAAATTCGCGATCAGTGTAGGTGATGAGCTTCCTTCAGGAATCGTACAGATGGCAAAAGTTTATGTAGCTAAAAAACGTAAATTAAAAGTAGGTGATAAAATGGCAGGTCGCCACGGTAATAAAGGTATTGTTGCACGTATTGTACGTGATGAAGATATGCCTTTCTTAGCCGATGGTAGCCCGGTTGATATCGTATTGAACCCACTGGGTGTACCTTCACGTATGAACCTTGGTCAGATCTACGAAACTATTTTGGCTTGGGCAGGACAGGAATTGGGTGTTAAATTTGCAACGCCGATTTTTGATGGTGCTACCCATGATGAAGTAGAAGAGTGGATTGCTAAAGCGGGCGTTCCTGCTTCAGGAAAAACCTACTTATACAATGGTTTAACAGGTGAGCGTTTCGATCAGACTACAACTGTAGGTATTATCTACATGCTGAAATTAGGTCACATGGTTGATGATAAGATGCACGCCCGTTCAATCGGACCATACTCATTAATTACACAACAACCATTGGGTGGTAAAGCCCAGTTCGGTGGTCAGCGTTTTGGTGAGATGGAGGTTTGGGCATTAGAGGCATTCGGTGCAGCTAATATCCTTCAGGAGATCTTAACCGTTAAATCGGATGATGTTATTGGAAGAGCCAAAACTTACGAAGCCATTGTTAAAGGTGAAAACCTACCAACTCCAGGTGTACCAGAATCGTTCAACGTATTGGTACATGAGTTACGCGGTTTAGGTTTAGATATTACGTTAGACTAAGTATTGAGTATTAAAGTATCGAGTATCAAGATTGGATTCCCGTCTTGATACTTGATGCCAAGTACTTGCTACTAAAAACAAAAAGATATGTCTTACAAAAAGGATAATAAATTAAAAAGCAATTTCACATCAATCACAATTAGCTTATCGTCGCCAGAAATTATTTTGGAACGTTCGAGCGGTGAGGTGTTGAAACCAGAAACCATTAACTACCGTACTTACAAACCTGAACGTGATGGTTTGTTCTGTGAGCGTATTTTTGGTCCGGTAAAAGATTACGAATGTCACTGCGGTAAATACAAACGTATCCGTTATAAAGGTATTGTTTGCGACCGTTGTGGTGTTGAAGTAACGGAGAAAAAAGTACGTCGTGAGCGTATGGGCCACATTGCTTTAGTGGTTCCTGTTGCACACATCTGGTACTTCCGCTCTTTACCAAACAAAATCGGTTATTTATTAGGTTTACCTACTAAAAAACTTGATTTAATTATCTATTATGAGCGTTATGTAGTGATTCAATCAGGCTTAATGGCTGAAGAAGGTATCAATTATATGGACTTCTTAACGGAAGAAGAGTATTTAGATATCTTAGATAAATTACCTAAAGAAAACCAATACTTAGATGATAAAGATCCTAATAAATTCATTGCCAAAATGGGTGCTGAAGCATTAGAAGATTTATTAAAACGTATTGATTTAGATACTTTATCTTATGATTTACGTCACCAGGCTGCTAACGAAACTTCTCAACAACGTAAAAATGAGGCTTTAAAACGTCTTCAGGTTGTTGAAGCTTTCCGTGGTGCCAACACACGTATCGAGAATCGCCCTGAGTGGATGATTGTTAAAATCGTTCCGGTTATTCCACCAGAATTACGTCCTTTGGTTCCATTAGAAGGTGGCCGTTTCGCTACTTCAGATTTAAATGATTTATACCGTCGTGTAATTATCCGTAACAACCGTTTAAAACGTTTGATCGAGATTAAAGCACCAGAGGTAATCTTACGTAACGAAAAACGGATGTTGCAGGAAGCTGTAGATTCGTTATTCGATAACTCACGTAAAGTTAACGCGGTAAAAACTGAAGGTAACCGTGCTTTGAAATCACTTTCAGATATCCTGAAAGGTAAACAAGGTCGTTTCCGTCAGAATTTATTGGGTAAACGTGTGGATTATTCAGCCCGTTCGGTAATTGTTGTAGGGCCTAGCCTTAAATTACACGAGTGTGGTATTCCTAAAGATATGGCTGCTGAGCTTTACAAACCGTTCATTATCCGTAAGATGATTGAACGTGGTGTGG
Organism: Pedobacter humicola; assembly: GCF_056490705.1. NCBI lineage: Bacteria > Pseudomonadati > Bacteroidota > Sphingobacteriia > Sphingobacteriales > Sphingobacteriaceae > Pedobacter > Pedobacter humicola. The sequence goes on along the minus strand of NZ_JBWJIG010000029.1, from coordinate 3,131 downwards.
TAAAAACAGTTAAATCTGCTAAGAAAATCGTTGATAGAAAAGATCCATTGGTTTGGGATATCTTAGAAAATGTACTAAAAGGTCACCCGGTATTATTAAACCGTGCACCTACCTTACACAGATTAGGTATTCAGGCTTTCCAGCCAAAATTAATTGAAGGAAAAGCAATCCAGTTACACCCGCTAGTGTGTACCGCATTCAACGCCGATTTTGATGGTGACCAGATGGCTGTGCATTTACCTTTAGGTAATGCAGCAATTTTGGAAGCCCAAGTATTAATGTTGGCGGCACATAACATCTTAAACCCTGCAAACGGTACGCCAATTACAGTACCTTCACAGGATATGGTTTTGGGTCTTTATTATATTACTAAAGGCCGCAGAACAGATGATAGCCGTGTGGTAAAAGGACAGGACTCGAATTTCTATTCTCCGGAAGAAGTAATCATTGCTTATAACGAGAAAGAATTAGACTTGCACGCATTTATCAAAGTAAGGGTAAATGTTAAACAAGCTGATGGTTCTATCGTAAATAAATTAGCAGAAACTACTGTTGGTAGAGTATTGTTCAACCAAATGGTTCCTGAAGAAGTTGGTTATATCAATGAACTGTTAACTAAGAAATCTTTAAGAGATATTATTGGTGAAGTGGTTAAAATGACTGGTATGGCACGTGCTTCCCAGTTCTTGGATGATATCAAAGAATTAGGTTTCAAAATGGCATTTCAGGGTGGTTTATCGTTCAACTTACAAGACGTAAACATTCCGGTAGAAAAACATACTTTATTAGAACAAGCAGCTGCTGAAGTTGAAGAGGTAAGAAACAACTATAACATGGGTTTCATTACCAACAACGAGCGTTACAACCAGATTATCGATATCTGGACCCGTATCAACAACAGGTTAACTACTTTCGTTATGACGCAGTTATCTAGCGATAACCAAGGTTTTAACTCAGTTTACATGATGCTTGATTCAGGTGCACGTGGTTCGAAAGAGCAGATTCGTCAGCTTTGCGGAATGCGTGGTTTGATGGCGAAACCTCAAAAATCTGGTTCAGGTGGCGATATCATTGAAAACCCGATCTTATCAAACTTTAAAGAAGGTTTATCGGTATTAGAGTACTTTATCTCTACTCACGGTGCACGTAAAGGTTTGGCGGATACGGCGTTAAAAACAGCTGATGCGGGTTACTTAACCCGTCGTTTACATGATGTTGCACAGGATATGATTGTTAATTCAGTGGATTGTGGTACTTTAAGAGGTATGTACACCACTGCGTTAAAAGATCAGGAAGATATTGTTGAGCCATTATACGACAGGATTTTAGGCCGTACTTCATTACATGATGTTTATAATCCTTTGGATAATACATTGTTGGTAAGTGCTGGCGAAGATATCAATGAAGATGTTGCTAAATTGATAGAAGAATCTCCATTAGAAGGTATCGAAATCCGTTCGGTATTAACATGTGAGAACAAACGTGGTGTTTGCGCACTGTGTTACGGTCGTAACTTGGCATCTGGTAAACGCGTTCAAAGAGGTGAGGCAGTTGGAGTAATTGCAGCACAATCAATCGGTGAGCCAGGTACACAGTTAACACTTCGTACTTTCCACGTGGGTGGTACTGCATCAAACATCGCTGCAGAATCTAACATCGTAGCTAAGTTTGATGGTGTAATCGAATTCGAAAATATCCGTACTGTTGATACACAAACAGAAGAAGGAACAGTTCAGGTGGTATTAGGTCGTTCAGGTGAGTTCAAAATTGTTGAGCCAGGAACCGGACGTATCATTGTAACCAACAACATTCCTTACGGTGCATTCTTATTCGTTAAAGAAGGTGATAAACTTTCAAAAGGTGATAAAATCTGTTCATGGGATCCGTACAACGCGGTTATTCTTTCAGAATTTGCCGGTAAAGCACAATTTGATGCCATTATTGAAGGTGTTACCTTCCGTGAAGAATCAGATGAGCAAACTGGTCACCGTGAAAAAGTGATTATCGATACACGTGATAAAACTAAAAACCCTTCAGTTCAGATCGTTGATAAGAAAGGTGAATTCATCAAAGGTTATAACATTCCGGTAGGTGCCCACGTTTCAGTTGATGAGGGTGAGATGATCCAAACTGGTCAGATTATCGCTAAGATTCCTCGTGCAACTGGTAAAACCCGGGATATTACGGGTGGTTTACCTCGTGTAACGGAATTATTTGAAGCACGTAACCCATCTAACCCAGCTGTAGTAACTGAGATTGATGGTGTGGTAACTTTAGGTGGCGTTAAGCGTGGTAACCGTGAGATCACCATCGAATCAAAAGATGGTGAAGTTAAAAAATACCTTGTTCCATTGTCGAAACACATCCTTGTACAGGATAACGACTTTGTGAAAGCAGGTATGCCATTATCAGATGGATCAATTTCTCCAGCGGATATCTTGTCAATTAAAGGCCCTGCAGCGGTTCAGGAATACTTAGTAAATGGTATTCAAGAGGTTTACCGTTTACAAGGTGTGAAAATTAATGATAAACACTTCGAGGTAATTGTTCACCAGATGATGCAGAAAGTTCACATTGAAGATCCGGGTGATACTATTTTCTTAGAAAACAATGCGGTTGACCGTTGGGATTTTGCCGACGAGAACGATGCCATGTACGATAAGAAAGTTGTTGAAGACGCAGGTGATTCTACAGATTTCAAACCAGGTCAGATTGTTTCATTGCGTAGATTAAGAGATGAAAATTCTCAATTGAAACGTAAAGATTTAAAACAGATTACGGTTAGAGATGCCAGACCAGCAACTGCAAGTTCTATCTTACAAGGTATTACACGTGCATCATTAGGTACTAAATCGTTCATTTCTGCGGCTTCGTTCCAGGAAACTACGAAAGTATTAAATGAGGCAGCAATTGCGGGTAAACGCGATAATATGTTAGGCTTGAAAGAAAATGTGATCGTTGGTCACTTAATCCCTTCAGGTACTGGTGTACGTGGTTACGAAAGAATCATTGTTGGTTCTCAAGAAGAATACGATAAATTATTGGCTTCGAAACAAGAAGAAGTAGAAGCATAATATTTTTGATATTTAGTTTAAAACTCTCTCACCTTTAGTGAGGGAGTTTTTTGTTTG
>NZ_JBWJIG010000028.1:0-43409 GCF_056490705.1 Pedobacter humicola | reverse complement strand
CAAAAAAGGCGAAGAAGATTCAAAAATGAAGGAACTGTCATTCGAAGATGGTTACATCATCCAGTATAACGAGGGTATTGCGGTAAACGACAATACACCGATGACTTTAAGTTTTGTAGTTTCTGCCCGTAAGTTAAAGCTGGGCAATGCAGAACACGAAAACGATTGGCCTAAGGCTTAATCCATTTAAACCGTTATTAGCTGCTGATTTCTGGCCTAATAACGGTTTTTTTGGCTTTAGAGGTGTGATATAAAGAGCTAACTATGGCTACCGACTTAGAATACATTAAGCTGTTTAATTCCTGCACAATAGCGCCGTTGAAATCTGTTGAGATCAACCGGATTATTGATGATAAAATCATAACTAATAAATCAAGATATCAGGCAGTAAGGAATAAACTATTAAACTTAAACAAATATACCTATCGCAGTACCTGTTTTGTAACTGAACCTGATGATCTGTTCCTCAAAAGGAATCCTAAAATTGGCAATAGTTTTTTTAGCAGAACCTTTGTAAACAACAGTATTTTTTCAGAAAATACAGGCATCCCATGGTACTTTATTGCCTGTGTACACTATAGGGAAAGCGGTTCTGATTTTACTAAACATCTGCATAACGGCGATCCCTTAAGTGGTTTTACCAGACAGCATCCTGCTAACCGGCCTAAAATAAACCATGGGCCACCGTTTACTTTTGAAGAAAGCGCAGTTGATGCCCTAAAACTACGTGGTCTGGATAAGGAAACCGTTTGGTCGCTGCCGAAAGTTTTATTGCGTTTAGAGCAATATAATGGGATTGCAAAAGCTTATCAGAACAACAATATCAATTCGCCTTACTTATGGGGCGGTTCCAATCTGTATACTAAAGGAGGTTTCCCAAGAGATCATTTTTTTAGTCTCGATTATGTAAACAAGCAGATTGGAACGGCCGTTATTTTAAAGGCAATGGAAAACAGAGGATTAATCAATATACCAAGACAATAATGAAAGCAACACTCTTTTTATACTTGTCTCTGGTGTTTTTGCTCTTTTCTTGCGAAGCAAAGCATGATAAGCAGCAGCCTGGAAAAACCAGTGCCGATACTGTTGTAAAACGAAAAGTAGATTCGGTTCCTGCCAAAACCGATTCGCTCGAAAATTTGGCCGCTAATATGGTGGCTTCCGGAGAAAATTACCGGAATGATGGGAACACTGAAGCCGAAGAAATATTTATCAAAGCATTTGTTGAAGCATTAAAGCTACCAGGGTCTTTTGAAACCGATTTTGCCAATCTGAAAAAATATGAAATTAAGGTATTAACTGCCGATGATGGCAAACTTAGGGTGTTTTATTGGCTTTCACCCTATTCGGGTTCGATGTGGCATGTGCAAAATATTGTGCAGTATAAGGATGAAAATGATGTGGCAACGGCCCTTTCGTTTAATAGCCTTTATGAGGATAAAGACGATGAAGGCAGTCCTACTCCGTTTTTTGAACACATTTATACTTTAAATACATTGCCTCAAAAAACATATCTTCTTACAGGGTATGGGCAAATGAGTGGCACCGAACCTTATAGTGTATGCCACACTTTGGTAATCGACCATGCAAAATTTAGCATCAATAAACCTTTGTTCAAAACGGGCAAAGCAATTAAAACACAGCTATTCGCATCTGCAACGCTTAAAGAAGACGATGATAGGGAAAAGCTGATTGCCCGGTTGGCAATAACATATAATCCAGACAGTAAAACCATCAGTTATCCCGGGGTTAACGAAACAAAGGATGGAGCTGTGCTCACTGGAAAAAGGAACGTTTTAACCTATCACGATGGAATGTTCAAGTAGTCATAAACTATTATTTAGTTGATATGGAAAAGAAATTAATCACCGAAATTAACATAGAAGATAAGGCCATTACACATTTTGCTTCTTTTAGCTTAAAACAGGCCTTTAATGCACATCATTATTTCGAGCTGCGGTTTAATCACGATCAAATGGGCTCTCCTGGAATGATCAGTTTAAATGATAGTCGCGATTTTGTGGGTAAAACCCTTACCGCTTCCTTTGGCTACGATTCTGGTAGTCTACAGGAATTTGCCGGCCTCGTAACTAAAGTAGAACTGGCGCAAAGCCATGGTTATCACGGGGTATTGATTGTGAGTGGTTATAGTCCTACTATTCTGATCGACCGCGGACCGGATTTAGGTTCTTATCTGGATAAAGATCTCAATAGCATTGTAAATCTCGCTACTTCGGATGTACCTTCAAACGACATTAAAATTGTAGCCAACGCAGCCAGAAAGGAGCCCATTGATTATCTGATCCAATACAGGGAGAGTGATTTCGATTTTCTGAACAGGCTTTCGGGCGAATACCACGAATGGTTTTATTATGATGGCAAACAACTGAATTTTGGCAAACCCGATGATCAGAAAGAAGTGGCCTTGATTTATGGTCGCGATGTACAAAACCTGCAGTATGCCATGGAGATTGCGCCGATCAAAAACAAACGTTTTGCCTACAATCCCAAACAGGATGAAATGCTGCAGAGCGAAAGCAGCGGTGCAAGTGATGGATCGCCAGACCTGGCGCATGCCATACAGGTATCTAATGCCATGTACAGCAAAACCTTTAACCAGCCCGCGCTTATCCGTGTAGACAATAACAATGATATTAAAAGCCATGTGCAGAATGAAGAAAAGGCACATATCAGTAACCTGTTAAAAGTAAATGCCAGTGGCGATAATGCTGCTTTAGGTATAGGCAGTATTGCAGAAATTACGATGAGTGTGCGGAAAGAGCTATCTTTTTCTACCGAAAGCCTTGGCAAATTCCTCATCACGAGCATTAACCACGACATTGATGGTACAGGTAAATATTACAATACCTTCGAGGGTGTAGTAGCTACAACAGAGCGGCTTTCGGTAAAAAGCTATGCTAAGCCAAACCCTGATATGCAACTCGCAGATGTGATTGATAATGCCGACCCGCAAGGGCAGGGACGCATTAAGGTGAAATTTAAATGGGAATGTAAAACCAACGATGTAACGGAGTGGCTGCGGGTAATTACACCAGATGCCGGAAGCAGTGATAAGGTTAGCAAAAACAGGGGTTTTGTATTTATTCCGGAAATCGGCGATCAGGTAGCTTTAACTTTTGAAGAAGGGAATATTGCCCGTCCGATTGTATTAGGATCAGTATTTCATGGTAAAAGTGGGAGCGGAGGCAGCGCCAGCAATAACAGCAAAAGTTTAACTTCTAAAAGTGGGCATACTTTAACCATGGATGACGGTGCAGGTATGATTATGCGCGATAAAGACAGCAATTTTATCGAATTGGACGGAGCCGGTAAGGCTGTTTTTGAAACCAAAGAATCGATCCTGATTAAATGTGGGGAGAGCAGCATTTTTATGGATAAAACAGGCAAGATTATCATCAAGGGGAAGGATATTTTAACATTGGGCGAAAACATTGGGAATTCAGCTTCTGTAAGTATTGGTATAGGTGTTGGCCCCGAAGACGGTACGCCAACCTCTGGTATCGGTATCGAAGCGCAAACCCTGGATATCGGTACCAAAACACTTTCGATGAGTGGCGAAACCGAGGCTAACCTAGCTTCGAAAAAGATTAACGTAGGTGGCGAAAGCGAAACGAATATCAGTAGTGGAACGATTAACCTAAACTAATGCCGACTTAAGCTCCAATGAATCCGATACAACTCGAACTATTTAAAATAGATAAACAATGGCAACAAGTAGTAAGACAACATCCATCAGAAACCCTGTTTCTCTGTTTAGGTGAGCGGCATGAGGTAAACTTATTCGAGGCTTATTTTAAATATCAGTTAACAGAAGAAAGCCGGACCGACGACATGTTCCTGCTCCATCATCAGGGTTTTAACAACAAAAACGATTATGGCAAAAGTTTAGTGAAGGAATGGAAAGAGATCTTTGATTTATGGCAGAAGGACACCGGCAAAGGCATTGTTTGGGATATTGAGTCAGGTGAATACGCAAACGATTATAAGACCGATGCATATGTGCCTATTGTGGCCTTGGTAAGGCTTTGCAAGCTTTATCCTGAATTGAACTTTAAGAAAATATATATTCAGCTGGCACCAACAGCTATCGATGATGTTGCTGGTCTTTCTGAATGGATTAACGAGTGTTGTACTTGCATTAAAACATTAAATAACGATAATATTAAACTCGTTTACACCGAGCACCACATACACCGTACCTTAAAAAAATTAAAACAGGGAACAGAATTTAAGCTCAATATAGATGTAAGCCAGCTGATGCAGAATGCCGCGGCGCATACCAACCGCGAAAAAAATGATCCTGAAGCCGATTACCAGCAACAGATATTGATTGCCAGTAATTATTTGAGCAAAGGTAAACACGAGCAGGCGAATGCCGTTTTGGAACGTGCAATTGTCATTGCCCAGAAACAGGGATTGCAGGAAGCTGTTGTTGCCGCCAGGATTATGCTGGCACAGAGTTTAGCGATAAAAAACAAAAAAAACGAAGCGCGCCAACAATACGAAATGGCTTTGGCCCGGGCCGGAGAGCACTCACAGCTAAGTGCGCATATCCATATGAGTTATGGCAGTTTTTTATTGGCGCATGCGGGTAAGGATGAAGCCAAAAAATATTTTGAAAAAGCAATTCAGATTGCCAAAATAATTGAAAATGATTTTATCGCCATGGAATGTACCCGTTTGCTTGGCCAACTTTCGGAAAGCAAAATAACAGGCTCGGCAAAAGCAATGACTTATTATGTTAGGTGCCTGGAAATTGCAAAGAAAATGCCGATAGAAAAACGGCGGCAAAGTTCGATGGCTTACACCGCATCGATCATGTTAAAAAAATATGGCGAAGAGAGCCCTGAAGGTAAAAAACTGGATTTGGAGATGAGACAGGATTATGGAGAAGACTGGAAATCGATGGCAGAAGTGCCTGCAAACCATGCCAATCCATTGTCGTAAGATGATTGGCAATAATTGAAAATAACATTGCCTTAAAAAAACTATACGGATGAAAAAAGTAAAAGCAAGTAAACCGAATATGTCTATCGATAGGTCAATCAGCCTATCTGCAAGCTTAACCAAAGCCGAACCAAAAGCTGTTGGTGGCGGCGGTGGCGGAGCTGTTGCCCTGGGAAGCAATCCACCTGCGGCAAAGAGTACGTTAAAGCTTTTAAAAGCCAAAAAACCTGCGATGGCCAATACGGCGGTACAGCATGTAAGTAAACATTTTGATGTGGTATTGGCGATCGATTTTCACTGGACAACCATTCCCATTCCGCCGTCTTTCGGTTTTATACCTTTGCCCTTACCTCATCCGTTCATTGGCATGGTGTTCGATCCGATGGATTATCTGCGTTTTAACATTCCTATTCCAAAATTTGCGCAGGGTTTAATCGGTGCGGCCAGCATCCCGATGGGTGGTTCTATTTTTGTGCATGGCAGGCATAAGGCTACAACCACCACCAGCGTAATGGGGGTTTTATTGCCTTTCAGGCACATCACTTCCATACCGGTCTATTTTATTGTGAACATACCCGGTTCGCCGCATGAGGGCGAAGTGTATTGGGGCTCTACTACGGTAAAAGGGCAGGGATCGGAAATGAGTGGTTCTAATCCCGGGCAGGTGCTTACCTGCTGGTGCCCGCCTATGGGCTTAAAGCCCTTACCTACCGTACCAGGGAAATTAAAGAAAAATCCTTTGGCATACTTCGCATTTTATAGCGATTTATTAAGCATGTACGTGCAGATTAATACTGGTAAACCTGTACTGGTCGGGGGTACTTTTGCTCCGCACAATTATACACTGAAAGAATATTTAATGCGCTTTGCTGCCATAGGTATTATGCGGGGGCTTAGCAAATTGGGAAGTGCGCTATCTAAGGCGGCTTTAAAGGGTGTAAATAAAGTACTCAGAGGCTTGTTTAAAAATAATCCCATATCCAAAAAGCTTTGCCATTGGGGTTTAGAACCTGTTAATTTCGTTTCAGGTGCCATGTTTTTCGAGTGGACAGATTTCGAACTACCGGGTGGGCAAACACTGGCCTGGAACAATGTTTGGCGCAGTGATAAACCTTATGCGGGCATGTTGGGCAATCAGGTTTATAACAATTACGACCTTTACATTTACCCTGATCCTGAAGCTGGAATTGTGGGTTTTAGTCATCCTACTGAAAATATGGTGATGCCTTTGCCTTATATTGAGCCATATTCAGGTAAGCAATACGACCGTGCGCAGAAAGTTTGGATGGAAAGGCCTGATGAAAATACCTGGGTGCTTACCATTGATCAGGATATTTATACTTATACACTTTTTAGTGGCGGGCAAGATGGTGATATCTACCGCATTAATCAGATCGAATACACCAACGGTACCAGCCTTACATTTTATTATAAAAGACAACTTTTATCCCGCATTGTAGAAAATTCGGGACGTGTGCTCGAAATGCAGCATAACGAAGCAAGTACGGCCATTAAAGCAGTCTACTATCACTATAAAAATGCCAGCGATCTGCTGGTGAGTTACGATTACGACCAGCTGGGCAATATGATCAAGGTATACGATCAGGCAGGTAAAGCCATTAGTTTCGAGTACGATGACCACAACCGTGTAGTGAAAAGGACCAACCGAAACGGTATGGCTTATTTCTGGGCTTATGATGCGGAAGGACGTGTAATCCATACGGAAGGCCGAGATGGTTTCATGAGTGGCTCGATAAGCTATTTCCCGGAGCAAGGATATAATGAGGTATACTATCGCGATGGTAAAATAGAACGTTATTATTATGATGAAAACGACCTGGTTTACAAAAAAGTAGATGCTTTGGGCGGCGAAACCTGGTATGAACACGATCGCTACAACGAAGAGAAAATGGTTTCCAGTCCTGAAGGTAAAGTAATCGGTTACGAGTACGACAATCGGGGCAACATTACCACTTACCATACCCCGGATGGCGAGCAATACCAGTATGCCTACGATGAAAACAATAACCTGATTTTAAGGAGTGATCCGGCTGGGTCGAATGAAACCTGGCTGTATAATGAGCAGAACCAATTGCTTAAACATGTGCAAAAAGACAATCGGGTAGTCGATTTTTATTATACCGAAGGGCAAAAATTACCAGTGTTTTGCCGTGATCATGAAGGGCATGAAATCCATTGGACTTATAACAGTTTAAACCAGCTGATCGAATCGGTTTCGAGCGAAGGCAATATTCGCCGTTGGACTTACGATGATTACGGTCGTTTGATCCGTTTTAGCCCCGACGGTGATCAAACTACCATTTGGGAACGGGATGAAATGGGCCGTGTTACCCTGGTAAAAGATTTTGGTGAAGAGCCTTTGCGCTTTGAATACGACGCTTATGATCTTCCGGTTTACGCTACCGATGGCCGTGAAGAATGGTATATGGCTTATACGCCTATGGGTAGCCTAAAAACACAAAAAAGAAGCAGTCAAACATCCAGTCAGTATATCCAGACCCTTCATTTTACCTACGATAAATGGGAAAATTTGAAAGGCATTACCAACGAAAAAGGTGAAGAATACCTCTTTTTAAGGGATGCAAACGATGACGTGGTAAAAGAAATTGGTTTCGACGGGCAAGAGCAACAATATATCCGCAACCAGGATGGGCAGATCATTAAAACCATACAGGCTGATGGAAAGGCTGTTTATCACAATTACGACCTAAGCGGCCGTTTGGTGTATAGCAGCTACGAAGATGGTACCTACGAAGCTTTCCAATACAATAAACTTGGGTTGCTTATTGCCGCAGAGAACGAACTTTCTTCGGTTAATTTTAAGCGAAATCCATTGGGTATGGTTACCCAGGAAATACAGGATGGCTACCAGATCAATTATCAATATGATGTTTTTGGTAACCTGACCAGTTTAAAAAGTTCACTAGGGGCCGATATTCAATACGATTATGATGAAACAGGTTATCTGAATGGTATTGCCGCAAAAAGTGGCGGATCAGCAGAATGGACAGCAAGGATTGGCCGTAATAAAAACGGACAGGAAACCAGCCGCAGTTTAAGCGGTGGGGTTAGGGCAACATTCGATTACGATCACGAAGGCCATCCAATTAGTCAAAAGGTAGAAGCCAATGGTTCGATCACTGCTTTTAAACAATATGCCTGGGGGCCAAATGATAAACTTAATAACTGCTTAAACAGCATTACCGGTGGAAGCATCAATTACAGGTACGATACTTTTGGCAGTTTGGCTTCGGCAAGTTACAGTGATGATGGCAAGGTAATCTATAAAAATCCTGACGAGATAGGAAACTTATATAAAACCGCAGACCGCAGTGACAGGCGTTACGATAAAGGAGGCAAACTGCTTAAAGATGACCAATGGTATTACCGTTATGATGCCAAAGGTAACCTGGTTCAAAAAAGCAAGCGCAATATTATAGGTCTGGCCAAAGAAGAAGTGGCCGCACCAGAAGATAATAGCTTATTTGGTAAAAAGCTAAACTGGGGAATGGCTAATCCCGATATTCCGAAAGCGGAAGCAGTGGATATTCTGGCAGATGCTGAACCGGATTTACCTGAATGGAAAGAGGGGGACTGGGCTTATGCCTGGGCAGCCAATGGCATGATGAAAGCCGTTAAAAATCCACAGGGTGAAATCATCAGTTTCGAATACGATGCCTTAGGCAGGAGGAAAGCCAAAATTGTTAAAGATAAAGTATACCGTTATGTGTGGGATGGTAATTTACTGCTCCACGAATGGAATTATCCATTAAAAGAGCGACCTAATCTGGTGGTAAACGAAGATGGATTGCTTAGCTATGATAAAACGGAGCCGTTTGGCAATGACTTAATTACCTGGGTGTACGATCAAAATAAATTTACCCCAAGTGCCAAAATTGTTAATGGCCAATATTATTCTATCATTAGTGATTATTTGGGTACTCCTATACAGGCTTATGATCATGTAGGCAAAAAAGTATGGGATTGCGAACTTGATATTTATGGAAAAATCCGTAAACTTAGCGGTGATCGGGAATTTATACCATTTAGGTACCAAGGGCAATATGAAGATGTAGAAACGGGGCTGTATTATAATCGCTTTAGGTATTATGACCCGGAGCAGGGAAATTATATCTCTCAGGATCCGATCGGTTTATGGGGAGCAAACCCCACTTTATATGGTTATGTCTCTGACGTTAATAGCTGGATTGATGTTTGGGGCCTCAAAACCATGCAACAAAATCTCGGGAATTGGGGCGAGAAGCAGGTAAAGGATGCGCTGATGAATTCTGGAAAGTATCAGGATGTTATAAGTGTTCAGAATGCATCAAACCATGGTATTGATTTAGTAGGTATTAGAAATGATGGGAAATATGATATTTTTGAAGTGAAGACTAATATTTCTGGGAATGTTGGAGATTTATCAGCTCGGCAGCTAGATTCAGACTTTTTTATTAGAGATATTTTGACAAAACCAAATATTAATGATTTTGGTTTAACGAGAATTGAAGCAGATGATATATTAGATAATATTGGTAACAAGCGTGTCGTTGACGTATTTGTTGGGCGCAATGCGAAAGGACAGTTTAAATTAAAATCTTTACTATCGTCAGATTGGGATGAAATTTCCCGTACACAAAAGGCAAGAGTTAGTTGTAAATAAATGATCTTAAATGAATAACAAATTAAATAGTCATAAACAGAAACTTAAAGAGTTTTTTATTAAAGTTTATCAATCAGAAAAAGAACAAGCAAATTTCTTAGAGGATTTTTATTTGGAATATCTCAAAACGGGTAAATCCGATTTTGAATTTAAGACAGTTGTTTTTGGAAGGGAAAAAATTGTAAAATATGAGTTTAGCCGAATTTTACAACAATACTCATATGGATTTAAGATCCCTAAAGCGATAATTGACTTTGAAAACAATAGTAATAATATAAGTTTTTCGGAGCTTCTTAACGCTTACTACTACGATGTATTGGTGAATGCTAGAGCTTTTTCGGAAAGTAAACAGATAGATGGGGTACTGCATACAGATCTATGTATGACCCTTTTATTCACATTAAGTTATTTCCCAGATAAGATCGAAATAATTTCAAATCAATTAATAAGATTTCTTGAAGAAAACGCACAAAAACTAGAGAAATATTCAGTGCAAGAATTTGGCCGTGGAAGTTTACTTTATTTGGTAGTCGAAATGCTAAAATTGAGAGATTTCTCAGCTCATGCAGCAATAATTTCAAAATATTGCATAAAACCGATTTTGTGCTATCAGGAAGCCATTGAAAGTGTTATCTCGAATGACGAACAAAAATTTTCCGATGCTATTGAAGAGCTTGCTGCTTTTCATTTATCCAATAGCAAAGCAGATCTTACACTTCCTTTTAATCACGAAAGATGGCAATATATGCCAATTGAAATAATATCTTTAATTAAGTTATTTGTGTCAAATGGAGGTAGGCTGTTGAAAGAAATATCATTAGTAAGTGATTTGAACAGCTTTTTTTATCTTCCTATTGAGCTATCTGAAGAAACTTTATTGCTCGAATCTAGGATATTATGAAAATGTGATGAGCAAGATAGATTAAAAAACTACTGAAAGGAAAAGGTAGAAAAAAAATCGGTTAATCAATGTCTAAAAATATTTATGAAGATCTTGCTGTTATTGACAAAAAGATTGGGGAAATTTTAAATAAAATGCCTGCTTCTTCATTTGACAAAGTGGATATTAAAAAAGAATTACCCATTTTTTCTTTTTTTGCCCGCTAAGGAATATGAAACGTTAAAGGAAAGAGTACTAACTCTTCGGCACACAATTCTAGAGACATACCTTAAAGGAGATGCACCTCTGCGAAAGCTACTAATTGCTAAGCTTACTGAATATGAAAACTTTGGTATGGTGTTTTTACCCAATAAGGATTTTTTACCGCAGGTGGAGGATAAAAAAAAATATGTATTCAATATATTAATGGCAATTGCTATTCAAAATTTGAATGATGACATGAGAGAATTAATGATTTACATTAACGAATTACGAAGATTATCTATTTTAAATCATATAAATTTCGATTCGCTATTGAAGGATATTCTTCCCTTATCGTCATCTGCCCCCACACTTTATTCTATATCTATGAGGGCGTTTTTTGAAAACGTTTTACTAAAACGGCCCAACCCTATTCAAGCAAACGAAGATCTTTAACAGAAATTCGTTGCAACGTTATAAGCCCGTTAAGCTTAAAGTTTTTTATCGGCTAAACCTTATCCTTCAACAACAGTTTAATCACATTCTTTAAAGCTGGGTTCCGGTTCGATTCTTTCCAGATCATATATAGCTCTGTTCGTTGCGGAATATGGGTGAGTTCCACAAACTTTACGTTTTCCTGATAGCCATATTGCAGGGCAGTGGGTACAATAGCAATGCCCAAACCTTCTTCTACCAATTTGTAAATGGTGAGCGCATTCACCGATTTGTGGTAGGTTTTGGGTTTGAAACCATGATCTTCACAAATGCTCATCATCAGGTCGTAATAAAAGGGACTATCATCACTCGAGAAAAAGATAAAAGGTTCGTTACCCAGTTTTTTTACCGCTTCAAAACTTGCCTTTTTCATGGGGTGGCTTTTAGGCAGAACCAGCGAAAAAGTATCCTGATGGATCATGTGTTTAGAAATACCTGGTTTAAACTGTTGCATCCTTACAAAACCCACATCGAGCATATCTTTTTCCAATAACTCAACCTGTAACCTATTGGGCATTTCATCCAGGTTGGTTCTGATTTCAGGGAAATCTTTGTTCAGTTTAAAAATAACCTCAGGTACAATTTTTTGTGCTGCCGAGCCTAAAAACCCAATCCGTAATTCACCCTGTTTGCCCTCATTAATATTGCTGATCTGTTTTTTGATGTTTTCGATATGGCTGAAGAGAAAATCTACCTCATCTTTAAGGTACAGGCCTGCTTCGGTAAGTTCCACCTTTTTCTTCGTCCGGTCGAACAGCGGGGCGTTAAAAATTTCCTCCATTTGTTTAATCTGCCGGCTTAGTCCCGGCTGGGAAATAAAAAGGCGATCGGCAGCCTTTCTGAACTTTAGTTCTTCCGCCAATACCTGAAAATACTTTAAATGCCTAAGTTCGATTTGATAACCCATGGTTATTACATGATGATGTAATTGGTATTTATAGGTATCAAATATAGGGCTTATTTTTGTTTAAAACCTTTCTAACATGAGCGAGCAACAGACTTTTAATTACGGAACAGATCATTTAACCGCTAAACTGGCTTTGGCCATCAGCAATGGTGAAATTAAAGGCGTTTTGAGTGAAAACACACGTGCTAAAGTGATAGCGAGTAGTGAAGTGGTAGAACGGATTGCCGTTTCTGGTCAGGCTGTTTATGGCATCAATACCGGTTTTGGTCCATTATGTACCTCCATGATTTCGGCGGCTGATACCCGTAAATTACAGGAGAATATTTTGAAAAGCCATGCAGTTGGCGTAGGTGAGCCGATAGATAGCGAAATAGCGAAGTTGATGCTGGTGTTAAAATTACAAGCGTTGGCGCAAGGTTATTCTGGTATTCAGATCGAAACGCTCGACCGTATGATCTGGTTTTTAGAAATTGGTGCTATACCAGTGGTGCCGAAACAAGGTTCTGTTGGGGCTTCTGGCGATCTTGCCCCTTTATCGCATTTGTTTTTACCTTTAATTGGTTTAGGTAAAGTGCATTATAAAAATGAAATCATTGCTACAGCGCAGCTTTTAGCAGAATATCAACTGGAGGCTTTGCATTTGGGACCAAAGGAAGGCCTGGCCTTAATTAACGGTACCCAGTTTATTGCTGCCCATGCGGTTAAAGTGGTGCAACGCCTGGAAAATGTGCTGGATTCTGCTAATATTATTGCTGCCATGATGATTGAAGGCCTGCAGGGCTCTGAAAAACCTTTTCATGCGGAACTTCATCAGTTGAGGCCTTACCTGGCAAATATTGCTGTGGCAGGGCAAGTAAGAAAGCTGCTGCAGGATTCAGAAATCATGAAATCACATGCCGATTGCGCCAAAGTACAAGATCCTTATTCGCTAAGGTGTATTCCACAGGTTCATGGCGCTTCCAGAACGGCCTGGTTACACTTAAAAGAAGCTTTAGAAATCGAACTGAATTCGGTAACGGATAACCCCGTAATATTTAGCGATGATTTAACGATCAGCGGTGGTAATTTTCATGGTCAACCCCTGGCTTTACCACTCGATTATGCCTGTTTAGCCGCTTCGGAAATCGGGAACATCAGTGATAGGCGTATTTATCTTTCATTGGAAGGAAATACCCCCGGTGTGCCTAAACTTTTAATGAAAGAAACGGGATTAAACTCGGGCTTCATGATTGTTCAATATACCTCAGCCGCATTGGCCAGCGAAAATAAAGGACTTTGTTTCCCTGCCAGCGCCGATAGTATCCCAACTTCGCTTGGTCAGGAAGACCATGTTAGCATGGGCTCCATTAGCGGACGTAAGGCGCTTCGGGTGATTGAAAATGTAGAGAAGATCCTGGGTATCGAACTGTTTTGTGCCGCACAGGCCATTGATTATCATCATCCCTTAAAACCTGGAAAGATATTGGCTGCGGTCCATGATTTTGTGCGTACCGAAATTGATCATTTTGAAGAAGATCAGATCATGTATGATCGCATGGGAAATGCAATTGAAATGGTACAAAAAGGCAAAATTGTAGCCGTTGCAAGCCAAGCAGAATCGACATTGAATTAGGAATTTAAAATTACACAATATGGATTTTAAAGTACAGCTATTGGCTGGTATACCCGCCACATTACCAGGGGCCAAAACAAGAAATACGCAATTAAGCCATGCTCCGGTGAGGCGGGCGGTTTTAAATACTGAAGAGAAAAGACTGAGCATCAAAAATGCGTTGCGTTATTTTCCGGTAGCATGGCACGAAGAACTGGCATATGAATTTTTAAATGAACTGGAAAATTACGGACATGTTTATATGTATCGTTTTATACCCGATTATGCCATTTATGCAAGACCAATAAACGAATATCCTTGCCGTACGCCACATGCCGCGGCAATTATGCTGATGATTCAGAACAATCTGGACCCGGCAATCGCACAGCATCCGGAAGAGCTGATCACCTATGGTGGAAATGGAAGTGTATTCCAGAACTGGGCGCAATATCTGTTAACCATGCAATACCTCGCTACGATGACCGATCAGCAAACGCTGAATATTTATAGCGGTCACCCTCAGGGATTATTTCCATCAAGTACTGCCGCACCCCGTGTAGTAGTTACCAATGGCATGATGATACCGAATTATTCTGCACCAGAAGATCTTGAAAAATTTAATGCATTAGGGGTAACCCAGTATGGGCAGATGACAGCAGGTTCGTACATGTACATTGGACCCCAGGGCATTGTGCATGGAACGGCAATTACTTTAATGAACGCCTTTCGTAAGAAAGGGTTTTATGGAAAAAATGTAGCAGGTAAAATCTTTCTCACGGCCGGATTAGGTGGTATGAGCGGTGCACAAACCAAGGCTGGTAATATTGTTGGCTGCATCACGGTTTGCGCGGAGGTTAACCCACAGGCTGCAACAAAAAGACATCAACAAGGCTGGGTTGATGAACTGATTGATCATTTAGATGAACTGGTAAAAAGGATAAAGCTTGCTCAGGAAGCGAAAGAAGCGGTATCCCTCGCCTATATTGGCAATGTGGTTGACGTTTGGGAGCGGCTTGATGCAGAAAATATTGAAGTGGCGATAGGTTCAGATCAGACATCGCTTCATAACCCATATTCTGGTGGATATTACCCTGTAGGTTTAAGTTTTGAAGAGGCAAATGACCTGATGGCGAATGCAGCTGATCAATTCAAAATTGATGTCCGGAATTCGTTAAAAAGACAAGCTGCAAGCATTAACAAACATACAGCCAAGGGTACCTACTTCTTTGACTATGGGAATGCCTTTTTGTTGGAATGCAGTAGGGCAGGTGCTGAGGTAATGGCGGCAAATGGAATAGATTTTAAATATCCTTCGTACGTAGAAGATATTTTAGGTCCCTTGTGTTTCGATTATGGTTTTGGTCCGTTTAGGTGGGTATGTGCTTCGGGCAGTGAAAAAGACCTCGATTTAACCGATCGAATGGCTAAAGAGGTGATGGAAGAAATTAAAT
The DNA here is from genome assembly GCF_056490705.1 of Pedobacter humicola. NCBI lineage: Bacteria > Pseudomonadati > Bacteroidota > Sphingobacteriia > Sphingobacteriales > Sphingobacteriaceae > Pedobacter > Pedobacter humicola. The sequence goes on along the minus strand of NZ_JBWJIG010000028.1, from coordinate 28,232 downwards.
TGACTGCCCCATCAGAAATACAACAACAGTTACAGGATAATATCAACTGGATCAGTGCAGCAAAAGAGAATAAACTGGTGGTTGGCTCGAAGGCCAGAATTTTATATGCTGATGCAGAAGGCAGGGCGAAGATCGCTTTGCGTTTTAATGATGCCATTAAAACAGGCAGGTTATCTGCTGCCGTTATTTTGGGCCGGGACCACCATGATGTAAGTGGGACGGATTCTCCATTTAGGGAGACAAGCAATATTTATGATGGAAGCCGGTTTACGGCCGATATGGCGATTCATAATGTAATAGGCGATAGCTTTAGGGGCGCAACCTGGGTTTCGATCCACAACGGTGGTGGCGTTGGCTGGGGAGAGGTCATAAACGGTGGTTTTGGAATGGTGCTGGATGGAAGCGAACAAGCCGCAGAGAAATTGCAGAATATGCTTTTTTATGATGTAAACAATGGCATTGCCAGAAGGAGCTGGGCCCGTAATAAGGAAGCCCGTTTTGCCATTGAACGCGAAATGGAACGCACGGGTACTTTAAAAATTACGCTGCCTAATTTGGTTGATGATGCCTTGTTGGATGGCTTAGAGATTTTATAGTCGCTTGCGGTAAAAATGTGCTAACTTAAAGGCAAGGTAAAATGAAATACAGAACCCTTACCTTCTTCACTTTCTGCCCAAATGCGGCCGCCATGCCTTTCTATAATTTCGGCACTTAAATAAAGCCCGATACCAAAGCCTGAAATGGTATGATTGCCCTGAACACGGTAATACCGTTCGAAAAGTTTCTCAATATCATCAGGTTTTATCCCTATGCCTTCATCTTTGATCTGAATTTCAACCTGTGTATCATGCAATTTACAGGTTACTTCGAGGCGTGTGCCATTATCCGAATATTTTAAGCCGTTACTGATGAGGTTCGAAATTACATTTCCAATCTTATCCCGATCGGCATTAAGGACAACATTACAGGTTGGGTTTAATATAATCTGATGCGAAGATTGCGAAATATAAGTTTCCTCAATGGTTTCTTTCAGTAGCTCATCCAGATTAAAGTTGCTTTTTTCGATCAGTAGTTTGCCCGATTCCAAACGGGATACATTTAAAAAACCATTAATCATGGTGGTCATTTTCCTGATCTGGCTATGCGCTTTGTCTAAAGCAATAATGGCATAGTTATCCTCATCCTTTTTAGCCTTACGCTGTAACACCTGAACAAATCCATTGATGGCTGTTAAAGGCGTTTTTAATTCATGACTCACCATTCCGATGAAATCATTTTTACGGAGCTCATCTAATTTTTGTTCGGTAATATCAATAAAAAGCCCTGAATACTCGGTTGCATTGCCATGCTGATCTTCGAACACACGTCCGGTTGCCCTAACCCATTTTTCTTCGCCGGTTACTAAATTATTTATAGGGTATTCGGTATCACTTGATGAATGGTTTGTTAAAGCATTGCTTAAAGCGGTATTTAGCATATCATGATAATCAGGGTTGATCGCGCTCATGATATCCTCCATCGCTGCAGGTTTATCCAATGGAAGGCCGAGTAAATTTTTAACAAAGCCCGACATGGTAATTTCTAATGTTTTAGGGTCGATGCTCCAGGTACCCATTCTGCCTGTATCTATGGCCTGACGTAACTTTTCTTCGCTATCGGCTAACTTTTTGGTGTATTGGATCAGGTCTTCGTGTGTTTGGGCGAGCTCTTCATTGGTTGTGGCCAACTCTTCATTTGCTGCCGCCATTTCCATATTAATATCCTGAAGTTCTTCCTGGTAAAGTTTTCGCTCCGTAATGTCAGGGCTCACTGTAGCAATGGCAATTACCTCATCCGTTTCGTCATTTTTAATGGCAAAGCCATTCCATTCAATCCAAAACGGATTTCCCGTTTTTTCATTCCAGAAACGGATTTCCTGTCTGAAATTGATACGCTGCAAAATTCCCGGTAAAAGCTTTTGGGCTGCCGGTCTGTCTGCAGGGAAAATACAGTCTAAAATAGTTCTGTTTATGATATTTGCCCAGCCTAATTTTTTTAAAGCTGCAGGATTCAAATATTGGATAGACAGGTCTAGCCCTGCCAAAGCGATAAATTCGGAACTGGCTTCAATGAGTTTATTTAAATTAAGCCGTTCCAGTTCGATCAATTTCCTTTCGGTGATATCGATACAGGAACTAATGTAACCTGCAAAAGATCCGTCGGCATGGAAACGGGGTGGACCAGTGGCAAGCAGCCAACGGTAATCACCTTTTTTGGTCAGGATTCTAAATTCGCCTGTAAAAGATTTCTTTTCGGCCAGGGCCGAAAGGTAAATATTTAAATAGCCCTCACGGTCTTCGGGATGGATCAGATCAACCCAGCCAAAAGCAAGTAGATCGTTCATCGAGCGGCCTGTTAATATAGTCCAGGGTTTGTTGAAATAAATTGCGCTACCATTTTCGTCGCCCACAGCAATAAAAATATCAGTTCCTTCGGCCATGGTTTTGAAACGTTTTTCACTTTCCGAAAGTTGGTTAAAACGTTCCACGACCCTTAATTCGAGTTCATTATTTAAAACGTGTAAAGTTTCCTGTGTTTCCTGTAGTTCTTCGTTTGTGGCTACAAGCTCTTCATTGGTTGCAGCCAGTTCTTCCACTGTGGCGGCCAGTTCTTCGTTCAGGGCCTGCTCGCGCTGTAACGCTTCAGCTTTCTCACGTTCTCTTTCGACAGCTTCCTGTCTTAATACACGTTCACTTACATCAATGGCAGTATGCAGAATGCAGATGGTTTTTCCTTCCCTGTTTTTTACAGCACGATACTCAAAATCAAAATAAAAAGTTTTCAGTTCACCATCAATCATGATATTGGCAGCAGTATCTTTTCCCGCAAGAACAAGACCTTCGAGCCATACCTTTCTAAACATATCGATAAAAGGCTGTCCCTTTAATTCGGGTAAAGCATCTTCAAGCGATTTTCCGATCACACTTCTATCTTTCCCCCAAATCCTGAGCATCGCATCATTTGCCGACTGTATAACCGCGTTTTCTCCAACATGCACTGCCGTTGCGGTATGGGTTAGATTAAATACTTCTATTAATTGATCGTTACTTAAAAGATGACTGGATTGACTCATTATGGAATTTTAGGGGATGATCTAAAATAAATATTTTATCTAAGTTTCAAAATAATAACAGACTTAAGCTGATCGTTTTTTATAGAAACTATATACTAACCATAACCTCCTTAAAAAGGTTTTTAATTATATGAATTTCTGAAGCATATTGCGTGTTTTTTCTACATCCAAAGTATAAAGTATTGGTGAGTTTTGACATCCCTTCCCAAATTACCCTGATCTTTCCATCTTCAACTTCTTTTCTGCAAAGGAAATCGGGAATAATCGCCAGGCCATTTCCGCCGGATAGGCAACGGACAATCGAATTGAGGTTGGGAACAATGTAGTTGGGGCGGAAATCGGCATGTTTGCCAAAATTAAGTTGCCAAAAACGTAAAAGATGTTCCATGTCTCCTGCGGTGCCGTACCATTTCTGCTGTTTTAACCAGGCTTCCATTCCCGACAAATCTTTCTTTTTCACCAACGAATCAAAAGTTTGCCCGTCTGTTTCTATGCCGCCCACCAGAACGATGGTTTCAGAAGAAAAAGCTTCATGTTCAATATTTGGTGAATTCCCCTTTTGAGGTGTAATGATAAGATCTAAAATGCCTTTGTCCAATTGATCGAGCATTTCCGGATACTCACCAAAACGGATGATCACGTTAAAAGGCAAGGTCGAAATATATTGTTCGAGTGTAATCTGAAAAGTTTCGAAACACATGCCTACACTAATGGTCGGGGTATGTTTTTCCGTACTTTTTTGGAAGTGTTTTTCGGCGTCCTCGAGTTTGCTGAGGGGTTCTACAATAAAATTATACAGTACTTTCCCCTTTTCGGTCGGGATCATTTTCCGGCCAGTACGTTCGAAAAGTTTGTAACCCACATAACTTTCTAAAGAACTTAAATGTAAACTTACACCAGGTTGCGAAATGAACAGGTTTTCTGCTGCACCAGTTAAGGTTCCTGTTTTATAAATCGCCTTAAAACTTCTGTACCACTCTAAATTAACCATAATCTTGTTATTATAATTCTGATACAAAGCTATGAATTAACTTGTTTTAATAATAGATATGGTTGCTGTAATTTTGTCTTATCAAATAGAAAAACGAAATGACAAAAATATTCATCATCAACGGCGGACAAAAATTTGGTCACTCTGGAGGCCTGTTTAACGAAACAATAGCTAACGCCACCGCCGATTTCTTTTCATCAGCCGAAGGATTTGAAATAAAAACAACCAACATTAACCACAATTACGACCCAAAGGAAGAAGTAGAAAAATATGTTTGGGCCGATGTGGTAATTTATCATACCCCAATCTGGTGGTTCCAGTTGCCACATGGATTTAAAAAGTATATTGATGTGGTATTTACCGAAGGGCATAAAAAAGGGATTTATGTAAGCGATGGTCGCAAAGCGGATAACCCTACCCGAAATTATGGTACCGGTGGCATGTTACATGGTCGGAAATATATGGTCACTTCATCATGGAACGCGCCAAAAGAAGCCTTTACACTTCCGGAAGAATTTTTTATGGAAACGAGTGTAGATGATGGCGTGCTATTCGGCTTCCATAGAATGAACGCTTTTACCGGAATGGAAAGAATAGATGGCATCCATTTCCATGACGTGGAAAAAAACGCAGATATCATGAGCGCTTTAAAATTACATCAGCAACATTTAACCCAAAACTTTTTAAATACCGAAGTATATGAGCATTTATCTAACAGCAATAGTTAAAAGTAAAAAAGAAACCATTACAACCTTAAGGGCTGTGTTATTGGATATGGTAGAAAATTCGCGCAAAGAAGAAGCCTGTATCCAATACGATCTGCACGAATCTGCAAGCGACCATACTTTCATTTTTCAGGAAGAATGGAAAGATCAAAGCAGCTTGGATGTACATAACGAACAACCCTATATTTTGGCCTTTGTAGAACAGGCCGCTGCACTTACAGAAGAGATTGTAATTTACAAAACAGAAAAACTGGCTTAGTTATAATTTCACACGCCTGGCTGTTAAAGAAGAACCCGCAGAAGCGATGACCACAAAAGCCACTGCAAAACATTCTTTTAATGAGAGGTATTCGTGAAGAAAAACCAGGGCTGCCAGCGATGCCATGGCGGGTTCAAGGCTCATTAAAATACTGAAGGTCCTGGCGGGAAGCTGTTTAAGGGCCCTCATTTCGAGGGTAAAAGGAATGGCGCTTGATAGTAATGCAAGCGCTGCGCCTAAACCTAGTAATTTCGGGTTCAAAGTGCCTAATCCACCACCATAAATACCAAATGGCAAAATGACTATGGTTGCAAATAACATCCCGATGGCCACGGCATCACCACCCTTCATGATTTTCGAAATCCTCCCCCCAAGGATAATGTAAGCCGCCCAAAAAACACCTGCCAAAAGGGCCAATAGCACACCGCCAACATTTAAACCTGTACTTGTCCAGGGTGCAATTAGTGCAATACCTGTAGCGGCCAGTACTACCCAAAGAAAATCAACAGGTTTTTTCGATCCGAAAATGGCAAGACCTAAAGGACCAACAAATTCCAGGGTTACGCCTAAACCAATTGGAATACGGGCAATGGCCATGTAAAACACCATGTTCATTACCCCTAAACAAACGCCATATAAAATTACGTATTTCCACTGTTTGGCATTTAGTTTAAGCAGGTTTGGTCGGAAAGCAATCAACAAGATCACCGCAGACAACCCGATCCTTAAGGATGCAGTTGCTGCTGCCCCAATTTGCGGGAAAAGCCCTTTAGCAATCGCCGCACCACACTGTACACTAATAATGGATAGTAAAACAGCGGGAATGGGTGGAATATTGATTTTGCTTTTCATCTGGGGCTCGTAAATGAGGCGCAAAATTACGGAAATATAACTTCCCAATTTTTTAAATATAAAAAAGGGAGAATCAGATTACGCCAATTCTCCCTTTTTTATATTTAAGGTATTTAACTGAACAATTCCTGTTCGTCTCTGTTTTCGGTGGGGATCTTTTTTAAGAAATCATCAAATGATGGTCCTTCATTATCCGAATAAATACCATAAGCGTCTAGTATATATCCGATGTTTTTATCCTGATCTTCCAGCAAATAAAGTACAGAGTTATCTGCAGGGTCTGAATCTCCTTCAAAGCGGTAAGTTTTAACAATAGTTAAATCTTCAGGTTTATAAATTTTTCCCAACGATTTACTTTGCATCTTACCGTGATCGGACATTTTAAGTTCGTTATCTTTTCCTTTCAGCCTCAATTTCTCTAAAATTTGACTCAAAGTGTTCATTGCTGTTGGCTGTTCCATAGTTATACGATTTTATACTCATTAAACAAGTGGTAGTGCAAATGGTTTTAGCCGTATCTGTTTTAGGTCAAACTAAATGATTGTCAATGTGTTTCGTATTTAAACTAAATTTTAATCACATGAAAAAATATCTTTTAAGCTTAGCTGTTGCGGGGCTTGCATTTGTAAGTGCCTGCACCAAAACCGACAAAGAAATTGCCCAGGCTACTTTAACCGAAACTGCTGATAACACCAAAACCATTGGAACAGCAAAATTTTACGAATTGAGCGACGGAAAAATTAAAATGGATATCGAGATGAATTTTGCGGCCAGGGCTGATAGCAATGTTGCCGTTCACTTTCACGAACATGGCGATTGTGGCAATATGGGCGAAAATACCCACGGCCATTGGAATCCAACCAAAGAGGTTCATGGAAAGTGGGGCTCCGGAGCCTATCATAGCGGAGATATCGGCAATATTATGCTAGACAGTAAAGGCCATGCTACACTTTCGGTAACCACCGATAAATGGAGCACTAAGGAGGGCGATATTAAAAATATTATAGGTCGTGGCATCATTGTACATGGCGGTACCGACGATTATACTACCCAGCCAACAGGAAACTCGGGACCAAGGGTAGGCTGCGGTGTAATCGAGGCCGTGAAATAGACTAAATTTAGTATTTTGTGCTACAATTGATAAAATAAAAGCCTTAAAAAATAGGGTAAATGGCGAAGTATTCCATAAGCGAATTTGAAGAAGCACATAGGTCTCTGGGTTCAACACTTGGTAAATGTGAAAAGGCAATACTCAAATTGAAAGAAGGTTCGGCCCAACATACTTTGATGATAAGGAGAATCAAATCATTTCAGATTGCACTGGCATTAATCCAAAGAGAATTACAAAGTGAAAGAAGCGGTTAAATTTTTAACCGCTTTTTTTATGCAATTTGATCTGGCCTGTCATCATCACTAAAAACCTAAATCATTATGGCAACGCTAAACGAATCTCAAAGCGGCAAGGCTGCAAAAGGAAGAACCAAAAAACCAACACCAAGAGTCGATCTTACTGCAATGGTAGACCTGATGTTTTTATTAACCACATTTTTTATGCTTACCACCTCGTTGGGCAGCTTAAATGCGGCAGATATTGCCAAACCCGTTAAGACTGATGTAGTAGAAAATTATCCCGAATCACGTACGATGACGATTTTGTTGGGCAAAAATAACAAGGCTGTTTGCTACATGGGTACGGTAGAAAAGGCAAATATGCAAGTTATACCTGTTGCGCATATTGAAAAAGAAATCATTAAAAATGAGAAGCAGGTTGCCGAAACCCATCAACACGATCCCGCAAAATATATGATCGTCATTATCAAGCCGGGCAAAACCGCCAGGTTTCAGGATTTTGTGGATGTAATTGATGAGATGAAGATCGCAAATATTAAATCATATGCGATTGACGATGATCATATCGCCGAGAAAGAGGTCGAATTTATGAAAAAGAACGGCCTCTAAACCAGCTGTTTCTTAAAGGAGGTGCTTAAAAAACAGCGAATAAAAAGAATATAAAGCAGGTATTCGCTAATGAATAAATTGAATATGAGAACTAATACCCTAGTTTTTTAGTAGAGATTGCGTTTTTGATGCCGTGAAAGGTGTTTTATCCCTCTTATTAAACGAATCGTTAGCTTTGTGTTAGATGCTTAATACTACATCTGTATAGCTAATATGGTTACATTCGTTGAAGTGTTTGGCCAAGCATCAGGCGCATCCCGAAAAGCCTTTAAAAGAGTAGGGATCTTAAAACTCAAAAAAAATCTAGTATGAAAAGTTTAGAATTAAAAAATCTTGGTGTTAAAGAAATGAACACAACTGAAATGTCACAAGTAGAAGGTGGTGGTATTATCAACTTTACTTTATCTCAACTTTTGGGCTCAATTTCAGGAACTTTAAATGCAGTTGGTGCCGATACTTCAGCATTTTTATCTAAAACATTAACCAATGTTTTGAAACTCGTTTGGAGTTTATAAGCAATTCATAGTATCCGCTGTCCCGGTTATCCGGAATAGCGGATTCTTTACGATTTAAACCCATATGCCGCTATCCACCTACTCCACAGAAAAAATTTCAGATACTGCTCTCGTTTATCGCGCTCAAATTAGTAAGTCAAGTCAATTAATTTATGTAGTTGCCGTGGTCGCTATCTTAGTTGTTCTGGCAGCACTTCCCTTTATTAAGATACCCATTAGCATAAACGGTACTGGTGTTTTACAGTCTACCATCGAAAAAACAGAACTTATTGTACCTGTTAATGGCCGGTTGATCCAGTATCGGCTGTCGGATAATAAAAGACTTAAGCAGGGCGATACGCTCCTCGCGATTGATGCCGGTTTACCCAAACAACAAGATGCTTTGGTCGAAACCCGTAAAAACCAGATTACCCATTTTTTACAAGACATTGGCGCGCTGTTATCATTTAACGGCGGATCCAATCTGCAAAGCGGCCAGTATGTGGCCTCCTGGCAACAATATACTCAAGAGTCGAAAAATGCCGGTATTGCAAAAAGACAAGCTGCAAGTAACTTTGCGCGCTACAATAAGCTTTATCAAAATAAAGTAATTACACAATCTGAATATGAAAAATACAAATACGAACTGGAGCAGGCCGAATCGGTTTACTTAATGGTGCGTACCAAATATAAAACCCAATGGCAAACTGAGGCCAATGGTTACCGGAATGAGCTGCGCCAGCTTTCAGGTCAGCAGGCAGAGCTGAATGAACAGAAAAAACAATATGTATTGCGGGCACCAATAGATGGTTCTGTTCAGAACCTGGTTGGCTTACAGCAGGGCGCTTACGTATTTGCCAACCAAAAAGTTGGTGAGGTTTCTCCTGATGCTGGTTTGGCCGCCTACTGTTATATCAACCCTGCTGATATTGGTTTGATTAGAAAAGGACAGGATGTACATTTTCAGATCAATGCCTATAACTATAACCAATGGGGTTTGGCAGTAGGTAAAGTGATCGATATTTCGGATGATATTGTGATCTTGAACAATAATCAGCCCGCCTTTAAGGTAAAGTGTTTAATGGATAAAAATTTCCTGATGTTAAAGAACGGGTACAAAGGTTACCTCAAAAAGGGAATGAATTTTACCGCCCGGTTTAAGGTTACAGACCGCAGTTTATATCAGTTACTTTACGATAAAGTAGATGATTGGGTAAATCCAAACTTAATCCAAAAAACATAAAAGGCAATGAGTACAAAGGTTAAGCAACGGGATATAACAGATTGTGGTGCGGCATGTCTGGCATCAATTGCCTCGCACTACAAATTAGACCTGGCTGTTGCGCGGATTAGGCAGCTTGCCGGAACAGACAAAAAGGGGACTACAGTTTTAGGATTGGTAGAAGCAGCCCAAAAATTAGGCTTTGAAGCGAAAGGTGTTAAAGCACCCTTTGATAGTTTATTTAAAATTCCGACACCGGCCATTGCACATATTATTGTAAATGATATTCTGCAGCATTATGTCGTAATTTATAAGGTAAACAGCAAGTTTATAGAGGTGATGGATCCTATAGATGGGAAAGTGCACCGTAAAACACACGATGAATTTAAAAAAGAGTGGACTGGTGCTTTAGTTCTATTGTTGCCATCAGAAGATTTTCAGATCGGTAATGAAAAGAAATCAATCCAGGGCAGGTTCTGGAGTTTGATTAAACCGCACAAAGGCATTCTGACACAGGTTTTATTTGGTGCAATTGTTTTTACCGTACTGGGTTTATCTACCTCTATTTTTGTGCAAAAGCTGGTCGATTTTGTACTGGTGGATGGCAACCGCAACCTGCTTAATCTCATGAGCATCGCTATGATGGTGATTCTGGTGGTGCAGATGTTTATCGGTTCGGCAAAAACTGTTTTTACCTTAAAAACGGGTCAGCTTATAGACGCCCAGCTTATTCTAGGCTATTACAAACACCTGCTCCGCCTGCCTCAGCAGTTTTTTGATACCATGCGGGTGGGCGAAATTATTTCGAGGATTAACGATGCGGTAAAGATCAGAACATTTCTAAACGATGTATGCGTAAATTTTGTGGTCAACATCTTTATCGTTTTCTTTTCGTTCATCATGATGTTTACCTATTACTGGAAACTGGCACTCATCACGCTTACCGTTATTCCGCTGTACCTGGTAATTTATTATATTACCGATAAATTTAACAAGCGTACCCAGCGCAGGTTAATGGAAGATGCAGCCGAGCTCGAATCGCAACTGGTAGAGAGTTTAAATGCCGTTGGTACCATTAAACGTTTCGGCCTGGAAGACCATGCCAATGATAAAACTGAAACCCGTTTCATTAAACTGCTTCAGGCCGGTTTTAAATCGAACATCAATGCAGTAGTATCCGGTACTTCTACCGAATTTATTTCGCGCCTGATCACCATTATATTGCTTTGGGTGGGTGCAGGTTATGTGCTGAGCAATTCGATTACACCAGGTGAATTATTGTCATTTTATACCTTGATCGGGTATTTTACCGGACCGGTTTCCTCATTAATCGGGATGAACAAAACGGTACAGGATGCGGTGATTGCTGCTGATCGTTTATTTGAAATTATGGACCTGGAACGCGAAAGTGATGAAAACCAGATCGAATTAAGTGCCGATAAAATTGGCGATATCCATTTCGAAAATGTTTCCTTCCGTTATGGAATGCGGTTGCCTGTTTTCGAAAACCTGAACTTAACCATTCCGCAGGGTAAATTTACAGCCATTGTGGGCGAGAGTGGGTCAGGAAAATCAACTTTAATGTCTATTCTGCAGAATATTTATCCGATACAGGCGGGCAACGTGCGCATTGGCAAATACGATCTAAAATACATTACCAATTCGTCGCTGCGTAGAGTGGTATCGGTAGTGCCCCAGCAGATCGACTTATTTGCAGGCAATGTAGTCGATAATATTGCCATAGGTGAAGAAGAACCCGATATGCAAAGGATTATCGACATCGCTACCAAACTTGGTTTAATCGGCTTTATTGAAGCTTTGCCGAAAGGTTTCCAAACCTATTTAGGTGAAAATGGAACCGCACTATCTGGTGGGCAAAGACAGCGTATTGCCATCGCAAGGGCTTTGTACCGGGATCCGGAGATTCTGATTTTAGATGAGGCGACTTCATCTCTTGATTCGGTATCAGAGCAACATGTACAACGAATGATCGAACTTTTAAAAGCCGAACAGAAAACGGTAATCGTCATTACACACCGGTCGAGTACGCTGAACAATGCCGATAAAATTATCGTATTGGATAAAGGCGTAGTGGTAGAGCAGGGCAGCCATCAGGAACTGAAATACCATTTGGCCTAATTACTAAGTTTAGTCAGGCATTAGCGTAGGGAAAACTTCGTAAGTCCTGGTTCCGTCACCTGTCCCGATTTCATATCGGGATCAGGGGCTGTCATGCTAAAACGTTATTATACTTTGGAACTTTAAAATGTTAGCATCTGATCAGACTATGAGTAGGTAATTTTTCTATTGCTTTTTTTTGGAAAGCAGTTGCAGTAGCTTTTTTAATGTCCCTCCTGCTTTTCATTACAAGTCCGCTGCCGATGAAGGATCGGCATTGCGTGCTTTCCATTTCATCCGATAGCTATCGGATCAGGTTTGGATAGGTTAGGCATTTGCTACGATGAGCGGAATTCTGCACAGTTCCCAAAATATTTATTTTCTATTGGGATTCCTACTTAAGAACCACCAGCCTCCGTTAAATAAACCTGACAGGAGCGGGCACCGAACGCAGAGAGGTAAAGCAAATGGCAGGGCTTTCGAAACCGATGTACGCAGAACCCTGCTTTTCAAAAAAAACACCAGTTAATTATTTTGTTCACTAATATTTGCTATTGTTTGGTGAGCCACCAACATGGGATCTGGTGGTGTTGGCTGTTACCATCCGACACAAATACCCGGTCAGATGGTAACGTCCGACTGCACGACAACAAAAAAGGCGTTCTGCAATGCTGCAAAACGCCTTTTCTATAATTTGATGCGAAGAATTAAATGCCGAAAGCAGCTTTAACCTGATCTACATAATCCAATTTCTCCCAGGTGAACAAATCAACCGTAACTGTTTTTTCTTCACCATTTGGTGTTCTAAAAGTTTTGGTAACGGTTTCTGGTGTACGGCCCATGTGTCCGTAAGCAGCAGTTTCGCTATAAATCGGGTTTCTTAATTTTAAACGTTGTTCGATAAAGTAAGGGCGCATATCAAAAATCGATTCTACAATTTTAGCAATCTCGCCATCCGTTTTACCCACTTTACCTGTTCCGTAAGTATTGATGTAAATACCCATTGGTTTTGCCACACCAATAGCGTATGATACCTGAACCAGAATTTCGTCGGCAATACCTGCAGCCACTAAGTTTTTTGCGATATGACGGGTAGCATAAGCCGCACTTCTATCCACTTTACTTGGATCTTTACCCGAGAAAGCACCACCACCGTGAGCGCCTTTACCACCGTAAGTATCCACAATGATTTTTCTTCCGGTTAAACCAGTATCACCATGTGGACCGCCAATTACAAATTTACCGGTTGGGTTAATGTGGTATTCAATTTTATCGTTAAACAAATGTGCGTAAGCAGGGTTGCTTTTGATAATTCGGGGAATCAGGATATTCACCAAATCAGTTTTGATTTTCGCCAGCATGCTTGCTTCTTCATCAAAATCATCATGCTGTGTAGAAATTACAATCGCATCAATGCGTACCGGTTTGTTGTTATCGTCGTATTCTAAAGTAACCTGGCTTTTTGCATCCGGACGTAAATAAGTAATTTCTTTATTTTCGCGGCGTAAAACAGCCAGTTCTTGTAATAATTTATGAGAAAGGTTTAATGCCAATGGCATATAATCTTCAGTTTCGTTGGTGGCGTAACCAAACATCATTCCCTGATCGCCGGCACCTTGTTCTTCTTTGTTTGTTCTATCTACACCCTGGTTAATATCTTGCGACTGCTCGTGTATGGCGGATAAAATTCCGCACGAGTTGGCCTCAAACATATACTCGCTTTTGGTATAACCGATTTTCTTGATTACATCACGGGCAATTTGTTGTACATCTAAATATGTTTTAGATTTTACCTCACCCGCCAAAATAACCTGACCAGTTGTTACCAAAGTTTCGCAGGCAACCTTTGATTCTGGATCGAAAGCCAAAAAGTTATCAATTAATGCATCCGAAATTTGATCGGCAATTTTATCTGGGTGACCCTCAGAAACAGACTCTGATGTAAATAAATATGACATTTATTAAATATTTAGTGATAAATAAACAAATTTAAGATTGCCAAACCCCTTATGTACAGGTGGTTAATTAATTGAAAGGAGGTATTAGCAATTTTTTTAAGTGGTTGCAATCCGGTCCCGAAGTATCGGGATAGCAAATCAATCCACTTTTAACTGTTGCAAAATTAGCATATTTTCTTTATTTCAAAAATTATAGATTATTTTGTGCACTCATTCTTACACTTTGTATACAAAGATCAATATCCTCTTCATCATAAACCCTATCTCTGGTGGGAGAGGGAAGCTGCGTATCCCTGATTTTATCGATAAATTTCTGGATAAGGAAAAATTTAGTCCGAACTTCGTTTTTAGCGAATATGTTGGTCATGCCGGCGAACTGGCAGATGAAGCAGCCACCAAAAACTTCGATGTAATCGTGGCCGCGGGTGGCGATGGTACGATTAACGAAGTGGCCAGCAAAGTGTTAAAACACAAAAAGATTTTAGGCATTTTGCCACTTGGATCGGGAAATGGCCTTGCCAGGTTTTTAAATATTTCTAAAAACCTGAGGTATGCACTTTCCATTATCAACAATTTTAATGTTGATGACATTGATACCGCTGAGTTTAACCAAAAATGTTTTTTCAACCTGGCGGGAATGGGTTTCGACGCCCATCTAAGCGCTGTTTTTTCGAAGGATAAAAAGCGTGGCTTGTCTGGATATGTAAAGCTGGGTTTTAAAGAGGTTTTTAACTATAAAGCACAAACGTATCTGCTAAACATCGATGGTACTGAGTACACCAGAAAAGCTTTTGCCATCAGCATTGCCAATTCATCACAATATGGAAATGATGTATACATCGCGCCAAATGCTTCGGTAAAAGATGGCTTGCTGGATGTTTGCATTATTAAACCTTTCCCGATTATAAAACTGCCGGTATTGGGTTATGTGATGTTGAGGGGCAAAGCCGAAACATCGGATATGATTGAAATTATTAAAGGGAAAAATATAAAAATAACAAGGGAAACAGCGGGTGCGGTACATGTAGATGGCGAACCCTTACAAATGGGAACAGCTATTGAAGCGGTGATAAGGCCGCTTTCGCTGAAGGTAATTGTGCCATAGCGTAAGGCGTTTAGCGGTTGGCGTTGATTAACCAGTTAACCGATTAACCACCATATAATGAACCATTGACCAGTGAACTTTTACAAACATGAAACCAAAGAAAAACAGTTTAAGCGATCTTGGCGGAATTATGTATTCTACCAATCCGGAATTCGAATACGAAGAAGAAGTTGACGATACCGTTACTTCTCCGAACAATCAGCAGGATTTAAGGGTCATGCTCGATAAGAAAAACCGTGGCGGCAAGGCTGTAACGCTGATTACAGGATTTAGAGGCCGTTCGGAAGATTTAGAGGTACTGGGCAAAATGCTGAAAACCAAATGTGGGGTGGGTGGCTCGGTTAAGGATGGCGAAATTATGATCCAGGGCGATGTGCGTGATAAAGTAATGGGCATCCTGCAGAAAGATGGCTATAAAGTAAAAAAAGCCGGGGGATAACAGGAAAAAGCTGTCATTCTTGCTCACCGTCATTTCGAGCGGGTGAGACGCAGCCGGGGAACCACGATTGCTCAGCAGCTAAATCCATCTAACATAGATCTCACCATCTCGCTATGCGTCAGTCGAGAGGACGATTTTTCTTTTGAACTATCAATGGGAATGCGGTATTTGTCTTCCGGAAACTAGTTCCTCCCAAAATCTAAATACTACCCCAAACCTGCCATTTACAAGTTTATTCATGCCATATCCTGTTTTAATGTTTCATGAACAGATTTTTTGCAAGATGTTTATGAAAAATTAAACGCATGAAAAAGATAACACTATTCGTTATATTAATATTTTTGGTAAAGGGCCTGGTTGCGCAGCATAAAGCTAATATTAGTGTAGATAATAAGTACTTCGAATTTGCTGGAAATCAACGGGTTGATGTCAGGTATGCAACACCTAAGCAGGTGGCTATGATTGCGCATAAAAAGCATTTGAAATCAATTTCAAGTGACAGATTCAATTTTTCAATCGGAGAACAGCTTTATGGAGGCCTTCAGGGTTTGGCTATTCGTTTTCAGTCAAATACCAGATCAAAGGTTTATGAGGGAAATAAATGGTATTGGGGAAATTGGGGTAATTTTGGATCATTTATAATTGATGGCAATGCCAATGTTGAATTTGCAGATGTTAGAATTACCAGAGAAACCGCTAAAAATTATCGTTATCATGTAATTACTAACGATAGTAAAGAAATTAAAGGATGGACTATTCCCTCTGAATTTAAAAAAACTTCAGATGATAAAGTAGAATTTGCCTATTTAGGAAATTATGAATGTCAAAGAAATGGATATCTAAAAATCGAGATCTATAATGTTAACGACTACCGCGAAAGAGACGCCATAATTGTGGATTGGAGGCCGGTATTGCCGGCAAAATTGAGGTTAGGAGTAGAATATTTGACTAAAAAAAATTCCGGTGACCCTTTTTACGCTTCATTAGATAAAGTAGGCAATAAAAAGTATTATAATTTTGTAGAAACAAGATCGTTGGATGATCAGAGATTTTCTTTAGGAGATTCCCTGGTACGTCTTAATGTTAGCTTTGGTGGATTTAATTACAGTTATCGTGCTCAATTGGTAAGGAGCATAAATGGAAGAACTGAAACCCTCGATTTGGGCAATTATGATCGCAGGTTCTACATTTATAAAGAATTTTGGAAAGAGCCGGGAGAATATGAAATTATCCTGACACCAAAATTGCCGGCTCCAGGCGGATCACCGGTTTCTTTTATAAAAGAAAAAGCCTCGAGTTATAAGTTCACCGTGTTGCCAGAAAAAAACAAAACAAAACTTTTCTCCGAAAAACAACTTATTATTTACGGTCTTATCTTTTGTGCCATTGCTGGAGTAATTTTTGGCGGCGCGGTAACCTACATCAAAAAGAAAGAAGCTAAAAAACTGGCTTTACAGTATAGAGATAAAGAAATCGCCAAACTCCGGTTAGAATCTGTCCGCTCGCAGTTAAACCCACACTTTTTGTTTAATGCACTTGCAGGCATCCAAACATTGATGAACAAAAACGAAACCGACAATGCTAACCGCTACCTGGTTAAGTTTGCACGCTTAACACGTAATGTGTTGGATCATAAAGAACTCATCAGTTTAACTTCTGAGAAGACCTTGCTTGACGATTACCTGCAGATGGAGCAACTGCGTTTTGGGTTTCAGTACCAGATCACAGCTTCACCTGATTTAGATGCCGAGAATATCGAAATTCCAGCCATGCTTTTGCAGCCTTTTGTAGAAAATGCTGTAAAACATGGTATTGCAGAGAAAGGAGCCGATGGTAGGATTGAAATTGATTTTACAGCACAATCAGCAGACCTGGTTTTAAGTATAAAAGACAATGGAAGTGGGTTTAATGTAAGCCAAGATTACGAAGGTTTAGGTTTGGCATTAACCAAAAACAGGATATCTTTACTCAATTCCATCTATAAAGCAACCCCGTTTGTATTGGACATGAAAGCAGATAAAGATGGAACGATAATCAAGATTACCTTAAACCAATGGTTATAAGATGCGGGCAATTTTAGTAGACGATGAGGTAGCCAATTTAGAAAATCTGAGGATTTTACTGGATAAACATTGTCCAAACATTAAAGTGGTAGCCAGTGCTGGCAATATTAACGATGCCTCTGCACAAGTGAACCTTCACCATCCCGATCTGCTTTTTTTAGACATCCAGATGGGTAAAACAACAGGTTTCGATTTATTAAACCAGCTTACCGATAAATCATTTGAAGTGGTTTTTGTAACCGCCTACGATAATTATGGCATCCAGGCAGTAAAATTTGCGGCTCTGGATTATCTGCTCAAACCTGTTGATCCTGACGAACTGAAAGCGGCTGTTGAAAAGGCCGAAATCAGGATCAAAAACAAAATACAGGGCGAACAGCTCAGTTTTTTATTGGGTCAGATTAAAAAGAGCGAGGCAAGTATTCCAAAAATTGCATTGCCCCAGCAGCACGAAATCCGTTATGTTTCTGTTGATGACATTGTACGCTGCGTGGCCGATAATACCTACACTTTTTTCTTTTTAAGCAATGGAGATAAAATTCTGATCTCCAAGCCGCTTAAAGAATATTCTGATCTGCTAAAACCGCATGGTTTTGTGCGGGCACATCAAAGTCATCTCGTAAACCCAAAGTTTGTAAAAAGCTGGTTAAAGGAAGATGGCGGAACCCTGCTGATGAACAATGGCGATAAAATTCCGGTAAGTAAACCAAATAGGGAAATGGTAAAAGAGATGTTGGGAAAGTAGTCTTATTAACCACTAACATACCAGGAATGCCAGGGCCATTGCTTCTGTGTGCTCATGCTTCTGTGTGCTCATCTTCATACCTATTCTCGACACCTCAGATGAATGAACATTTAAGATGCAATATTTATCGGTTTCCATCCAACTTTAATCGGATCAAAACCCGAAAGGTCCGATGATGGTCCGGTTTTGATCAGTATCAAAATCTGATATGGTTTACTTTAGTTTCCCTTAGCAAAACTGCTTTGTGCCGTTATGCCTATTTGGTATATCACATCAGGATTGGCGGCTTATCAAATACTAAAATCCCAGCTGCCAATACTCACTGGAGGCCTGCCGATTCTCATTACTGATTTTTTAAATGTATACCCTAGCGGTACTTTCGTTAAACATTTAAATCAATTAACATGAAACAGGTATTATTTTTATTCTTCTTTATCATTTCTTTTGGCTTACAGGTTGCGCATGCCGCAACTATTGGCGTACCTGAACTAATAATCCTGTTCATTGTTGGTTTTGTAGCAATTGCCGCGATGGTCGGTTTTGTTTTCTTATGTTTATATTTAATTAAGAAGCTTAAGCATGATCAAAATGAAAAATAAGATAATTTTCGGGTTAATTTTTATCCTTGTTTATGGCGTACAGGTAGCTCATGCCGCCATGTTAGGAGCACCTGAAATCATCATACTTTTGGTTGCGGGACTGCTCTTTTTTGGTTTCTTTGGCGGTATTTTTATGTTGATCTACTTTTTAATCAAAAAAAGCCGCAATACGCCTCCACATGTGGCACCCAATACTGTGGCGATTAATTTCCCTCCTCCGGTTGCTTATCAAAGCCGGAAAACTGATGAAAAGGCCGATAAAAAAGAAGCTGTTAAATTAAATGGAAGGATTGCTTTGCCCCAGCAAAATGAAATCAGGTACGTAAACCCTGAAGAAATCATCAGGTGCGAAGCGGATAACAATTACACCAATTTCTTTTTTAGCGATGGGGATCAGCTGTTGATTTCAAAATCATTGAAAGAATATGCAGACCTGCTAAAACCGCATGGTTTTGTACGGGCACATCAAAGTCATCTCGTAAACCCAAAGTTTGTAAAAAGCTGGTTAAAGGAAGATGGCGGAACCTTATTAATGGATAGTGGGGATAAAATTCCGGTAAGTAAACCAAATAGGGAAATGGTAAAAGAGATGCTGGGAAAGTAATTTTTCCTTTGATCATCATTGCGAGAGGGCTTTTTCAGCCGACTGCCTGTCGCGACTTTTCGGGGAACAATCTTACAACAACTGATTCGTGCTTAAGATTGCTTCGTTGTTCCTTGTCGCAATGACGAAACTTTATTTTTAAACCTTACATTTTTGTACTTTTGCGGCTATGTCAGTTATTAAACCCTCATTAGCAAAAGGTACCCGCGATTTTACCCCGGTTGAAATGGTAAAACGCAATTTTATTTACGATACCATTAAAACGGTTTTCAGGAAATATGGTTATGCAGAAATCCAGACCCCAAGTTTCGAAAACCTGTCTACCTTAACCGGAAAGTACGGCGATGAAGGCGATAAACTGATTTTTAAAATTTTAAATAGCGGCGAGTATCTTAAAGATCCAAAAAAGAAATTATTCGATTTTGCAGAAGAAGACAACAGCAACAAGCTGATCCCGCTCATCTCCGAAAAAGCCTTACGTTACGATTTAACAGTGCCATTTGCGCGTTATGTAGTGATGCACCAGCACGAAATCACCTTGCCTTTTAAACGTTTTCAGGTGCAGCCGGTGTGGCGTGCCGACCGACCGCAAAAAGGCCGTTACCGGGAATTTTATCAATGTGATGTGGATGTAGTGGGTTCTGAAAGTTTATTAAATGAAGCCGAATTTATTTTAATCTACAATGAAGCTTTAAGCAAATTGGGACTAAAAGATTTCAGTATAAAAATTAACAACCGGAAAATTTTATCAGGTATTGCCGAGATCATTGGTAAACCTGATCTGATCATCGATATGACGGTGGCCATTGATAAGCTGGATAAAATCGGTTTGGATGGCGTAAGTAAAGAATTGCTGGAACGTGGCTTTACTGAAGACGATCTGGAAAAACTCCGTCCGGTGATTTTATTGGAGGGCAGCAACGAAGAAAAACTGGCCAGTTTAAAAGATGTTTTGGACCAATCGGAAACCGGTTTAAAGGGTGTAGCAGAAATTGAACAGGTTTTTGAATATGTAGAAAGTCTGATTTCTTATGGTTTGCCATTGGTTGCGAAATTGGAATTGGATATTACTTTGGCCCGTGGTTTAAACTATTATACCGGCTGTATTTTCGAGGTTAAAACCAACGAAGTGGCTATGGGCAGTATTGGTGGCGGTGGCCGTTATGATGATTTAACAGGCATGTTCGGTTTGAAAGATTTAACCGGCGTGGGTGTTTCTTTTGGTGCCGACCGCATTTACGATGTATTGGAAGAATTAAATCTTTTCCCTGCATCTGCTGAGGTTGGAACAAAAGTATTGATCAGCAATTTCGATGCAGAAGCGGAAAAGTATGCTTTACCGATTGTTCAGCAATTTAGAAACGCAGGAATTTCAGCTGAATTATATCCAAGCTCAGCCAAACTGAAGAAACAGATGACCTATGCCGATGCGAAGCATATCCCTTATGTAATTTTAATCGGTGGTGATGAAATTGCAAGTGGCGAGCTTACGCTAAAGGATATGCAAAGCGGTGAGCAGAAAAAACTGACTGTTTTAGGTATACTGGAGTTGCTGAAATAGACGTTTACTTAACCACAGAGATTGCTGAGTTCATACACCGAGACGGGAGGTGCGGCCGTCATCCTGAACTTGTTTCTATTCTCGCTTGAATACATTTTCTGGTTTTCCCCTCATTAAAGATCTTGAAATAAGTCAGTACGATGGACTTGGTGAATTTTCTATTTGTTCGATTCCCACTGTGGTTAACCCTATCGCCCAATCCGTAATAAAACTGGGAAATGAACATCTTTCTCCGCATCGTCGCCCCAGGCTTCTTTGAGTTCGGTAAACATGTACTCAAGCGGGTTCCGTTCATTGGCCTTTTTATAATGCTGTAAAGAAGACCAGGTATTTAAATAGCCGATCATTTGGTTGAAATTCCAGGTGGTTTTGATCTGAAAGTGTGGGGCAATAATTTCTTCAAAAGGAAAGGGGATGGTTTTATAACCTTCCTCAATATAGCGGCGTTCGCTGTCCCAGTATTTACCAAGGATATCTTCGTACAGTTTATGGATGGCTTTATCTACTTTTTTATCGATAAACATGATGCCATAACCGATTACCGCAAAAAGTCCATCGGGTTTTAGTGTTCTTTTAACTTCTGCATAAAAGGCCTCGAAATTAAACCAATGGATAGCCTGCGCTACGGTAATTAGATCAAAACTGTTATCACTAACGGAAGTCTGTTCTGCAGGTTCAACCTTGTAGGTGATATTGGGCAACTGTAATGCGTTTTTTAATTGGTTCTCGCTAATATCCGTTGCATATACGGCATCGAAATGCCAGGCCAATATGCGGGCCACCTGACCATTTCCCGTGGCACAATCCCATGCGGTTTCTTTGTTTTTTACCAAAGCAAACAGATAATCATACAATTCTTGCGGATAAGTTGGCCGGTAGATGGCGTAATCGGCAGATTGGGTAGAAAAGTTATCTTTCATGGTTTAATGATTGAATGTTAAGTGCGAGAAGGAGTGAATGGCATCAGGATGAAAATAACTTCGCTCTTTCTTTATAAAATTATCATATTTTTGAATAACAAGTAGTGTTGATTTAAGTTTCATTCGATCATTCAAAACCCAGTTATTCAATAATGCGCTCATCACTCATTTTCAACTATGGATAAAGCACAACAGAACGAAATTAAGGATGTAGAATACCGGTTGAAATCTATTTTCGGTGGTTCAGTTGGTAACCTGGTAGAGTGGTACGATTGGTATACCTATTCGGCTTTTGCCCTTTACTTTTCTCCGGCTTTTTTCCCCAATAGTAATCCAACGGCGCAGTTACTGGATACTGCAGGAATTTTTGCCGTAGGTTTTTTAATGCGGCCGATTGGTGGCTGGCTATTTGGCAGCATTGCCGATAAATTAGGCCGAAAACGATCGATGACGCTTTCAGTATTCATTATGGCCATAGGTTCCCTGATTATCGGTTTAACGCCCGGGTATAAGCAGATAGGCATTGCCGCTCCCTTATTACTCATCTTTGCGAGGCTGATCCAGGGATTGAGTACAGGCGGGGAGTATGGAACTTCTGCCACTTACCTTAGTGAGATGGCCACCAAAAAACACCGGGGTTTTTATTCGAGCTTTCAATATGTGACCCTCATTGGTGGACAGTTACTGGCTTTGGGCATTCAGTTAATTTTACAGAACTGGTTGCTAACATCTGCCGAACTGCACGATTGGGGCTGGCGGATTCCTTTTTTTATAGGCGCTATACTCTCTTTTATTGCTTTATATCTACGCCGGCATATTGACGAAACTTCTGCTTTTAAAAGTAAAAGTTCGGCAGATAAAAAAGGAGGTATTGCGGTGCTGTTAACCTATCCTAAAGAGGTTTTTACCGTTGTGGGTTTAACTTTGGGCGGCACAATTGCCTTTTATACTTTTAGTACCTATATGCAAAAGTTTCTCGTGAATACCGTGCATCTGAGTAAAGAAAGCTCCACCACCTTATCGTTTGTTTCGTTGCTGGTTTTTGCTATTATGCAGCCTTTATTCGGCTTGTTATCTGATAAAATCGGTCGCAAACCTTTGTTAATCGGTTTTGGTGTTTTGGGCACTTTATGTACTTATCCAATATTAACCGGTTTAGCTGGAGAAACGGATACCACCATCATATTTCTGTTAATGATCGGCGCTTTGATTATTGTGAGCGGTTATACCAGTATTAACGCGGTGGTTAAGGCAGAGCTGTTTCCTGCTGAGATCAGGGCCTTAGGGGTAGGTTTACCATATGCCTTAACCGTTGCCATTTTTGGTGGCACGGCAGAATATTTAGCGCTTTGGTTTAAAAATATTGGTCACGAAAGTTATTTCTACTGGTATGTAACCGGATGTATTTTAATCTCGCTGATTTTGTATACCACCATGAAGGATACCAAACACCACTCGAAGATTGAGGATTAATTTGCGAGCAGAATGTGGAGATGTCGTCATGCTGAATTCATTTCAGCATCTATCAAAGGAAAGATAAGACCCTGAAAATAAATTCAGGGTGACGTCCAACTACAAATAATTACTCACCTCAATCAAATTCATATCCGGATCACGGAGGTAAATAGAAACGATCTTTCCATTTGCACCAGTCCGTTCTACAGGTCCTTCTTCAATTTCGATGCATTTTTCTTTCAGTTCCTGCATCACTTCGCGCAATGGAAAATCGGTAATAAAGCATAAATCGGCGGTTCCGGGCATAGGTTTAAATGCTTTGGGCTCAAATTCGCGCCCATGTTGGTGAAGGTTGATTTTTTGATTGCCAAATTTTAAGGCTTTTCTATTTTCGCCAAATTCGATGATTTCCATACCCAAAGCCAGGCTGTAAAATTTACAGGTACTTTCTAAATTGGCAACGGTTAATACCAGATGATCTAAGTTTTTGATGTCCATAATATTAAATTAGAACTAAAGCAGGCATCCTTTTGTTTTAGGCTAAGGAATTATGCTGCCGATATTTGGTTAGTAAATATCGACCAACAAAATACTCAATTTTTATATATTTACCATTATGCAAAACCTGCCTCCTTTAGCCGAACGTATGCGCCCTCAAAATCTCGATGAATATGTTGGTCAACAGCATTTAGTAGGAGCGGGAGCAGTGTTGCGCAAAGCGATCGAAAGCAGCCAGCTCCCATCCATGATTTTTTGGGGGCCACCCGGAGTAGGTAAAACCACCCTGGCCTACATCATCTCGCAGGCGTTAGACCGTCCTTTTTTTAATCTGAGCGCCATTAACAGCGGCGTGAAGGATATCCGCGAAGTGATCGACCGGGCGGCACAGCTAAAGGATAGTTTTTTGGGTTTACCCATTCTGTTTATCGATGAGATTCACCGTTTCAGTAAATCACAGCAGGATAGTTTATTGGGTGCGGTTGAAAGGGGACTGGTGACGTTAATCGGCGCCACGACCGAAAATCCATCATTCGAAGTTATTTCCGCTTTACTTTCGCGTTGTCAGGTATACATTTTAAAATCGCTGACAGAAACCGAATTGGCTGGTTTACTGCAAACGGCTATTAAAAAGGATCCTATCCTGGCGGAGAAAAAGATTACCATAAAAGAACATGAGGCTTTAATCCGTTTATCGGGTGGCGATGCTCGGAAGTTGTTAAATGTGCTCGAAATCGCCATTAACGGTATCGGCGGAAATAAGATTGTGCTCACCAACGAAAATGTGCTGGCACATGCACAGCAAAACCTTGCCTTGTATGATAAAGCCGGAGAACAACATTACGATATCATTTCGGCCTTTATTAAGTCTATCCGGGGCAGCGACCCCAATGCAGCGGTTTACTGGCTGGCGCGGATGATTGAAGGAGGAGAAGACCCACTGTTCATTGCCCGCAGGTTATTGATTTTATCCTCAGAAGATATCGGAAATGCCAATCCCAATGCCCTGCTTTTGGCCAATAACTGTTTTACCGCGGTAAACGTAATCGGTTATCCCGAAGCACGGATTATCCTGTCGCAGTGTGTAACCTATCTGGCCAGTTCGCCTAAAAGTAACGCCTCTTACGAAGCCATTAACAAAGCACAGGCTTTGGTTAAACAGACCGGGAATTTACCTGTGCCGCTGCACATCCGCAATGCGCCGACCAAACTGATGAAAAATATCGGTTATGGAAAGGATTATCAATATTCGCATGGTTATGAAGGCAATTTTTCGCCGCAGGAATATTTTCCTGATGAATTAAGTGGTACGAAACTCTACGATCCGGGTAAAAACGCAGCAGAAGAGAAGCTGCGGGAGAAACTTCGTCAGAATTGGAAAGACAAATACAACTATTAGTGTAACATTTTCTGCCGAATGCATACTAATAGGTATATTGACTAAAAATCAAACACCTAAACTAAATATGCTGAGTACTTTTTTAAGCCATCAAAGAAAATCTTTCTGGCGTTCGCGAAACAGGGGCAGTAGCATTGCCGGCCAGATTGTTTTGGGTTTCTTTATGCTCTATTTCTTTGCCATTGCCGTTGGCGTGGGT
Organism: Pedobacter humicola; assembly: GCF_056490705.1. Lineage (NCBI taxonomy): Bacteria > Pseudomonadati > Bacteroidota > Sphingobacteriia > Sphingobacteriales > Sphingobacteriaceae > Pedobacter > Pedobacter humicola. Next base: position 2,955 of record NZ_JBWJIG010000028.1, on the reverse strand, counting down.
TTTGGGATGTCGCATTTCCTGCCAAAAATTTTCCCAAACAAAGAGGTAATCTCGAGTTTTAACGGAATTATCCTGTATTATTTTGCCTTCGATTTTATCATGCGTTTGCAGTTCCAGGAATTGCCAACCCTAAGTATTATCCCTTACCTTCACCTCAAGATCCAGAAAAGTAAGATTATTAATTTTTTAAATGTTAAGGCACTGTTCTCGGCGTTTAATATATGGCCATTCTTTATTTTTCTGCCTTTTTGTTTTATTAAAATTTCTGGTGAGTATGGGGCCTTTGTTACGATCATGTACATCGTCTCTATACTTTCGATCATGATTTTTAATAACTATCTGGTGTTGTACATCAAGCGGAAATCGATCACCAATACCTTATATACTTTTTTGGGGCTGGTGGTTATCGCGGCTTTTGCAGCATTGGAATACTATAAGGTGATCTCCATCATGGCGGGTTCCGATTTTGTGTTCAGGGCCATCGCTGCACATCCTTTATATGGTTTTGCCTTTACACTGGCTGCAGTCGCGATATTCTTCTTTAACTCCAATTTCCTGCGTAAAAACTTATATGTTGAGGAGCTAAGTACCAGGCAGGAGAAAAAAGGCAGTACCGATTATGCCTTCCTTAACCGTTTTGGTAAAGTTGGCGAACTGGCGGCCCTGGAGCTTAAGTTAATCCTTCGCCACAAACGTCCGCGTTCTTCGGTTATCCTTGGTTTTTTCTTCCTTTTTTATGGTTTTATCTTTTATAAAGAAAAAGCGATTAATAGCGATGCTTTTGGACAAATGATGTTCGGTGCTATTTTTATGACGGGTGTCTCGATTATTATTTACGGACAGTTTATGTTTGCCTGGCAAAGTGCCCATTTTGATGGTTTACTGGCCAATAAAATCAATTTTAAGGATTTTATCAGGGCTAAATTCCTGTTGTTTACCATTGGCTGTACCATTATTACACTATTGGCGAGTTTTTACGGGTTTTTAAGTCCGAAATTATTGCTGTTGCATTTGGCTGCCTATTTATACAATATCGGTTTCGGAACCGTAGTGGTGCTTTATTTGGCTACACTGAATTATAAAAGACTGGATATTACGAAGGCAGCTAGTTTTAACTACGAGGGAACGGGCGCTACACAATGGTTACTGATGTTTCCTTATGCCCTTACGCCCATCTTAATTTATGTGCCATTTGGGATATTGCATAAACCTTATTGGGGTTTGGTTGCGGTATCTGTTTTTGGTTTAGCCATGTTATTGTTGCGTGGCTTCTGGGTAAACTACATTGCAAAAAGATTTGAAAAACAACGATATAAAATAGCCGAAGGCTTTAGAGAATAATTATGATTTTAGAAGTTAAGAATTTACAGAAAGTTTATGGCGATAAAACCGTTGTAAACATCGAAGACTTGCAGATTGCTGCCGGCGAAACTGTGGGCTTGGTTGGAAATAATGGTGCTGGTAAAACCACTTTCTTCCGCATGCTTTTAGATTTGATCCGCCCCACCAATGGAGAGGTAATATCAAAAGGCGAAAATGTAATGCAGAGCGATAACTGGAAAAATTATACCGCGTCATTTTTAGATGAGGGTTTCCTGATCGATTATTTAACCCCTGAAGAGTATTTCATTTTTATTGGCAGCTTACACAATATGAGTGTGGCCGATGTTTCCGCTTACCTTACTCAATACGGCGAGTTTTTTAACGGCGAAATATTAAACAGCGGAAAATACATCCGTGATTTTAGTAAGGGAAACCAAAACAAAGTAGGTATCGCAGCGGCATTGATGCAGAAGCCTGAAATTTTGATTTTAGATGAGCCTTTTGCCAACCTTGATCCTACCACGCAGATCCGTTTAAAGAAGTTGTTGAAGGAGCATACCGGTAACATGACCACTTTTATTTCCAGTCATGATTTAAACCATGTGACCGATGTATGTAACCGGATTATCCTGGTAGAAAAGGGAAAAGTAATCAAGGATTTTACAACAGATGAAAATACATTGAAAGAGCTGGAGAGTTATTTCTCCGCATAGTTTTTGTACTAAGAATGATACAATATAAAAGGGTGCTGATTCTTCAGCGCCCTTTTTTGGCCACAAGGATTACTGCTTTGCTTTCAAAATTGGCCAAAATAGGCAGAAAATACAGGTTATGGTGTTTTTGGCATTGTGTTTGAATATACCGGGTAGAAATTATAAATCTAGCATATCATGAGTATTTCAAAAGTAAGAATAGCGACATTAAGTATAGGATTAGCCGTGGGATCTATGGCATTCCAAAGTTGTGATAGTTTAACTAAAACACAAAAAGGTGCCGGTATTGGTGCTGCAGCAGGTGGTGTAATTGGTGCATTAATCGGTAAAAAAGCCGGTAATACAGCAGTTGGTGCCTTAATTGGTGGTGCTATTGGCGGTACAGCCGGAGCTTTTATCGGTCGTAGAATGGACAGACAGGCGGCTGAAATCCAGAAAGCTATTCCAAATGCAGAAGTTATTCGTGAGGGTGAAGGGATTATTGTAAAATTTGATAGCGGTATTTTATTCGATTTCGATAAAACAGCTTTAAAAGATGCAGCGAAAGCAAACGTTCAGAGTTTGGCTTCTTCATTGAATCAATATCCTGATACAGATATCAAAATTATCGGTCATACCGATAGCCGCGGTACCGAACAATATAACATGGGCCTGTCAGAAAGAAGGGCAGCAGCTGTTAAAGCTTATGCAGTTTCTCAAGGTGTGCCATCTAGCAGATTGGTTACCATTGGTAAAGGTTTTGCCGAGCCAATTGCTGATAACGAAACTGATGCTGGCCGTGCAGCCAACCGTCGTGTAGAAATTGTAATCGTAGCGAACGATGCATTAAAAGCTACCGCACAAAAACAAGGATAATATTGCAATTTCCCTCTACCTATGAGGTCATTATATATGCAACCCCGGTGTACATCCACCGGGG
>NZ_JBWJIG010000027.1:0-51033 GCF_056490705.1 Pedobacter humicola | reverse complement strand
TAACCGTTTCCTCCGAAGCGGGATGCAAAAGTAGGGAATTTTACCGTACACGCAAAACATTTTTATGGAATGGAGCAGGGATTAACGTAACCCTATGGATTACAGACAGAAAAAATGTTTCGGCAGGCAAAACTTTTTGAACAAAACGGTGTTTATCGGTGCTCCATCACCCCGGGCTTCCGGAGTTTCTCCTGCGCCCGGTCGTTTAAAACCCCGGAGGTACCTGCCCGGTAAACCTGATAGCAACGGCAGCCCCCGGTTTTTTCTACCGGGGCTATAGTGGATAGCAGGGCTACACCTAAATAATAGCACAGTCCCTGCTTTGCTGAAAAAAAAACACACACTACATATAGTACAAGAATAACGGGGCAGCCCGAACAGACTTTCGAAGTTTTCCTTGCCCATTTAAACTTCGGAAGTCTCTTTTGCCTAACCTATATAGTAGCACTGAAATTCCAAACAATATTTAATACTTTTATGCCTTTATTAAAAAATATCCCAAAAATGAAATTGATGCTCAAGCTATACCTTACTCTGCTTTTTATCGGCCTGGTTGAAATTAGTTATGCCCAAAATTATAAAAACGAGCTTGTTATCATTTCTGAAAACGATGCTTATATCGATATCACCAGCGATCGTTATTATACCAATGGCGCTTTTATTAAATATCGACATGCTTTAAACGGAGAAAACCTAAAACCAGGAAGGAGTAAAGAGATCATCGGTTTCGAGCTTGGCCAGAAAATATACAATCCCTATTATAGTTTTGTACCGAACCCTGCTTTACACGACCGTCCTTTTACTGCCTATCTTTATGGAGAAGCAAATTACAGCAGATTTTATGCCAATAAACAGATGCTTAAAGTTTCTGCACAGCTAGGCATTACCGGAAAAGATGCCTTAGGTGAAGAATTTCAGAAAGCATTTCATAAACTGGTTGGTCAAAATCAGATTGAAGGTTGGGAATATGGCCTAAACAGCGAACCCAGTTTAAACTTAGGTATAGAATATAATAAGCTTTTAATAACTACAAATAATAAGATATTCGATGTTACGGGAACAACTTCGGCTGCACTCGGCAATGTGATTACCAAAGCGAACCTTGGCGCGATGCTTAGACTGGGCAGGTTTAACGATATGGATGGCTCTGCGGCCTTTAACAGTCTGGTGAGCAATTACAATTCCAATAAAGCACAGCGCAAATACGAACTTTTTCTTTCAGTTAGTCCGCAATTGCATGCGGTTGCGTTCGACTCCAGCTTACAGGGTGGTTTATTTTTGAGCGATAAAGGGCCGATCACTTTCAAACCTAAACCTATCGTTTTTACCACGCAGGTTGGCTTAACTTTCGCCATTGCCCGCTGGACCGCCAATTATACCGCCACCTTTACTTCGAATGAGGTTAAAAAAAGTGCCACTGGTTATCGCTATGCCTTTTATAGTCTTGCTTATCGTTTTAGTAAAAGCTAACCATATTCTTATGAAAAAACAACTACTTTCATTTATCTTTATTATTGCCAACATCAGCTTTACCAAAGCACAAATTGCGCCCGAAAATCATTCTATTATTTTGAAGCCTATATTTGGCACACATGTGAATAGTGACCAGGGGCACCTGTTTCAAGATCAGATTATAGGTTTTGATGCTGCCTATTTTAAAGACATCAGCCAGAACAGCGATAAATGGATCGGATTTAGCGGTGCTAAATCTTATGGAATTGGTCTTATTTTTAGGGATTTGAGCAAATTAAAGGGCACAAAAGATACTTCGGCAAATGCTTTTGGACAGGTATATGGACTGGTGGCACAGATGGATTTTCGATTGTTTACAATTGGGAAAGTTAAATTTAATTTTACGCCGGGTGTTGGTTTGGGTTATACAAATAAATATTATTTCAATAATACCAAAAATAGATTTCTGGGAAGTCCGATTAACGAAACCATTAAAGCAGACTTAGGGATGGAACTCCCACTAAGTAAATATGCTGATCTATTAGCCGGTTTCGGTTTTTTACATGTATCCAATGGTGGCGCTACCGTTCCAAACGGAGGCCTAAATACCGGAAATATTTATATCGGGCTTAAATTAAACAATCCGAAAACATTAACGGCTGAGCGGAAAAGTACTTATACTACATTACAGCGAAATTCAATTGAGCTTAGTGCAGGTTTAGGCGCAAGAGGTGCATTTGAAGATAGAACGAAAAGCCTATACAAAAGTGGGTTATATGCGGGCTATAATTTTTATCTAAATGATGTCATGTCGCTTAAGGCCGGGGCAGATGCCGTTTATTATTTTACCACTTTCGATCCGAATAACAATCAAGGAACTTTCCAGAATTATGGGACTTCTTATGATAAATGGCGGACAGGAATCAGCGTTGGTGCCGACATCAATTTGTGGCGCGTAACTGTTGCAGCACAGATCGGGAAATATATTCACTACAAAAGGTTAATGGAAAAAGCAACTTGGTACTGGACTTTTGGCCCTACTTTTAATATTACACCTCACCTGGGCTTACAAGCCAAAACTTATATGCATTTCGCACAAGCGGATTATGTAAACTGGGGTGTAGTATATAAAATTTAATATTGTCCTGTACTTAGCAATACTAAAGTGCAGGCTTCAACAGGCTCAATATTGTGCTGATTCAATAATTTTTCGAGTTCGTAATTCTCTGTTCCAGGGTTGAAAATCACGCGCTTTGGATTTGTTGCCAGGATATAATCGTGATATTGTGCCTGTAAAGGCGGTCCAATGTATAAAGTTACGGTATCTATATCACTATGGATTTCGCCAGGTTTTTCAATTTCTACTCCTGCAACCTCTCCCCTTTTTATGCCCACATTAACAATGTCATGATTGAAACGCCTGAGCATATTGGCTGCTTTGTAAGCATATCTTGAGGGATCTGGCGATGCGCCTATAATAAGGGTCTTTTTCATAATTCATTAAAATTGGTTAAAATTTTGAAAGCAGTGCAATCTGACCGGAATGGTATGCGTGATGTTGCACCAGGCCACTCACAAGTTCGGTATTGGTTACCCCGGTTCCCAGAGCAGGATTTCTTTCGCCCGCGACTTCATCATCCCACTGGTTATCTTTTATGGCTTCACAAACCCTGATGAGTTCTTCATTTGCAATTTTAAAGTTAAAGATAATCCGTTCCCAATCTTTAGGCGTTTTACCTTCAGGCTCCGGCCAATCGCCCATTGCAGGCTCTTCAGCTGGTTTACCTGTCAATCTGGAAGAAACTTCTTCTGTCCAGGCCGTTAAATGCAAAGCAATTTCGGCAATAGAGTGTGCCCCTGGAACAAAATGACTAAACGCACCTTCTGGATTTACGTTATTTAGCGTTTGCATCACGTGGTTACCATGCCAGGCATCCCCATTAAAGGCTTTTTTAATTTCGTTCGTAATATTAAACATACCAAAATAACAACTGGTATACTATAAAGTTTGTTATGACGCGCTTAATATTGCATTCGCACAGTTAATTCCATCTATTGCTGCAGATACAATTCCACCTGCATAACCTGCACCTTCTGCACAAGGATATAAACCTTTTACCTGAGGATGCTGATAGGTTTCTTTATCCCTAGGGATCCTAACCGGTGATGATGTTCTGCTTTCAACACCAACCAAAATGGCTTCATTGGTATAATAGCCTCTAATTTTTTTTCCAAACAAGGGCAATGCCGCACGCAAACTATCTGATACAAAATCAGGCAAAATATTATCCAGCATTGAGCTTTTGGTGCCCGGTAGGTAAGAATTCTTTGGCAGATCGATTGATAATTTATGATTTACAAAATCGACCATTCTTTGTGCAGGGGCAACCAAATTGCCGCCGCCAGCTTCAAAAGCCATTTTTTCTATTTCTGACTGAAAATGCAACATCCGGAGCGGATCGTAGCCCTGAACATCATCTAAGGTAACCTGAACTACTGTTCCGGAGTTGGCATATGGATTGTTCCGCTTGGATGGCGACCAACCATTAACCACAATTTCATTTTCACCTGTGGCGCATGGCGCGATAATACCTCCCGGGCACATGCAAAAAGAAAATACACCCCGTGCACCAACCTGTTCTACCAAACTATAATAAGCAGGTGGTAAAAATTCGGAGCGGATATCACAATGGTATTGTGCCGAATCAATAATTTCCTGCGGATGTTCTATCCTTACCCCTAATGCAAAAGGTTTTGCCTCTATGAGAATATTTTTTTTATTTAACAGTTCGTAAATATCTCTTGCCGAATGACCCGTTGCCAGGATAATATCATCGGCAAACAACTTGTCCTGAAAATTAATTTCTATTCCTTTTACTTTACCAAATTCGATTAAAATATCGGTCATCTGGCTATCGAACATTACTTCACCCCCAGCATTTAAGATGGTCTCTTTTATGGAAGTAATGATATGCGGAAGTTTATTGGTACCGATGTGCGGACGGGCGTCGATAGCGATATCAGGCGCTGCACCATGATTTACAAAAACCTGAAGCACTTTATTAATGTCGCCACGTTTATTAGACCGGGTATATAATTTACCGTCAGAGTAAGTCCCTGCGCCACCTTCGCCATAACAATAATTGGATTCGGTATTGACCAAGCCCTGTTTATTAATGGCAGCCAGATCTCTACGGCGTTGCTTTACATCTTTACCGCGTTCGATAATAATAGGTTTTAAGCCATTTTCGATACATTGTAATGCCGCAAATAAACCTGCCGGACCGGCTCCGATAATAATCACAGGCTTTGCCGAACTTACATTTGGATAGTTGATGGTATACACTTCCGGAATGGCTTCTTCATCCACAAAAACCTTTACCTGAAGGCGGAAAATGACTTTCCGTGAACGGGCATCAATAGATCTTTTCAGAATTTCGAAGCCCTTGATCCTGGATTCAGGTAATTTTAAGGCTTCAGCCAGTTTTTGGTTGATGAGTTCTGTTTGCTCTACCTCATGAGGGAGCAACGTAATTTCGATGTCTTTTTGCATATCCTGTCGGGTTTTTATCCCGAACGATACAAAGATAAACAACTATCAAGAAAAATTGACACAATTTAACATGCTGTTGCAAATGCTTAATAAACGTTCTGAAATAATTCACTTATCCGGAAAGCAATTACATTATCCCATAGGCTTTTTTCTTCCCACTCTACCTCCTGCCCCGATGAAACCTGTGCAACAAGACCTTACGCCCAAATAAAAAAACGAGATTTAAATCGTTACATTTTACACGCTCATAAACAAAATCTTCCGTTTAACTATATTTAGAACCCCTACCCGGCTTGTCAACCTGGCAGATAATTAACGAAACTGTAACAAAGGCATACAATTTGATATCTAATTCGTAAATTGAGCATAATTCAGTTTGATTATAAAGACAAAAACCATAAAAATGAAAAGATTAATATTTGGAATTCTTGCCGCCGTTATTGCGGTTAGCACTTTAAGTTCATGCGGATACAATAGCATGGTTAAATTGGATGAGAACGTTAAATCGAAATGGGGAACCGTACAAACCCAATATCAAAGAAGAGCAGATTTAATCCCGAATTTGGTAGCTACGGTAAAGGGTGCAGCCAAATTTGAACAGGGTACTTTAACTGCTGTAACTGAAGCACGTGCTAAAGCAACTCAAATGACAGTTAAAGCCGATGAGTTAACGCCAGAAAACATTCAGAAATACCAGGCGGCTCAAGGACAACTAAGCCAGGCTTTGGGTAAATTACTATCCATTACCGAAAATTACCCAGAACTAAGGGCTACACAACAGTTCAGCGATTTATCTGCTCAGTTAGAAAGTACCGAAAACAGGATTACCGTTGCCCGTAAAGACTTTAATGATGCCGTGCAGGAATATAACGGCAAAATCAGATCATTCCCTACAAATTTAACCGCTGGCATGTTCGGCTTTAAACCTAAAGGATATTTTGAGGCCGATGCTTCTGCAAAAGATGCACCTAAAGTAGAATTTTAATATTCTCAACACAATATATAAGGGTAGTGAATGTTTATTTAACTGAACATTTATTACCCTTTTTACTTCATATAAAATAAGCACATGTCGTTATTTTCAGATATTGAACAAGAAAAAATAGCAGATGCCATCTCCAACGCCGAAAAAGCTACTTCAGGAGAAATCAGGATCGCTATTGATAAACATTGCGAGGGCGATCCATATGAAAAAGCCACCGAATATTTTGCTAAACTGGATATGGACAAAACAGCAAAAAGAAATGGTGTGCTGATTTATTTGGTACATGCAGATCATAAATTTGCCATTATTGGCGATGTTGGGATTAACCAGCTAGTGCCTGAAAACTTTTGGGAAACCACTAAGATTGCCATGACAGCACATTTTGCCAAGGGTAATTTGGCCGATGGCATTATAGCCGGGGTAGCACTGGCAGGAGAAAAACTGGCCTTATTTTTTCCGCCCCAAAAAGGCGATATTAATGAATTGCCAAACGACATCGTTTTTATGGATAACCTAGAGCAAAAATAAGCGATGAAAAAAATATTTCTTTTATCATTATTCAGTTTAGTATTCACTTTCGGTTTTGCACAGGATTTTCCAGAAAAGCCCGGTGCCTTAGTAAATGATTACGCCAATGTACTATCTACAGAACAAAAACAGGCACTGGAAAGTAAACTGGTTACCTTTAGCGATTCTTCCTCTACACAGATTGCCATTGCTATATTAAAATCGGTTGGCGATTATGATATTAACGAATATGCTGTAGAACTGGGTAGAAAATGGGGCGTTGGCCAGAGCGGCAAAAACAACGGGATTATGATCGTGGTTGCCGTTGGTGATAGAAAAATCTCCATCCAAACCGGCTATGGTTTAGAAGGTGCATTACCTGATATCTATGCCAAGCGTATTATTGATAACGACATTAAGCCCAATTTTAAAGCAGGTAATTATTATGCCGGTTTAGATGAAGGCACTACATCGATCATAAAATATACAAAAGGTGAATATAAAAACGATAACCCAAAAGCTTCTTCAAAAAAAGGTGGCTCGGGCAGTATCGTTATTATTATCATCATTGTGATCGTCATCATTATCATTATGCGAAAAGGTGGCGGAGGCGGAAGCGAAGTCATTGGCGGACGTGGCGCATCTAATGCTTTATTCTGGGCCATGCTTTTTGGAAGCGGGGGAGGCGGCCGAAGCAGTGGCGGCTGGGGAGGTGGCTCTTCTGGCGGAGGCGGAGGAGGATTCGGCGGTTTCGGAGGAGGAAGTTTTGGCGGAGGGGGCTCTAGCGGAAGTTGGTAGCCTGATTCATCAGGTCATTGCCAATGGTCATTAACTTAGAACTTTTCCCATTAAACATTCCAACTTAACAAGAATTTAACCTTGCAACCCTCATGTACAGAAGAGATTTAATTACCGCAGAAATACAGAAACTTGCCCAGGTTTTAGCCCGTATTATGGGACTTAAACTGGAGGGCAAGTTGACAGAAGCCAATCAAATTTTTGATGAAACTATGGAAAGTGGTTTTCAGTTGCCCAAAGAAATTTTGGAAAACGAAGATCTCAAGATTTTTGAAAACTGGTTAACAGGTGGCAACCTCCCTCCCGAAAAACTCGATTCGTTAAGCGAATTTCTGTATTATGAGTTGGGTGTTAACCAGGAGCGCAACCAAACCATTGCACCAAAACTTAATTTAGTTTATCAATACTTGTCAGATCAGCACAAGATTGTACATTTGGTAAATCTGCACCGCCAGAAAACAATACAACAGTATATCAGTTAGGAGGTGACAGTTTTTAGTTTGGAGTAAACTCAATTAACATCAATAAATGATTATAGAAAAGTGGCAGAAAATTGCCTCTAAATATTTAGTACGCGAACAATGGGCTACCCTGAGGGTAGATGAAGTGAAACTTCCGGGCGGAGTGATAAAAGACGACTATTATGTTTTAGAATACCCGAACTGGGTAAACGCGATTGCATTAACGGAAGAAGGAAAAATAATTATGGTGCGCCAGTACCGCCATGCGGCTGATATTGTTTCGCTCGAAGTTCCGGGCGGTGTAATTGACGGTGACGAATCACCTGAGTTTGCCGTTAAACGTGAGCTTTTGGAAGAAACAGGCTACAGTTTTAAAACCTGTAAGCTTATCGCCGAACTTTACCCCAATCCGGCGACAGCCAACAACAGGACTTTCACCTACATCTTAACCGGTGGTGTTAAAACACACGAACAGCATTTAGATGAACACGAAATCTTAAATGTTGAAGAATATACCATTGATGAAATTAAGCAGTTGATCAAAGACAATAAAATTGCACAGGCCCTACACGTTGCCGCTTTACACTACGGCTTAGCCGAACTGGAAAAACTTTAAACTTGTTCCATATAAACCAAAAACTCCTGAATAAAGGAATTAAGTTTTAAAAACCGATAGAAAGACAACAATAAAGGCCTGGTAAAATACCCGGCCTTTATTGTTGTTGCATAAATTTTGAACACGAACGAAAGGTTTTAATTTAAACCCTTTTACCTTTCTATTCCTGAACCTGGTTTAGCTCATTTTTAATTTCTTCTGGATATCGTGTACGTAAGCCTTAAACTTCTTATCAGTATCAATTAAATCTTCAACTGTTTGGCAGGCATAAATTACCGTACTGTGATCGCGGCCGCCGAAGAAAGCGCCGATCGTTTTCAATGATGACTTTGTATGACTTTTAGAAAGGTACATCGAAATCTGACGTGCCTGAACAATTTCGCGTTTACGTGTTTGCGATTTAACCATATCAACAGGAACCTCGAAATACTCACAAACCAATTTCTGGATGTACTCCATTGAAATTTCTTTAGAAGTATTTTTAATAAAGTTTTTCAACATCTGTTTAGCAAGGGCCAAATCGATTTCTTTTTTATTCAATGTAGCCTGCGCTAAAAGAGATACCATAGCACCCTCTAGCTCACGAACGTTGTTATCGATGTTATGCGCAACATATTCTACAACCTCGCCAGGTAACTCAATACCATCAGCATACATTTTCTTTCTTAAAATAGCAATACGCGTTTCTAAATCAGGGATCTGCAGGTCGGCAGATAAGCCCCATTTGAAACGGCTTAACAAACGTTCTTCCAGGCCAGCCAAATCTTTCGGGGCTTTATCAGATGTTAAGATGACCTGTTTGCCCGATTGGTGTAAGTGGTTAAAGATGTGGAAGAAAATATCCTGTGTTTTTTCTTTACCTGCAAAGTTGTGCACATCATCCATAATGATCACATCCATTGCCTGATAAAAGTTAACGAAGTCGTTAATGGTATTGTTTTTTAATGAATCTACAAATTGCTGACAGAATTTCTCACAGCTCACATAGATCACCAACTTATCTGGCATGCTGCGTTTAATCTCGTTACCGATTGCCTGCGCCAGGTGTGTTTTACCCAAACCTACTCCACCATAAATCATTAATGGGTTAAAAGACGTACCTCCTGGTTTTGCCGCTACAGCGTAACCTGCAGAACGTGCCAAGCGGTTGCAATCTCCCTCAATATAATTTTCGAAAGTATAGTTCGAGTTTAATTGCGGATCAACATTTAATTTTTTTAATCCAGGGATAATAAAAGGGTTTTTAATATCCTTATTAATGGAAACCGGAATCGGCATCGATTGTACCTTTGCCTCCGCTCCATTTCCATTTGAGGGCATATTGGTAGTATAAGGATTACCGCTGTTAGATGATTTATCTACAACGATATTATATTCCAACCTGCCATCCTCTCCAAGTTGCTTTTTTACAGTCTTACGTAGCAAGCCTACATAATGTTCTTCAAGCCATTCGTAAAAGAACAAACTTGGCACTTGTATGGTTAAAACCTTACCTTCCAATTTAAGGGCTGTTATTGGCTCGAACCAAGTTTTGAAACTTTGGTTCGGAATGTTATCCTTAATAATTTGAAGACAGTTCTTCCACACTTCTGTACAAGTTTTTTCCATTGCGATTTCTATAATTTATTGGTTTACAGTGCCGATTCGAATTAAAGGGATGGTCCGTTTCGGGACTACGAATATTGAGAAAATTATCAACATTTTAAACAAAAATTTCAAATAAATCGTAACGTACTGATAAGGAATATAGTAGCCCGCTTAACCTCAATTTTTTATGTTGATAACTATTTATTAACACTGGTTATCCACATTAACGATTATTTAACGTGTATCATTCCGATTAATTTCAAATCGGTATGGGAAAAGCAAATTCTAAGCCACTTAGGAGATAATTATTCATTTTTAATTCACCAAACACAGAATCGCCTGTAAATCAAACATATAGTAAAAACTAAACAAACAGTCTTTTACCCTATTGATTAGCACCAATTTTGATTAAACCATTTTTAACTGCTGATGTATGAATTTTACGACAAGTAATCCATTTATCTGGAATTACGGTACACAATAACTATTGATTTTTGATCAAGATCATGAAAAGCAAAATACCGCCATTTTAAAGCAAAAGAAAATGAAAACCGATGTGTTCTAATACACGCCAAAACTGGCCCTAAACACATCAGCGATTTCGCCTAGTGTAGCATACTTTTCAACGGCATCAATAATCAGCGGCATCAGGTTGGTTTCACCATGAGCAGCTTCACTTAACTTCTGCAATGACTTTTCTACAGCTGCATGATCTCGGGTCGCTTTCAATTGATCGAGTTTTTCGGATTGCAGCTTTCGGATGGAGTCATCAATATTAAAAACTTCTGTTAAACCTTCTTCTTCCTGAGTAAACTTATTCACCCCTACTGAGATCCTTTCGCCACTTTCAATTTCCTTTTGATATTGATAAGACGCATTCGCAATTTCATTTTGCATGTAATCACTTTCAATGGCATTAACCGAACCGCCCATCGCATCTATCCGATCGATATAAGCCCAGGCAGCAGCTTCAACCTCATCGGTTAAGTTCTCTACAAAGAATGATCCTGCCAATGGATCGACCGTATCGGGAACGCCACTCTCGAAGGCAATAATCTGTTGTGTACGCAATGCAATTTTTGCCGCCGATTCAGTTGGCAATGAAAGTGCCTCATCGTAACCATTGGTATGTAATGACTGTGTACCACCTAAAACCGCAGCCATGGCCTGATTGCTTACCCTGATGACATTGTTTAGCGGTTGCTGCGCTGTTAGCGTAGAACCACCGGTTTGCGTATGAAACCGCAGCATTTGGGCTTTCTCGTCTGTAGCACCCAAATCTTTGGTTATTTTCGCCCACATGCGCCTTGCCGCCCTAAATTTTGCAATCTCTTCGAAGAAATTGTTGTGGCAATTAAAAAAGAACGACAAACGTTTAGCGAATACATTAATAGCTAAACCCTTATCTAACGCAGCCTTTAAGTAAGTTTTTCCATTGGCGAGCGTAAACGCAAGTTCCTGCACGGCACTGGAACCAGCTTCGCGAATATGGTAACCAGAGATAGAAATGGTATTCCACTTGGGTACTTCTTTGCTACAAAATTCAAAAATATCGGTGATCAAGCGCATGGATTGCTTCGGCGGATAGATGTAAGTCCCCCTCGCGGCGTATTCTTTTAAAATATCGTTCTGAATCGTACCCGAAACCTGTTTTAAATCCGCACCTTGTTTTTTGGCCAGTGCAATGTACATGGCCAATAAAATTGAAGCGGTAGCATTGATCGTCATTGATGTGGTGATATTTTTCAGTTCAATACCATCGAACAGAATCTCAATATCCTTTAACGAATCAATAGCCACCCCAACCTTCCCTACTTCACCATCGGCCATTTCATGATCAGAATCGTAACCGATCTGTGTAGGGAGATCGAAAGCAACTGATAAACCCGTTGTTCCCTGGGCCAATAAATAATGATACCGTTTGTTCGATTCTTCAGCAGTCGAAAAACCTGCATACTGCCGCATGGTCCATAAACGGCCACGGTACATATCCTTCTGGATTCCCCTGGTAAAAGGAAACTCGCCCGGCAACTCTTCCATTGGTTTCGCCTCCGTATACAAAGCCTTAATTTCAATGCCCGAAGTAGTAGTATGTTTTTTATCGCTCATATATTTGGTTCATTTGCTATCGGTTCATTGTCCCAGCGTGCTGGTTACTGTTGAAACTGGTTATTTGGTTAACTGTAAAATTAGCTAAGGATCGGATTTCAATTAACCAGTTAACCCCATTAAAACAACCTATGTATATCTTTTTTGATCAGTTCAATGGTTAAATCGTACGGATTTTCATCTATACTGGCCATGTGCTGTAAAATTGCTTTACTTAATTCGATTCCATTTGCATCGGCTGGCAAACCCTGTACTGCATTATTGATCATCGCAATGGTATCCTCTTTTAACTTACGCACCACATTCCATGTGATGCTATCTACGTATAACTGCTGGGTAATGTTATGCTGATACTCCGAACGCACTTCATTTAAGATCCCTGCCTGCAAAGTTGCGATGGCAATTCCTTGTTGATGTAACCGCACCAGGAGGTTTGCAGGGTTAATACGGTCGATAAAAATGATTAAACGTTCGTGTGCCTGTAACCGCAATGGTAAAAGATGTGCCCTGCTTTCTTTATTGATTTCGATGGTTTTAAGATTAAAGAAACGCTGGATATCACTCTTTAAAATATAATAAACGGCCATTGACGCAGCAAAAATGCCTGCAAATAAGATCACTATATCAATTAAAATCTGTTGGGTATTCATAAGTATTGTTTAATTACGGTAATATTAACGAACCGTTAAAAGCAAAAATGTGCATTATTATTTATATTTGTAACAGATAAAATTTAAATAACATGAGCACAACAGTTGATACAGCATTTGCACCGGTTACTTTTTCAGAAGGCGCAGCTAAAGAGTTATATAAATTAAAAGATCAGCAGGAGATCGGTGAAGATTATGGATTACGCGTTGGCGTAGAGGGCGGCGGTTGTGCCGGAATGAATTATATCTTAGGTTTTGATCAGAAAAAAGAAGGCGATCAGGAATATTTTATTGATGGCATCAAGGTTTTCATGAACAAAGCACACCAGATGTACTTAATGGGCATGATGATCGATTGGCAGGATGGATTAAACTCACGCGGTTTTACCTTTGTTAACCCGAATGCAACCAGCACTTGTGGCTGTGGCACGAGTTTCTCGGCATAAATAAAATATTATTGTAACATATAGTGCGGTCCCCTTGTCTAAACATCGGGACTTTTTTTATTTTTACAAGCTTTGCCCGCCAAACGCTTATCGCAATACTAAATGAATTACAGAGAAAACATCAGACTGGCATTAGAATCTATTAAGGGTAACCGCTTGCGTACCATGCTTACCGCCTTGATTATTGCCATTGGTTTAATGGCTTTGGTTGGGATTTTAACCACGCTTGATGCTGTAAAGAAAAGTATGACCGACGCTTTTAGTAGCATGGGGGCCAACTCATTTACCATCAGGAACCGTGGTACCGGGATCAGGATTGGAAATGGGAAAAGGCCGAAACCTTTTAAAGCTATCCGTTATGAAGATGCGGTTAAGTTTAAAGACAGTCTGAAAACTCCGGCTACCGTAGCCGTAAGCGTTTTCGCAAGCGGCGGTTCTACCATCAAATACGGCAGCTTAAAAACAAACCCTAATATTAATGTGCAGGGAATTGATGAAAACGGTTTAGCCTCTCAAGGTCTGAATTTATCACAGGGAAGAAATTTTAGTGTTTCAGAAATACAGTTAGGAAGCAACGTTTGTATCGTTGGTGGTGAGGTAGTGGAAAAATTGTTTAAAGACTCAGATCCATTGGATAAACTGATCAATGTAGGCAATAACCGTTTCAAAATTGTAGGCATACTGGAGAAAAAGGGATCGAGTATGGGCTTTAGTGGCGATAGGGCCGTTTACGTTCCGCTTTTAAAAGCAAAGCAGATTAATGCCAATGCCAATCCATCTTATACCATAACGGTAATGGTTCCGAGCAACGAAATGCAAGAAAACATTATCGGCGAATCTACGGCTTTGTTCAGGAATATCCGGAAAGTAAAAATAAGCGAAACCAATAACTTCGAAATCACAAAAAGTGATGCCATTGCCCAAACCTTATTCGAAAACCTGGCATTTGTGGCCATTGGAGGGGTTGCGATCGGAATTATTACCTTAATCGGCGCTTCTATCGGACTGATGAATATTATGCTGGTTTCGGTTACCGAACGTACCCGCGAAATTGGTATCCGTAAAGCGATTGGTGCAAACCCTAAGGTAATCCGTCGTCAGTTTTTAATTGAAGCGGTGGTGATCTGTTTAATGGGTGGGGTTTTTGGCATCTTCCTTGGCATCGTTTTAGGAAACCTGATCTCTCTAGCCATGGGTGGCTCTTTCCTGATCCCCTGGCTCTTTATTATAGGCGGTTTTGTACTGTGTGTACTGGTAGGGATCTTATCTGGATACTATCCTGCAAAAAAAGCATCAAAGTTAGATCCTGTAGAGGCGTTGAGATACGAATAACCCCCAGCACTTAAAGGGAGCTAGAGGCATGAAAAATATAACGACGGTAAATCCATATTAATTATTTGTACACGCTGTCAGAAGTTATTCAGACAGCAAAATTAATAAACACTCTTTTAAAAACCAGGTATAACCGGGAGAAAGGCAAAGTCCCCTTTAGGGGTTTAGAGCAGTGCGTTATTCAATTGATGCTGCGTAAGCAACTGCTGCATTAAGGGCGTGCTGAGGCTATCTTCGAGCGCGGCGGCATGTTTTAAATGGTGCATATCGCTGCCGATAAAATCGACCATATGGTTTTCTACCATTTCTTCGGCTATTTTTTTTGCCCCAGAACCATAATAACCTGTTAAAGCAATACTGTTCATTTGCAACAAGCAGCCTGTTTCTCTGATTTGGTGATAGCTTTCAAAAGAACCATAATAATAAGGATACCTTTCGGGATGCGCCAGGACAGGCTTATATCCGGCATCCTGCATTATTTTAATAAAGCCGATCAGGTTTTGAGGTGCATTGATGTAAGAAAGTTCAAATAAAAGATAATTGCTTCCAAAAGTGAGCACCTGTTTTTGCCTGACCTTCTTTTCAAGGGTTTCATCCAGGTAATATTCGGCAGCGGCATCAACCTCCAGATCAAGTTCGATCTCTTGCAGGCCTTTCTTCAGTATATCCAATCCACGGTTAATCGTATCGGGTGTGTTTCGGTAATAATCGGCCATGATGTGTGGCGTGGCAATCAGCTTCTGATAACCTAAAGCCTTAAATTTTTTAGCAAGAAGCAGGGAGTCTTTAATATTTCGCGCACCATCATCAATTCCTGGAATAATGTGCGAGTGCATATCTGTTCCAATACCGGAGAAATTAAATTCGGGTGCTATTTTTTTCTTTTTAAATAATCCGAACATCATGCTAGATTATAATTTTAACTGATCTCCCTTGGCAGATTACTGGCCTCTGCCGCACCTGCCAATTTAGAGGAATAGATTTTATCGAGCAAACGATTTAAGTCTTCGCTTAAATCGAATTGCAGGTCTTCGTGTAATTTTTTGAATTTATTTAGGGTTACCGCGACCGTTTTCAAGTAAAAAATACTAAAAAGCATCATAAAATCGCGGTAACCAAAAATTGATTTCTTATAATCAAAAGGGATGGCATTGAGGATAAACAACTTCAGCTCTACCTCTCCAACAGGATCTTTGGTTACTTTATAAAAGTGGTTAACCGATGTAATCATCTTCCTTACCTTTACCAATGCTTCTTTGGCATTGAGTTTCTTCAGTTCCAGAATCTGTTCATCCACATCGGCTTTAATCTTTTCTTTCCGGTCTTCCAGATCGGTTTCATCCTCTAATAATTTATAATGAAGATGTTCTGTAAGCACTTTATCCTTGGCCACCAAACGCAACAACAGCTTATCTTTTTCTTTAACAGGCAGTTCAGTTATGGCAGCTTTTAAATCTTTGTGCTCAGCTAACTTCATCTAAAAAGGGTTAGCCTTAATGTATTTTTCCCATTCCCATGCCGAACGCATCATCTCATTGATATCAAGCCCAGCTTTCCATCCCAATTCTTGATTGGATTTAGTAACATCACCATAAATCTGAACAATATCACCTGCTCTTCTCGGGCCAATTTTATAATCAAGTTTTTCATCATTCACCCTTTCGAAGGCTGCAATAATCTCTAAAACCGAAGAACCTTTTCCGGTACCGATATTGAAAACATCGTAGTTGGTTGCTGCTTTTCCCTCTTCTAATCTTTTAATGGCGGCTACGTGAGCTTTTGCAAGATCAACCACATGAATATAATCGCGGATGGCAGAACCATCAGGAGTATCGTAATCATTTCCATAAACGGTAATCGGACCACGTTTGCCGATAGCCGATTGGGTGATGAAAGGAACAAGGTTTGCAGGCACGCCATTTGGCAATTCGCCAATCAATGCTGTTTCGTGTGCACCAACCGGATTGAAATAACGTAAAGCGATGATGTTTAAATCTGGGGTTACCGCAGCAGTTTCTGCCAATATTTCTTCCGCAATCTGTTTGGTATTTCCGTAAGGAGATTCTGCTTTTTGTACCGGAGCAGCTTCTGTTACCGGGAGCGCTTCTGGCTGGCCATAAACGGTACATGATGAAGAAAACACGAAATTAATCTTTCTGTTAAACGAAGTTAACAGGTTTATCAAACTATAGAAATTATTTCTATAATATTTTAATGGCTGCTCAACCGATTCTCCAACTGCTTTATAAGCAGCAAAGTGAATAATCCCATCAATATCGGTATGGCTTTCTGCAAATTCCTGAACAGCTTTATCATCCTGCAGATCAATTTCATGGAAATCGAACCATTTGCCAGTGATGGCATGAAGCTGGGTTAAAATTTTGATATTCGAGTTAGAAAGGTTATCGATAATTACAACTTCGTATCCTGCGTTGTGTAACTCTACAGCTGTGTGCGAACCTATGTATCCTGTTCCACCAGTAACTAATATTTTTGCCATTTTAACGGTTAAATGTGGTAAAATCTTTATGATCTATTTTCTCCAAAGCCTCAGCAGGCAATGATTTAAAATATTCGTATGTAATTTTTAATCCTTCAGCACGGCCAATCTTTGGCTCCCATCCCAATAGCGATCTCGCCTTGGTAATATCGGGCCTACGTTGTTTAGGGTCATCCTGTGGAAGCTCCCTGTATACAATTTTCTGTGTAGTACCTGTTAATTTGATAATTTCTTCGCAGAATTGTTTAATGGTAATTTCATCCGGGTTACCAATATTTACCGGCTGTGCATAATCGCTCATTAACAACCGATAAATACCTTCAATGAGGTCATCAACGTAACAGAAAGAACGGGTCTGACTTCCGTCGCCAAAAATAGTTAAATCTTCGCCCCTTAAAGCCTGTCCAATAAAAGCAGGCAAAACACGTCCATCATTCAGGCGCATTCTTGGTCCATAAGTATTAAAGATTCTCACGATCCTGGTTTCTACACCATGAAAGGTATGGTAAGCCATGGTAATGGCTTCCTGAAAACGCTTGGCCTCATCATAAACGCCACGTGGACCAACCGGATTTACATTGCCCCAGTATTCTTCCGGTTGTGGATTCACATTCGGATCCCCATATACTTCAGAAGTTGATGCGATCAGCATCCTAGCATTTTTGTTCCGCGCTAAACCCAGAAGGTTATGTGTACCTAGTGAACCTACCTTAAGGGTTTGGATCGGTATTTTAAGATAATCAATCGGACTTGCCGGTGAGGCAAAGTGCAGGATATAGTCGAGCTGGCCAGGAATATGTACAAATTTAGAAACATCGTGGTTATAAAACTCGAAATTTTCCAGCTTAAACAAATGTTCGATGTTCGCGAGATCACCGGTAATCAGGTTATCCATTCCGATAACATAATAACCCTCTTTTACAAAACGATCACAAAGGTGTGAACCTAAAAATCCGGCTGCGCCTGTAATCAATATTCTTTTTTGACCCATTTTAATCGATTAATTTTCTACCTATGCTATTATAATAATAGCCAAGATCGATCATTTTTTGCAAATCATACAAATTTCGACCATCGAAAACGACTTTATTTTTCAAAGTGCTGTCTATTTTTTCAAAATCGGGGTTACGAAAAACCGACCATTCCGTCGCAATCAACAGGGCATCAGCACTTTCCAACGCTTCATATTGATTCTTAGCGTAATTTACCTGGTCGCCAATAATATTTTTAACATTCTCCATTGCTTCGGGATCGAACACGGTAACAGTTGCTCCATTTTTAACCAGCGCATCAATAATATATAAAGCAGGTGCTTCCCGGATATCGTCGGTTTCGGGTTTAAAAGCCAATCCCCAAAGGGCAAAATGTTTTCCTTCAATATCACCTTTATAATATTTAAGCACCTTATCTACCAAAATGGTTTTTTGCCGCTCATTAACCTCCATCACCGATTTCAGAATCTGAAAATCGTAGGCATAATCATCAGATGATTTGACCAATGCCTGGACATCTTTCGGGAAACATGAGCCACCGTAACCTACACCCGGAAAAAGGAAACGTTTACCAATACGGTCATCAGAACCGATACCTCTTCTAACCGCATCAACATCGGCCCCCACCAGCTCGCAAAGGTTGGCCACTTCGTTCATGAACGTGATTTTAGTGGCAAGGAAAGAGTTTGCTGCGTATTTAGTTAACTCAGAAGAGCGTTCATCCATAAAAAGAATAGGGTTCCCCTGACGAACATAGGGCCCATAAAGTTCAGTCATCAGTTTTTTCGCTTTTTCACTCTTGGTACCCAAAACAACACGGTCTGGTTTCATGAAATCATCAACAGCTACCCCTTCCCTTAAAAACTCGGGATTGGATACCACATCAACCTCGACCGAAGTATTTTCGGCAAAAACGGCTTTAACTTTATCTGCCGTACCAACAGGAACGGTAGACTTGTTTACAATTACCTTATATTCGGTAATCAGTTTGGAAATATCTTTTGCAGCACCTAAAATATAAGAAAGATCGGCTGCACCATCTCCACCGGGAGGCGTTGGTAAAGCCATAAAAATAATCTGTGCATCCTTTACGGCATCAGCAAGATTGGTGGTAAAGGTTAATCTTTTCTGCTCAATATTTCTATGGAACAAAAGATCTAATCCAGGCTCATAAATCGGCACTTCGCCCGCCTGCATCTGTTTTACCTTTGCTTCGTTAACGTCAACACATATTACATCATTTCCTGTTTCGGCTAAACAGGTTCCGGTAACTAAACCTACGTATCCGGTACCAATAACGGCTATCTTCATCTGTTATATTTTATTTTTTGCTGGTAAGGAGCAATCTTCACAACCTATTTATTGCGTTGAATATTAGGCTAAATTGCGATAGATCCATATATTTTTAAGCTTTTTAAATATATTCGTTTTATCTTGGCACGAAGATATGAAATTACTTTACATCATCGGAATCCGTACCTATACTTTACTCATCAGGATATTCTCTTTATTTAATCCTAAGGCTAAATTATTTATAAATGGGCGTAAAAATATCTTTAGTATAATTGCCCAGAAAATTAACCCTGCCGAAAAACATATATGGTTTCATTTTGCATCATTAGGCGAATTTGAGCAGGGCCGGCCAGTGTTAGAAAAACTAAAAACACTTTATCCAGCGAAGAAAATCGTAGTCACTTTTTTTTCTCCTTCGGGATATGAAATCAGGAAAAATTATGCCCTGGCTGACGTATTTTATCTCCCGATTGATTCCGCTAGTAATGCCAAACGGTTTATTGACCACATTAATCCTGAAATGGTCATTTTCACCAAATATGAGTTTTGGCATTTTTATTTTAAGGAATTAAAAGATCGGAGTATTCCTTTATATCTAATTTCAGGGATTTTTAGGAAAAATCAGGCCTTTTTTAAATGGTATGGTGGATTTTATCGCAATATTTTAAAGTCGGTTACTTACTTTTTTGTCCAAAATGAAGAAAGTGAGAAGCTTTTAAAATCAATTGGTTTAAATCAGGTAACCATAAACGGCGATACCCGTTTCGACCGCGTATATGAAAATGCGCAATCGCCGAAACAGCTTAACCTGATTGAAAGTTTTATTGGCGGTTCCCCTACCTTAGTATGTGGAAGCACCTGGCCCGAGGATGAAAAAATATTATCGGTTTTGCCCCAACAGTATCCGAACTGGAAATTTATCATCGCTCCGCATGAGATCCATGAAAGCCATATTGAAAGTATCGAGAAACAGTTTTCGGTTGGCAGTTTTCGGTTTTCAGTTTTCAGTTCCGCTGATCATACGCTAAATGCCGAACACCAAACACTCATCATCGATAACATCGGCATGCTGTCTTCGCTCTATCAATATGGAAAGGTGGCCTACATTGGTGGCGGTTTCGGAACGGGAATTCACAATACTTTAGAAGCCGCTGCATTCGGCTTACCCGTAATTTTCGGTCCTAAATACGATAAATTTCAGGAAGCAAAAGATTTAATTGCCATTGGTGCGGCAAAAACTATTTCATCAGCAGAAGAATTAATCAATGCTTTCGAGGGTTTTGCCGAAAGTAAAACTGCGGCAGATGAAGCCAGAAAATATGTGACAGAGAAAAAAGGTGCGACAGATCAGATCATTTCGATGATTACGAAATCAGATCAGCCTTAGCAATTTCTTCCACAATTTCGGGAATACTTTGATCGATTGAAACGGTTATTATATCCTGCTCCTCATTTTGTGGCTCTTCCAGGGTTTCAAACTGGCTTTTCAATAAACTCGAAGGCATATATTGGTGCGAGCGCTTGGTAATCCGATCGTGGATCAAATCGAAACTTCCTTTTAAATAGACAAAGCGGATGGATGCATTATCTCTTCTTAACAGATCGCGATAAGATTTCTTTAGTGCAGAACAGGCAATAATACAGGTTGCACCATGAGCGGCATGCTCGCGGCCAACTTTGGCGATCAACTCTAACCAATCTAAGCGGTCGGCATCCGTTAGGGGAATCCCGGCAGCCATTTTATCCACATTCCGTTGCGAATGCAGGTTATCACCATCTATAAATTCGGCATTTAACCTTGGCGCCAAAGCTTTTCCAACAACGGTTTTACCACTCCCCGAAACGCCCATCAAAATGATAAAATTCGCCATCTCTAAATCTAAAACTATTTAACCATTCCGGCAAGCGCCTCAATGAATACAGGACTATCGTTTAAACTTTCTACCAGTTGAACATGTTCGCCTCCTAAGGCTTTAAACTCTTCGTGGTATTCTACCGTAATTTCGTAAAGTGTTTCTAAACAATCAGCCACAAAAGCCGGACTGAAAACCAACAAACGTTTCTTGCCTTCTGCGGCTAGTTTCTTCAACACATCGGTAGTGTAAGGTTGTACCCAGGGCTCTTTACCTAAACGGGACTGGAAACATACCGTATATTGATCTCTTGATAAGTTTAATTCTTTAGCGATCAATCTGGCAGTATCATGCCCTTGCGCAGAATAACAGAATTTATTCGTATCGTTTAAGGTCTGACAGCAATCGGCACTTTTTAAGCAGTAGCTTCCGGTATGGTCACACTTTAACAATTGACGCTCCGGCAAACCATGGAAACTGAACAGGATGTGATCATAGCTTGCTACATTGTGCTTTCTGGCATTTTCTGCGAAAACTTTAATCATCAGCTCGTTATCATGGAAAGAATTGACAAAGGAGATTGGAGGAACGGTTTGCCACTTGCTTACCAGCTCCATCACCAACTGCATTACCGAGCCTGAGCTCGCTGATGCATACTGAGGAAACATCGGGATCACCTGGATGCTTTCTACCAAGCCAGCTTTTAAGTTTGCCAGTGCCGATGCAATTGATGGACTTTGGTAACGCATCGCCAGTTCTACATGGTAATCGTCACCTAATCTTTCCTGTAACATTTTGGCCTGCAACCTGCTATAAAACAAAAGTGGCGAGCCATTTTCATTCCAGATTTCCTTGTATAGTTTTGCTGTTTTAGGACTACGGAAAGGAACGATAATTCCTTTAACCAATAATGCGCGGTTGAACTTCGGAATATCAATTACCCTCTCGTCCATTAAAAACTGATCCAAGTATTTTTTAACGTCAGCCGTTGCCGGACTATCAGGTGTTCCTAAATTTACCAGTAAAATTCCCTTTTTGCTCATCTATACAAGAATATGTTTCGTGGCGCAAATATCGCCTTTTTATTGTTTTTTACCTATCCTAAAAATGTGATGGTCGACATTTTTTAGTCAAAAAATGCTGTATTAATCACGTCTGGAGTCTAAAAGGATATAAGGATAGGGCAAAACTTTGGTAAAATTCCTTTAATGTCAGTATGGTAATATCTTACACCAAGATCAATCTGACACCACAACCGGCCTATCCTTTCGTTTTATGCAGTTGCCACCAGGGCATACCTGGTTTTTGGTGATGTTCTAAATGATAACCGAAAAAGTAACAGGTAATAAAGGCCAAAAAATGGTTTTTCTGCAAAGTAGATGAATGGTATTCGTTATCATGCTCCCCTTTGTGCGGCAGGTATGTGCCAAAATAAAACAATTGAAAAGTGCTTAATAAGGATGGTAACACCCAAAACAAAAGCAAATTCCTTTCATCAACCCAGATTTTGAGCACATTATAGGCCGAAGCCATAATCACCATCTGGATGATGGTAACATAATTTAGCATAAACCGGAAATACCATTTCCAAAAACCATGTGGCGCAAAATCAGGATCATTTTCGGTGTGTACGTGATTATGGTGCTGGTGATGTTTCGCATACAAACGGTTATAGAAAAAACCTGCATAAAGAAAAACAGAAAGATAACCGATAAAATTATTTACTTTTCTATTTGGCGAAATCGTTCCGTGCATGGCATCATGGGCAGTGATGAATAAACCTGTATACAAATGCATCTGTACAAAAACCATCAAATAAACCAAAGGATTGCTCCAGTAGAAATGCCAGGTAAGCAAGAAATAAAGTGAAACAAACCAGCAGGCAATTACGGTTAACGCAACCAGGATTCCAGTATATGGATTTACAGTTTTCAATGCCTCTTTTAATTTATTTCGTCATGCTGAACTTGTTTCAGCATCTTTACTCGATATATAGACCCTGAACTAAATTCAGGGTGACGACTCATCAGAAAAATCTAGTATTGCTCCAAAGCAGCTTTAACCTTCTCCATCAACCACATTGGTGTAGAAGTGGCCCCGCAGATGCCTACTTTATCGTTTTCATTAAACCAGCTTTGATCCAACTCTTCAACATTAGAAATGAAGTAAGAATTATCATTGTGTTTTTTACAGACATCGTAAAGTACTTTTCCGTTTGATGATTTTTTGCCAGATACAAAAACGATCCGATCGTAATGACTTACGAAATCTTCGAGTTCTTCGTAACGGTTAGATACCTGTCTGCAAATGGTATCGTTTGCCTTAACTTCGTAACCACGGCTTAACAGTTCATCTTTAATGTGGTAGAATTTATCGGTGCTTTTAGTAGTCTGGCTGTATAAGGTAAATTTAGCAGGAAGTTCTACATTGTCTAATTCGGCCAAATCCTGAAATACAATTGCTTTACCATCAGTCTGACCTTGAAGCCCGATCACTTCGGCATGACCATGTTTGCCAAAAATAAGGACTTGTTCATCGTCGTCATGCGAATTTTTGATCCTGTTCTGGAGTTTCAAAACCACAGGGCAAGAAGCATCGATAAGCGTAAGGTTGTTTTCTAAAGCAAGTTGGTAAGTAGACGGTGCTTCGCCATGGGCACGGATCAAAACCTTTTCATCCCTAAGGTTTTTTAAAACTTCGTGATCAATGATTTTTAATCCACGTTTGGTTAAACGTTCAACTTCTTCATCATTATGAACAATATCACCCAGGCAATACAAATACCCTTCATTATCCAAGATATCTTCAGCCATTTCTATGGCATATACCACGCCGAAGCAAAAGCCTGATGATTTATCGATGTTAACCTGTAAGTTATAACCCATTGCGATACAAAATTAAGCAAAAATATTTGTTCTGGTTGTCATGTATAAGACAACAAAAAAGATAAGCTGCGACAGGAACATTGCAGTACCGATATATTTCTGCTGTTTTAAACCTAAAGCATAGTAAAACTTCAACAAGATTACCGAAACGATAAACCAGGCTACGTAATTTTGAACAGGGATTTCGTGCCAGTCCCATTGCCAGTAATCAAACTTCATGGCCACGGGTTCTAAAAAGAAATCGAAACCTACGAGTATAAAAGCACCAACAACCGATGCTAAGACGCTGTGCCTGATTTTCATACCTTTCATCATCTGCCCAACACTGAAAATAAGGATTACCCAGTTAACCCCCATTAACAATGGAACCGCAGCAATCTTATAACCTAATGTATCGCCATAATAATAGCTGCCAAATATCTTCCCGGTGTGTACACCTAACACCTCAACCAAAAATCCACAGAGAAAAACTCCTGAAACAAATAATAAAAGCCGCTTTACATCCGCATTGTATGCAAAAACAATTACAGCAAACATCAATAACAAATGAAAAGGAACAAGCTTGATAAAATAAGGGTGAGCGGCAGGGATTAAAAAGCCAAGCAAACCAACTAAATGAAAAATGATAATTACAGCAACCGCAATCCTTTTAACCCTTAAATCGCTTTGATCGTTCTGCCCTTCCATGTGCCTGTTTTAAAAATATGTTTTTTTATCGAAATAAGTGAAATAATTAAGAAGAACAACATCTGAAATGGATGTAAGACCACATTTATCAAAACGTTCTGTCCGGATAAATAAGAGATCATGATTCTACTTAAGACTATTAAAGTTAAGGGTAATACAAGTAAAGCAACATTAAAGTTTAAGATTAAAATTACCGGCCCTATTGTTACCAAAAGCTGGTAAAGTAATAATATTATCATGTTATTACCAAAACCCGCAAGTAAATTTTTACTAAAACCATTTAAGCTTTCACCCATATTTTTATACATCCTGCAATAAATCAGTCCGTTGGCCAAAAGTGCTTCGGCATTAAATTTTTCCTGTTTGACCAGTTTCATAATCTCCACATCTTCCACCACCTGGTGTTTAACCCGTTCATGCCAACGGTTTTCTTTGTAATTGGCGGCATTAAAAAACATACATTGCCCACTTGCTGCCGCAAATGCCGGATTTTTTGAAAGTTTAACCAGGCGCAGGGGGAGTAAATTTAAGAGAATAAAATGCATCAATGGTACCGTAAACCGCTCGCCTAACGACTTCATGGTCTGATTGGTAAAAACACTCAGCAAGCTTAGTTCGCCAATTTCCATCCGGGCTATTAAACTATTGATCAAACCTCGTTTTATCGATTCATCAGCATCGATAAATAAAAGGTATTTTCCTGTAGCCAATTCGCTGAGCTGGTGGCAGGCATAGTTTTTTCCAAGCCAATTGTTTGGAAGCTCTTTTCCCCTTAGCACTTTAAACTGTGGATTTGAAACGCAAAAATCAGCTACTAGGGCGTAAGTGTTGTCGTTACTGTTATCATCCAAAACGATCACTTCATAATGGTTATAATCCTGATTTTTAATCGAAATAAGCAGTTCGAGTATATTGGCCGCTTCATCTCTCGCCGGAATTAAAATGGAAACTTTATCCTGATAATGTTTAACAACCCTGGGCAACTTCGGATTAGACAGGAAATTGAAAACGGTAACCGAAAACCGGATAACGAGAAAAATTAAAACGGCGTAAATAAAAATTGTCATTCAATAATCTGAATTTGTTTAACAGCTGATTGATCGTAATGTTTATTATAAGCGCTTTTTAGCAATTGTAAACTCACATATTCCTCATTCTCCCAATGTTGTACATAAGTATAAGCAGATGGTTTTCTTTTCGCAAAAAAATCGATAAATGTAGCGGCAAAAATGATGTTGATTTTTTTCTGACTGGCGTTGATCATCTGCATTACGCCTTTCTCAAAGTTGATATTTTTTACATGATTGGAATGCAATTTCCCTTGCGGAAACACCAGCACCAGATTAGCAGGATCATCTAACAGTTTGCCAGCGTAGTTAAGGGTTTCCAAAACATCTTTGCCTTTATTTTCTGCAGCAAAAGCACCCAGATATTTCAGAAAACCAACATTATTATAATTTTCGGCATTCACCAATACGTGAAATTGTTTTTTGAAAACCTTTTTGTTGATGTAAAAAAGGAAAAAACCATCCCACCAACTGAAGTGATTGGCTAAAACCAAAACGGAATTATCTTGTCTGATTTCTATATTATCGTAATTAAACCCTGCAAAATCCTTTTTGATGATAAATTGGATATACCAGGAGAAAAAGCTAAAAATCAAATTATTTTTTCTGGGATGGTACATTTTGGGAAATTGCAAAAAATTGGGCTTAATTGCAAATCTTTAACATATAGTCCTCGTTTGTAACGAGGATTATCGAGATCCACATTTACAATGTGGCATAATAGTTTCAAATGTTTTGAATATTAGCGATACAATCGCTATTCTCATTCATCCTCGTTACAAACGAGGACGATACAAACGGTAAATTGCAAATCTTTAACGTATAGTCCTCGTTTGTAACGAGGATTACCGAGATCCACATTTACAATGTGGCATAATAGTTTTAAATGTTTTGAATATTAGCGATACAATCGCTATTCTCATTCATCCTCGTTACAAACGAGGACGATACAAACGGTAAATTGCAAATCTTTAACATATAGTCCCCGTATATAGTGACGACTATATCATGTACTCAACGGATTGAAAGCTTCTGTAAAAGAAAGTTTTCATCCATCTTACCTCTTCCATTTTACATCTTAATCTAGCTCAGATAAACCCGGTCTTCTTCACCCTCCACATCCATCACTACATCTACATGTTCCTTTAGAATAGTGGCAAGTTCTAATCCTACAAAATCAGTAGCTACGGGAAAAATTTTATGGCTCCGGTCTACGAGAACAACCGTACGGATTTTTTTATGCGGCGTATTTAAGAAAACACCCAAACCGTAAGCAAGGGTTTTACCGCTGTTCAACACATCATCAACAATAATGATCACTTTATTTTTCCAATGGCTTTCACCCAGATCGGTTGAGGCAACCAGTTTACTGCTTTCCTTTTGTAAATCGATACGCAATAAGGTCAATTTAAATCCAGAGATCTTTTTAAGTACCTTCTCCAACCTAAGCGCCAGTTTGTACCCGCGGTCCCAAATACCGGCAAGTACAATTTCTTTTTCGTTCAGGTTGTCTTCCAATATCTGATAAGCTATGCGGTCTATTTTCTGCTGAATCTGCTTCTTGTTAAGAATAAGTAATTGCGATGCCATTGTATAAAAAGGATTGAATACAAAAAGAACGATTTTAAGCATGAAATTCAAACTATTTTAAAAATAATTTCGATTGTTTGCAACGTTTCGGTTAGAGATGCGTCTAATCAATAACCAAAACACAAAATCTTGAATTATCATCCCAGGAACATTGCGGTATGACAATCAAGAATCATTTAACGAAATACAATTATGAAAATCATCACCAAATCATCCGCCATTTTATTTATGATCGTAACCAGCTATATGGCTAAAGCACAGGAAGCGAAAAATTTCCCGGTAAAAAACTTTAACAGTATAGGGGTGAGCAGTGGAATAGATTTATACCTTACCCAGGGCAATAGCGAAAGCGTAAGTATAAAATCTGATTCGGAAACCTTAAAGGATATCGTTGTTGAACAAAACGGCAGCAATATCAATATAAAATTCAAAGATGGCATTAATTGGAGCGGCCTGTTTAAAAACCGTGTCATTAAAGCTTACGTGAGTTTTAAAACATTAAATGCACTAGCGGCATCGGGAGGATCGGATGTTTTTACACAAACCCAGATCAAAACAGATAAGCTTGCCCTCCGTTCTTCGGGAGGTTCTGACTTAAAACTGACTGTAGTTTGTAACGACCTATCCATTCAATCGAGTGGTGGTAGCGACCTCGATTTAAAAGGCAAAGCAGCAAATATGACCATTCAATCGAGCGGAGGCAGCGATATTGATGCCTATGAATTAATTGCAGATTACGCGAAAGTACAGGCTTCTGGCGGTTCGGATGTTAATCTCTATGTAAATAAAGGCCTAGAAGCAAGTGCAAGCGGTGGTGGCGATGTGAGCTACAAAGGAAATGCCTCATTAAAGAAAACCTCCAGCTCAAAAAGCGGAGATGTACACCACGTAAATTAAGAGTTTAGTTTAGTTAATGATAACTCGCTGCTTTGTGGATGCAAAGCAGCGTTTTTTTTGGAAGGTGGTTGCACAGATTAATGGATTTTACAGATCCTGGTGGTTAACGGGCCATAGTAGGAAATCTTAAATCTTCTACCCTCTGCCTTTTTTGTAGGGATAATAAATAAAGTTGGCACCTTCAGGAACGATCACGAATACGCACATAAAATCTTCAGGCTTTTTATAAACCTTTAAGAAAGGTTCTTTTTTTTCTTTATTGATAATTCCTTTTTCTACAAACTCTTCTAATGTTGAAGCCTGTATGGTCCAGTTGGTGTTGAGTTCTTCTTTATTTAAAATAAGCTCGCCAATGTTCACTTCGTGCTGGTGCGCAATAAAAATAGGGTAAGCTGAAATGCCTTCAACCATAATTTCAATAGCAACTTCCCTTACGGCATCCGCGTAAAACTCCAGATCTTTCTCTAAACTTACCAGCGGGCTTTCCTGTTTTTGTGGTGCCCCACTATCTTCTGGCGTTGCACTTAATAATTCTTCTCTATCCATTTTTTGTTGTTGAAAAGTTCGAATGTTGAAACGTTTTAAGGTTCCATCATACATCTTCCATGTTACATATTAAGCTTTCAGCTTCAGTAATACCACATTTTCTACGTGTTGCGTGTGTGGAAACATATCCACCGGTTTAATGCGTGCTACATCATATTTTTCTTTCAACAGCTCTAAATCTCTTGCTTGTGTAGCTGCATTACAACTCACATAAACAATTTTTTCTGCTTCCATTTCCAGCAAACGCTGTACTACATCCGCATGCATGCCAGCCCTTGGCGGATCAGTAATTACCACATCTGGTTTACCATGAGCCAGGATAAATTCTGAAGTAAGGATATCCTTCATATCTCCGGCATAAAAGATCGTATTATCAATCCCATTTAACTCAGAATTAAACTTTGCATCTTCAATAGCGGTTGGTACATACTCTACGCCTACTACCTGCTTTACATTCTTTGCAACAAAATTCGCGATTGTACCGGCACCCGTGTATAAATCGTAAACCAGCTCATCGCCATTAAACCCCGCAAAATCCCTGGTAATTTTATATAATTCGAAAGCCTGCTCAGAATTGGTCTGGTAAAAAGACTTCACACCAATTTTAAATCGGATGCCGTCCATTTCTTCGAAAATATGGTCTCTACCAGAAAACACTACCACATCCTGATCAAAAATCGTATCATTTTTCTTTTGGTTAACGATATATAGTAATGAAGTAATCTGAGGGAATTCTGTCTTTAGGAAATTCATCAGGCCATCAATCTGCTCCTGCTCCGGATAAGCAAAAACTACTGCTACCATTACCTCTCCGGTAGTGGAAGTACGGATAATCAGGTTGCGTAAAGCACCTTCATGGTTACGTAAATCATAAAAAGACAAACTATTGTCCGAAGCATATTTGCGCACCGAATTTCGGATCGAATTAGAAGGCTCATCCTGCAGGTAACAGTGTTCGATATCTAAAATCTTATCGAAACGCAGGGGCACGTGAAAACCCAGCGCATTCATATCAAAATCCTCTTCACGTTCGATATCCGTTTTTTCTAACCAACGTTTGTTCGAAAAAGTAAATTCGAGTTTATTCCGGTAATACCTGTTTTTTGCCGAACCTAAAATCGGTTCAGTGCCAGACGTATCTATTTTACCAAGACGTTGTAAAGCAGCCTCAACATTTTTCTGTTTAAATTTTAACTGTGCATCGTAGCCCATGTGCTGCCATTTGCAACCGCCACAGGTTCCGAAATGAGGACAAAAAGGATCGGTGCGTAGTTCCGATTTTTCGTGCAGTTGTTCAATGATGGCTTCTGCAAAATTCTTTTTCTTTTTGGTCAACCTAACATCTACAACATCACCGGGAACAGCCTTATCAACAAAAATGACCAACTCGTCGGCCTTTCCAACACCTTTTCCCTCTTCAGCAATATCGATTATATGTACGTTTGGAACAATAGTTACCGTACCGGGTTTTCTTCTACTCATTATTTTGCAAATATAGAAAAAAGAGGTTAAAGGTAGAGGGTAGAAAGGCGGAGGGCTTAAATTCCAGTTAATCAAGAAAGATTAGGCAATACTGTAGTGTTCGAACCGTGATTGTTCGTTAAGAAAATTTAGATTTTAAAAAATTATTTTCCAAAAAATTTAAACGCAGCGCCCCAAAAGCCATCCAACCAATTAAATTTCAGGTCAAATTTTTCATCTACTTGTACAGAAAACTCTAATATTTCTTTGCTCATGATAAAAAACCTATCTATTTAAGCAATAATACGAAATTCATACCAAATACCGAAACGGTACAAATTAATTTTATGTTAATTTTACATCAATGCGTAAAATTTAAATAAATATGATTCAAGCTTAATGGCATTGATTTCCAGCGAATTATTTGATAAATCAATTTAAATCCGTAACTTATTATATCATTCACATAAAAAATGGAGGTTCATTATGAACGTTATCCGTAAAATTGAACATTGGGGAGATGTTCATCACTCAAAATGGCTGGATTACCTGCGCATT
This sequence comes from Pedobacter humicola, assembly GCF_056490705.1. Taxonomy (NCBI): domain Bacteria; kingdom Pseudomonadati; phylum Bacteroidota; class Sphingobacteriia; order Sphingobacteriales; family Sphingobacteriaceae; genus Pedobacter; species Pedobacter humicola. Next base: position 20,208 of record NZ_JBWJIG010000027.1, on the reverse strand, counting down.
ATCCTTGGCCTGATCATTTTTGGAAAAGGTGTTTCTTTTATCAGCGACACATCGGTACTCCAGAATCTGATCACACAAAACAACGTATTTGGCTTTTCTGGCGTGCTGATCAGTATAGCTATTCATGTTGTCGCATTCGCGCATTTGGTTGGGGGCGTTTTAATTACGCTTGGTTTAGTTACCCGCTTTGCAGTAGTCATTCAGATTCCAATCTTACTTTTTGCAGTGTTTTTCGTTAACCTTACCCCGGGTTTCTCTTCGCCGAATTCAGAATTATGGTTTTCGGTACTGGTATTATTCCTGCTCATTATGTTTTGGGTAGTGGGTTCGGGGCCTTTATCTGTTGACGAAGGATTAAAACGCAAAACTGGCAAACGCTACGCTTAAGCAACATTGAATATTCTTAGTATCTTTCGCTTTTATAGATGATCATGAAAACGAAGATACTTTTTACACTGCTTTTTGCGGGATTGGCAAGTTATGCACAAAACCCAACAGACGGATATTTCAAACTGACCAGAGCTGGCTTTAATGAGAATAATGCTTACGAAACTACAGCATTTGTAGAAAAATATTTCCGCATTCCGGGCAACACAGGTTTTAACGCGAGTATTCATTATGTAGAAAACATTCTTAAAAATGCTGGTTTTGTAGAACAGAAACAAAACGAGTTTGAGGCGCCGTTAACTTATCGCATCGAAAAAAGAGCGATGAAAAACAATACCTGGGAACCTGTTGATGCCAATATTGATATTGTTGGCGAATCTCAACCCCTAATCTCTTTCAAAACCAACCGCAATATGATCCCGATCAATTGCGCATCAACACCTAATGGAGGCATTACAGCAAATGTAGTTTTCATCGCCAATGCTACACCCGGCGAAATTGAAAAAACAGACCTCAAGGGAAAGATTTTATTTACCGAGAGTAATCCTTCACGCTTGCTTCAGATGGCCACTAATGCTGGGGCAGTTGGCGTATTGGGTTATTCGATGCCGAAATATACCCAACCCGAAATCCACCAGACTTCCATTCAGTTCGGAAGCATGAAAGCCAATAGTGAAGTGTGGACTTTGCTTTTATCTTATGCGGCTAAAGAAAAATTAAAAGCAGCCTGCTTAAAAGGCGAAACCAAGTTAAAAGTTAATATCCAGACAAAAATTTATCCATCAGAGGAATTAACCATTGTAGCTAATGTTAGGGGTAGCCTAAACCCTACTGAGCGTTTTGTATTCAGCGCCCATGTACAGGAGCCTGGCGCAAACGATAATGCCAGCGGCGTTGGTACATTAGCAGAAATGGCTCGGTTAACTGCCGAACTGTACCAGGCGAAAAAGATCAGCCCGAAACGGAGCTTAACCTTTTTATGGGGCGATGAGATTGTATCCACCAGAAGATACATCACAGAAGATACAATGCGTGCTAAAGGCATTATGTGGGGAATGAGTTTAGATATGGTTGGCGAGGATACTAAAAAAACCGGCGGCTCCTTTCTGATCGAGAAAATGCCCGACCCATCTGCCATATGGACGAGGGGAACAGATAAACATACGGAATGGGGTGCAGGGGATGTAGGCGAAAAAGATCTTTTCCCGCATTACTTTAACGATTTCATTTTCGACATCTGTAAAACACAGGGGAAATTTGCCAATTGGACGGTGAATTATAATCCTTTCGAAGGTGGCAGCGATCATACTCCATTTTTGCAAAATAAAATCCCTGGTTTACTGATGTGGCATTTCACTGATGTATTTTACCATACGGATAATGACAGAATTGATAAAGTTTCGCCAACAGAAATGAAAAATGTTGGCATAAGCGGTTTAACTGCTGCTTATACTTTAATCTCAGCAGATGAAAATACCGCTGTAGCAACGGTTGCGCAGATTAAAACGGATGCCTTAACCCGTTTAAAAACTGAATTTGAGCTGAGTAAACAAGCAATTAAAGATGGGAAAGTTGCAGCTGATGAAAAACACATTATCGAAGTTTGGGCCAAATGGTATACTAATGCATTGACTACAGTGAATAAAATGCCTGTAAAATCCGAAACCACAAAAGTGGGTTCAGCGATCAAATTTGCAACTGTTGAGATTGAAAAGCAAACAAAAGTGTATTTAGAGGAGTTGAAGTAAATTGATGCCTAAACCAAAAGCAATAATTATTGGAGCCGGAATTGCAGGAATTGCATCTGCCATCCGTCTTGCCGTAAAGGGCTATGAAGTTTCTGTATTTGAAGCCAACTCGAAACCGGGTGGTAAATTGTCGGAAATAAAAATGAATGGTTTTAGGTTCGATGCCGGACCAAGTTTATTTACGATGCCACAGTACGTAGACGAACTTTTCAAGCTGGCCGATAAAAACCCTAAAGATTATTTCGGGTACATCAAGCTGAAAGAAGTTTGCCGTTATTTCTACGAAGATGGTTTAAGGTTGAATGCCAGCGCAGATATAGAGAAATTTGCAAAAGAAATTGAAGAAAAAACCGAATCGACTGTAGAAGAAATTGAGCGCTATTTTGATAAAAGCAAAACCATTTATGAGGTTACTCACCGTGTATTTTTACAAAGAAGTTTACATAAACTTAAAAGTTACCTCCATTGGGATACTTTAAAATCGATATTCCGTTTTGGACAGATTGATGCATTTAGAACACAGGCTAAAGCAAACCAATCTTTTTTTAGAGATGATAGGATAACGCAACTTTTTAACCGTTATGCCACCTATAACGGCTCTGACCCTTATCAGGCACCGGCCACATTAAATGTAATTCCACATTTTGAATATCATTTTGGCGCTTTTCTTCCTAAAAACGGGATGTATAGCATTGTTACGGCCCTGGTAAAATTTGCAGAAGAATTAGGCATCAGATTTCATTACAGCCAAAAAGTTGAAGAAATTTTATATACCAATGAAGGCAAAACTAAAGTTCATGGGGTAAAAGTTAACGACAAGACTTATGTAGCAGACGTAGTGATTTCTAACCTTGATATCTGGTTTACTTATAAAAACCTACTTAAAGGCATACCTGAACCTAAAAAATTATTAAACCAGGAGCGCAGTAGTTCAGCTTTAATCTTTTATTGGGGTATGGATGGGAATTATAGTGATTTAGGTTTGCACAACATTTTCTTTGCTGAAGATTATCAAAAAGAATTTGATGCCATTTGGAAGGACAAAACAATTAGTAATGATCCGACGGTTTACATTAACATTAGCGCTAAACACATCAGAGGAGATGCCCCTATGGATAGTGAAAATTGGTTTGTTATGATCAATGTACCTGCCAATAACAATCAAAACTGGGATCTGTTAATTAAAGAAGCCAGAGCAAATATCATTAGAAAGATAAGCCGCATTTTAAACAGAAACATCGAAAAAGATATTGTTTGCGAACAGGTTCTTGATCCGAGAAGTATTGAAAGCAAAACAGGATCGTATCAGGGTTCCTTATATGGCAACAGTTCCAACAGTCAATTTTCTGCCTTTTTAAGACATTCCAATTTCAGTTCGAAAGTAAAAAATTTGTATTTCTGCGGAGGCAGTGTACATCCGGGAGGTGGAATCCCACTTGCACTATTATCGGCAAAAATAATTGATGATGGAATTGGTTCAATGGTTAATTAGCTATTGGTCATTGGTCAATAGTATAATCATTCATTGCTTATCGGTTATTGGTTCGTTTGCAGGTGTATATCCACTATTAGCTTAATCAATCAATTGGCTCCAAACGCCCAACTCCAAGCACCAAACTCAACTATCGATTATTCTTAATCGCCGCCTCCAACTTTTCTCCATCCAGATCAAAAGCATCTACAATCAATTTAGCCTGGGTGTAAAAAGGATCACGCTCCTGAAGTTTCTCTTTAATAAACACCAAAAGCTGTTCATCATCTAAATCCTTAATCAACGGACGCTTTTGCCGGTTATGTAATCGTGATACCAGGGCAGCAGGCTCCATTTGCAGGTACACCGTTTCGCCATGGGCATTCATCCATTCCATATTATCGAAGAAACATGGCAATCCTCCTCCGGTGGCTACCACACAGGTTTCAGGATAATCGAAGGTTTTAAGCATTTCGCTTTCGTAATCCCTAAAACCGCTTTCTCCAAATTCGGCAAAATATTCGGCAATGCTTTTACCGGTTTTCGAAACAATTTCGGCATCAAGATCTATCACAGGGCAATCTAAACGATGTGCCAGCTGTTTGGCCTTTGTACTTTTGCCGCAGCCCATATAGCCGATAAGGAAAATCTTCATGTGTTTATCTATTTTTTAATCGACCTACAGTAAATGGTCGCGTTTTAACATGATATAATCAGTTACAGGTGGCGCAAAACCTTCTTTCTTCAATAAGGTTACAACCTGTCCACGATGATAAGTAGAATGGTTAAATAAATGAAATAAAATTTCATCCAATCCGTTTTCGTACGAAACCCCTTGTGAGTTACTGTATACAATTCTTTTATCCAAGGCATTATCTTTCAACGCAATCCTGATCAATCTAAAATTATCTGAAGAAATCCCTTCAAAATTTTCCTTTGGATGGATGTCCCAAACACCATAGAGTGGTTTCCGGCCCGACATCCGTTGTGCCCATATATGCTGTGCATTGAGTATATGGCTGAACAAGCGTTCGGCATCGGGCATTTCGACTGATGCAAGCTTGAAGATTTCGATCATGCGCTGATCTGCAAGCTCCGTATAATTTATAATTTCCTCTTCTTGCATGGTTTAGCTTAATTTAACCCTTGGATCAACATAGGCATATAAAATATCGACCAGGATATTGATCACCACAAATACGAATGCAATAAATAGAATAGAGCCCATGACAACTGGAAAATCAGACATTTCCAGGGCCGTTACCGTAGTTCTTCCCAATCCGTTGTATCCAAAGATATACTCCACAAAGAAGGAACCTGCCAACAAAGAGGCAAACCATCCTGAAATGGCCGTAATTACCGGATTCATGGCATTTTTTAAGGCATGTTTATAAATAATGGCATTTCTGCTCAAGCCTTTAGCCCTAGCCGTCCTAATGTAATCCTGCGCCAAAACCTCCAGCATTGCGCTACGCGTAAGTTGTACAATAATGGCCAAAGGCCTTAAGCCAAGGGTAATCATTGGCAGCCATAAATTCCTTAAAGTTAATACTTCACCATTAAAAGGATCGTAAGAATATAAACTGCCACTCATTTTTAGTCCTGTGTAATTACTCAGTACAAATCCAAACAACCAGGCGATAATAATCCCGGCAAAAAAGGAGGGTGCAGATATGCCTAGAATGGCAAAAGCATTGGCCGTTTTATCAATCCACGAATCTTTATAAACGGCTGATAAAACGCCTAAAAAGACACCGATTATTGTGGCAAAAATCATTGCTGTTAAAGCCAGAATAAAAGTATTTGGTACGGTTTCGGATAATATAGCTGTTACATCACGTTTAGTTTGATAGGAACTGCGCAGGTATGGCCATTTTACAACCAGTACCTTTTTATCGAATGCCATGATTTTGGCATAATGGTATTTCTGTTTACTGGTACTATCGTTATCTAAAATACTAATGGGCGATAAATCATTAATGTATAAAATAAACTGTACAGGCTTGGAACGGTCTAAACCAAATTCTTTGCGCACGGCCTCAAGCGATTGTACATCTGCTCTTTGCCCCATGGTCATCCGCGCAGGATCGCCTGGCAGAATATTAAACAGCACAAAAACAACCAGTATCACACCACCCATTACAAGCAGTCCGTACATTAGTTTTTTTAGTGCATATCCGATCATATTATTTATCGAAATATTTCCGGCTCAGCTGATCAAAAGTTGGTATATTATGAAAATGCCACTTATTAATCACCACACCATTTTTCATCAATAAAATACCTGGATTTGCCCTTACCATACTTTTTAAGGGTACTGCATCTGCATAGAAAACTTCAGAAAACAGGTTATTCTTTTTGATAAAAGCCTGTGCATCCTGCGCTGAATTGGAGGTAAGTAATACGGTGCGGATATTAAACTGTTGGGTGGCATTTAAAGCCAGCGCATTCAATTTACCGATTGCGTTTTCATTTGTAGCATGGAGATCGTAGGCCACAAAAATGATGTTATAGTATGGATTCTCGATTAACTCTTTGGTATAGTCGGTACCAGAAGCATCAGTAATATTCAGATCCTTAATTTTGGGTTCAAATCCTTTTTTTACCAGGTTTTTTGTTGGCTCACCTATAATTTCCCAGTTGTTATCCTTCCAGATTTCAGTTTTAAGATAAGCTTTATCGCTCATCTCCTTCTCTTCTTTGGTTTTTTTGTTTTTTAAATGGTACATGATCTCGAATTCATCTGGTTTTTCTCCCGGAGGAATAACCATTAATGAGGGAAGATGTGCACCTACTTTATAAGGGAGAAAATCGATAACGGGCAATACATTATACGTGTAAACACCAAAACCTAAGGATACCACCGTTACTGCGATGGCGATATTTCTTTGGGTAGCTTCTTTTTTAAATAAGGGCTGAATAAGGTTTTTGTTTAAGAAAATCACAATAATCAGCGCCAGAAGGATCAGATCTTTACTAAACGACTGCCATGGGGTAAGCGGGATGGCATCACCAAAACAACCACAGCTGGTAACTACCTTAAATGCTGCAGAAATAAATGTTAACAGCGTAAAGAAGATGATTAACAACAATAATCCCCAGGCTACCTTCTTACTCCAGAAGCCCAACAACAATAGGGCCCCGAGCACAATTTCAAGTGTACAGAGTAAAATGGCAATACCAGTGGCTATTCCACTCAGGAAGTTCATGTGAAAAACTTCAAAATACTCCTGGAGTTTATACCCAAATCCAAGCGGATCATTGGCCTTTATTAATCCCGAAAATATAAATAAGGCTCCGACAAAAATTCTGGAGAATCGTAAAAGTATGTTTCGCATGTGTATCTATCTATTTCAAAACCAATTGTGCCATCATTTATTTAACACCTAATTTGATCAATGCAAAAACCGAATAGTTCAACATATCCTGATAGTTTGCTTTAACCCCTTCCGAGGCAAGGGTTTGCCCTTCATTATCTTCGATCTGCTTCACCCTAAATACCTTCATCAAAATCAGATCCGTTAAAGAACTCACGCGCATATCTCTCCAGGCTTCACCGTAATCGTGGTTTTTGGCAAACATTAAGTCTTTGGTCTCGGTTACTTTTTCCTCAAACTGTTTTTCAACTTCGGCAAAAGGCATTTCGTTCGGATCGTTCTCGGTAAGTTCGAGCTGCATCATGGCAATTACGCAATAGTTTACAATACCAATGTATTCGGAAATTACACCCTCCCCTACTTTACTTACTCTTTTTTCTTCAAGGGTACGGATGCGCTGTGCTTTGATAAAAATCTGGTCGGTTATCGAACTTGGTCTTAAAATCCGCCATGCAGTGCCATAATCTTTAGTTTTTTTTAAAAATAATGATCTGCAAACTGCAATCACTTCATCAAATTCGGTAGAGGTATTTGTTTGTGCCAAAGCCAATAATTATTTAGTTTTAATGTATTTTTGTCGTGAAAAAACAAAAGCTAAAGATACATTTTTAAAGCGAAACCCAAATCCCGAAAGGGTTTATTATGGCAGAAAAAAACTTTTTTGAGCCCAAACAAAGCTTAAACATAAAAGGTAAACTCCTCGACTTAAGTACACCAAAAGTGATGGGTATTTTAAATATCACGCCCGATTCTTTTTACACCAACAGCCGCACAAAATCTATTGATGAAGCCTTAAACAAAGCTGCTCAGTTTTTAAATGAAGGTGCCACATTTATCGATATCGGCGGCTACTCATCAAGACCAGGTGCTAAAGATATTTCTACCAATGAAGAGGTTGACCGTTTGGTGCCTGTGGTAGAAAGTTTAGTAAAAGCATTCCCTGAAGCCATTATTTCTATCGATACCTTTAGGGCTAAAGTTGCCGAGGAAACTGTTTTGGCCGGCGCACATATCATTAACGATATTGCTTCTGGCGATATGGATGAATTGATGTTCGACACCGTAGCTAAACTGCAGGTACCCTATATGATTATGCACATGCAGGGCACACCACAAAACATGCAACAAAACCCGGTTTATGGCAATGTTTTGCTGGAGGTAATTGATTATCTGGCCAAAAAAGTTGAGGCACTTAAAGCACTCCACATCCATGACGTCATTATTGATCCTGGCTTTGGCTTCGGAAAAACTATTGAACACAATTATGAACTACTCAACCAGATGGAGGCCTTTAAGATTTTTAAACTTCCGATATTGGTGGGTTTTTCGCGTAAGGGAATGATTTATAAAACACTGGGCAATACGGCAGCAGAAGCCTTAAACGGGACGTCGGTACTCAATACTATCGCGTTGCAAAAAGGTGCAGGTATTTTAAGGGTGCATGATGTTCGGGAAGCGGTGGAGTGCGTGCGACTGGTAGAGCGGTTAACTGGTTAATTGTTTTAATCGGTTAATCGATCAAGGCAGGGTGAATTGGCTTGAGTGTAATAGCGACCCGCTTTATTGGTAATAAAGATATGACTGATTAATTCTGAAATTAATATCCATTACACAGTTAACCTATCCTGCTTGTAAACTGAAAAGCATTTTGCTATCTTGCCACAAATGAAAGGTTTTGATTTCGACTTCCTTAAAGTATCGCCTACTGATATCGTTGATATCATTTTAGTAGCCTTATTAATTTACTACGTTTATACCCTCATCCGCAATACACTTGCGGTTAACCTGCTTGTTGGGATGTTTATTATCACAGTTTTTTACTGGATCGTAAAAGCCTTACATATGGAGTTATTAACGGCAATCATAGAGAAATTTATGAGTGTAGGGATTATTGCCTTGATTGTAATCTTCCACCCGGAGATTAGGCGTTTCCTGTTACTGATTGGGAAAAATGCCTTTCTACAGAAAAATAAAGCCTGGTGGGGTTATTTATTCGGCAGAAAAGAGATTGAAAGAAACAATTTAACCCGCATAAAACCCATTATTGATGCTTGCAAAAGCATGAAAAAAACCCGTACAGGGGCTTTAATCGTATTTGTTAAATTTTACGACGAACAATTTTTCGCCAACAGTTGTGAACTTGTTGATGCCAAAATATCAAAACGTTTGCTGGAAAGTATCTTTCAGAAAAACAGTCCGCTGCATGATGGTGCCGTCGTGATCTCTGAAAATAAAATCAAAAGTGCCAGTTGTATTTTGCCCCTAACAGATAATGACCAGCTGCCCTCACAGTTTGGACTAAGACACCGTGCAGGGATCGGCGTTTCTGAAACGACTGATGCTGTAGCGGTAATTATATCGGAGGAAACGGGAGAAATATCGTACGCCAAACAAGGTAGGGTAAGAATGAATGTCTCTTTCGGGGAGTTAGAGAAATTATTGAATAAAGATTTTTAATGCATAGTTAAGATTACCGGTATAGTCACCCTCAGTTCATTTCAGGGTTCTAATAGCAGAAAGATACTGAAATAAATCCGATAGCTACCGGATCAGCATGACGATCGAGTAGAATAATCGTTAAGGAAAATTAACAAACTTCACAAACCCAATAAATGAAAAATGGTGAATGTTCCCACTCACCATTTCATTATAATTTAAATACCTACTTGTTGGTATAACCCCTCAATCCGTATAATCAATCTTTAGCAGTATTGCTCAAAAGCACCAATCAGGTTATCAGCGATCATTTGTGCCGGTCTGCCTTCAATTTGATGACGCTCGATCATGTGAACCAATTTACCATCTTTAAATAACGCCATTGCCGGAGAAGATGGAGGGAAAGGCATCATGTAATTTCTTGCCTGATCTACCGCTTCTTTTTCCATACCTGCAAATACAGTAACCAATTTATCTGGATGTTTTTCGTGTGCAGCTGCTGCTCTGGCTGCCGGACGTGCATTTGCTGCCGCGCATCCACAAACAGAGTTTACTACTACCAACACAGTTCCTTCGCCTTTAATGGCTTGATCTACATCTTCTGCATTTTTTAATTCTTGAAAACCTACGTTAGTTAATTCCTTACGCATTGGCTCTACTAAATATTCTGGATACATTATCTTTTTTTATTTACAATTTGAACGATACAAAAATAAGAAAATCGAATGGTATGCACCATCCGATTTATATTTTTAAGGTAAAATTAATTGGCCTAGTGCCAACCTTTGATCATATTATCAAACATTTGAGGATTGGCTACTGCACCTACAATGATCAGAATGATTAGCACAACAAACAGTATACTTAATATAGTTGCAATCATGCCGCAGATTTTACCTGCCTTAGCGTTTTTATATGAAGATTCGGTATATATGCCTGGATTCATTTCATACTTTTTCATATCACCCGCGCCTAAAATCCATGCAATTACGCCAAAGATCAATCCGAATATGCCATAAAAGCAGCATGCCGGTATAGCCAAAATCCCCAATACCAGTGATGCTGTAGCGTTTGGTAAGTTCTGCTGCCCAAAACCCCCTCCTCCAAATTGCCCAAATGGTGGCGGTTGCTGAAATGGTGGTGGCGTTACCGGACCATTCCCAAGTGGTTGAAAGGGCGCTGGTTCCGGATTCTGATCTTTTGAAAGATCAATGGGTTTATTTTCCTGAGGGGTTTCCTGTTCTTCTGACATAGTTATATTTAGATCAATTGATGAGTATATATTTTGTAAATGTAATTGATTAAGATAATTACTGCAACACCTGCAAAAGCGATTTTGATGAGCTGTGCCCCAAACCTGAAATCTGCTTTGAGATGAATAATGGTAAACAACACCACAAAAATCAGTGGAAGTGTTGCCGGATAAAACTTAAATGAAGTCATCAAATCTCCCCGGAATAAAGCCAAAACGGATCGTTGCAAACCACAGCCCGGGCAATCTATCCCAAAGTGGGTCTTAAAGGGACAGCTAAAAAGATGTTCGCCTATCCAATCAAAAAAATTACGATGCGGTTGAGCCATCTATATCGCCAATGAATTTGATCTGTGCATCTTTCCAAACTTTATATTTTTCCAGATCTTTAAGCACCTGCCTGTATACCAGATTTAAGATGTAAATATCATCAACAAAACCCAATACAGGCACAAAATCCGGAATTACATCTATTGGCGACAAGAAATAAATCAGTCCACCTAAAATGGCAATGATTGATCTTTTTGGAATTTCGGTATAATCGCCATTCACATAATCTTTACTCACAGCAAACAGCAGCACCAGTTTCGACCAAACTCCTTCCAGATCACCTTTATTTGTTACTGCTTTTCCCAGAGCATCTTTAATCGTATTGCTTGCCTTGGTTTTATCACTTAAGATCACCGAAGCTTTAGTCTGCGATTTTTTAAAGAAACCCAATATTTTCTCCCGATTCAATTTCATGGTTATTCAATATACAAATTAACGGCCAAAAGCATCGTAATTGTCTTCGGCATATTTGGTAAAGCGGTCTAACAATACAATATTTTTGTTCTCAATGGCTGTTAAATCGTTATCAACGTTGTTTTTTACAGGAACATACCATTCTACCGGATCAAAGAAATTTCTGAAAGTTTGTTTCTTAAAGGCATAACCATGTCTGGCGAAAATGGTATTTTTAATAATCTGGAGATCCAACTTCCTTAAATTCTTCACATCTTCTTCTTTCAGTAGGGCAGTTGAAGCATTTAATTTAAAAATCTGTTCGGATGCGCTTCTGTAAAAAGTATTGGCGCCTAACGAATCTATACTTCCATCTTCGAGGGTATCTATTTGTTCTACCATTTTGTGATCGCTCCAGTCTACATATTCCATTTCGGTTGGCAACATGCGGTTTGCATTATACTCGAAAGCTTTTTTCAGCAATTTGAATTCTTTTTCAGGCCATTTTAACTCCTTTTTATAAGCGTTCCACTTGCCGATCAGTGTATCGCCAACAAGGGTGATTTCAAATTTTCCATCGTATTTCTCAGTCCCTGGTTCATCCAGAACAAAAGTAATTTTATTCCCATCTTCTGATAATTTCCCCAACAAAGGACGTCTATTGCCCGAAACCACACTCTGCGCAATCACCGTATCTCTGGTTATTCTTTTAATATTGATATTCAGTTTTTTAACAGCATCCGACATGTCTCCATCGTATTCCAATTCATCGGTTGTGTAAAAATCGCCAACCCAAAAGCCATACAACTCTTTATGGATTTCTTGTTGTGCGATGCCTGCTGGTTTTCCCTGTTTTGGTTTTTTAGTGTCTCTGCACGAAAGCATCAAAAAAGGAATGAGCGCGAGTAATAAGATTTTTTTCATAAGGGAATGTATTTGTTTCAGAGGTTAAAATTTTTCTGTTTAATCAGCCACTCGGCGACTAATAAATTGGGTATCCAGCCTAACCAGGCAATGATCTGATATACGTCCATAGGGGCAGGATGAAATAAATATACTAAAATAACTTTCCATAGCCTTAGGGTGATGGCAGAAGCAGCCAAAGCAAAACTACGGTACATTAACTTTTTATGGTCTATTATTTTCCTTTTTAAAATAAGTAGAAAGGCCTTTAAGGTGAACCAAAACCACAAAATACCTAAAATAATAAATGAGGTTTTAGCCATTAAACCGCCATTGGCGAACCAGCCGATAAATATGCCAGATGGTGCGGCAAACAGCAATACAAAGCTTACATACAAATAGCCCAGCCACTTGTGTAATTTCGGATATTCTTTTAAAATCTCTGCATTAAACTGCGTAAAACCAGCCAGTAGTACAAATATGGCACTATAAACGTGTATATAAAATATGGGGAGATAAGCTTTAATCCCGGATACTTCAGTCTGTTTGATCTGAAGAAAAGAGACCTCACTGCTTAACGGAATATAACGTAGCGTAATCTGTACCATTAATATAAAAAAATAGGCAAAGAACAATAGCCAGGCTAATTTTTTATAGCTAATGCTTTTCATTTATTTTTTGTTAAACAACAAAAGCAGTTTTTTATCAAAAGCTATGGCGACCAATTGTGCGTTTACCACATCATCTTCGTAAAGCTGTTGCTTTTTCGGATCAAACACAAACCGGGCGATAACAGGCATCCTGTCCGCATAACTTTCGTGCAGGTTAAAGTTATAGGTTTTGGAGTATTCTTGTGATGGATCGGTTTTAGGATTAGGGCTGCTTTCGAGCATAATGCCATAAGAGGTACCTCCGTTTTTAACAATCCTTTCGTAAAGCCCCTTGGTAAGCTGTTTACATCGAGGGGAAGTTTCTACAATTTTATAGGCAATCTGTGCTTTATGGCTTTCCTTAACCTGAGCCATCGATTGATAGGTAAATGATCCTAAAAGTAAAAAAAGGATGAAGAGGATGTTTTTCATGGTTGAGAAGAGTGATTAAATAGAACTATCACATTGAGTTTGTCGGCATGACTTACAAGGTCTTCAACAGCCTCAGACTAACATGCCTAAATGATATTTATTAAAATTAAGAAGATTTCATCATTTCCAAAATATCATCAACGTATTTGCGCTCATTCGCCAGGCGTGGCACTTTATGCTGTCCGCCAAGTTTATTCTTTGCTTTTAACCAATTGTAAAACGTGTTTGCAGGTGCATTGTGTACTTTAGGCCGGGACAATGCCATGTCTTTAAAACGTTTGGCATCATAATCAGAATTCACTTCACGCAATGTATTGTCCATAATGTCAACAAATTTTTCAAAATTATTCGGTTGCTTATCGAATTCGATGATCCATTCGTGCCCACCGGCCTTTTCATCTTTAAAATAAATCGGGCCGGCGGTATAATCTTTTATTTCTGCACCGGTTTCCTGGCAAGCTTTAGTTAAAGCCTGTTCTGCATTGTCAATGATTACTTCTTCACCAAAGGCATTGATGAAATGTTTGGTACGGCCGGTAATTTTAATGCGGTAGGGAGAAAGTGAGGTAAATTGAATGGTATCGCCAATCATATAGCGCCACAATCCACCGTTTGTAGAAATCACGATGGCATAATTTTTATGTAGTTCTACCTCACCCAATAACAATGCTATGGGATTTTCCTCGCCAATGTTTTCCATTGGAACAAACTCATAAAAAATACCATAATCAAGCATCAATAACATTTCCTCAGAATGGTCCTGATCCTGGATCCCAAAAAATCCTTCAGATGCATTATAGGTTTCGAGATAATACATTTCACCGGACGGAATCAGCTGTTTAAACTGTTCGTGGTAGGGTGCAAAGTTTACTGCACCATGAATATACAATTCGAGATTAGGCCAAACTTCCAGTAAATTTTGTTTCCCAGTTAATTCGAGTACTTTCTTAGCCAATACAATGGTCCAGGTAGGTACACCGGAAATGCTGGTTACATTTTCGTTGATGGTGGCTTCGGCCATTCTATCCATTTTGATTTCGTAATTGTCCATCAAGGCTATAGACATGTCGGGCGTACGGTAATATTCGGCCCAAATGGGAAGGTTTTTGATCAGCACTGCCGATAAATCACCATAAAAACAATCTTCATTTAACTGGTTCACCTGATGGCTTCCACCCAATACCAAACCCTTTCCGGTAAACATCTGGTTATCCGGACGGTTGTTGCAATAGATAGAAAGCATATCCTTACCACCTTTAAAGTGGCATTCCTCCAATGATTCCTGGGAAACGGGGATAAATTTACTTCTATCACTAGTGGTACCCGATGATTTGGCAAACCACTTGATATCGGATGGCCAAAGAATATTCTGCTCGCCATGGAGCATGCGCTCAATATAAGGTTTTAAAGTATCGTAATTTTGGATCGGAACACGTTCCTGGTATTGCTGGGGGGTTAAAATCGATTTATAATCGTACATCTTGCCCCATTCCGTATTTTCAGCACTATCAATCAGGGTATGAAACCACTCTTCCTGAACGTCGTATGGGTATTTCATAAAAAGCTCGATCTGATGGATCCGCTTTTTCATTAACCAGGTAAAAATCGAATTTACAAATGCCATCTTAAATGTTAAAATTAATGAGCATCATATCATCATACGTTTCTACACACTTTTTATTCACAGTACATCGTTTTACAGAAATTCTTTCAAGCATAAAGTTTAGGCAACACACGAAATGAATATTTGTTTGTCGGTTGAAGTAATTTATCGTTGATTTTGAATGATTAAACATCAAATTTCTTACGTTTTAGCACGAAGTTCGATCCTAAATAAACTTTTCTTACCATCTCGTTTTCGGCCAAAACTTCTGGCACGCCCTGTTCTAAAATTTTCCCTTCAAAAAGCAAATAGGCCCTATCGGTAATAGATAGCGTTTCCTGTACATTGTGGTCGGTAATCAGGATGCCAATATTTTTATGTTTCAGTTTAGCCACAATACTCTGGATTTCTTCTACCGCAATCGGGTCTACTCCGGCAAAGGGTTCATCCAGTAAAATAAAATTGGGATTGGCCGCTAAAGCACGTGCAATTTCGGTACGGCGGCGCTCGCCACCCGATAACAAATCGCCACGGTTTTTACGAACCTTGTGTAAGCTAAACTCGTTGATCAATTCTTCAAGTTTATCTTTTTGTTCTTCCTTGCTCAAATTGCTCATTTCCAGAATGGCAAGAATATTATCTTCAACAGTAAGTTTTCTAAAAACTGATGCTTCCTGGGCCAGGTAACCAATTCCCTTTTGTGCCCTGCGGTACATTGGATCTTCGGTAATGTCTTCTTCCTCTAAAAAAATGCGTCCTTCGTTCGGTTTGATCAAACCAACAATCATGTAGAACGAAGTTGTTTTTCCAGCACCATTTGGACCTAAAAGACCAACAATTTCTCCCTGGCTCACATTAAAGGAAACATTATTTACAACGGTACGCTGCTTATATTTTTTAACCAGATTTTCGGCTCTTAATATCATATATCGATCGATCCGTCATCCCGAATTTAGTTCAGGATCTTTCTAATTAGATGCCGAAACAAGTTCAGCATGACGATTTATTTTTTAGTTAATTAACTTTTATTCCTTTAATATTTAATTGCAACCATTTCTTATCTCTCCACACATTCTCTTCTAAGGTATAACAAATCGAAAATGGCACCTTTGGCTGCAAAAGGTTTTGAAATTCGGCCAATCCGAATGCAATGCCTTCAAAAATAGGCGAATTTTGTTGCTTTATATTAATTTTTAAATGATTTTGACCGACCGCCATGGCATGTTGTGCAAGGTATACATTATGTGTCACAAATATTGGCGACATATTCTCTGGTCCGAATGGACCCATTTGAGATAGTACCCTGAAAAATTTACCATTAATCTGTGCCAGTTCAATTTCGGCATCAATCCTGATCATGGGCGTAAGTAGCTCTTCCGTAATGCTGGCGGACACAATTTCTTCAAACTTATCCGCAAAAGCATCCACATTCTGTTGTTGCATGGTTAAACCTGCCGCAAATTTATGTCCCCCATACTGGTCCAATAAATGTGCGCAGCCGCTTAAGGCTTCGTATAAATCGAAGCCTACTACCGAACGGCAAGAACCCGCTACGTGACCGTTAGATTTGGTCAATACAATTGTAGGACGGTAATATTTTTCGGTCAAACGTGAAGCCACAATCCCGATTACCCCTTTATGCCAGTTTTCGTTAAAAACAACTGTAGTTTTTTTGTTGATCAGAATATCACTTTCGCCAATCAGCGCTAAAGCCTCACGGGTAATGTCCTGATCGTATGTTTTACGTTCTGTATTTTTAAGGTTGATGAGTTCGCTTTGCTCCAAGGCGTTACTATCTACTTGGCAAAGCAACATGGCTACGGCATGTTTTGCATGGTCTATCCTTCCAGCCGCATTAATCCGTGGGCCTAGTGTAAAAACCACGTCGGTAATGCTATAATTTTCAGTTTTGCCAGAAACTTCCATTAGGGCGCGTAAACCTTCGCAAGGATTGGAGTTTAATTTCTTTAATCCATAATAAGCTAAAATCCTGTTCTCCCCTACTACCGGAACAATGTCGGCAGCGATGCTCACCATCACTAAATCTAAATATTGCAGATAAGTTTCTTTTGCAAGCTGATGTTTTTGTGCGTAGGCCTGCGCAAGTTTAAAACCGATACCACAGCCAGCCAGTTCCTTAAAAGGATACAAACAGTCTGAGCGCTTCGGATCTAAAACGGCAACAGCTTGAGGCAATTCATCTCCCGGCAAATGGTGATCACAGATGATGAAATCGACACCCAAAGTGTTGGCATAGTCAATTTTATCGATTGATTTGATACCACAATCCAATGCAATAATTAAAGAAAACCCATTTTCGCTGGCATAATCAATCCCAGCGGTAGAAATGCCATAACCTTCCAAATAACGGTCTGGAATATAGTATTCTATGTTTTTAGTAAGTTGAGAGAAGAAACTGAAGGCAAGTGCAACGGAAGTTGTACCATCTACATCATAATCGCCATAGATCAATATTTTTTCGTGGGTGGCCAAGGCAGTTTCGATACGGGCAATAGCTACATCCATATCCTTCATCATAAAAGGATCGTGAAGGTGGTTCAGGTCAGGTCTAAAAAAATCTTTCGCCTGATCAAAATCACAGATATTCCGCTGCACAAGAATCTGCGCAAGTGAGCGAGCTATGTTAAGTTGTTCTGCTATTTCTGTTACCGTACCTTCATTGCAATCTGATGCCAGCACCCATCTTTTTTCCATTTAATTCTGTCTCCGAACAGTAAATATACATTTTAATTGAATATGATGGTGTTAATCTTGGGTTGGGCAATAAACAATGACTTCATTAACAAAAGGTTAAATTTTACTTGGAACTTCCAGGATAAGCCTGATAAAGTTTCATCAGGTGTGCTTTCTGATCAGCATATTTCGCATCTTCAATTAAGTTTACGCGCTCTGCTGGATCCCAGGACAAATTATATAGTTCACTAAGTTCTTTATCATCCTTTTTGGTAATCCTCAATTTCCAATCGCCATCTTTTACCCCCTCCAAAACATAATTATGGTAGTAGATTGGGCGGTGCGGTTTATCATAATTCTTATCGGTAAGCAAAGCTGAAACCGATTCGCCATCGTACACTTTTTGAGGAAGCTTACTTTTGGTCCATTCGGCCAGCGTAGGAAAAACATCAAGGTTTGAAATGGGTTTGGTAAGTTGGGTATTGTTAAGTGTATGCCCTTTCCAGTATACAATAAAAGGAACGCGGTGACCGCCTTCGTAAGAAATACCTTTCGAACCTTTAAAAATCCCCGCCGAACCTACATGGTAAAATTTAGTAAAACCATCATCGTACATCCGCTGTGGTGCATTAATCCACGGGCCATTATCGCTGGTAAAAATAAAAATGGTATTGTCTGCCTGTCCGGAAGCGACTACCTGTTTCCAGATCGCCGCCAAACCCGCATCCATATCTTCGATTACATCGCCAAGCTCACCACCTGCCGAAGGTGTTTTTCTGCTTTTTTGTGCGGCAAATGCGACAGGCAAATGTGGCATATTTTGTGCCAGATAAAGAAAGAACGGTTTTTTGTCCGCAGCACTTTTCTTAATAAATTGAATCGATTCGCGGGTATAAGAACTGGTTAAAATACTATCATGCGGTTTATAAATTTCAGGCTTGGTATTTCTGAAAATCTTGATCGTAGTATCAGTTTTTACATAAGGAGCCCTATAATCGTGACTGTATAAAAGGCCATAAAACTCATCAAATCCTTTCTTATTGGGTAAGGAAACACCATGATCGCCCAAATGCCACTTACCAACCAAGGCGGTAGCATAACCCGATTGTTTAAGCAGCTGTGCAATCGTGATCTCATCTTCAGGGATTCCCCGTTTGTCGCCCGGACCAATGGGCCATGGCAAATCCATCCTGCTGCAGTACCTTCCGGTTAACAATGATGCCCTCGATGGTGTACAGGTTGGTGAGGTGGTTACAAAATTGGTTGCTTTTACTCCTTTTGCTGCCATTCCATCCAAAAACGGCGTTTTAATCAACGGACTTCCATAACATGAAATATCTGCGTACCCCATATCATCGGCCAGTACGATAATTACATTTGGTTTTTGCTGTGCTTTTAACTGTGTAAAGAAACTGGAGGCCAGTATCAAAAATAAGATGCGGAGATTCATGCCCGAAATTTAAGCATCATATTTTACAAAAAAAGGAAGTATCCAAGCTTTTACCGAAACAAATACTCCCGTTTAGATTGTTAACTTTGTAGAAACATTAAAGATCTACATTTTGCAAGTTCACACCCTATTCGAAGGAACCTATTCGGTTGACGCATCAAAGAAATTTGTGCCTTTCTACCCCGCCATACATACATTTAAAGACAGACCCGCATCATTATTCATCAATGTTCAGCCTTTTTTAATTGAACTGAAAAACGACCTTGTTCTTTTTGATACCGGACTCGGTTTTAGTGATGACCACGGCGAGCTGATTTTACATAAAAACATCCGCAATGCAGGTTTCGACCCCACGGATGTTACAAAGGTTTTAATGTCGCATTTACATTATGACCATTCTGGGGGAATGATCCACAAGCAAGGCAACGACAAAGTGGAATTGAGTTTCCCTGATGCAGAATACGTGATTAACCGCGGCGAATGGGAAACGGCTTTTAGCAGTACTTCCTCTTCTTACCATACCGATATATTCGATTTCGTACAGCGCAATGCACAGTTAAAATTTGTGGAAGGCGATGGGGCATTGGATGAAACCATTGCTTACGAATTTACCGGCGCACACTGCCCGAACCACCAGGTTTTTCTTTTAACTGAAGGCAATCAAAAAGTGTTTTTTGGTGGCGATGTACTGCCTGAGCCCGAAGAACTGGTTAAAAACTTTATCGCCAAATACGATTTCGATGGCCGCAAAGCAATGGAACTACGTAAAGAATTTGGTAAAAGAGCTGCTGAAGAAAATTGGGAATGTTTATTCTATCATGGCAAAAGCGCTGCAACCGGTTTTGTGGATGCTGTTGAAGGTGGATTTCGGATAAGATAAATCCATTCGTTTTTACCGCTAAGGGTGCAAAGCAAGCAGAGTTACTTTTTTATCACAAAGATCACAAAGACCACAGAGCTGGGTGCATACTTGGAATTCTGAACAGCTCTTGTTCCGCTATGTTAAATTCAGTGTACCCGGTGGTAAAACTTAGTAATCTTTATTTTCCGCGTCTTCTGTATTTCAGTGGCTAAAGATATCA
>NZ_JBWJIG010000026.1:0-54220 GCF_056490705.1 Pedobacter humicola | reverse complement strand
AACCTCATGGGTTTTTAAAACCTATAAAGTTTATTATTTCTTCAACTTTGGTATCCTTGTAGGTGTATCCGTTCCGTTTACGATGGTAACGGCACTTTTCGCGATTGCTTTAATGGTAGAAAGAATATTTTCTACATCTAACGAACTGTATTCGTCTTTAACGCTGTGGTACAGTTTATCAATATCTATTTTATCGGTACTAATCGTATGTGCCGGAACGCCCAAAGCCGCTAAAGTAGCGTTATCACTTCTGTAAAACAGGTTTTGATCTGGATATGGGTCCGGATGAAAGGTAAATTCTGTTCCCGCCAGGTTTTTCTGCAAAATCTTGCCGAAATCCGATCTTTCGTAACCGGTAATAAATGCGGTATTCTTACCGAACTTCGAATCTTTACCGATCATTTCAATATTGAACATGGCTACAACTTCATCAGGATTTAACTTTTCGGAGAAGTATTTTGCACCAAAACCGCCGATTTCTTCAGCTGTAAAAGCAACGAAAATTAAGGTGCGCTCATTGTTTTTTTGTGCTTTGTAATACTTGGCAAGGGCAATCATTGCGGTTGTTCCAGAAGCATCATCATCTGCACCATTGGCAATGCTATCGCCATCAACAGGTTTTAAAAAACCAAGGTGATCATAATGGCCTGAGAAAACCACAATTTCCTTTGCTTTAGATTTACCCGGGATTACCCCTGCAACATTAAACAAAGGCATTTTGGTTATTTTGCTTGCAAAGGTTGCCGAAAAGTCTGTGGCGGCATCTTTACCTAAAACAAAAACCTGCACAGCGCTGGTAGTTGCTTTAATTTCTTTTTCGTCAACAGTTGCCGGTTTGCCGAAATAAGCTTTATAACGGTTAAATAAATCTGCAAATTTGTTGTCAACCAAAACGATCTGGTTTTTTTCTGCCCCCATCATGGCTCTTAACTGCGCTACAAATGGTTTTTCCGGATCTAACTTCACAACGGTCGTATTCGATTTATCGAGTGTAACATTTTCTGCAGTTACTCCCGAAACGATCAGGTTTTCTGGGGCAACTTCCTGACCATCTATTTTAACAGTAGTATTTTGAATGGCAACCTGATATTTGTTAAAACTCTGGCGGAATGTTTTTTCGCCGGTTAAAGGCTTCAAGCCGATTTTCTTAAATTCAGACTCGATAAAGGTTGCGGCCTTATCAATTCCCGGCGTAAAGGTAGCGCGGCCCTGCATATCATCTGCGCTTAAGGTTTTAATCAGGTGATCGGTGTATTCGCGGGTAATAATTTTATCGATGCTCTGTGCCTTAAGCTGCAAACTTGCCATACCGACAAGTGTAAAAAAGAATATTTTCTTCATGTATAATAAGTATTAGTTAGTTCTATTTAGATTTTACCTGCGATGATAACCATTTATCTCTAAAAGTCTGCATGGCCAGCGTTAAAGTTCCGCCGGTTTTTTCGATCGGAACGATTTCTAAAGCTGGATTTTCTGCCAGGGTTAATTGGGTTGTTTGCTGTTCCCCACGGTGAAGATAGGTAACTTTCAGTACATCGCCAGGTTTATGGGCATCGGTAAGGGAAGTAAGCTCTGCTGCATCTTTTAAAGTCTCGCCGTCGATTGTTAATAATGTATCATCAATGTCTAAGCCTGCCTGATAAGCTGGTGTGCCGATAAGCGTTTGCCCTAATGTTACCTTGCCATCCAATACATTAACGCGGCCAAAACCAGTAAATGCTTTGTTGGGGCTTGCTTTCTGTAAAACCAGGCCTGCATTTAGAAGCAGTTTGGCATAATCATTTTTGTCCGTTCCATAGATGTACCTTTTAAAGAAATCGGCTGCAAAAGCCGGGTTTTTGGTTAGTGAAGCCAAAGTTTTCTCCAAATCCGGAACGGTATAGGCAATTTCCGGTTTTCCATAGGCTTTCCAAAGTGCGCGCATGTAATCGTCGAGCGTAAGTTTAAATTCGGCTCTTAAACGAAGGTCCAGGCCCAATGCGGTAGCTGCACCATAGGTGTAATACGAAGTGAAAATATTGCCT
Organism: Pedobacter humicola; assembly: GCF_056490705.1. NCBI lineage: Bacteria > Pseudomonadati > Bacteroidota > Sphingobacteriia > Sphingobacteriales > Sphingobacteriaceae > Pedobacter > Pedobacter humicola. The sequence goes on along the minus strand of NZ_JBWJIG010000026.1, from coordinate 52,196 downwards.
TTATTGGTTTGGTCAATTGCTACACCTGCATCGGCAAATACAGCATATCGGCTGGCTTCGATCGGTGAAAAATTCTTTGCGCCAGGGGAAAGTAAAACCGCATTAACCAGGCCATTAAAAGTTTGCACGGCATTATCGATCGTTTTTAATCCTGCCCGGGTTAATAACAGATTACCATAATATTGGGTAAAACCCTCGGCCAGCCAAAGTTCATCACTCATGTTGGCGTGTTCGAAATTAAAGGGCTCTAATGTTTTCGGTCTCAAACGTTCTACATTCCAGCTATGGAAATATTCATGCGAAAAAGTGCCTAAAAGGTTCGATTCGTAACCTTCGATTTTCGGCGTACGTTGTACAATTGAGGTCGAGTTCCGGTGTTCCATCCCATCGCCGGCGTTCTCAGGATATACATCATCCAAAAAATAGTAATTACCGTAATCGTAGGTTGGAAATTCGCCCCAAACGGCTAAATGTTCATCCACCATTTTTTTAAGCATTTCAGCATAATTATCGATGGTTTTCTGGTCGTCGTTAGAGTGGGTAACCAGATGGATGGTCTGCTCCCTTCCATCAGTATTTTTTACCTTCCAGCTTGCTGTTTTATAATTGGCAATTTCTGTTGGGCTATCCATAAAATACTGGAGATTTGGTGCGAAATAGGTTCCATCAGCCATGGGTTTTAGCTGCGTGGCCACTTTCCAGTTTTGTTTCTCTCCATAATAGAATTTCACCAAACGGGGCCTGTTGTCCATGTCTAAGGGGAAAGCAAAGGTTGCCGGAATATTCATGTGTGCATGGGTCTCATCAAAACCTGCATAGGTTCCATCAATCCAGTTCCCAAAGAGTGTATAGGTGATCTTTACACTCGTACCATGATTAGGGATCTCATATACATCACCTGCTGATTGTTTAATGTGGAGCTGCTTTCCGTTGCCATCAAAAGCCTTTAAATGATACACATTTTTACCAAATTCGTGCGTAGCGTAACGGCCAGGTGATGACCTGCTCATCCGAACCGTTAATGTACCTGCAGGTACATTTGGGATCACCATACTGATTTCGGCCTCGTGATGGATTGCATTTGGAAAGGAAACCGTGTAACTGATCTCATTTTGGGCAAAAGCAGCGCTAAAAAATAAGCTAAATATTGCAGCACCTAAAAATTTATTCATAAAATCTGGATTATGGCAGCAATTTAGTAAAAATGGAAGAGGTAATGATGTAAAATGTACAATGGACACATTTTGTAAAATCATCCATCTTCCCTTTTACATTTTCCATCCGCGATCACCCCTCGCTGTCCCAGTCGTGTTTTTCCAGATCGCGGTAGGCTTTTCCTTTAATGATCTCTTTTTTCTTGGATGACTCTGAATTGACCCTCGTTTCGTGGATATTATCGGCAACTTCAAAATGGAAATCCTTATCTTTTTTAGAATGGTAAATGGCTACCTCGTCGCCATCTGATATGGCATAATCATAAGGTCCGCGGGCACTCATCAGTTTCACAAATACAGGTAAACATTCGAAGAAAATAAACAGCAAGCCAATAAAAGTTACAGCGATTGCCGTATTGTTATCGCGTGTACCGTCCACGTTAAATTTTAACTGACCCAAGGCCCAGTTCCGATCGGCAAAACCAGCAATATCGGATAAACTGTCCAGTTGTTTTTTGGTATACAGTTTCTCGGTAAACAGTCCATCAAATTCTTTACGTTTATCTACAAAAGCTTCCGATTTATTGATGTTGGCTTTGAGTGAATCTAATTCTGCTGTACGCTGGGCAATTTCTGTTTCCTTGCGCTTGGCATAAGGCCCATAACCCATTACCCCTGATGTTTCTGTGGTTTTGTTGCCGAAAATCTCAAAATTAAGCTTTTGCCGATCGGCTTTGATCCCTTTTTCTAAAGAATCCCTGGTTGCTTTCTGTTGGTTTAAGCGGCCAAACTCCACCTGATATTTCTTTTCGAAAGCTTTGTTCAAGGTATCAATTTTAGCGCGCTGGCCATTCAGGTAGCTCACCTTTAAACGTTCTTTAATCTCTTTATCGAAAATTTTGAGCTCAATAGGTCTCGAAATCACCATACCGATCATAATGGCCAGCAAAATACGGGGTGTGGCCTGTAGCAATTGTTTATTGGTGCTGGCACTTTTGTTAATACTCGATACGATGTAGCGGTCCATGTTAAAGATGGCCGCCCCCCATAAAAAGCCGAAAACGATGGCGAAGATTACCGCCATATCATCGCCCTTAAATACAAAATACATCGCATAACCGCCGGAGAGCGCTGCAAATAAGCCTGTAAAAAAGATGGTGGCACCAATGCCGGTATATTTATTTTGTTCTGAAGGATACTTTTCCAGCGTGGCCACATGAGCGCCGGAGCAAAACCAAAAGAAACGGTTCAGTTTGTCCATTTGTAACTATTTATAATTAAACGCCTAAGGGTTAAAGTTGTTACAGTGTTACACAAAATTTTATGGCATTTTTTTGATGGGCTGTGTAAAATTGATTTTCCTATATTTGCATAAATACATTTAATAAAATGAAAGAAATATCGGTACAGGAACTAAAAGAGAAAATCGATAACAAAGAAGATTTTCAATTGATTGATGTTCGCGAAACATTTGAATATGAAGTTTCAAACCTTGAAGGAGAGAATATCCCTTTAGGAGGAATTTTAATTGAGGCTGACAAGGTTGCTAAAGATAAACCTGTAATTATTCAGTGCCGTAGTGGAAAAAGAAGTGCAGCAGCTGTAATGCAGTTGGAGCAACAGTACGGATTCGACAATCTTTATAACTTAAAAGGTGGGATTTTAGCCTGGCAAGAAGCTTTTGATCCAGGCATGCCAGTATATTAAGAATAACCAATAACTAAATTCCAATTATCAAAGTTTACAGATCGCGAATTAAAACGTTGTTTTTCGCTCTAGGCATGATTTGATAATTGGATATTTGCTGTTTGGTGATTAACAAATGAATTCTTTTTAAAAAAATATTTCTCCATCGTGGGTAAAAAATTTGCTTTAAATATCTTCTATAATTTAGCCATTATCCTTTCCATCCTTGGATTGGTGTGGTGTTATAATAACGCTAAATACCTTCCGGCAGGTTTTTTGGTGGGTACAACGGCCTGTTTATTCTATTTTAAATATCAGCTATCTAAAGAGCTCAGAAAAAGCTTTAGAGAAAAAGACCAGAAGTAGCTGTTCCTTCAAGTCCTAAGCCCGGCAGATCTTTTAGGGTATATTTTCCATTTTCGAAAGCAGGATCGGTAAAAGGGTTGTTTTTGGTCAGCCATGGCCCATCCAAATCGGCCCAGTTGCACAAGGGGGCCAAAGCGGCTGCAGCTAAGGTGGCACAACTCGTTTCGCTCATACAGCCGATCAAAACTTTCATGCCGAAAGAACGGGCTTTCAAAATCATCTGATGGCCTTCGTACATGCCACAACTTTTCATTAGTTTTACATTAATGCCGTGATAGGCCCCTTTCAGTTTGTCCATATCTGCCAGGCGCTGTACAGCTTCGTCGGCCAGTAACGGGATGGGGCTGCGCTCGGTTAACCAGGCATTCCCATCAAGATTGTTTTTATCCATCGGTTGCTCAATTAAAACCACCCCCTGGTTATGCAGCCAATAAATTAAATCAATGGCTTTAATCTTATCCGTCCAGCCCTGGTTTGCATCCACATAAAGTGGCACATTAGTCATGCTTCTGATGGTTTCGATAATTTCCCGATCGTTATCCCTGCCCAGTTTAACCTTAATCACTTTAAAAGCTGCTGCATCCTTCAGTTTTTCGCGGATCACCTCAGGGGTATCAATTCCGATAGTGTAAGAAGTTACCGGCATTTTCAATGGGTCGGCACCGTAAATCTCATAACAGGGTTTGTTTAACAGTTTGCCCTGGATATCATTAAGCGCAATATCAATGGCTGCTTTAATGGCGGGTTGACCTGGAGCAAGGCTGTCTAAATAAGCGATAATTTTTTCAAAGTTGAATGGGTATTGAATTTTATCCCAGTCGATGAGCTTGAGAAAAGTATTTGCACTTTCGTAACTCTCGCCCATATAAGGGACCATAGAGGCCTCTCCGTAACCGGTCACACCTTCATGCTCAATTTTCAGCAACATTAGGGGGGTACTGGTACGGGTAAATTTCGAAATCGAAAAAGGATGTTTTAACGCTAATTCAAACTGCTTGCAACTAATTTTCATTGTTAACCGTCTTATAAATAAAATAAGGTAATTATCACGTTACAAATTATCTTTGTAATTAACGCAACTACCACTGCTATGAAAAACAATTCAAGATTACATTATTTTATTTATTTATCCTTAATAATTATTGGAGGATGTTCCACAGGGAAAAAGGCTTTACAAAAAGGAGATTATGACGCCTCCGTTTCTAAAGCTGTAAGCAGGCTGCAAAACTCGCCCAAAAATAGTGAAGCCCTGCAGGTGCTAAAAACGGCGTACGATTTGGCTATACAGGATCATCTAAGAAAAATTGAAGAGGCTAAAATGTCTAACGATTTATTCAGATGGGAATCGGTGATGTACGATTATCAGAAGATCAATCAACTGGCTGATGATGTCAATAGCTGCCCAGCTTGCTTAACAATTGTTCCGGGTCCAAAAAAATATATTAACGAACTTGCGGAAAGTAAATACAATGCCGCTGCGGCGAGGTATAACTCCGGTTTGGGTTATTTGAGGGAAAACAACCGCCAATCGGCTAAAAAAGCCTATTACGAATTTGAGAAAACGCAAAATCTGCAAGTAAATTATAAAGATGCCAAAGCCAAAATGGAAGATGCCTATTGGGCAGCAGTAACCAGGGTTGTTGTTCAGCCGATTATTGTAAACAGTAGCACTTACAAATTAAGTGGTGATTATTTTCAACAACAGATTGATCAGTTTATCGGAAATTATTCGAGAAATAAGTTTGTTATTTTTTATGGTGAAGCGCAGGCTACCGATCAGAAAATTGTTCCCGATCAGGTATTAAGCTTAAACTTCGACGATTTTGTGGTCGGCCAAACCTATGTAAAAGAAAGGGTTGAAAAATTAAAACGCGATAGTGTAATTATCGGCGAAACCCGCGATAGAAAACCGGTGTACGGTACGGTAAAAGCCACTTTAAGTATTTTTGAAAAAAATATCTCATCGTCTGGTTTATTGGATATGAGCATTACCGATTGGAAAACCAGAAAGCTTGTCCACCAAAAAAAGTTTCCGGGAACTTATGTGTGGAAAGACAGTTGGGCAAGTTATAAGGGAGACGACAGGGCTTTAAGTAAACAACAATTGGCTATAACCAAAAGAAAAGAAATACTTCCGCCACCACCAAGTGCCTTGTTCTTGGAGTTCACCAAGCCGATTTATAACCAGCTGGTTGACGATATCAGTTATTATTATAATAATTACTGACAGGTAAGGTTGTAATCCCTGCGTTAAAATAAATTATCGGTGCAAAGCCCTAAAAATATAATGGCTAATATTGCAGTGATGAATACCGGCTTATACAATCCTTTCCAAAACTTCGATTTTTTATATAAAATCTGCTTTTTAAGTGGTAAAACTTTTAACTCTCCTGTTATTCAGGTTCCTTTGATCCCAAAATGGTTATTGGAACAGGCCGGTTTAAGTGGTGAAGAGCAGATCCAGTTTTTGGACGAAAGTATCCGCTCCTATAATACTTTGGTTATCCCGGTAAACAGTGAGGTAAACGAACAGTTTTTAACTCCGCTGGAGGATAAGATCGAAGCGGCTTTTGCAACAGGCTACGATGCCGTTTCTGCACTGCCCGAGCTGGATCTCTTTAACTGGATCGGCAAGTTTTTATATGGCTTTGTGTATATCGAAATGCATTCGGCTTTACGTAAAGAGATGACTGCCGACGGTTTAAATATGTCGCAATCGCTAATGATGAAATTTGCCAACCTGAATTTCATGATGCAGAACCTGTACACCAGTTTGGAGTTCGAAGATTTTTCGCCATGGTCGATCACGGTAGTGAAATTAGAAAATGGAGAAACACCATTTAGTTTCCGCGATGAGATTAATACCTTAACTTTCTCTTTAAAAATGAAAGACTTTGGTATTATCGTCTGTTTGCAGGATAATGGCACCAACAAACGTTATCATCAGGATATCATCAACGAAATAAAAGGGAAAGCTTTAACCGCCGAACAGTTTGAAGAGTTAAGTGCCCGTTTTTATTATTCGGCTTATCTGTTTAACCGTTTGCCCGAATATACCTTTATGCCGGTAGAAGGCACCATCTACATCGAAGCCATGCCTTTGCGTGGAAACATGACCAAACCCCTTTTCGATGTTTGGCAGCATAAAATATATGCACAGGTATTGGAGAATTTCTGGAAACCCTGGGGTTATGTGGTTTTCGAGATTATTAAAAATCCTGATGAGCCAATGAGTTTCTTCGAGAAACCGTATTTGCCTACTGCAGGGTAGTTTCTTTTATCATTAAGGGATAAGAACATTAAGGTGATTTCTCATTATTCGAATGTGGAATTACTATATGTGCTTGTTATATTCTGCTTTTCGCATTTGGGTAACCGTGATTTAAGCTGTGTTTATTAATGTTTTTAGTTTCTTTGTTTAACGAGATCGTCACAATGTCACGAGACTTCGGGGTAAGCATCTATCTTGCAAAAAGACCCTGAAATAAATTCAGGGTGACGGAAAAGTCGAGAGTAAATTAAATCCCCAGTTTTGTTCTAATGATGGTGAAAAAATTCTCCAAGATACCTGGTACAAAAATGATCGTAAAGATCAGACCAGTTAGTGCGCCAAATAAGTGGGCATCGTGATTGATGTGGTCTCTTGCATTACGTGAAGCATAAGCGCAATAAAATAAGTACAATACTCCAAAAATGATAGCAGGTATTGGAATGGGAATAAACATCAGGTACAGGCCTGTTAATGGGTTATATAGTATAAAACTGAATACTACTGCGCTAATCGCCCCTGATGCCCCTAAACTATTGTAGTTAAACGTGTCCTTATGCTTAAAAATAGTTGGAAGATCGCTTAAAACCATCGCAACAAAGTACATTAATCCAAAACGCCAGCTTCCCATCATGCTTTCAAGTTTGAAAGCAAAAGCGTAAAAGGTAAACATATTAAAAAATAAGTGCATCCAGTCAGCGTGGATCAAACCACTGGTTATAATCGTATAAATATTCCTTCCCTTTGATACCGTGTATGGATGCAGCATAAACTTCCCGTAAAGCGAATGATCGTAGAACGCGTAAAGGCTGGTGATGATGGTAAAAACAAAAATTACCGAGGCAACTGGTGCGATATTGAAGTATTCCATTGGGTTATTTTAAATCAAGTTTTACGTCTGTAACCAAACGGGCTACCGGATATCTGTTGTGTGTTTTTTCGTAATAATCAGAATTTTTATACACAAATTCAAGTTGTGCAGCGCCATTCTTGGCAAATTCGGCATCCGATGCCTTTTTAGCCTCCAGTTTGTTTTTTAAATCCGGATTGTTTTTAAGCAGTTCTGCTGCGGTATCTTCAAAAACGTAAGCCGAATAATGTTCTTTCATGTCCAAAATAGAATCGAAGAAATTCCAGTTGAAAAATGAATCGGTAGCCTGTGGTTCTAATGTTTCCACAATGTAACGGTTGGTTGGCTGGTTTACATATACTACAAAATCGCCTGCATAATACTGTAAATCCTGTTTTACTGCATTTAGCTTTACCGCCGAGTGTAGGTAGTGCCCTTCATAAGGTCGGGCTCCGGTTTTAAAATCTCCGATATAATAACTTTCTACCTCAATTTTCTGGTCAGCTTTAATCTCCTGAACCTTAACATTATTCAGTTTAAGCAAAGCAATTACACTGTCCCAGGCCTTTGGAATGATGTAAGCAACAGGTTTTTGTACAGTGGTTGCCGGCTCGAACTTGTTCCACTCTTTAATCGTTTTGGTGTAAGGTTTGCTGCGGTCATAATATAAGCGATCTGCACCACTCACTTTACTTGGCTTTTGCCCATCTTCAAAACCTTTAAAAGTTAAATCGTTTACCTCTGTTTTGTTTAATTTCCATTCTAAAGGGAATTCCTTTTGCACGGCAACAAACTCGTCTGCCTTACGCTTGTTTACTCCGATAGTTTTGGCATCACGTTCTACTATATCCACATAGGTTTGCAATAATTTATAAGTGGCATCTACGCGTAAATCGTACGATTTTAACATGTGTGTTTCGGGCATAAAGCCAATGGTATTGTGTAGGGTTGTATACCCTGTTGAATAGCGCGGTGGGTCAATAAATCCCGTTATTCCGGTTTCCGGGGTTTCGCCGATCGAGTTTACATAAGGGATCATTGGATAGCCCACTTTCTCCATTCCTGTATACAGATCAGGTACTAATGTTTTGGTTAAATAACCCGAAAGAATCGCATTCAGTTTATCTTTTTGGGTAGGGATAAGCGTCATTACGTATTGGTAATCTGCTCCATTACTCGTGTGCGTATCAACAAATATTTCAGGCTGCCAGGTATTGAAAATCAGTTGAAATGCAGCAGCATTCTTAGAGTCTGTTTTAATGAAGTCGCGGTTGAGGTCGAGGTTTTTGCTATTGCCCCTAAAACCATAGGCAACAGGTCCGTTTTGGTTTGCCCTTGAGGTGCCTGTACGGTTAAAACTTCCATCGATATTATAAAGTGGAATGATACAGATCACCACATTTTTTGGGAGTTTGTTGGCTTTAAGCAGATCGCGGGCCAGCATCATCGATGCATCTATGCCTTCCGGTTCGCCCGGATGGATCCCGTTATTGATCAATAAAATCCGTTTATCGTCCTTTCTGAGCACCAATGGATCAAAAATCTTATCCCGCGACAAAACCAATAGATGTAATGGCTTTCCAAAATCTGTATTTCCATAAGTTAACATCCTGGCTTCCGGATAGGTTTTAGCCAGGTTTTTATAGTAAGATATTGCAGCAGTGTAAGTTGTGGTTTCCATCTTACCACTTAATTCGAAAGGCGTTTTTTGTGCGGCAACTTTTAGTTTCATGGACAGCAAACAAAACACAATGAGTTTTCTCATGCCTTAAATCTAAGAAATGAAAAGCTATTATTAAAGCGTTTTGTGGTAAACTCTAATCTTCCCAAACATGTATTTAAAACCAATGGTGTAAGTGTTATAAACATCGGGAGAATTGTTTTTAAATTTACTGCTCGGATCGTTATATCCATCCAAACCTTCACCAAAGGTAAAATTCGATTGTGCATTGATGTTGATTATATATCTCATATAACCATAGCCATCATTGATATAATAATTAAACCCGAAATTTATCGGTACCAACAGGTTAAGACTTTTATCTTCTCCAGGAAAAGGGCCATATCCCGGGTCGTAAGCGGCCCAGCTTGGCTTGTACCGTACAATTTGGGTAATGTTATTGTTGATTACGCCTAAGCCTAAACCTGCGTATAGCCCTCTGATATTGTAAAGGAATTCGCTCCTGTCGTAATTAACAAGCTCTCCCAACATCAATTTTGCATTGGCAGAAATAGCCATATATTGATTCGTAAATTGACGGTTGTGCGGATCGGTTTCAATATCTCCACCCTTAACCTTTCCCAACTGGCCTTCTAAACCAAGGGTTACAAATGGAGTAACATGATAATCAATAACACCATAAGCTGTGTAGCCATAACTTCCTTTATACACATCGGTATAAGATTTGTTTATTCCTCCACCAAAGCCGTACGACATTCCGAAATAGTTGGATTGTGCAAAAGAAAAACTTCCAATAGAAACAAGCAAAAGGGTTATATATGTAGCTCTCCGCAAATTAAAAATCATATTGTTTTTTTACAAAAATAATATGTTTATCGAATATCTATAACTTTTACCTTTGAATTATGAGCACTTATACCAACTTTAACAAATCTTTACAGCAAAGATTTATAAAATATGCCAAGATCGATACCCAATCAGATCCCAATTCCCCAACCTGTCCATCAACATTAAAACAAAAGAATTTAGGCAGGGAATTGGTTCAGGAATTATTAGAAATGGGCATTTCTGATGCAGAAATGGATGATAATGGATATGTGTATGGGACTATCCCATCAAATACGGCCAAACAATTGCCCGTCATTTTCTTCTGCTCGCACATGGATACTTCACCTGATTGTAGTGGAGAAAATGTGAAGCCGATTATTCATGATAAATATCAAGGGCAGGATTTAATTTTGCCAGATGATAACAAAATAGTGATCAAATTATCCGATCACGAAGACTTAAAATATCAAATCGGCAACGACATTATCACGGCAAGCGGTACAACATTATTAGGGGCCGATAACAAAGCAGGTTTGGCAGAAATAATGGAGGCAGCTTCTTTTTTGATGAAAAACCTGGATGTAAAACATGGAGCCATTAAAATTCTTTTCACCCCGGATGAGGAAATAGGCCGAGGCGTGGATAAAGCCGATTTAAAAAAGCTCGGTGCCGATTTTGGCTATACGATCGACGGAGAAACATTGGGTTCTATCGAAGATGAAACCTTTTCTGCAGATGGTGCCAGCCTTAAAATTTATGGTGTAAGTACCCACCCAGGCTTTGCAAAAGGGAAAATGGAAAGTGCCATTAAAATTCTCGCCGAAGTTTTAGATTCATTACCAAAAGATACCTTAACGCCTGAAGCCACCCATCAAAAGGAAGGTTTTATCCATCCGGTAAGCATAAACGGACAGGTAGAAGAAGCTGAAGCGCAATTTATCATAAGGGATTTTACTGATGAAAAACTTGCTGAACATGGTCATTTCCTGGAAGAAACCGTAAAGAAAGTGATCGCTAAATATCCAAAATCAACCTATTCCTTAACCATTAAAGCACAATACCGGAACATGAAACAGGTATTGGATCAGTACCCAAAAATTGTTCAATATGGAATTGAAGCGATCGAAAGAGCGGGAGTGGTGGCTAAACAGCAAAGTATCCGCGGAGGAACCGACGGCTCACGCCTTTCTTATATGGGCTTGCCTTGTCCGAATATTTTTGCCGGGGAACATGCATTCCATAGCAAACAGGAATGGGTAAGCGTACAGGATATGGAAAAAGCGGTACAGACCATTATTAATATCGCCTGTATCTGGGAAGAACGTACTTAGTTTGGAGTTGGGGGTTTGGAGCTGACGGGGGGCAAACTCAAAGCCCAACTCAAAGTTCCAAACTCAATAAGAAGCTTGCCCGATATCCAGTCTGTCTATTTTTCCTTCTTTATTGACCTGAAATTTAAAGTAGGTTTTAAAATCGCCCCATTGGTCGGAGTGAAAGTGACCGTAAACATCCAGTCCATTGTTTTCAACTTTATCTATACAGGTAAAACGCTCGTGACCTAAAGCCTTTTTAAAGAAATTGTTAAATTTCATCTGGTTACCATCATCAAAGAAGGCGACTTCCAGGGCAAAGAGTGGAAACCATATTTTTTCATCTCCTTTTTGTAAGGCAGTTATAGCAGCTTTCACTTTTGGGTTTGATAATTTTGTTAGGTCTATCGCCATGGTTTTTTGATTTTGAGCGGATTAAATACACTGGGTATTACAAATAAACAGCGCCTTAAGCTTCTTGTAAACTTAGGCTTTAGGTGGTGATCAAATTTAATAAAAAAGATGTTTTTAAAGCACATCTTTTTGTTAATTTAGAGGGCAATGATAACTCTCGAGAACGATTATATAAAAGTTAGCCTGGCGGCTAAGGGCGCAGAACTTCAAGGCTTATTTAGCAAAGAAACCCAGCTGGAATATTTATGGAATGCCAACCCGAAATATTGGGCAAAACATAGTCCTGTTTTATTTCCCATTGTAGGCTCCCTAAAAAATAACAGTTTCAACTATCAGGGAAAAAGCTATGAATTACCCCGTCATGGCTTTGCCCGCGATCATGTTTTTAATTTCGAAAAGATAAGCGAAACGGAAGCCGTTTTTACCTTAACGCAAAATGAAGATACCCTAAAAGTGTACCCTTTTTATTTTGAATTGAAGCTGTGGTACCGGTTAGTCGACCGGAAACTGAATCTAACCTACGAAGTCATCAATACCGGTACGGAAGAATTGCTGTTTTCAATAGGGGCTCATCCGGCATTTGCGGTTCCCAATACACCCAATAGCGTATACGAAGATTATTACCTCGCTTTTAATACCGACGAGAGGTTGACTTTCTGGAAACTGGAAGATGGTTTAGTGGCTGATGAAACTGAGGCTATCGAGCTGGGGAGCCATAAATTAAACCTTAAACATGAGCTTTTTTACAACGATGCACTGGTTTTTAAAACCTTGCAGAGTAACTGTATCAGTTTACTGAATACCAAAAATGATTATGGCCTGCATTTCCATTTCGAAGATTTTCCTTTTTTCGGCATTTGGGCCGCTACAGATGCACCTTTTATCTGTTTAGAGCCTTGGTGTGGGGTTGCGGATGGCGTTCACCACGATCAGGAATTAATACACAAGGAAGGCATTATCAAGCTCGATGCTGGTGAAGGCTGGTCGCGTTTTTGGGAAGTAGAGTGTTTTTAATTTGTCCAATTGGTGCTGCAGCTTCATTTCTTAACCTAGATTAAGAAAATTGTGATTGATAGGCGCTACCTTGTCTACTTTCTACATAAATTAAGCTGTTGACAAGATGAAAAATACACCACACTTTGCGCAATTATTTCTAAGACTCGCTTTGGGCATAGGCTTTATCCTTCCTGTTATGGACCGTTTTGGGTGGTTAGGCGCACCGGGATCGCCAACAGTGGGTTGGGGCAGCTGGGCGATGTTTTTAGATTATACCAATTCCCTTATGCCGTATTTGGCAAGACCAGCTGCTAATGCAATGGCTATTGTTGCTACAGCTGGTGAGTTAATTTTTGCGGTATTACTGATTATTGGTTATAAAATCAAACTGGCCGCTATTGGCAGTTTTTTGCTTACCCTTGCCTTTGCGCTTTCTATGCTGGTTTTTGCGAATTACAGGGCGCCATTTAATTATTCGGTTTTTGTAGTGAGCGCATCAAGCCTATTATTGGCCACCTTGCCTAGTTATAAGTGGAGTATTGATGATGGTAAGTAGTTTTGAAGACCAGGCTATATTCTGTTTTTGTTTTTTGGGGAGATCTGATCGATAGCAAAAAAAACACGTCCTTTTTAAGGACGTGCCTACTCAAACTATAAATTATTATTGGATGGTTGAGAACGAATTCAAATAATTGTTTAATACCCTGATACAAATATGATTAAAGAGAATTGAATTATCTTTGTTCAGTTTTATTCATCCGGAAGCGATCGGTTTTGTGATCGTAAATATTGATTAGCCCTGCGTCAAATCTACCCTCAAATTTGTCTCGTCCGCACCCTTTTTGTCATTTTTAACTGCTGTAACTTAGTCTAAACAAAACAGATATCATTATGGCAACCATGCACCCTTACTTAAACTTCGATGGCAAGGCCGAAGAAGCTTTTAATTTTTACAAGTCGGTTTTTGGTGGAGAATTTATATTCTTTGCAAAAATGAGCGATGCACCTGAATCTGATCAATTATCTGAAGCAGAAAGAAACCGCGTAATGCACGTGGCTTTACCCATTAATGAGCATACCATTTTGATGGCTTCAGATTGTGTACCTTCTTTAGGGCATGTGCTTAAAGAAGGCAACAACATGTATATCAACATCAATGCCGAAAGCCGCGAAGATGCCGATCGTTTGTTTAATGGCCTTTCTGCTGGTGGCAAAATCGAAATGCCTATGGAAGATATGTTCTGGGGCGACTACTTCGGCAGTTTTAAAGATAGGTTTGGCATCCAGTGGATGGTTAACTTTGGAAGTTATAAATAGACTAAATTCCTTATTATTTTCTTTATAGAGATAAACGGCTTAAAGTTTCCCTGGTTACACCCAGATAAGAAGCAATAAGGGTTTTCGAAATTCTCTTTTGTAAAGATGGGTATTGATTGCGCCATTGTTTATAACGCTCGCCCGCATTATTACTTAGCAGCGCCAGTACCCGTTTTTGCAAAGCCATATTGCCAGTGGTGTACTTTTTCCTGAAAAAGTATTCCATTTTTCGTGAAGATGCACAAAGTTTCTCCTTGTTTTCGAAAGAGATGGAGAGGGTTTCGGTATCTTCAATACAATCCACATTCAACGTAGCCGGCATCCCGGTATTAAAAGCATTTGGATCTGAAAACCACCATTCTTCCATCGCCAGCTGTAAAATGTATTCTTTGCCCTCATGGTCGGTATAGGAAGACTTTACAATTCCTTTCACCACAAAATGTTCGCAGCTGCTTACATCGCCTGCCTGAATAATGTATTGGTGCTTTTTATATCTCCGCCTGGTGAAAAAAGATTCGGCATGTTGAAATTCTTCATCTGTTAAACAAACGATCTGATCTATATGCGCCCTTAAAAAATTTGTTTCCATGTTTCTGATGCAACAAAACAAATGTACTGTTTATTGCAGATTTATAAACCTGTTGCAATTATCCTTAGCCAGTAAACGTGATAATGGTCACGTTAAAATAGTGATGTATGTCCTTTACAAAAGTTGATGCTTGTATTAAGTTTGCAAAACACAAACACACAAAACCAACCACTAACACACAAATGAAACTTAAATTACTTCTATTAATGGCTCTGGTAGCCGTATTAAACACACAGAGATTAGCTGCCCAGAGCCTCGCCAAAATGAACTGGTTTAACGAACCTGAGAAATGGGAAATCAAGGATAAAAACACATTCAGTATGTTTGTGCCAGCCAAAACAGATTACTGGCGCATTTCGCATTATGGCTTTACTGTTGATGATGCCCCTTTTTATTATGCCACCTATGGTGGTGAATTTGAGGTGAAAGTAAAAATTACCGGAAACTATGTAACCACCTTCGACCAGATGGGGTTAATGCTCCGTATTAATGAAGAAGAGTGGATTAAAGCTGGGGTAGAGTTCGTAAACGGTAAACAAAATGTAAGTGCAGTGGTTACCCATAAAACCAGCGACTGGAGCGTAGTGGAGTTGGCACAGGCACCTGCATCCATCTGGATGAAGGCCGTTAGAAAGCTTGATGCCGTTGAGATTTTCTATTCATTGGATGATAAAAAATATACGATGCTCCGTACCTGTTATTTTAAGGATAATACCCCGGTAATGGTTGGCCTTGTGGCGGCTTGCCCGGATGGTAAAGGCTTTAACGCCACCTTCGAAAATTTCAAAGTAACCCCTACTCCCGATCAGCGCAGGTTAGATTGGGCGAAAAAACAACAGAACTAAGATGGATTAACTTTATGCATTGTCAGCCTGAGCTTGTAGAAGGACAGCCAAAAGGTTTTCGTTAAGCTCAGGCTGACAAATGTTATGATCAAACCTTAGCCAGTGCATCAACCAGATCCTGAAAACCTGGACGGTTTAAAGGAATCGTATCTAAACAACTATCTCTAAGTTCGCCAAGTATGGTTAAAGTACCTTCGTGTGGCTTATTACTTAACGATAACAGATCATCAAGCAGGTAGCCATAGGCACTCACTTCAATCCGCTCTAACGCGAAAGCCAGCTCAACAGCTGTTTTATCGTAAAAACTTGCCGCACCAAAATCGCCAAATAGGGTACTACCCTCCTCATCAATCAAGGTATTGTGTGCATACAGATCGCCATGCATAATGCCTGCCTGGTGCAATTGTGCCGCTAATGAGGCTATGGTTTTGGCAATATTCAGTATCTGTTTTTCTGATAACCGCATCTCCGGAGAAAAAACATCCCTGGTGCAGCTCTCTAAACTTGGTGGATTACCCAGGTTATAAAAGTGATGCGGGATCAGATCCATCACCAGGCCCTTTTTATCTTCAGGATGCAGGGCAATCTGTCCGATCAGGTTCACGAGGCCAGGGTGGTAACCTGCAGCAATGTAGGCAGTCATCTCATCCTCTGGTAAACCATCACTGGTTACATTACCCTTAAATATTTTAACAGCCACTTCACTGGTTTCGTCGCCAATGGTTCTGTTGGCTTTAGAAATAATGCCCGATGCCCCCTCGCCCAGCAGGTGGCTGATTTCTAAATCATGCCAGTTGATTAAAGAGAGTTTTTCGACAGCGGGTGTTTTGCTGAAATTATTCCCAGAGAAGGCAATCCACGATAGTTTTGGCATCGCGGCCAGCCATTGGGGTAATTCATGCAGTTTATTGGCCGCTATCCGCAATAGGGCTAAGTTTTTGCAGTTGCTCAGTTCTTGGGGCAATGTTGCCAGGCGGTTCCCCGATAACATCAGCTTTTGCATACGTGTACAACGGCCGATTTCTTCAGGCAGTTCGGCGATATTGTTATTGGTTAAAATCAACCAGCGCAGATTCTTGTTGAGCGACTTTGCAGGCACGGTTTTAATCTGGTTCGATTTAAAACCTACAATATCCAATAAAGGGCAATCGGCCAATACTTCCGGTAAAACCGTAAACAGGTTTTCCGAACAAAAGAAAATCTTCAGTTTCTTTAAACGGCCAAAATCTGCCGGGAGTGTATTCAGTTTATTAAAGGATAGATCGAGCACCTCCAGTGTATCGGCCAGCTCAAATATTTCGTCTGGAAAATCGGAAAGATCTTCAGAAAGTTTTAAGGATACTGCTCCTTTAAGTTTACCGCTTTGAAGTGCTAACAGGCTTTGCATGGGTTACGCTGGTTTAATCGTCAGAAACGAAGGTAAGGGTATATGGATCATTTAATGAAAGATTAACTATAAATCGATGCTATCCGCTACCTGTATCTGTTGTAGGAAATATTCATCGTGCGATACCACCAGTAGTGTTCCGCTGTAGTCGTTAATCGCTGTGGTTAAAATCTCTACATTCTGGATATCCAGGTTATTGGTAGGTTCATCCAGGATAATCATATCGGGCGATTGGTTACTGATGGTTAAAGAACAGAGGATCAAACGCATTTTCTCTCCACCGCTTAAGGCCGAACAGGGCTTGTTCCAGTCGGCTTTGCCAAATAAAAACCGGTTTAGGCGGATCTTGATTTCATGTTCCTGCAAAACACCGGAATTGTACTGTTGCGCCTGTTCGTATACGCTGAGCGTATTATTGATCAACGAATAATCCTGGTCGATATACATCGCTTGAATAGCTGCTTTACTGATCGATCCAATTGAAGGCTGAAGCACGCCTAAAATGGTTTTGATTAGCGTGGTTTTACCCGAACCGTTCCGGCCTTTGATTACCAGACGTTCGCCACTGAAAATCTGGAAGTTTAGCGGCTGTTCCCAGAGCATCTGGTCTTGATAACCGAAATTAATTCCCTTCGCTTCAACAATTGTTTTGCCTTTATGGAGCACAGTTATATCAAAGCCTATTTTCATTTGATCTACATCGGGCAATGCCGAGCGGAGCTGTGTCAGTTCAGCAGAAATATGGCCGAGCTTTTCGGCATGTACACCTTTCATCCTGGAAGTGCTTTTTTCGGCTTTGTTCTTTAAAGTATTCATCGAAATGGTGGGTAAGCCTGCCTTTTCCTGTTTCTTCTTGCCCCGGGCATCAAGCTTATGCTGCCGCTCCAAAGCTTCGCGTTCAACTTCTTTGGCTTTACGCAGCGCTTTTTCACTAGCCTTTACTTCCCGGTTTAAAGCATCACTTTCAATCTTTTTCTGGGCGGTATAAGAATCGTAATTTCCTCCATAAGCGGTTAAACCTCTTGAACTAAGTTCGCAAACCTGATCAATGAGGTTGAGTAAGGTGCGGTCGTGACTTACCACCACAACAGTATCTCTGGTCGATCGGATATAATGGTATAATTTGTTTCTGCCCTCTAAGTCCAGGTGGTTGGTAGGCTCATCGAGCAAAACAATCTCTGGCCGATGAATCGAAATACCGGCCAGGAATACACTGGTTTTTTGTCCGCCGCTTAAACTTTCCATTTTTTGGTTTAAATCGAGTCCATCTAAGCGCCAATGGCTTAACGCTTCATGGCAACGTTCTTCTATCGTCCAGTCATCATTTAAGAGGGTTAGGTTTTCATCTGTTACCTTGCCGTTCAGGATTTCATTTAGTGCCTTTAGTTTGTCTTCAATCTTAATGGCTTGGGCAACCGTCAACTCATTAAACTGCCCAAAAAGCTGCGGAACATAATAAGGTGTTGCTTCAGCTTTTACCTGTCCGCTGGCAGGCATAAGTTTACCGGCCAAAATTTTTAAAAGTGTCGATTTTCCTGCGCCATTGTGGCCAATCAGTGCAATTTTATCGTGTTTATTAATGGCGAGATTTAAGTCCGAAAACAATAAATCCCTATTGGGATGGCTATAGCTAAGCCCTTGCAGAATAAGCATAAATTTCTTTTTATTGGTAAATAATTGCAAAAGCGGTATCGCTCTGCCTGTTATCTATTTTCTGAAAAGAAATTAATCTTACATGGAGTGGGGGATCTTGGTGATGATGCAAAGGTAAGGAAAGTTTTGCGTTTTGAGAAAGGCATATGGCGGGGATAGGTGGATTAGTTATCGAAACGGATCGTCATTTCGGGGTATAGAGCAATCTTAATCGGTAGCGATCATTGTTAGATTGCTTCCCCGAAGAGCTGGAACAGACTGTCGCTTGAAGAAACCTTCTCGCCATGATAACAACACAAAGAAATTGGGTTCTCTAAAATCCTCTTGTCGTTTCTATATGAACAATAATATCATATAGATTTTATCTATATTAATTTTTATTTGCAATAGAAATTTAATCCTATATATTTACAAAAAACTTTAGGGGTGCCGCCGTGCTGAGAAATACCCTTTGAACCTGATGCAGTTAGTACTGCCGAAGGGAAAAGTGAAAGCAATACCATTGCTGTCTTTTCGATCCCCGTTACGGGGCAATCTCTATAGTTTTTCCAATTTTTTAAAATATGGAAATAACGATAAACAATCAAAATCATTCGCTAAACGAAGCCTGTTCTATCGAACAGCTATTCGCTAAAGTACTGCTTTTAGATACCGATGGCCTTGCCATAGCGGTAAACCAAACCATCATTCCCAAATCGGGCTGGACTACACACCTGTTAAATCCAGGCGATCAGATCATACTCATCAAAGCCACGCAGGGGGGGTGATTGAATGAGTGAGTTACAACTCATTCAATCATTCTCTAATCCCCTCATTCAGTAATTTATTCATTCTATCATTTACATATGAAACAAGAAAAAACCCCGAACCAGGAAGTCATCAGCCGCAGCCCTTTTCCGGCATCGCGCAAAATCTTTGTGCCCGGAAAAATCCACGATATACAGGTGGCCATGCGCCAGATCAGTTTAACCGAAACCAAAATCCACAACGGCTTTGGTCTAACCGAAGTTAATCCTCCTGTAACTGTCTACGATACCAGTGGCCCCTATACCGATCCAAATGCCCTGATAGATGTTAAAAAAGGACTGCCACGCTTAAGGGAACAATGGATTAAAGACAGGCAGGATGTGGCAGAACTCGCTCAACTCTCTTCTGCCTATGGGCAACAGCGCCTGGCCGATGAAAAACTCGACGCTTTGCGCTTTAACTTCACACATAAGCCTTATAAAGCGCAACCGGGCACCAATGTATCACAAATGCATTATGCCAAAAAAGGGATAATTACCGCCGAGATGGAATATATTGCCATCAGGGAAAACCAGCAGATTGATTTGCTTCACGATCAATTGGGCAATCAGCATGAAGTAATGAACCACCAGCACCAGGGCAATAGCTTTGGCGCCAATACCCCAAAAGGATACATCACGCCCGAGTTTGTGCGGGCAGAGGTGGCTGCCGGAAGGGCGGTGATCCCTTGCAACATCAATCACCCCGAACTCGAACCAATGATTATCGGCCGCAATTTTCTCGTGAAAATCAATGCCAATATCGGCAATTCGGCCGTTACCTCCACCATCGAAGAAGAAGTAGAAAAAGCGGTATGGGCCTGCCGCTGGGGAGCCGATACCATTATGGATCTATCAACCGGAAAGAATATCCACGAAACCCGCGAATGGATTATCCGCAACTCACCGGTTCCCATCGGCACCGTACCGATTTATCAGGCCCTGGAAAAAGTAAACGGCAAAGCTGAAGACCTCACCTGGGAAATCTTCCGTGATACCTTAATTGAGCAGGCCGAACAGGGTGTAGATTATTTTACCATCCATGCCGGGGTTTTGCTCCGTTATGTACCCTTAACGGCCAAAAGGATTACAGGCATCGTTTCGCGCGGCGGATCGATAATGGCCAAATGGTGCCTCGCGCATCATAAGGAGAATTTCCTGTATACCCATTTTGAAGAAATATGTGAGATCATGAAAGCTTACGATGTGGCTTTTTCGTTGGGAGATGGCTTAAGGCCAGGCTGTATTGCCGATGCCAATGATGCTGCACAGTTCTCTGAACTCGAAACCCTTGGCGAACTCACCAAAATTGCCTGGAAACACGATGTGCAGACCATTATCGAGGGCCCCGGGCACGTGCCGATGCACCTGATTAAAGCCAATATGGAAAAACAGCTCGACCATTGTGGTGAAGCGCCATTTTATACTTTAGGTCCCTTAACCACTGATATTGCACCGGGTTACGACCACATTACTTCGGCCATCGGTGCCGCCATGATCGGTTGGTACGGAACGGCGATGTTGTGTTATGTAACCCCTAAAGAACATTTAGGACTGCCCAATAAAAAAGATGTAAAAGATGGTGTAATTACCTATAAAATAGCTGCCCACGCGGCTGATTTAGCCAAAGGCCATCCGGGGGCGCAATACCGCGACAATGCCCTGAGCAAGGCCAGGTTCGAATTTAGATGGGAAGACCAGTTTAACCTGTCGCTTGATCCTGATACTGCAAAAGAATTCCACGATGAAACCCTTCCGGCAGACGGCGCCAAGATTGCCCATTTCTGTTCGATGTGCGGCCCTAATTTCTGCTCAATGAAAATTACGCAGGATGTACGCGAATATGCCGCAAAACAGGGCGTAGATGCTGAAGATGCCTTGACAAAAGGTATGCAGGAGAAGTCGAAAGAATTTACCGAAAAAGGAAGCGAAATTTATTCTTAAGCCACAGTGGAACTAATCGTCATCGCCAAGCCAGGCATTTTTAAGGAAGAAAGCCATCTGGTCAACCAGCTTTTCGAAGCAGGCTTACAGGTGTTTCACCTGCGTAAGGAAAACGCCGGCGAAGCCAGCTACAGAAAGATTATTGAAGGGATTTTACCCGAATATCATCCGCAGATCGCTTTACACCATTTTCATTCGCTGGCCAACGATTACAACATCAACAGGATCCATCATACCGAGAGTTTCAGGAAGAGCAACAGTGATCAGGTTTTGGATGGAAACAAGATATTCAGTACTTCCATCCATCAGTTATCAGCTATTGACGATATCCGGCAATACGATTACTGTTTCTTTGGACCCGTTTTCAACAGCCTTTCTAAACCGGGTTATTCAGGTGTTATCCCTTCAGGTTTTCGCCTGGAAAAGAAAATTGGCCAATCTAAAGTCATCGCCCTTGGAGGCATCGGTTTAAGCCAAATTGATGCGGTAAAAGAAATGAATTTTGATGGTGTGGCCTTATTAGGTGCGGTCTGGAACGATGCTTCGCAAGCCTTAAATACCTTTAAAAGAGCACAGGCCCAATGCCGGCTTTACACTCAGAATTTTTAAAAAACACAAACATGATTCAGCCCTTACAATATATATCGCAAGCACCCCGAACAGGCACTCATTTGGATGCCATTAAGCAGGTACTCCAGGCTGGCGGAAAATGGATCCAGCTCCGCATTAAAAACCAAGCGGAAGCCGATATCCTGCCTTTTGCACAAGCCGCACAAGCTTTGTGCGAGCGTTATGGCGCCAAACTTATCATAAACGACTACCCGCACCTGGCCAAAGCTGTGGGCAGTTATGGCGTGCATCTGGGGTTACAGGATATGCCCATTCTGGAAGCCCGGAAAATCATTGGCCCTGGGCAGATTATCGGCGGGACGGCCAACACCTTCGAACATATCCAACAAAGGGTAGCCGAAGGTGCCGATTATATTGGTTTAGGTCCTTTCCGTTTTACGCGTACCAAAGAAAACCTGAGTCCGATTGTGGGTTTGGAGGGCTACCGCAAATTAATGGAAAAAGTAAAACAGGCCGGTATCAACACACCCATTGTGGCCATTGGAGGTATCGAGCCAGCAGATATTCCGGCGATACTCGAAACCGGAATTTACGGAATAGCCATTTCGGCAGCGCTCACCAACCAGATACAAACTGCTGCGGTTCTTGATGAAATCAACAGCAAATTTAACATCCATTCCCTTTAAAAATTACAGATATGTTAACTATAGCAGATCAAACTTTTAGCTCCCGCCTCTTTACCGGAACCGGAAAATTTAGTTCCGCCAGGCAGATGGAAAATGCCTTAATTGCCTCGGCTTCCGAACTGGTTACCGTTGCCCTTAAAAGGGTGGATCTAAAAGGTAAGGACGATGATATCCTGCACCATCTTAAACATCCACACATTAACCTGTTGCCCAATACTTCTGGCGTACGCAATGCGAAGGAAGCTGTTTTTGCCGCTCAGCTCGCCCGAGAAGCCTTGGAAACCAATTGGATCAAACTCGAAATCCACCCCGATCCAAAATACCTGATGCCCGACCCGATCGAAACACTTAAGGCCACCGAAGAACTGGTTAAACTGGGTTTCGTGGTGCTGCCTTATATCCATGCCGACCCCGTTTTGTGTAAACGTTTGGAAGATGTAGGCACTGCTGCGGTAATGCCCTTAGGTTCGCCCATTGGCAGTAACAAGGGTTTAAGGACCATTGACTTTTTAGAAATCATTATCAGCCAGAGCAGGGTGCCCGTAATTATCGATGCGGGCATAGGTGCACCATCTGATGCGGCAAAAGCCATGGAAATTGGTGCCGATGCTGTTCTGGTGAATACCGCAATCGCCATCTCCAAAAATCCGACCGATATGGCCACCGCATTTAAACTGGCCGTAGAAGCCGGTAGAATGGCATTCGAAGCTAAACTTGGGGGCCAGCAGCATTATGCCACCGCCAGTAGTCCACTAACCGCATTCTTAGATGAGTAGTTTTAACACAGTATTCGAATCCTACAACTGGGACGATACCAAAGCCAGTATTTACGGTAAAACAGCGGCCGACGTAGAGCGGGCACTAAATAATCCGCAACGGAGCCTGGAAGATTTTAAGGCCTTGATTTCGCCTGCCGCAATGCCCTATCTCGAAGATATGGCGCAGATCAGCCAGCGTTTAACCTTAGACCGCTTTGGCCGCGTGATCCAGATGTACATTCCGCTTTATCTTTCTAACGAATGTAACAACATTTGCACCTATTGCGGCTTCAGTTACGACAATAAGGTACGGCGCAGAACCCTCAATCCGATGGAAATTATGCAGGAAGTGGCCGTTATCAAAGGCATGGGTTACGACCATGTGTTACTGGTTACTGGCGAAGCCAACCAAAGTGTACATACCGATTATTTTAAAAAGGTACTGGATCTGATCAGTCCACATTTTGCCCACATATCCATGGAAGTACAACCCCTGGATACCGAAGATTACGAAACGCTGATTCCTCATGGCTTAAATACCGTGCTGGTTTATCAGGAAACTTACCACCAGGACGATTACCGCAAGCATCATCCTAAAGGAAAAAAATCCAACTTTTTATACCGCTTGGAAACCCCCGACCGATTGGGGCAGGCAGGCATCCATAAAATGGGGCTTGGTGTTTTGATCGGACTGGAAGACTGGCGGACTGACTCTTTTTTTACGGCCCTACATCTATCCTATCTCGAAAAACAGTATTGGCAGAGTAAATTTAGTATCTCCTTCCCCAGGTTGCGGCCCTTTAGTGGTGGTTTAGAACCTAAAGTGGTGATGAACGACAAAGAACTGGTGCAGCTGATCTGCGCCTACCGTTTATTCAACAGCGAAGTAGAACTGTCTATCTCTACCCGCGAAACCATGGCTTTCAGGAACCAGATAATCAAATTAGGGATTACAGCCATTAGTGCAGGCTCTAAAACCAATCCTGGTGGATATGAAGTAGAACCACAGTCGCTGGAGCAGTTCGAAATATCTGATGAACGCCCGGCGCATGAAATTGCGGCCATGATCAGGAAACAAGGTTACGAACCCATCTGGAAAGACTGGGATATGAGTTTAATCCATAAACCATGTTAGTAAAAGAAGAATTAAAGCGATACAACCGGCAGATGATCCTACCTGAACTAGGGCTTGCCGGACAGGAAAAGCTGAAGGTGGCTAAAGTACTGGTGATTGGTGCCGGCGGACTGGGCTGCCCAATCTTGCAATATCTCGCCGCTGCAGGAGTGGGCGAAATCGGCATTGTAGATGATGATGTGGTAGAACTAAGTAACCTGCACCGCCAGATTTTGTACAGCCATACCGATATTGGCCAGCCGAAAGCCAAAGTGGCGGTCGGGAAACTTGCCTTACTTAATCCCCATGTTCAGCTTAGGGCATATCACGAACGTTTTACCGCTGAACGTGCAATACACATTTGCGAGGCTTATGATCTGGTGATCGATTGTTCAGATAACTTTAGCACGCGTTACCTTGTAAACGATACCTGTGTAAGTTTGGGAAAAACACTCCTATTTGGCTCCATCTTGGCCTTTGAAGGGCAGGTTTCCATATTTAACCATCAAGGAGGGGCAAACTACCGCGATCTTTATCCGGCACCACCAACTGAAAATATCAACTGTGCAGAAGGCGGAGTGATTGGGGTTTTGCCTGGCATCATTGGTTTATACATGGCCAACGAAGCCATCAAAATCATCTGTGGCATTGGCGAAACCTTATCCGGTAAACTCATGACCATTGATGCACTGAACAATACCGTGATGGTATTTAACATCGCACCGGAAAAACAGGCACAAACCATTAAGCCGGAGCCGGTCAATCATCCGATCAAAGAGATCGGTAAAGCAGTTTTAGATCAATGGCTTTCCGAATCTGCAGATGATGTTTTCCTGATCGATGTACGGGAAGATTATGAACATGAAGAAGGCAATATTGGTGGCATCAACCTTTCGCTGTACGAACTCAGCGCCTCACTTGCCTCCATCCCGAAAGCTAAAAAAATAGTCTGTTATTGCCAAACGGGACAAAGAAGTAAAATGGCGGTGCAATTGTTGAATGGGCTCTATGAAGGGGAAGTGTACAGTTTGAAGGGGGGGATTTAGTTCCAGCTCCAAACTCAGAAGGTTAATTGTTTAAATCGGTTGACCGTACGCCAAACGCCTGGCTCCAAACGCACGCCCTTTAACTTACTCCAAATCCGCCTTACACTAAAAATCAATAGAGAAACCACCGCCCAGTACAAAACCCTTATCAAAATTTGGAGGAAGCTCACCCGCGGTATATTTTATAGCTACCTTGGTTTTAGTGCCGGGGCCTAAATTAATCTTAAGCAGTTTTTCTACCCTGATCATATAAAAATAATTCCAGTCTTTACCCGCGCTTTTTAGCAGGAGGTTGCGGTCGAGGTCGTAATACGAATCAAATAAAAAGGCAATCCGTTCATTTCCGGAGAATATGCCCGTTTCCCATTCGGCTTTAAGGTTTAACCTGTTCATAAATTTAGAATCTTCAAGCAAAGGAGCAAGACTGGTTTTATTCGCACCGGTTACATAATCGTAGCCCACCGACAAATCCAGCTGCCTGGGATTGTTGTTTTTGGCAGCCCTCAATAAACCAAAAGGAAAATCGAGGATTGCACTCAGGTAAGATGTGGATACCGAAAGCTGCGGACCAAATGCAAAATCGTAATTCCTGAAATCCTGTGTAGTTTCATGTTTTGCATGCAGGTTAAAGGATAGCCACAATGGCGAAGCCACCTGTGCCGCCAGGTTGCGCGCTTCTTCCACAAGAGGATCTTTTCCGGGAGGGAGTTCCGGGTCATCACCCGCAAGTGGATCTATTGTGCTGGGCGGGCCGAGATCTTTTCCCTTTACATGAAACAAAGGCTGTCCCTCTAATTTTATTTCGGAAATGAGGCTGCTGTTTTTGTTTTTCTCTTCCGCTACCGTTACGAAGCCCCTGCTACCCAACGATAAATTCAGCTTGTTGATTTTAGCTGGATCGTTGCCAAGTAGATTCTTGTCGAGTTGAAACTGGTAATCGATCCCGAAGGATCCTTTTTCCGGATCGATAAATTTAAGGTCGACCTTTAACCCATACCGATCGAACACTTTAAATGAACTGGATTCCTCCACAATACTTTTTTTTGTGGTGGTATCGGTACCATTGTTTTGTGCCACTGCCAGGCTTCCAAAACCCAGACAGGAGATCAATAATAAAGCCCGTTTCATTTAACTGTGGTTTTTGCAGGAGTCTTGTCGCTGGGGAAAACGGCCTTATCCGTCCAGGTATTAATCATCGTCTCATTGGTCTGCGTATTGTTATCCAGGTCGACCAGAATATCTTCAAGTGCCAGCGAAACGTTATAATGCGCTAAAATCTGATTAAAGTTATAGGCAAACCTGATTTTGGATCTTTTAATGGCATCGGGATCGATCCCCCAGTTCATGTCTTGTACCTTGGCCGCTAAAAATTCATCCCAGGCATCAAAGGGATTGACATCATCCATGGGGTTGTCGGATACACCAAAATAAGTACGTTTGATGAAACGTCTTTTCTTTTCCGTTAATTCAGATTCTTTCATAATGGGTTTGTTAGGGTTACTCAATACTTGGGATACAGTGTAAGTGAAGGCAGGCTTAAAAAGCAAACCTAAATTTACACATTATGTAGCTGACCATCAATACCAGATATTGGGTATATTGTTTTTGGTTTACTGGGCATTCGTTCACTGGTGATTGGTGATTGAACGTTGGTTATTGGTGATTGGCTCTTCCCCACCATCGTCCTTGCAAGGCCGATCCTTCACCGGACGAAGCAATCTCATTACGAAATCTTTTTCATCGCAAGGCCGGTTCCATCATCCATTTTCCATCGGACATCATTACTTCTAAGCTTCTCTTTTTAGAAAAAATTTGAATAGTTTAGCTATCGATAAATCAACGAAATCTCAAATACTCAAAGAATGCTTCCCGCATGAAAAAACACCTTAAATACATTGATGGCAGTTCAGATAAATTCTGGCAGATCGAAGTACTGAACAATACTTATACCGTTACTTATGGCCGGAATGGAACCAGTGGTACCTCACAGGCCAAAACTTTTGATGATGCCGATCAATGTTTAAAAGCCGCAGAAAAACTGCTGAACGAAAAAACCAAAAAAGGTTATTCCGAAACGGGCGAGGTGATAAACAATCAGGCGCCATCAACACCTGGAAAAAGTGGGGATAAAGATGTAGCCGAAATATTGAATGTTTACGACAACATTCTGAAAGAGAAAAATCTCATGGCGCTTTTACCTTTTCTACAGGAAAATGCCAAAGGAAATATTGAGGTGCTTAAAAAGCACATTAAGGCTAAAAAGCGTTATTGGATGGACTTTATCGACCTGAGTAAAGAACCACAGTTTAAAACAACAAACAATTATAGTTGGGGTACCAGGGGCGATGAAAAGTTAAAGGAAATTATTTCGCTTACTGCCATCGGTATACTGAGCAAAACAGATATTATGTCCTGGGATGAAACTTTCGGCATATTGGAAAAAGCGAAAGATCCCTCCATTTTAGCCATTTTGCAATGGGCGCAACCCGATTGGATTAATGCTTTTATTCTCGATAAAGTGAAAAAAAGCGAGTGGCGAAGTTTCAGCTATCCAAACCTGCGTTTTCTTGAAAGCCATGCTTTAATTAAACCAGAGCCCGAAATTTATACTTTGTGTTTGGCCAGTGCAAGCGAGTGGGTAACCAAAATGAAACCGAGAGCATTTATCCAATATATCCTGAACGATGAACTGGCCTATACACGTGATATACCACATTTATATGACTATGAAACCGGGATACAGAACAATCACTTCAGAGATCACGATACCGAGGCCTATAACGCATTTTCGATATGGGAGGTTATTTATAACTCCTTATTGCAGGATGGGAAACTGGATCGGCAACAGTTTATAGAGCAGGCCATTTTAATCCAGACCAAAGATTGGAACAACAATCTTAAATCTTTTTTCCGGAAAAGATTAAGCGATTTAAATCCCACAGCAGCTGAGCTGGTGCTTTATCAGGAATACCTTTTTGCCTGTTTACAATATGCTTATGCACCAGTTGTAAATGCTGCGGTAGATTGGATTAAACAGATTTATGAAGAGAAAAAGTTTAACATCAATTCTTTTCTCGATTGGCTCGAACCCTTGATGATGAGCAGCGACAATAAAACCGCCATCAAGAATATTTTGCCTGTTTTAGAGAAGCTGAATAAAGCGTACCCCAAATTAAATAAAAAGATCAGCGCCCTTATTGCTGATATTTATGTGGTGCCCGATCTTAACCTGCAAGAAAGGGCAAGTAAACTGCTGTTAAAAATAGCCGCACCAAAAGATACGGCATTGCGCGAAAAATTATCGGGTTATTCGGCCCTGATGTTGGGGAACGTACGTTCGGGTTTAAGCAGTTTGCTGGCCGCCGAGGATCTACTTGTTTCAGATGAGGCTTTAGCAACCTATCATTTTAACCCGCAACAAGAAAAGGTATTAAACGAAGTAATCGCACTGCCAAAGGATTGGAATGATGTGGTGTATTTATTCGGCAAATTTATTGCTTCAGAAGAAATAGCCGATGCCGAGATCCTACTCAATACCTATATCACCCAAAGGCATTTGTTCCCTGCCGATTATGCCAAACAACTGGCACCTTACGCACAACAGGTTGAAAAGAAATATTTTGAAAGTGTACATAAAACGTATATCGCCACATTCCTGCGCGAGAAAATAAAAAATATCGATTATGTATTTACCATCACACAAAATACCTATCACAAAATAAAAACCCTCTTGCTCATCAGGCCTTATTTAGATATGGTGCATAAAAGAATGGCCGGCAATGTTAAATTGCCCATGCTTTCTTTCCCTACGCACTATCCGTATTGGGTGGCGCCAAAAGTGCTTTTAGAAAGGTTAATTGCCTATCAGGAAAGTGAAGAAGAAATTAATGCGCTCGATTTAACCATCGCCATTGGCCGCATGCCGCGTGAGCAGGTAGATGAAGCAATCCCGCTTCTTGCAAAGCTTAACGGCGAGCTTAAACAACTCATGGCTTTTTGTCTGGGCACCACAAAAGATATTGTGGTTAAAACCGATAATATCTTTAATAAACTGTTCACCAAAATCGGAGCCTCAACAGATCCCGGCTTAAAAAGCGTGTGGGCCATGGCCTCCAGAACCTATTATCCCGATGAAAGCTTTCCTGTATTTAACGACACCTACCTCAAAGATTATCCGATGGCTGTAGCGCCGTTTAAACCTGAGATCAGGATTAAAGAAAAGTGGAACGAGTATATGAATTATCATACGAAGAAAATGGAACGGTCGCCATCCTGGTATGCCATTGAATTCAATTCGCCTGTTTATGTAAACACTCATGGTTATTTCCTTTTCAGTTTAGACCTGTTCGGAAGAAAAAACAGTTGGGAGCACATGATGAGTGGCGAAGGCAATGTGTATTACTGGAACAGCCTGATGCCGCAGAATAACGATGCGCTGAGCTGGTATATCCTGCGTTCCTCTTGCCAGCATGCCAGTGGAGGAGCTTCAGAACTTAAGGGTTTCCTCCATGTGATCAACAGTACGGGCTTCCGTTTTTCAGATATCTCGATGTTGGTTTTTGCCTGTATGTTTTTTATGGACAAAAAAGAGGTCCGTTTAATGGCTTCAGAGGTATTGATCAACCAGATTGAAAAGCAGATGATCGATCTGGATCTTTTGGCCACAAAACTCGCTTATTTAGCCTCGAATAAATATGGAGCCTTTTTACGCCTGATAGAAAGTATTGGCGCATTAAAAGATGTTTCTGCCTTGCACAACTCTGCTTTTCTGCAACTGCTCGAAGGTTTGTTAAAACACCTGGTTATTGCCGAAAAACTTCCCCTAAACTTTAAAAAACTGGTTGAACATTATGTGGATGTGCTTTACAAAACCAATCAACAGCCTGCTCCTGCAACCATCGCTTTTTTGGGGCGATGGAAAGACAATGCTTCCCTTAAGGGTTTAATTAAACAGATTATTACAGCATAACATGACCGATCTACAATATCACTATAGCGGAGTTTCTACCTTTACCAAGGCTAAGGGAATAAATAGTTTAGTTTTGGCCCACCAAACCGAAATAGAAGCCGTAAACAATATCCCCTGCTTTTTCTGGGGCAGTTTAACCGATCCTTATGTTACCGCGAAATGCTGGAGCACCATAGCAAAAGTAGTACGCTCAAGCTTCGGGCCAATCCCACCAAGTTTACGCGATCCCATTGTTACTGCAGGCACCGAACGCATCAGGTTCGAAGGTTTTTCTTCATGCAATGGCGTGTATGTCAGGCTCGATATGAAACCCGAATCTATTGATGGCGAATTTATGGCCAGTGGCACCACCAATGTAGATTTTAACGACCCCATGCTCAATGCCTTAAACAGCATTCAGAAAAACGAAAAAGTAACCCTGGCCGTGGGTCAGCAGGACATGCAGGTAGTGACCAGCAAAACTAAAGTGACAGAAAAAAAGGTAACCTTGCCTACCCGTTGGATTAAAGGTTTAACCAGTGTACAGCTTTACCTGGCCGATATGGACCTGAAGTTTGAGCTGAATAAAATACAAACCATACAGCTTTTTCAAAACCTGCCAAAAGGAACTGTTAAAGGCGATTTCTTTATTGCAAAAAGAGCAGGCAAATTTATGTTCTCTACCCTGGCCACAGCCGATGCCGTTCGTGTGGGCGGTTTACACCGGCTCCGTTTGTTAGATGGCATTTTAGCCATTGCCGATAAGGTGTACATTTACGAATCGGCCGATAAACAGACCGTTGCCTTTGTGTACGAATTTGGTAAAATGCAATTGCTGATGGCTTTCTCTCCCGATGCCTACCGCGGATTTTCTGGTGAGGGCAAGGCGCTTGACCAGATGACCGAAAACCTGCCCGTAGAATGGGTTTACGGGTTAAACAGTTTGCTTAAAGCCAACGAAAACTTCGATCCCACTTTACTTTCCATCGAACATGATATCGATTTTGGCACCATGGATCAGCTCACCTCGAGCTTATCATCAATGGGTTTACTCGGTTACGATGTAATGGGTAGAAATCATTTTTACCGTCAGCTTCCATTCAAAACAGAACGAATATTAAGCTTAAACCCCCGGTTAAAAAATGCTAGGAAACTGATCAATGAGCAACAGGTCAGGATCCTTAAAAAGGAAAACGGTTATATCGAAGCAGAGGTAAAAGGCACAGGAGTATTACACAAGGTTGTTATCGATAAACAGGGTTACCGTTGTACCTGCGAATGGTTTACCACTTATCAGGGCCAAAGAGGAATCTGTAAGCATATTCTGGCCGTAAAGATGAGTTAATTGGTAATTAGTCTATTGGTGATTAATCCATTGGTGATTGCCTTGCAGGTTAATCGACTCAAGACTCCGGACTCTGGACTGATAAGCTTTCTCTTTTCATGGCAATATAAAACTAAGACTATAATGAGCAGTTTTATTGGTTTTACTCACTGTAGAAACCGGTTTTTGATCGACTAAAACAGAGGCAGACTGTTTATCTTTCGAATCGACAGTAAACTGTACTTTTTGTTTCGATTTCAGCATTATAGTCTTTTCCCATTCGCCCGAAATATTTTCTAAAACTTTCTGACTTCCACTTTCATCAGTATAAGAGATACTGGCATTGCTACTGGCCAACACTTTGTAAGTTACATTGTAGCTGGGTTTGGTTTCCATGTTAAGTGGTCCTTTGTTCAGTTCGTAATTGCCATACGAGCAGGCACTTAAAAGTGTGATCAAAACGATAAAAATGATATACTTCTGCATAATATTTTAATTGATTTATAATGATAGATGACCTAAAGATTTACTTCGTATACCCGAAATAGTTAAAGATGCTTAATATTTTGATATCTTCTTTAAAAAAATAGGCTAAAGCCGTAACAATAATTACCGTGAGCATAATACCCGACCCAAAACGGACAATACCCTTAGGCTTTTTATTAAGGATATGCCTGATATCGGGGCTCATTTTATCTTGAATTTCCATATTACTTTATTTTTTCGAGTTGATTATTGATTAAATTGAAATAAGGTCCTTTATTCTTCATTAAGGTTTCATGATTTCCCGCTTCCAGGATCCTGCCGTATTCCATCACAAATATCTGGTCGGCATTTTTGATGGTACTCAATCTATGGGCAACAATAACCACTGTTCTGTTATCGAAGAAATCCCTCAGATTATTCATAATGGTTTGCTCATTGTTAGAATCCAACGCATTTGTAGCTTCATCAAAAAGCAGGAGCTCGGGATTTTTGTAAACGGCACGGGCAATTAATAAACGCTGCCTCTGGCCCTGTGATATCCCATTTGCCCCAATCCCAATTTCTGTTTCAATTCCTTTTGGAAGGTTGTATACAAAATCGCCTATATTGGCCATTTTAATTGCATCGTGCAAACGGCTTTCGTTTATCTGTTCAAAGCCCAATGCAATATTTTTAGCGATGGTGTCAGAGAAAATAAAGCCGTCCTGTAAAACTGTTCCACAAAGGTTGCGCCACTGGCCAACATCTATATCATCGAGCTTTTCAGTGCCGATGTGGATGGTTCCACCCGTTGGATCGTACAGTTTAAGCAAGAGTTTTAACAAGGTGGTTTTTCCGCTTCCGCTCAAACCAACTATGGCTGTAATTTTTCCCTTTGGTATAACTAAGCTGAGACTATTAAAAACAGCCTTGTTTTCAAACCCCGGATAACTGAATTGAAGGTTTTGGATCGAAATGTCGCCAATTAGATGATCAATTCCGATATGTTTTCCTGTTTCTGGCTGCTCGTCCTGAATATCGTGTATCTCGTTTAAGCGCTCTAAACTCATTTTTGTATCCTGATAAGATTGCAAAAAGAAAATCAATGATTCTATTGGTGCAATAAGCTGTCCTACAATAAATTGTATGGCAAAAAGACTACCTAAACTAATCTCCCCCCTGAGGGTCATAAATGCGGCTACAAAAGTGATCCCGATGTTGCGCATTTCTGTAATCACCAGCGAGCCGGCCTGCTGATACTGATTATAGGTGAGGCCTTTTACCCTTATTTTAAACTCTTTTACAATGAGCGATTCCCATTCCCATCTTTTCTGATCGGCAGAGTTGCTGATCTTGATATCCTGAAAACCCTCTATAAGCTGTACAATTTTACTCTGAACCGAAGAGTTTACCTCAAATCTTTTTTGATCGATTTGCCTCCGTCTATTGAAAAACAAAAATACCCAGCCTACATATAAAATGCTGCTACCTGCAAAAATCAAGAACAATATGCTACTGAAGTGGAATAGAATAATACTTAATACACAAATGTTGAAACAAGAAAATACAGTAGTTAAGGTATTGCTGGTTAAAAAATTTTCTATACGCGTATGATCGTTAACACGCTGCATTACATCGCCCTGTTTGCGTGTTTCGAAAAAAGATAGCGGTAGGTTTAATAACTTGATAAAAAAGCTGACCAAAATATTGAGGTTTACCCTTACGCTCACGAACAATAAAATCCACGACCGCACAAACTCGATAAAAGATTTGGATGCAAATACCACTACCTGACCAATTAGTACGAGGTAAATGATGTTTACTTCTTTAAGTTTTATCCCCTTGTCAATTAGTAATTTGCTTAAGAATGGCAAACTCAATTCCAGTATCGAGCTGGCTACAAGGCCGATCAAAAGTTGAAAAATCAATGATTTATGTTTTTTCAGATAGCCTAAAAGTTTCCATAAACTTACATTGGTCTGCGTTTCCTGTTCCTCTTGATTAAGCTGTTCGAGGTCTGCATCGGGTTCTAAAATAAGGGCATATCCTTTTTCCTCTACGGCATTCCAGTGCTCCAAAAATTCGGCCCTGCCGATCTTCACTTTTCCCTGGGCAGGATCGATAATTACGGCTTCATCTTTGGTCAGTTTTTTCAGCACAACAAAATGATTGGTTTTCCAATGGATAATGGCAGGCCAGATATCCGCATTGATCAAATCATCATAATGCAGTTTTACACATATCGCATTCATGCCAAACTTTTCTGCAGCTATTTTAATTCCCAGAAAGGTACTTCCATCGCGGTTTACCCTGCAGGCTTGCCTAATGGTATTTAAGGTATATGATTTTCCGTAGTAACGTAAAATCATGCGTAGGCAGGTTGGTCCGCAATCTTTTGTTTCTAATTGCCTGTATATTGGAATCGATGGTCGATAGTTTAATTTGAACATGGTAGATTTTTTTAAATTAGGCTACTAACTGTTGTTTGTTTTTCATTCCAAAAACCTCACTGATCCAGGCCATACTTTCCCTTCTGTCTTCAGGGTTACGGGCCAGATCATAAAATATAACTTCGTCGGCATCATACTGTTCGGCATAAGCAGACAGTTTATCAAGGAGTTCCTGAGGCTCACAGCACAATCTTGTTGTTGGTTCTACAAAATCAAATTCTGCTTCAGAAAGTGCTACAACTTCTGCTCTTTTGGTTTTATTTGGACTGGTAAATCCGGCCAGGGCAATATTAACCTCTGGCAGGCGGCCATATTGTTTGTAAAAGTCATCCCGATAGGATTTGAGGTTGTCAAGGCCTTTTTCCAGGTTTACACCTTTATGGAAAAGTGTTCTGGAGCAGTTTAACTGGTTGCCGAGGCTAGCTTGATAGCTGTGTGGCGAACCGCCCAGGTTCCAAAGGGAAGGTACAGCGCCTTTATATGGTGAAAGAATGACCCCGTTTTTTACATGCTCATCCTCATGATGTAATAAACTGCTTATGGCTGTGATCTGGTTTTGGATATTTTGTACACCTTCCTCATAACTGGTGATTTTGGGTTGACTGAAGTATGGTAAAAAATTACTCCCCGGAGTGCCTTTTGCAAAACCCAGGTCGATGCGGTTGTTGAATAAATTATTCAACATCTTGTAACTAGATGCTGTTCTAATAGGCGAGGTATAACCTACTAATACACCTGCTACGCCAACACGGATGCTATTGGTATTGCCACATATAAGGGGCAAAAGCATATCGGGGCTAAACCAGGGTGAGTTGGCCGAAGTAATAAAGTGCTCTCCGTACCATAAGCGGTGAAAACCAAGTTTTTCTGCTAATACTGCATCATCAATAACACTTTCGATAATAGAAAGGCTATCCATTTTTTTAGATCTTGTACCAAAATCCATTAAGCCAATTTTTTTAATACTCATAACCTTTAATATTTAAGATAAAAGAAACATATCGGTCCAATTTGCAGCTATATCATTATGTTCTGCAGCTGCCAGCACAAACATTGCTCCTGCTACTCCTTCTAATAAGCCAAATGATGAGGGCTTGTTCATGAAATCGGGGTTGTTAAGGTCTTTCTCCAAATGGTTGAGCGTAGTCTCCAGCCATACCTGTGCGGCTTCGTGATAAATTTCATGTCCCGAAAATTTATACAGACGATCTAGAAAGAGTGCTATGCCCGATGTACCGTGGCAGAAATGGGAATTAATTTTTATCCCCAAGGCGGGTACGGTTATTAACCGTGTGGCCATAGTCTTGCCAACCTGATCGGCTATATCAGCATAGGCAGGTTGTTTAAACGATAAGCTACTCTGATACAGTAACCATACTACAGCCAGGTCTCCATAACACCAGCTGTAATTTTCCGCATAAAAATCGCCATCAATCAACTCTTTTTTGGTGAGTTCTTGATTAACCAATAGTGGAAATGCCGATAGCGAAGCTTCTATCGTTCTGGGATGATAGTGATTGATGAAATAATCAATTCCAAGCTGAATGGCAGGGCCCAGTTTTTCCTGTTCAATACCTGCATTATAAATATTTAACAGTACCAATAAAATACCGGCATTACCGTGCGAAAGGCTCATATTGGTATTATCTGTATTTTGAAACAGTTTAACCGTACTGTTCGGAAACCGCAATCCTTTTTCGTCTACAACAGCAAGCTTTAACAATTCATCGACAAGCGTACTTAAGTAATATGCCCGGTTGGGGTCTTTACTGTTTAAAAGATATAACATTTGCCCACTGGCCCCGTGTAAAAAATCGGTATTTTCTTCAGTGAGTAATTTCTGTGTATCTTTAAAAATGAGTTCATTAATAGGCAGCACCTCTTCTAAGAACAGTTCGTCAAGGTAATCCTGTTCTACCAGTTTTTGGATGAGAAAATAGAACCCCGATAATCCGCTGCAGAAGGTCATATATTTACTTGCTTCGTTATCTTGCGAATTGTAAGATTCGACCAGTTTTTCTAATGCAGCATATGCTTCGGTTTCTCCTTCTGGAAAAGCCTTTAGCAAGCTAAAATAATAATATACTATACCTGCATAGCCATTAAATAAGTTGCCGTTAGTGATAAATTCCGGCTGATTTTCCTGGTGGTGAAGCAAATGTTTGATCTGCTCGAATACCACTTTAAACCGGGTACTAACCTCTGTTTCTGCTTGTAAAGTGCTCATATTTTTGTTTTTTGACGGTGAAAGGTTGATTTATAATACATTAATAGAAAATCGTAAACGACAAGTTCGTGCACACGCTGTTTGGTTTTAAATAAACGGTTCATATTCATATGGATGTAGCTGATCAAAAAGTCGTTTAAATGCTGACCGATCAATCCCTGTGCGATCTTCTTTTTTAAGGCCTGGGCCAAAGGGATAATTTCGAAACTTCTATATTGAAGCAAATCCGAACCAGAAAAATCATTTCCTGCATCTAAATGTTTTGCAATAAGCTCTTTGCTAAACCTGTATTTTTGCGATAATTGTTTGATCAGCAAAGCATCTGAATTAAATTCCTGATGGAAGGAGGCTGATAAAACTTCCATTACCCTTAATTTATCGGGTAAAGAAAACTCGAAATCGTTCAGCAGGCTATCGATAGATCTGATGCCCCAGAGCCAGCGCAGCTGCTCAAAATTTTCTACCATGTCCCTGCGGGATAAGAAGCTCGATACAGCCAGGCTATCGTGGTAAAATAACTGCTCACTTAACTCCATTCCTGCTGCACTATAGCGTTCAATTTCTCGCTCATAGGTGTCAAACTGTATTTTCCAGATTAAACCTGTTTCCGAAAGTGTTTCAAAAGTTTTATTGATTTCGCGCATGATGTTAGCCAAACCTGCTGTAGCTGTTACGTGTACCCTAAACCTTAAGTGTGGCTCCGGATCTGCGTAGCGGATAAAAAACCATTGATCGATTAATCCGGCACTTGTTAATTTTTTTCCAAGTTCCAATAGCTCATTTCCAATGAGTTGGTCTGCAGTTTTTACGCCGCTATAAATTTTTGCATACAGCCATTCCTCTCCGGGAAAGTATTGCCTTTTTATTTCGTTATCATTTTTACGGATTGGGTTAAACACGGCGGTTGGTCTTTTTTTACTGTCTTTTCTCGTTAATAATGCAACAAACTGGTTGTTTACTGCTTTTGCATCTGCATCTTTTAATATCGAACCGCTAACCGGCAAATGTTCTTTCAAGGTAATTTGGCTGCGTTTTTTACAGGCCGATAACCAGGCAAGGATTTCGATCCGGTTTTCTTGATGCACCAACAGTTCATTGTCTTCATCGGCGTAAACAAAGGTTTTTGGGAGCGCCCACTTCTCAAAAAAAAGTTTCAGTTTCTTTTCATGTTCAGGGGCATTAATTTCCAGTATTTCTTTAATGTCGCTGGCCTGTAGATACCATGACGCCAATGAGAGGATTACCCCTTTGTATTTGATCCTTGGGATTTTAAAAACCCCCATTTTTGGTAATACCTCTAAGTTTAAACCTAACCAGTATTTATGGTCTATGCCCTGCAGATCGCCAAGAAAATGATATACTGGCAGGGCATTCATGCCATAGTTGTGCGCATTGCTTAACCTTGGTATTATGGCCTTGTTTAATCGTTTACTCCTTAAAAAAAGCTGTCCGTTACGTACCGATACCAT
Organism: Pedobacter humicola; assembly: GCF_056490705.1. NCBI lineage: Bacteria > Pseudomonadati > Bacteroidota > Sphingobacteriia > Sphingobacteriales > Sphingobacteriaceae > Pedobacter > Pedobacter humicola. The sequence continues at coordinate 14,066 of NZ_JBWJIG010000026.1, read as the reverse complement.
CAGATCGCTTAAGCTGATCTCACTTTCATCAGAGGTGCTGCCTGCCAATACCGGAATCTGATAATCTCTAAATTTAGGCCTCGAAGCGATGTTGCCATGACGGTCTTCGGGAAGGTGTGCCACTTCAGCTACTATCGCATCCTGATAATAGGCATTTTCTGCTGTATTGATATCCTGTAACATCCGGCCAAATTTTTGATCGCCATAACCAAATCTGCCGATCATACAGGCGCCGGTTGGCCATCCGCAATGTTCAAGGTAAACCTGATCATGCTCGCCACCATCCAGTCTGAAAATGATAGAGAAACTTGGTGGCAGCTCTGATGGGTTAATGTTGAGGTTACCCAGATCATGCTGGTCAATATTGATTTCAGTGCCAGTAGGGTTGCTTGTTAAATAACCAATAAGCCATTTACCCAGATCGGTATATTGTGTTTCCCTGATTTCGCTTGCCGTACCCGACGAAAAAACCATGCGGTGCACCAATGGGGCTTCGCCCGCTAAGTTGGTGTTTGCAGCATAACCAATACCCGATTCAGGATCCAGCGCCTGCAGCAAAGGTATTTCCTGCTCATCATAACGTTCGGCAAACCGGGTTTTAAAAGCCTGTAGGTCTTTGTTATTGTGCTTTGGTGTAACCTGGCTTAGAAACTGAATGGCTTCCATCAGCTTATCGGCATAGGTGTTACTGAGTGTTTGTGCGGTACCATCTTTATAAAGATCAATCTGGAACATGCTATCGCTATTAAATTCGATGTTCAGGTCATGCAGTATTTTAGTGATTTGTTCTTTTTTATAAATGGTATTTTCTGTTTTTGACAAGATGTTTTTAATCTGTGTAAAAGCTGTGAAGTAAGTGTGTGCATCTTTATTGCTTGCATCTGCCAATAGCACATTTTCTAAACTTTCTATAATCTGATCTAAAAAATCAGGGCCACTAACCCTTGGCTCTAGGTCGCTAAGCAAAATCTGACCATCAATCAGTTCATTTAAAAAAGCAATCGCCTCTTCTTTATCCACCTCGAAAGCATCTGTAATAAAAGCCACAATGGTACTATAAGGTTGTGCAGTACTACAGAACTCGATTATCTCCTGTAAATATTCCGAACCTGTTACCGACGATACGGTATATTTCCGGTAGCCCAGGGTTTTGTAATCAACCATCCTATAGTTTCCATCTATATCGTAAAGGGTTTTGTTAACACTATACTTTAAGGCCTTTTTAATGCGCTCGTTTTTTAACACATACCGGAAAATGGTACAAAGCAAGCCCATATCCAAACGGGCATGTTTGCTGATGGTGCCTAGCGCTATCTGGGTGTTTTCTGCCCAGGCCACAGGTGCACAGCCGGCAAAAAGACCAAAGGGAGTCGCTCTATTCTTAGTTCTGTTAATATATTTTGATAAGGCAACTTCTATTTTTTCGAGCTTTTTAGGGTCAGTAATTGTATCGATCCTAAGTACCGCTTCATAAAGATCTTTTGAAGCGATCCATAAAGCCTCCATAAAGAAATCATCTTCAATAAACTGATAGATCAGTTCTTTAGTGATCTGCCCCTCGTTGTGGTAAGATGGAAACCGGAGCATCAGATCTGGCAAGAACTGGTATTGCTCGTTAATTGTGTCAGTCTTCATAATTTGCTGTTTAAAAACCAATTGGGTTAGTGCTTCCTTCTTTGGTATCGTTGTCTTTAATATTGGTTTTGCTCTTTTTATTTACTTTATCGTTGCCAAACTGATAGCTAAATCCAAAAGTTAGCCCTCTGCCATAAACTGATTGTATATTTTGGTTGGTTAGGCCCCCGTTAATATTGAGCATGTCGTATTCGATCTTATTGTTCAACGGATTGATTACCCCAATGCTCAGGTTGATCCTATCTTTCATGAACGATTTATTTAAGCTAACAGAAGAAGTATTGGGCATTACTGTTCTGCTCTGAAAAAAATAGTTATTTGAATACAGGTAATATTCGGCCTGTAGGTTATAGCCACCTTTAAAGTTGTAGGTGCCGATAAAACTGGCATTAAAGTTTAATTTCTCGTTGTAAGTGGCATTAAATGCCGCATCGTTGGTTGAGATGAGGTTTAATGTACCGCCTACTGTTAAGCCCAATGATTTTGTAATGCTAAGGTTTAGGTTTGCCGATGTGCCAAACTGCCTGTACGATCCAATATTTTTGTACGAGATCTGGTTAACGTTGTTTACAAACTCGTTTACCCGTAAAATATAATCAGACCAGAAATCGGCACTGGCATCTACATACAAATATGCCTTGCCTGCATTGTGCGAGAAGGCCAAACTCAGGCCATTTTTATGTTCTGGCAAAAGATCAGGGTTCCCCTGTGCTACGGTATTTGCATTTACAAAATTTTGGAATGGGTTTAGGTAAGAAATTCCCGGCCTCGAAATTTTGTAGCTGTAAGTGAGGCTGATCATTCCATTTTTAAGGTTTTTACCGATTACATAAGTAGGTAAAAAACTGTTGAAGCCTTGATTAACACTGTTGTTAGTCGATATGAATTTGGCATCATTCTGTGTTCTTTCGTAGCGCATACCGCCAATCATGGTCCATTTTTTTTGCAGCATCAGCTGGAACTGTGCAAATGCTGCGTAAATGCCCTGATTGTATGTATATTCATCAGCTGTAGTAGGTGCTGTTGTTAACTGGGAACTGAGGGCATTTTGATATTTTGAACCAAAGTGCCTGTTGGTAATTTTAATGCCTGCCTGTAATTTATGTTTGCCAACCGGAAGTTTATAGTCTGATTGCAGGATCAGGGTACGGATAGTACTGTTGTTGCTGCTCAGCTCCTGTAATACTGGGATATTTGTTCCGGAGACATAATTGTTGATGCTGTTGTTTAAATTGTCTTGTTTGCCAGTAGTAAAAAGTGCTCCAACATTAAACTCTTTGCCCGGTTTATCGAACTTAAGTTTATAATCTAAATTGGTTGATAAACTGTTGGCCTTAACCGAATTATCCGAAAAACGGTTAAATACATTTACAGCACCCTGATCGTTAATATTCGTTTGTAAATTTTGGTTAAAGGTATATGGTGAATTGGAAGCCGTTAAACCTGCATTTAATGATTCGTTTTTGTTGATCTGGTAAAACAGGCCGCTATTTACATAAACAGGATTTCCGTCGTAACCCAAATTGCCACCCTGTGTTTGCAAAAAATTGCTCCTCGAGTAAAGCTGGTTGCTAAACCCTACTGTTTTAAAATTGGTATAACTTCCGTTGATCGAAAAATTAACCTTGCCTACACCGTATGTAAAATTTAAGGTTGGTTTGGTAGTATAGCTTTTGCCGATGGTTGATTCTACACCTACGGTAAGATTGCCGCCTAAGGCGAGTTTATTTTTTGTTATGATGTTAATGATACCTGCCAAACTCTCGCCATCGCTGCTTGCACCTGGGTTGGTAATCACTTCTATACTTTCTACATTTGCCGTTGGAATCATTTTAAGGGCCTGGTCTACCGGTATGGCGTAATCGGTAACCGAACGGCCATTAACCTGTACCTGTACTTTTTCACTTCCTTTTAAAGAAGGAACGCCTTTAAAATCAACCGTAACCAACGGAACTTTTTTGATCACCTCGCTGAGTGATTTATTTTTGGCCATCGGATCACGGTCTACATGGTAAACGATCTTTTCGGCGGTGTTTTCAATAATTTTTCTTTTTGCATAAACCGAAACTTCATTTAAGAGTTCGGTTTTAATTTTCACATTAAAAACCCTGTTAACCATATGTTCAGGATTATCTGCTACGACCAAATTAAAAACCTGGTTTTCGTTGCCCATATAAAATACTTTAACCTGATAGGTACCCGCTTTTATCTTTACTTCAAACTGCCCAAGGGTATCGGTTAAGGCCTGGGTTACCTGTTTTTGCCCGTTGTTGATTACAACCTGTGCATAAATAAGTGGTTCTTTGGTAACAGAATCGATTACCTTGCCGGTAAATTTTAAGCTTACGCTATCCGTAATACTGTTTGCAACCTTCGCTGGAGCAGCGATAGCAGCAGTACTTAAAAAAACGAGCATCAATATTATATATGTTTTCATAGCTTATGGTGTTGTGCAGCAATTGTTAAAATTGCAAGCGGTTAAAAACATTGCCGGCATTTACCGGCAATGTGCATTGGTTTAGCAACTACATTTACATGTACTTGATACCGGACAGGTTTGAGATGCGATAATTGACTGTTTACCGCAACTTCCTCCTTCAGCCTCGGCAGCAGAAAGGATCGGAATGTCGATAACAACGGTAGAGCCATCTGCAGCAACCTGGCCGCCAGATACCAATTCCATTTGCTCTTCATTAAGCTTTGCTACTGTTTCTTTGTTCAGCGACAGTTTGGTTTTTAATTGCTTTTTCATGTAATTTAGATTATGGTTAATGATTGATTATTTACAGCTACACTCGCAGGTGCTACTTACCGGACAGGTTTTAGAAGCGATGATGGATTGTTTACCACAGCTATCGCCACTGTCAACAGCATCAAGGCTAAGGCCGATTACAATGGTTGAACCTTCTGCAGCAGCCTGGCCACCAGCAACCAATTCCATTTGCTCTTCGTTGAGCTTCGCTACCGTTTCTTTGTTTAGCGACAGTTTAGTTTTTAATTGTTTTTTCATGTTTTTAATTGTTTTTTGTATAGATTGATTTAATTTTTTAACAGCTACATTTACATGTACTTGATACCGGACAGGTTTTAGAAGCGATAATAGACTGTTTACCACAGCTATCACCTTCAGCTGCCAATGATTCGGATTCGAAGCCGATTACCACAGTTGAGCCTTCTGCGGCGGCCTGGCCACCAGCAATCAATTCCATTTGCTCATCGTTTAGCCTGGCTACCGTTTCTTTGTTTAGCGACAGTTTGGTTTTTAATTGTTTTTTCATGTTTTTATAGATAGGTTGTTTATGAGCAGGTACAAACGCAAGTACTGGTTACCGGACAGGTTTTGGAAGCGATGATTGATTTTTGGCCACAGCTACCTCCTTCGGCAGCATCTGCTTCCAGGCTAAGGCCAACGACGAAAGTACTGCCATCTGCTGCAGCCTGCCCGCCTGCTACCAGGTCCATTTGCTCTTCATTGAGCTTTGCTACTGTTTCCTTGTTTAGCACAAGTTTGGTTTTGAATTGTTTTTTCATAAGATTTGATTATATGGTGAATTAAATTGTTTTGTTGTTTGTATTGCTAGCATCCCGGGCAGTTACAGGTTGCAGATGCCGGACAGGTCCTGGAATTGACGATGGATTTTTTTTCGCAGGCATCTTCTTCCCCTGTCACCACATCCAAACCGATTACAATGGTTGCATCGGCCCCAATGGCCTGTCCACCGGCAAGCAGTTGCATTTGCTCTTCGTTTAGCTTAGCCACTGTTTCTTTATTCAGTGATAGTTTTATGTTGATCGGTTTTTTCATGGTGGTGTTTGTTTAAATCAGCTAGGTTATTCGCATACGCATAAACAAGAGCTTGTTGCCGGACAGGTTTTTGAAACCTGAAAAGTTTGCGGGCCGCAGTTTCCTACATCTCCCAGGGCTTCCGATTCTGTTTTAATAGTGACTGCCGATTCAGCGTTTAACCCTTGTCCGCCGGACAAAAGAGCCATCTGCTCCTCATTTAATTTTGCAATGGTTTCTTTGGCCAGGGAAAGCTTGGTTTTAGGTTGTTTTTTCATGTTCCATAGTTTAAAAGGGATGAATAATAAACTATCAGGAGAAGATTAAGGGCTTAGCGGATAGTAGATGGCTATCCGCTAAAACACCTTATATAGAGCCGTTTCGAGTGTTTTTCATAGGTAGAATTTGCTGTTCGGGCTATTGTATCTATCGGTACAGGGATGTCTTTGTCTGCTCACACCGGTTTTTGGTGCCGATGGCAGAACTATAACAAGCTGTCTTCCTGACTTACGCGTTTGTTGTACTGGCTCCGCTGGACGATGTGCGTTAAGGCATAGCCCGACATTTGCCCTTCAAATGGAAGATTCAAAGTGAAGCGGATATCATCTTCCGACTGGCCTCCACCTATCATATCACTTAGCTCATCCGACAGCATGGTTGCCGTGCTTTCCAGTCCTAGTTTTTTTAATAATGTTACTTTCATAATTAAATGCCTGTTAGTGTTGAGGTTACAACTGTTTCTGTTGGGAAATAATTGTTACGCTGATTAAAAACCATTGTTTTTGCAGACGTACTGCGATTAAGAATCTGAATTTGTTTAACTTCGATTTGTGGTAGCGAAACTTTAGTTTGATTTTTCATAGCTTTATCGTTTGTTGTTGATATAAATGTGCGGTTTGTTCAAAAGCTTGCAAAATAATTTGTACCAATGAGCGGTTTTGGATGACGAATGAGTAGCTATAAAAGGACAAGTGAATATTCCGTTTCGGGAAGCAGATATCCAGATTTAAATGAATAGAAAAAATATCGGTGTACATTTCATAGTGTGGGGCGCGTATATTCTGTACGAAGTTCTTCTCAGTTATTTTGCCGGGCTTGACCTCCGCCCTACGTTTACTGTATTATCATTTACCATCAATATTGCGGTATTTTATGCCACCTGGCTGGGTTTTACATTTGTTAAAGAGCGCAGCAGCTCATTGGTGATGAAAGCCCTTGGCATTTTAGGGATTACTGTGGTTACCCTTGCCGTTTCTGTCGTATCGAAGATGGCGGTCGAAGTTTTCATCTATCATAAGGATATTGCTGTTTATTTAACCCATTATCAGATCACTGCGCTAATTATGCGGTGGCTTTATTTTTACATCATCGCGGTTGGCTTTAGTTTTGCGCAACTGGCCGCAAAACGGAATAAGGAGGCTTACCTGTACAACCTCGAAAAGCTTGGTATGTTACAGGAGCAGGAACGGTTGAAAAAGAATGCAATAGAGGCCGAACTCAACCTCGTTAAGTCGCAAATCAACCCTCATTTTGTATTCAATACGCTTGGTTTTCTACACGCTAAAACCTATAAGGCGATGCCCGATGTAGCCAAATCGATCCTGATGTTATCGAATGTGATGCGGCATGCACTAACAGGTAGCGAAGATGGTTATAGCAGTTTGGAAAGCGAACTGAGTTATATCCACGATTTTATCCGCATCCATGATGAAAGAAACGAATCGCTCTCCATGCAGTATAAACTTGAGAGAAATACGGCTAATAAAAAGGTGATTTCCCTCATCCTTATTACATTGGTAGAGAATATTTTTAAACACGGTGTGATAAAAGACCCTGGAAAGGATGCAATTTTAAATATTGAAGTAATCGATAATGACCTTCATTTTTATTCTTTCAACTATAAAAACAATAATAAAAAAGTACACTCAAATAAAATAGGAATAGCATATGTAAAGCAGAGGCTAAACGAATTATATCCCGATAATCATCTGCTAATCATTTCAGAAACAGAAGAAACTTACGAATGTAAATTAAAATTCCCCCTAAAAACGCTATGAAACAACTTAACTGTATCATTATTGATGATGAGCCCTATGCGCACAACATTTTAAAAGATTATGTAAATAAGGTTCCTTATCTAAGTTTGATTGGTGTATTTACGAATCCCATAGAGGCTTTGGTCGAAATTAAAAGCAATAGTATCGATCTGCTTTTTCTGGATATCAATATGCCCGAACTATCGGGTATAGACCTGATCAAGATGCTGCCCCCGGGTATTGAGGTCATTATTACTTCAGCATACAGTGAGTTTGCTGTTGCTGGTTTCGAAAACAACGTTTTAGATTACCTGTTAAAGCCTTATTCGTTCGACCGTTTTTTAAATGCCACGCAAAAAGTGCTCGATAAACTGATGCTTCACTCCTTAAAAAAAGATCAGGGGAACGCGCAGAATACACCCAAAACAGATGCCTTTTATTTAAAAACCGACCGGGGCAAAATTGTGAGGATCAATTTCGAAGATATACTCTACATAGAAGGGCTTAAAAACTATTGTTCAGTATTTACAGATACCCAGCGGCATGTATCCTTAGTGAGCATGAAATCACTTGCTGACGGTTTGCCGGAAGGTGAATTTATCAGGACCCACAAATCGTATATTATCGCAATCAAGAAAATTAAATCTATTGATGGCAATATGATCTTGTTTGATCATATCACAGAAAAGGTGCCTATTGGTGTTACCTACCGCGACAGCTTTTTCTATATGTTAAACAAAACGCTCTACAAATAATTTTGTGTTGCCCTTGCCAGACCAGATTTTAGTTGCTTAACCATCATCCCATATAAAAGGCATTCGTGCAGGCGCTGCTGGTTAACAAAATACCGGTTTACCAACATATGGATCAGGCCGCCTAAAAAGCTATCGTTCCAATCAATCTGTTGCCCTTTAAGCAGCTCATCTATTTCGCTGCGCCTGTTGTTCAGCAGGGTTTCGTATTCGTTTGCCAACTCAGGGAGGATGGCGCCGTACTTTCTAAATAACTGGTCGATCTGGATTTTAACCACTTTGCTGTCCATTTCCTTTAAAAAAAATGCCAGCTGTGTTTCCGCGAATTTTAGTTGTATGGCCGCATCTTTGCTTTTGCGCGATAAGTATTCTTTCATTACCCAAAAAATAATCAGCCAGCCCTGCTCGGTATAGTCGTTATTTTCGAACAGCATAAAAATATATGAGCAAAATCTGCTGTCGATATCAAACAGGCTCTCAGCAAGCGCAATCTGTTCGGCACCATAACGTTCAATCTCCCGTTCATAAGTATCCAGTTGGATGTTACTGATCTGCTGGTGCAGGATGAAAGGATCGAGTACCTGCTTAACCAAAAAATAAGCCTGTTGAAAATCATCTGCGCTATGCAGCAATATCCGCAAGCGGATATGGTGGCCATGTTCGTAATAACGGATAAAAAACCATTTTTTATAATCGATTGTCCCCGAATTTTTATCCAGGAGTTTAAATAGTGCTATTAAAACCTGTTGCGCGGTATTTTCGTTTAAAAATATTTTGATGTATAACCATTCGCTACCCGGAAAGTAATGGCGGGTGATGGTACTGTCGCTTAACTGGTAACTGGTTTTTTTTACCTCTGTTGCCGCAAAAAGGGGCGCTACAAACTGGTGTGCATATCGGTTTCCTGCCTCATCCTGTAATGCTGGCACCATATCGCCATGCAAACATTCTTTCAATATCAACTCTTTAACTGTTTTAGCGGCTTCCTTTAAAAAAACATCAACCGATAAGGCATTTTCTACATCTATTAACAGTTCGTTGTCGCCATTTACCACAAAAAATTTGTTTGGTATCTTCCATTCCAATCTAAACTGCTCAAAAGCTTCTAACCGTTGCCTTTCGCTACTTGTTTTTTTTGTAACCGCAGTCAGGTTAGCAGTGTTGAATTTCCAGGTGGCGCGATGTAAAATGAGACCAAAGGCAGTATCAACCCTCGGAAAGAACACAAAATCTTTTGCCAACCTGCCCCAGTTAAAGCTTAACCCGGCAGGCCCGGTTTGATGCTGGATATCACATAAAAATGTGTATATCGGATGTTGCGAACGGTTATAGTTGTAGGCACTGCTCAACTTCGGGATAATCTCCCGTTGCTCCGTTTTCGAAAACAGTTTAAAGAGGCCATTCTGTAAGCTTACCTCAATATCGGCCAGGTTAATGATCTGCGGGCCGTTTGCGCGGTCTACATATTGCAACTCGTGCGACCAAAATTGGGGATGCGACATAACATTGGCTGAGCGCTCTTCGGGCAGGTGAATAATTTCTGCATAAATGGCATCAGGGTTGGCCAGTGTTTCTTCGGCAGCCATAGCCTTCGCCAACTGTTTAATTTCTGCGCTGGCATCGGCAAACCTGGCTAAAAGCCCTAAACTACCAGTACCCGGAACCAGTTCGAGGTAAACCTGATCTTCATTAAAAAGTTGAAAAACCGCTGTCAAATGATGGGGTAGTCCTGTTAAGGGTTTCTCCTGCACAAAATCTTCTGGCAGGGTAAAGGTATGGTTGCCGCTTACATTGGCCAAGGTTAATACCTTTAACAGTTTTAGGCTGGTTTCTGTATAAGGGGACTGCTCTACCGCCCTATTTAAATTTGCATTTAAGCCTTCGGTTAGTAAAGTTTCCTTGTTGTGCCACTGCCCGTATTCTATACCACTATCAGGATCGAATGCGGCTAACAAGGGGATACTGCGGCTTTGGTGACGTTGAAGGAACTGCGCCTTAAACTGTTTCAGCCGTTTAAGAGGCTCAAAATCGGTTAAATTGTTCAGCAGCTTTATCCCACGCATAAGTTTAGCCTGCAGGCTGTTTTGGATACTGGCCTCGCGTAAGTAATTTATCCTCGTTACGTGGAAACAGTTATTAGGGCTTTCGCCCAGAAGCTTTTTCAGGTTGAGCTCCACTTGCAAATAATTATCAATTATTGCTTTATCTGCCCCATTTATGTTAGCTGTTTTTTCCAGTATCGCGGTGATGGATTGTAATTCGGCCTGCATGGCAGCTGGCCAGGGCTGTGGCAGATAATCCGGGAACTGGAGCCCAATGCCCGGTTTTCCGGTATAAGTCAAAAATTGGATCTGAATGAGCTGGCTGATAAAAGCCATGGATTCTTCAGGATCGAAATCGCCGAGGAGCAGGGCAATTTCTTTACAGGGGCGAGCCGTTTTCTGCATGCTGTTAACCAGATGGGCGAGCACCTCATTGTAGGCCAGTCCGATAATTTCATAAACCCGCTCGCCTTCTACCAACTGGTAGGCAATAAACTTATACTGTTTGCCCTGTAGGTAAATGGTGTTATTGAGTGCATAATTAGCCTCAGTATTGTTTATTTCGCTCCGCGCAGCCAATTGTTCGTTAACTGCGGCATCTAACGTTAGGCCTCTTTTAAACCCCTGGCCCAGGATCAATTGCTGCGGTACATCCCATTGTAATGCCGAACAGCCCGCAAACAAACCGAAAGGAGTAGCGCGGTTGCTCATCCGTGCCAGGTATTTATAAAAGCTCCTTATTAATCCGTCTTTTTTTAAATCGCTGATTTCGCTGGTATGGCTAAAGAGTTTGTCGAGATCGTTATAGAGTGATTTGCTGGCCAGATAAATACTTTCCCGTATAAAGGGATTCTGCCACATTTGCAATAGCGATTCCATTTGCAAATTGGTATTCATAGGCAGCGCAGCCGACCTAACAATTAAATGTTGGTAGAATGAGTATTTCACAAGATGCGTAATATTAAGATGCGAAAAAAGGGACGATTGGTTTAGTTGTTGTTATGACTGACAGTCAGCGTGTAAGATAGCGAAAAAAAATATCATTTTATCAAAATATTCTTCCGCTAACCTGCCCCGTTTTTTGCTGCAAAGTATACCGCGTTGGCGGGCTATGCTGCCTGATGAAGATCCGGCGATTAATCTTTGAAAAGAAGCTTTTTCATCGGTTAATCAACGCCAAACGCCCAGCCCTAAACGCAAGGTCCCTTAAATCAACTCCAAGCTCCCAACTCCAAGCTCTCAACTCAAATTCAAACTCCCAACTCAAAGCGGCTCAATCTTTGCTTCTCCCCAAACTTAATTTTATAAGGAAACCATATAGATCATGAACAAATTACAAGCCCTATCCCGAAAACCATTAACCACCATTTTAATCCTGATTAGCATTTTCTGCTCCTCCTGCTCCGAAACCCCTGAGCGTTTCTTCGACATTGCCATCCTGAATACCAACATGATCAACGATTTTGCCAGCGCCGATCTGGCACGCCACATCAACGACGAAACCAAAGAATTTCCCGATATCCCATCCAGTAAAAAGAAAGGCAACGAAGCCGCCACCAATCTTAACAACAAAATATTATACCTCGAACAATCGCTCGATAAAGTGAAAAAGCTTTCCGCTTCAGGTGATGAAGAAAAAGAAATTCAAAAGCTTTCGCAGCAATTATACGAACTCGTGATCCCGGTATATCAGAACGAATACCTCGCCTACGCCAAACTCTGCGACAGTAAGGGCAGTCAGACCGCCAAAGATGAACTGATTAACAGCATCGACCAGAAATATGGCGCCCGCTTTGAACAAAATTTTAATGCCCTGATGGAAAAAGGCAAAGCCTACGCGCAAGAGCACAATATCCAGGTAAACTGGGGACAGTAAAAAATAATTACAGTTGGTTTAACTCAGGTGCATTACATCTGGGTTAAACCAGCACTTAGCCGCAACAATAAGTTAAACTTATCATTAGGCGAATTGCCTATCTGGAAGAATAGGAATCCGATCTGGCTCTCCTTCTTCCTTAGCATGCTTCACTTCTTTCTTTAATGTACTTACCAAATAACCACCAATACTGATTACAAAAGCAGCACATAAAAACCATAACAGACGGGTAAAATAATACCTGTAATTAGAAGTATACTTGGTTAAGATTGTGGTTGAGAGCGGCTTTAATGTCCTAGCTGTATCTGCTGGGTATATGCCCTTAAAAGTAAAATACTCATGGTTACTTCCGTAACCTTTATACCATACTTTTCCTAAGGAATATTTTGTCAGTGTATCAGGTAAAGTAATTTTCCTTTGCTGTTGTAATAGTGTAAAATCTAATGGAATAATGGCAACACCAGGTTTTTGTGCTCCAGCTTTAACAGGTTCGTAATGATCGCCATCCCAGTACATGGCATTCTCACCTACATCAGGCTTTCTAACGCTTATAGGCATACGCTCCCAAACCATAAAGGAAGTGCTGCCGATAAAGAATATCAGAACACAAGAAATTATGATGTAGCGTGGTGAGAAACGAGGTTCATAAATTGGCTCTTTAGGGGGATGGATATCTCTAGTTTTGTCTGCACCTTTATCTCCATCATTAATTTTGACAGGAATAATTATTACAGGTGGAACGGTTGGTTTATCCACAAGCTCTTTTTCGCCATTAATTTCTATTTCCCCAATTGGTTCACTAGTATTTAGACTTTCTATCTTTTCTTTTGTCTCCTTTTCTAACCCGTCATTTTTATCTGATTCTCCGTTTAGACTATCATCTCCTTTGTCAGTAGGAATATCTTCCCCATTACTATCACTATTCCCATCAGATGATGTAATAATTAAACCTTCGTTTGATTCTTTAGTTCGCTTTTTAGCCTCACGGAGACTTTTATAATAGGATCCGCTGGGCCTCGGTTTAAAATCTATTAACCAGGCCAAAAGATCACTATTTCTCTCATCAGTTGTATCTGTTTTATCTCTAATATGTTTCCATAGGGCCTTAAAATAATCCGATTTAACATCAGATATTACTTTACGGAAATCACATTTCATCTTATCTACATTAAAAAATACCGAAAGTATGTCGGCATCTTCTGGATTATATCTGCTGTCGTACACTTTCAAACAAGCATTCTTTAATGCTGCAGTTGTCGCTTTGGGTATAATCGTATGTAGCTCCCCATTATCTCTCATCTTTTTATAGGTAGACAATACTAATTCTGGGTATTCTTCAGTCATGTTTTTTAAAATTTTAGCGTAAAAATAGAACGGAATTCTCCGGAATTTTTACGGTTTTCCGGAATTCGAATGGAATTTAATAAGAATTCTCGGAATCTTCGGAATTATCTGAAAACTAGCGATTTGAAGCTTGGATATTTGTCTCAACATTTAATTCAAGCGACGGTTCAAACAATAATCCAAGCAAAGAATCAACTGTTAAAAACGAGTAGAAATCGCGGTAGTGAATAACCGGTTTGGGAAGCAGTTACCAGCTCCCGCGACAGACACTCAACACTTCCCAAAAATTGCAGAAGGCCTTCTGATTTACAACCCGGAGAAAGACCCACGAATGGTTCGTGGGCACTCTCCAAGTATTTCACATTCTAAAATTTTTGAATCATGTTTATTCCATATTTTATTGCGATCCTACTGGGATTGGCAACGCCTACAAATACAAATAGCAACTGTACCCATGATGGCGGTACAACAGTAACTACCAACGGTGATCCGGCTACGCCCCCTCCAGGTGGCGATACAGGCGGCGAAGGTGGCCAGATCAAACCACCAAAATAAGAACGGTAAATAATAAAAATAAGGCGGCACATTGTCGCCTTA
>NZ_JBWJIG010000025.1:0-57550 GCF_056490705.1 Pedobacter humicola | reverse complement strand
ATATTAATTACTGAAAGTAAAAAAACGGTAACTAATCTGTGGTTAAAGCCAGCCAGTGCAATTATTGGACTAGCTTTAGCCCATTAAATAATAAAAAATATAAATGAATAACAAAATTGCCGCAAGCCAGTCTAGACCAAATTACGCCGTTCCCTTAGTTACCATTACCCTTTTATTTTTCATGTGGGGATTCATCACCTGTATGAACGATATTTTGATCCCATATTTGAAGCAGCTTTTTAAATTGAGCTTTTTTGAATCTATGCTGGTGCAATTTTGTTTCTTTGGCGCCTATTTCGTTGGCTCGCTGATTTACTTCTTAATTTCTTATACCAAAGGCGATCCGATTAATCAGGTTGGTTATAAAAAAGGAATTCTTTTTGGGATTGTATTGGCGGCTATCGGTTGTGCCTTGTTTTTCCCTGCGGCAACTTATTCGGTTTATCCGCTATTTTTAGCTGCATTGTTTGTACTTGGATTGGGTTTTACCGTTTTGCAGATTACCGCCAATGCCTATGTTTCCTTATTGGGGCCTGAAGACAGTGCCTCCAGCCGTTTAAATTTAACACAAGCTTTTAATGCTTTTGGAACCACCATTGCACCGATTTTAGGTGGTCATTTGATTTTCGAATTCTTTTCAGAAGCCGATGGGAGTTTTAGCGCATCAGCAACCCGTATTCCATATCTGATTTTTGCAGGAATATTACTTCTTGTAGGTTTGCTTATCTTTTATGTAAAACTACCTTCCTTTCAACCTGAAGAAGAAGAGCAGGTAAAAGGACTTGGGGTCTTAAAATTTCCGCATTTAACCCGGGGAATTATTGCCTTATTCTGTTATGTAGGCGCTGAGGTAGCCGTGGGTAGCTTTATTATCAGCTTTTTAAGGTTGCCAGAAATAACCGGATTGGATGAAGTGGTAAGTAAAAATTACTTGTCGCTTTATTGGGGAGGAGCAATGATCGGCCGTTTTGTGGGATCAATTTCCCTTAGTCATACGTTAAGTCAATCGAAAAAGATTATCTATATGTTAGGCACGGCCATATTGGTTTTCGCTTTAATTTATGGGATTGTTGATCTGACTTTTGCACAGATCAGCTTCTTCCTCATATTTATCGCATTAAATTTCCTTGGATTTTTGGTCGGCAAATCGGCACCAGCCAGAACGCTGGCCATTTTCTCGGCCATTAATGTGTTGTTGTTAATCTCAGCAATGGTGAATAAAGGCGAACTGGCGATGTACAGCGTTTTGGGGATCGGGATTTTCAATTCGATCATGTTCTCGAATATTTATACACTTTCGATTGCCAAACTGGGCGCTTATACCAGTCAGGGATCTTCTCTTCTGGTAATGGCCATTTTAGGTGGGGCCATTATGCCCCTTATTCAGGGTGCAGTTGCAGATAAAATTGGGGTTCATCATTCGTTTATACTGCCATTGATATGTTACCTGTTTATCTTATACTTTGGTATTTATTGCTCGAAAAGGTTAAAGGGCATTGAGCAAACGGGTATGAAATCGGGACATTAATAATCGTTGATACGGATTTGCACTCCGGATCTATTGTACTTCAGATTTGTAATCTGGCTTAAAGAAGTTTGATAGATTTTTAAGGATTAAAAATCCTTAGTTCAGAAGACGGGATTACAAATCCCGACTAGCGTATCGTGTTGGTACGGATTTGCACTCCGGACCTATTGCACTTCAGATTTGTAATCTGGCTTAAAGAGTTTGATATAGTGAATATAAGGATTAAAAATCCTTAGTTCAGAAGACGGGATTACAAATCCCGACTAACATATCGTGTTGGTGTGGATTTGCAATCCGGACCTATAGCACTTCAGATTTGTAATCTGGTTTAAAGAAGTTTGATATAGTGATATAAGGATTACAGATCCTTAGTTCAGAAGACGGGATTACAAATCCCGACTAACGTATCGTGTTGGTCCGGATTTGCAATCCGGACCTATTGTGCTTCAGATTTGCAATCTGGATTATTTTACTACCCCTTCAACAAATAATTCTTAAAACCTTCAAAATCCACGCCCAGCTGATCGGCATGTTTTGGTTTGCTTTCCAGGGCTTTTACCTGTTCAGGGATTTCGATTTTAGCCGCAATATCTACAGGGAAAATATCCGGGAATTTACAGGCATGTGCGGTAGATAAGAAAACTGCAGCACTTTCGTCTGTTGGGTTTTCACTTCTATATTTTTCGATGGCCAGATAAGCTATCGCGGTATGTGGACAGGCCACATAATTGAGTTTGTTATCGAGTACTTTGATGCCTTCTAATGTTTCATCATCCGTAAAGCGATAAGAAGTAACTACCTTTTTAATGGCTTCTACATCCTGATCAAACAAGTCCATAATACGTACCCAATTGCTGGGAGCACCTACATCCATTGCATTAGAGTAGGTTTGTGTTGATGGTTTGGTTTCGTAAACACCACTTTCTAAAAAGCGTGGCACGGTATCATTCACATTCGTAGCGGCGATAAACTGTTTAACAGGCAGGCCTAGTTTATAGGCCAATAAGCCAGCGCCAATATTCCCGAAGTTTCCGCTTGGTACCGAAAATACAACATCATGTAAACCTTGTTTTTTCAGTTGGGCATAGGTGTTGAAATAATAAAATGTTTGCGGGATCAACCTGGAGATGTTAATCGAATTGGCAGAAGTCAACCTGAATTTTGCATTCAGTTCATCATCTGCAAAAGCCTGTTTTACCAGTGCCTGACAATCGTCAAAAGTACCTTTCACTTCAACAGCCCTGATGTTTTCGCCATTGGTGGTTAGCTGTAACTCCTGTATCGGACTTACTTTCCCTTCCGGATAAAGGATGGTTACCCTGGTATTCGGTACACCTAAGAAGCCTAAAGCCACAGCGCCACCGGTATCGCCAGAAGTCGCTACCAGAACATCCAAAAGCTGTTCGCCATCTTTTAGAAAATAAGCCATCACACGGCTCATAAAGCGGGCACCGAAATCTTTAAATGCTAAAGATGGACCATGGAACAACTCGAGCACAAAGGTTTTGTCATCGAGTTTAACTGCTGGAGCTTCAAAATTAATCGCATCGTCAATTAAAGCTTTTAGATCTTCAGCCGGAATTTCATCTTTCAATAATGTTGAAGCGACTTGATAAGCAATTTCAGGTAAAGAATACTGTTGAATATTCTGGATGAATTCGGGATCAAGCTGCGGGATTTCTACAGGCATATACAAACCTTTATCCTGCGGCATGCTGTTAAAAACGGCTTCTTTAAAGGAAACACGTAGGTCTTTATTGTTGGTTGAGTATAGTTTCATTTTGAGGTATAGGGTTTAGGGGTGTAAGGTTTAGGGTTATGGCGCCGAGTACGACCCTATGCCTAAACCTTCTACCTTAGGCCTTATTTACATCACCTTTGGTCCTTCGGCGTTAACCGGAGAAACAAAAGCTTTGCTGTTAATATTAATTTTATGTAAATGTTGTTGTTGCGATTTGGTGATTTTTCTTGCTGTTTCCTCATCTTTGGTTAAAGCAAATACAGATGGTCCGGAACCTGAAATCCCGAAACCGATTGCACCGTTTTCCATGGCCAGTTTCCTCATTTCTTCGAAACCAGGGATCAGGATCGAACGTGTGGGCTCTACCAGCACATCTTTCATGCTTCTTCCAATCAGATCAAAATCATTCATGAACAATCCGCTTACCAAGCCCGCAACGTTTCCCCATTGGGTAACGGCATCTTTTAAGGCCACCTTGCTGCGGATCATCTGACGTGCATCTTTGGTGGGTACAGCCACTTCCGGATATACAATCGCGGCATAGATTCCAGCTGGTGTTGGCAAAGAAATCACGTCTAGTGGTTCGTAACTTCTCACCAGTACAAAACCGCCCAATAGAGCAGGGGCAACATTGTCAGCATGACCGTAACCACAGGCAAGCTCTTCGCCCTTCATTGCAAAAGGAACCAGTTCTTTAGCGGTTAATAAATCGCCCATGAGTTTGTTAATGGCAAATAAACCAGCAACGGTACTGGCTGAGCTCGAGCCCAATCCACTGCCAATGGGCATTTTCTTGTGCAGTTCAATTTCTACACCTACATCTAAGCGGTTAATGTGCTGCAAATAATGCTGAACACTGGCACTCACCGTGTTTTTAGCCGCGTCTAAAGGCAAACGGCCGTCATCACCTGTTATTCTTTTGATCACCACGCCGGGTGTATCGGTAAACCGCATGTCAACCTCATCGCCAGGTTCGTTTACGGCGAAACCCAGTACATCGAAACCGCAAACTACGTTTGCAACGGTTGCAGGGGCGAAGACCCGAATAGAAGTGCCGACTTCGGGATGTGCTGAAGCCACCTCATTATCATTTATATTCTTTTGCATTTTTTTAATACTGATTGCCTTATCGGCTATTTTGTAAAACTTAAATATTATTTTTTGGTTAAGGCAATTTTTAGTCCCAATAGAATAAAAACTACTCCAGAGGTTTTGTTCATCCAGGTTTCGATATTCTTATTTTTGTTAAAAAGCCTAGCCACATTGCTTCCTGTTAATGCTAAAAATGAACACCAGATTAGCGTGATGAAAAAGATAATTAGGCCAAGCAAAAAATAGGGGATGGGGTTATTAATCTCTTTGCTACTGATAAACTGGGGTAGAAATGCAAGAAAGAAAAGTGCTATTTTAGGATTTAAAATATCACTTAACAATGCTGTGAAAAACATTTGCTTAATTCCCAATACCTTGGTATCAGTGATTTTTATTTCAACCTGTTCACTTTTATCTGCAAAGGATCTGTAACCCAAATAAATGAGATAGGCAGCACCAATATACTTCACTATACTAAACGCAATGGCCGATTTGGACAGAATTTGAGAAAGCCCAAACGTGGCGGCACAAGTATGAACCAGCAAACCTAAACTCACCCCTAAAGCAGAATATAGGCCAGAGCCTTTTCCTTTGGAAATGCTTCGCGTTAAAACCATTATCGTGTCTACTCCAGGGGTAATGACCACTATAATCGCAGCTAATATAAATGCACTTAAATTCTCGATTCCTAACATTTCCATTATCCGGTTATTTGGTTTAAGTGATGTTTTAAATGCACAACATAATCTTCAATAAAATAAGAAAGTGTGTGCAGCGCTGTATTTCCTTTTCCAGTATCACAGGTATTTTGGAGCTTTTCTTCAGGGATATTTTCAATTACCCGGCTAATCTGGTAGTTTAATAACTTCCAAAGTGTTTTAACCTCAGTAGTATCAGTGCCTTGATAATTTTGATAAAGTACCCATTCATCTTGTTGATAAACAATTTTGACTCCTTGCTCGTATTGTCCAACAATTAACCTGCGAATGTTATTACTTGCGCTATCGATCAAATGGCCTAACAATTCTTTTTTAGACCACTTCGAAGGTTGAGGTTTATTGTTCCACACCGCTTCCGTAATACTTTCAAAATCAATCATGGCCTGATTAACCAGGCTGATGATTTCATTTTTTTGACTCAAAACCGAATTCACCGCATTATTTATTTAAAGTACCTACATTGATAATATCGGCAAAAACACCGGCAGCGGTAACTTCTGCGCCTGCACCAGGGCCTTTTACCACTAATGGACGCGATTTATAACGATCTGTAGTGAAAGAGATGATGTTGTCACTTCCTGATAACATATAAAAAGGATGATTGTCATCCACCATTTGAAGGCTGATTTCTACATTACCATCCTCTAACTTGCCGATGTAACGTAAAACTTTTCCATCATTGGCCGCTGTTTGTTTCAGGTGCTCAAAATAAGCGGCATTAGCCTGTAATTCTGAATAGAAATCTTCCACAGATGTGGCATTTAAACAGGCATCTGGCAAAATGTTATCGATTTTTACATCGCTGGCTTCTAAAGGATAACCTGCATCGCGGGCAAGGATCAGCATTTTACGCATGAAATCTTTTCCATTTAAGTCGTCGCGTGGATCTGGTTCGGTATAACCCAGTTCCTGCGCTTCCTTCACGGTTTCGTAAAAACCAGCATCACCTTTAAAATTATTGAAGATATAAGAGATGGTCCCTGATAAAATGGCTTCAATACGTGCTACCTTATCACCGCTCATCATCAGTTCGCGCAGCGTACGGATAATCGGTAAACCTGCACCTACATTGGTTTCGTAATAAAAATCTACCCCGAATTTACGTGCCGTATCTTTAAATGACCTATACTGTGCGTAATCAGCGGAGTTTCCTTTTTTATTACAGGTAACCACCGAAATGCTGCTTTCGAATATGCCCTGGTATAATTCTATCGGCGATTCAGCAGCGGTATTGTCTACAAAAACACAGTTTGGTAAGTTTAAGGCTTTCATTTTAGCGACAAAACCTGCTAAATCTGCTTTTTCACCTTTCGTATCCAATTCGCTTTCCCAATTGTCGAGCGATAAACCATCGGCACTAAAAATCATTTTTCGGGTATTGCTGATTCCTGCTACCTTCACCTGTAAATCGTTATTGGCGGCCAAGAAAGGCATCTGCTCTTTCAATTGGTTAAATAAAGTTTTACCGATGTTTCCGGTACCTAAACAGAAAACATTTAATGTTCTTTTCAGGTCGGTAAAGAAAGCGTCGTGCACAGCATTAACTGCTTTTGACAGATCATCCTTGCTGATAATTACCGAGATGTTATATTCAGAAGAACCTTGTGCAATAGCCCTTACATTAATGCCGTTACGGCCTAAGGCGTTGAACAAACGTCCACTCATACCGGGTGTACGTTTCATGTTTTCGCCTACAATGGCCAATACAGCTAAATTATTTTCAACTTCAGGCAGTTCTAGTTTCTTTGCATCTAATTCTAGTTCAAACTCTTTTTTGATCAGGGTAATTGCCTGTGCGGCGTCAGTAGGTTTAACCGCAAAGGTAATGCTATGCTCTGATGAAGATTGGGTAATCAATACCACATTGATCTGCTCGCGCGAAAGCAAAGAGAATAACCTTCCGCTAAACCCTGCCTTGCCCACCATGCCGCTTCCGGTGAGGTTGATGATGCTGATGTGATCGATAGACGAAATTCCTTTTATCGGTAGGCTCGATGCTTTCACATCGCTTTTAATATAGGTTCCGGCAAAGTCAGGCTCAAAGGTGTTTTTGATCACAATTGGGATTTTCTTCATAAAGGCTGGGATCATTGTTGGCGGATAAATCACTTTCGCCCCAAAATAACTCAGCTCCATGGCTTCGGTGTAGCTTAGCTCTGGTAACGAGAAAGCCTTTTTCACGATGCGTGGATCAGCGGTCATCATGCCATTTACATCTGTCCAGATTTCTATTTCTTCCGCATTCAAAGCTGCACCCCAAACGGCGGCGGTATAATCAGAGCCACCGCGACCCAGGGTAGTTACCCTACCAGCCGCATTACTGGCGATAAAGCCAGTTACAAAAAGTACTTTGCCTTTGTTTTCCTTGTGAAAATTGCTGATCAGCATTTCTGTTAAGGCTGTATCCACCTTTGCCTGGCCAAAATTGCTGTCGGTTTTAATCAGCTCAGCACCGTTTACATAAAGTGAGTCGCCAACATTTTGCGAAGCAATATGGCTGATCATAAAGGTAGAGCAGCGCTCGCCATAACTTAGAATCTGATCTTTGGTTTGTAAGCTCAGTTCGCGCAAGTTGGTTACAGCCTGCAATAAATCTTCTAATTCATTAAAAAAGATCTTTAAACGCGTAAACACCGGGTTTTGTGCTGCCGCGGGTAAAAGCGCGCGGATTACAGCAAAGTGTTTTGCTTCAATTTCTTTTAAATGGGTGTCGTAATCTTCACCACGCTCGGCCATTTCGGCCATATCGGTAAGCAGATTGGTTACGCCACTCATTGCCGATAATACAACTACCGGGCTATTCTTCTGTTTTTCTTCGCCAACCAGG
This sequence comes from Pedobacter humicola, assembly GCF_056490705.1. Lineage (NCBI taxonomy): Bacteria > Pseudomonadati > Bacteroidota > Sphingobacteriia > Sphingobacteriales > Sphingobacteriaceae > Pedobacter > Pedobacter humicola. The sequence goes on along the minus strand of NZ_JBWJIG010000025.1, from coordinate 49,643 downwards.
CGCAAGAGTGTTTTAATGTTCTCGGCCGAACCTACGGATGTGCCGCCGAATTTGAGTACTTTCATTAGTTTATATTGGTTTTAACTGATTGATGCTGTGCAATTGTTTCATCGTTTATTAGGTTGCTCGTGCAGCTTTCATTCAGCATGGGTTTAAAAAAAAAGCGTCCCGACTTTCATCGGGACGCTTTCTGTGTTTTATGTTTTTTCAATTTACAACAAATTAGCCCCGCTGGTTTATACCGGTGGTAATAATAATCGTTGTAATAATCGAAGTGCTAAAATTCATCTTGTCTTGGTGTACTTTGTACACCGTAAAGTAGGAGATTATTTTTTTAAAATGCAAATGTTTTTTGAATTTTATTTCGAGATTGTTATTAAAACGTTTAAGTAGATGAAATAGCCGCATTTTTTGAACCCGAAACCAAATCATTCCCTTCATTGTGGAGGTATCCAAAGGAAAGAATGTTTTGATGTGACCTATGTGGTAAAGCCTGGACAGAGGGTGAGGAAGTTAACATGCAGCTTTAAAAATATTTGAAAAGGTTCTGTATGGTTCTTCGGGTACTGCAGCCCTGCTAACCGCTATAGTCCCGATGGAAGTGCGGTTTGGTTGTTGCTGAGATCGGGAGCTGCCGCTTTTATCAGTTTTAATTAAATTTGGGTTGTGGTACTATTGAAGTTGTTTACCGTTCAGGCGTCTGATTCCCTTCCTCTGGAGAGCCTGCTCCGATTCTTCGGAAGGTACCCTCAGGGCGGGGTGGTTAATAATTTGTGAAATAGCAAACCCGCCATTGATTTTCAGAACCCTATCTTACAAAAATTTTAGTAGCTAAAACCATTTACCAAATTTTGCTTAGTGTATTTTTTTAATTTTTTTTATGTTTAAAAAATAGCATTAATATTCTGTTTATGAGGTGTTTGTGTGATAGTGTATTTGCTACAATATGTAAAAAATTACGTTTTAAAACTCGTTTTTGTAGCAGATAAGTCTTTACCTTTGCTCCACTAACTAACTTATTGTTATGAGCAAAAAGAAACTGCAAACACCAGATTTAAGCTATTTAAATCTTGGTGGAAACATTGCTGTAAAGTACCAGTTATCCCCAACGGAGTTAATTGATGAGGCCTTATTAAATAAAGAAGGTACGCAGGCAAGTTCGGGAGCGCTGGCAGTTGATACCGGAAAATTTACCGGGCGTTCGCCTAAAGACAGGTTTATTGTATGCGATGAAGTAACCGAAGATCAGGTTTGGTGGGGTGATGTCAACATTAAAATCAGCCCGGATAAATTTGATCAGTTATTTTATAAGCTGACCAATTATCTTGAGGATAAAAAAATCTATGTCCGCGATTCTTCGGCATGCGCCGATCCGGATTATTCGATATCCATCAGGGTAATTACAGAAACCGCTTATCAGAATCTTTTTGCACATCATTTATTTATCCGCCCTGGAGAGGAAGGTTTGGGGATAACCCCAGAATGGACCATAATTGCTGCCCCGGGTTTTTTGGCCGATCCAGCTATTGACGGAACCCGGCAGGAAAATTTTTCCATCCTTAATTTTACCAGGAAAATGATCCTGATTGGGGGAACGGGTTATACGGGAGAAATTAAAAAAGGAATTTTTTCTGTTTTAAATTTTATCCTGCCTATATATAGGAATACACTTTCAATGCACTGCTCCGCCAATGTAGGTAAGGATGGGGATACGGCTATATTTTTTGGTTTATCAGGTACAGGAAAAACAACCTTATCTGCCGATCCCGAAAGAGGTCTAATAGGCGATGATGAACATGGCTGGGGTACAGACTCTGTATTTAACTTCGAAGGGGGCTGTTATGCCAAATGTATCGATCTCACGGAAGAGAAAGAACCTCAGATCTTTAAGGCTATCAAAGTTGGTTCATTATTGGAAAATATCAGTTTTTTTCCGGGAACAAAGGATGTTGATTATACTAACATCAATAAAACAGAGAATACCCGGGTAGCCTATCCAATAGATTATATTGACAATGCCATTTTACCTTCGATAGCCTCAGTACCAAAAAATATCTTTTTTCTAACTGCAGATGCGTTTGGCGTATTGCCCCCTATTTCTAAATTAAATGTAGAACAGGCGATGTTCCACTTTATGAGTGGTTACACGGCAAAGGTTGCCGGAACTGAAACCGGTGTTACTGAGCCACAGTTGACATTTTCGGCCTGTTTTGGTAAGGCATTCCTTCCATTGCATCCTTCAAGATACGCCACTTTATTGGGCGAGAAGATGAAAAAACATGAAGTAAACGTGTGGTTGGTAAATACTGGCTGGAGCGGTGGCGCTTATGGTATAGGCAAAAGAATGAAACTCAGTTATACCAGAGCAATGATCGCTGCTGCCTTAAACGGAGATCTTGATCATCATCATTATAAACAGCACCATGTGTTTAAATTAATGATGCCTTTAAATTGTCCGGGTGTTCCGAACGATATTTTAGATCCGGCCAAAACGTGGGATAATCAGGAAGAATATTTTTTAAAAGCTTATCAGCTGGCAGATGCCTTTTCAGAAAATTTTAAGCAGTTCGAACTGACAAAAGTACCAAAAAGCAGACACGAAGCGTTAAAATTATGTTAAATGTACTTTAAAATGCATTTTTTGCACGAAAAATTTGCAATTCGATTTTTTTTTAGTTTTTATTGTGAAAGAATTGCCTCGGCTGGGGCAATTTTTTTGTTATACACCCTTGGTGGTTTACCGAAACTAAATTCTAAGTAACGATTTAATTGCTTATTGATTTATTAATTTGTAATTTAAAATCAATTTATAAATTTGTTTTTCGCAACAATTTCGGATAAGAAACGTTGTGTGTAGTACAAAAGAAAAAAACAGCTAAAAATTAAAAACAAGAACTAAAACTAAAATTTCAAAAAAAATGGCAAACGCACCAAAACCAACAACTGTTAAAAAAGAGAGCTCTTCTAGTGCTTCAAATGTATTTGCAACATTCGTTATTCCAATCTGTATTGTTATTGGATTCTGTGTTTGGAGATTCGTATTCGGAGAAGGAAGTAACTTTATCGATGGCGACAGAGAGAAATTACCATTACCTGGTAACTATCTTGGAACAGCATACAAAGGAGGTCCTATCGTGGCAATCTTAGTTGGATTACTATTAGTGGTAATTGTATTCTCTATCGAACGTTTCATCGTTATTGGTAAAGCAAGTGGAAAATCTAGCTTAGATACTTTCATTCGCAAAGTACAAGGTTTATTAAGCGCAGGTAACATCGAAGCTGCAAAAGCTGAGTGTGATAAACAAGAAGGTTCAGTTGCTAACGTAATTAAATCAGGCTTGAAAAAATACAGCGAAGTTGAAGCAGATACCAACATGGATGTTGAGCAATCAATCGTTGCAATCCAGAAAGAGGTTGAAGAAGCTACAGCTTTAGAAATGCCAATGTTAGAGCAAAACTTAACTGTAATTGCAACTTTGGTATCAATCGGTACATTGGTAGGTTTATTGGGTACAGTAACAGGTATGATCCGTGCATTCGCCGGTTTAGCAAACTCTGGTGCTCCAGATCAGTCGGCATTAGCAGTAGGTATCTCTGAGGCGTTGATCAACACTGCAACAGGTATCTTGGTATCAACTGTAGCAATTATCATGTACAACGTATTAACTTCTAAAATCGACAAGTTAACTTACGCTATCGATGAGGCTGGTTTCAGCATCGTTCAAACATACGCTAGTTCGCATAAATAAAAATTTTGAAAAAATTTTTACCGGCTTTATGGAAAACCGGAAAAAAGATCATCATTATTAAAACTAGTAAAAAATATTATGCCTAGAATTAAAGTTAAAAGAACAAGTACAGTAACAGATATGACCGCCATGTGTGATGTGGCATCATTGTTACTTACTTTCTTCATCTTAACTGCTACAGCAAGGCAACCAGAACCACTAGCCGTTTCTACACCCTCATCTACGTATGAGTTTAAAGTGCCGGCAGAAAACAACGCGATTTTAACAATCGGACAAGGTAAGGTTTTCTTTGAAGTAGCAGGAAATAACGTAAGAAGAAGAACATTAGAACTAATGGGCGAGCAATACAGTGTAAAGTTTACACCTGATGAACTTCAACGTTTCTCAGTAATTTCAACTTTCGGTGTACCGTTTGCAAATTTAAAAGGATTTATTGCCATGAACGGATCTGACCGTATGAAACCAGGAGTACAAACTGGTATACCTACCGATTCTACCGATAACCAATTAAATTCATGGGTTCTGAATGCGCGTAAAGCAACAAAAGAGATCAACAACGTAGACATGCGCGTTAGTATCAAAGGTGATGCTAAAGAAGAATATCCAGTTGTGAAAAAGATTATTGATGTGCTTCAGAAGCAGAGTGTAAACAAATTTTTATTGGTTACTAACTCTGAAGCTAAAAAGAAATAAGAAATGGCAGAATTAAATACAGGCGGGAAGAAAGCCACACCGAGGGTTGATATGACTCCAATGGTGGATCTAATGTTTCTTTTGGTAACTTTCTTTATCTTAACAACATCAATATCTACTCCGCAGGCGATGGATATTGCAAAACCAGATAAGAACGAGAAGTTACCTGAAAACAGATTAGAACTGAAAGCGAGTAAAACCATGACCATCTTATTGGGTAAAAAAGATAAGGTAGCTTGGTACATGGGCGTTGCGGGTGCAACTCCACCAACAATCGAATCAGGATCACAAGTAGAAGCTGCTATTGTTAAAAATAGAAAAACAGCCGATGCATCAGGTGTTCCGGGAGATTTTGTGGTGTTGGTTAAACCAACAACAGGATCAACTTTCCAGAACTTTGTTGATATCATGGACGAACTGGAAATTCTTAAAATTAAGGTTCGTCAGATTGATGATGATAATATCCTTGATAGCGAGAAAAATTTCATGAAAGAGCAAGGAATTTTATAATCAATAAACCCAATAGTTATGTCGAAGTTAGATATATTCAGAAAAGAATGGCTTGAAGTGGTTTTTGCAGATAAAAACAAAACCTATGGTGCGTACCAGTTACGTAAAACCAATGGTGCAAATACTTCAAAAGCGTTAATTATTGGCTCTATTATATTTCTAGTGTTATTTTTCTCTCCTAAAATCTATAGCCTTATTAAAGGTTCTATGGATCATGAAGATGAGCAATTAAAAGCACAGGAAGTTATTTTAGCGCCGCCACCACCAGTGGATCCTAAAACACCACCTCCACCACCGGTAGAGCCACCGCCACCAAAAGTGGACCAGGTGAAAATGCCACCTCCAATTGTAAAACCGGATATCGAGGTTCGTGATGAACCACCTACGGTAGAAAAATTGAAGGAAGCTGACCCAGGTCAGAGGGATATCAAAGGTGATCCAACAGCTGATATTGTTATCGCTGAACCAGTAGGTGAAGGACCAAAAAGAGAAGCTGCTGTTGCGGTTGATGATAATAAAGTTTATGACTTTGTGAGTATCGAGAAACAACCAGAATATCCGGGAGGTATTGCTAAATTCTATAAGTACTTAGGAGGAGCAATTAAATATCCACCAATGGCACAAGAAAACAACGTACAGGGTAAAGTATTTTTATCTTTCGTTGTTGAAAAAGATGGTAAATTAACAGATATCCAGGTTACCCGTGGTTTGGGTAGCGGAACTGATGAAGAAGCTATCCGTGTATTGAAAGCAAGTCCACGCTGGAACCCAGGTATCCAGAATGGTAAGCCGGTAAGGGTAAAATACAACATCAACGTAAACTTTACATTGAACTAATAGTAAATGTTAAATTTTGATATTTTTAAGCAAAAATCGCCTAAACAGCGGTTTTTGCTCATTTTAGGCCTTGTCATGTTTGTCTTTTATGTGGTATTGGGCCTTGCATTTATGTTTTGGGAACCCATAGCACTGCGTTTACCAGCAATTCCGCACTGGGGTAGGATCGCGATTGGGATCTTCTTAATTATTTATGCTTTTGTTCGACTATTAAGCCTAAGCAGGCGAGACTAATCAATGAGAAACTTCCTTTTTATATTTTTAATTCTGGCACTTGTATCCTGCAAACGCAAAAGCAAGACCGAAGCAGTTAAAGAAACCCGCACAAGTGGTACACTTAAAATGCTGGTTGATGAAAGTGTTGGGCCAATTGTACAAGACCAGATTGACATATTCAGTCTTGATTATCCACAGGCAAAATTTGAAACCACGGTAAAGCCAGAACAAAAACTTTTACCTGCCTTTTTAAACGATAGTGTAAGGGTAATTGTGTTGCCAAGATTATTAACCAAGGCTGAAGAGAAATATTATAACCAGCGGAATATCAAAATAAACACATCAAGATTTGCTGTAGACGGTATTGCTTTAATTACAAATCAGGGCAATATTGATAGTACAATTAACGTTAAAGATGTGATTGATATATTACAGGGGAAGAAATCAGATAAAAAATTGGTCTTTGATAACGCTTATTCAAGTACCTTTCAGTATTTTAAAGATTTGGCTAAAATCAGCCAATTTCCCACCACAGGTGTTTACTCTAAAAATTCTAGCAACGAAGTGATCAAACTTATTGCAGAAGATAAAAATTTTATTGGTATTTTAGGCGTGAATTGGATTACCAATAAGAATACCGAAGGGAGTGCGTATCTTTCACAGGTAAAAGTGCTGGGTGTAAAGAATGTAAAGGGGAGCCCGGGAGATGACCAGTTTTATAAACCAACCCAAGACAATCTAATTAATGGCGTTTATCCTTTCTTAAGAAATATAAATATCATAGATTGCGAAGGAAGAGACGGTTTAGGCACAGGATTTGCAACATGGTTAAGAAGTCAGAGGGGGCAGTTGATTGTACTTAAATCTGGACTTGGTCCGCATAAGTTAATGCCAAGGCAAATTAACCTGACAAAAGGAAATTAAATTAGAAAATTATAAATTGAACCACGAAGTAAATCTAAAGAGACACTTCATTTTTATTAAAAAAAAACAGAATATCCGATGAAAATTTTAAAGAAAGCAATAACCTTAAATGTAGGTTTGGTGTTGATGGGTTCTGCAGTTTTTGCTCAAGATTTAAATGACGCGAAAAAAGCCATTGACGCTGAACAGTACCAAAAAGCATCATCACTGCTTAAATCGTTGGTGAGCTCAAAAGCATCAGATGGTAATAACTATTACAATCTGGGTTTGGTTTATTTGAAAACCGGTTATATCGACTCAGCCAGAGCGGTATTTACCAAAGGTGTTACCGCTGATCCTAAAAACAATTTAAACTTAATTGGTTTAGGGGAAGCTGATATGTTATCTAATAATCCAACATCTGCAAAAACCAACTTCGACAAAGCTGTAGCTTTAGCTGCAAAAGATTACAAAACCTATTTGTATATCGGTAAAGCTTATTTGGCGCAAGATAAACCGAGTGATGATGTCTCTAAACCTGATTTTACCAATGCTTTGGCTAACATTACCAAAGCTGACGAATTAGATTCGAAAGATAAAGACGCAGAGGTTTTCCTGGCTTTAGGTGATGCCTATGCTTTACAAAAGAAAAACTCTGAGGCATTAGGCCCTTATATGCGTGTTGGTGATATTGATCCAACAAACAGAAGAGCAAAAACGCAGATCGGCAAAATGTACAAAGAGTCTAGAGCTTTTCCTGAAGGAGAAAAGGAATTACAGGAAGTAATAGCTGCTGACGCCAATTACGGTCCGGCATATCGCGAATTAGGAGAATTATACTTACAGTGGAGTAGTTTTGGTGTAGATAAAGAAAAAGCCGCAAAAGGTATTGAGAATTATAAAAAATATCTTGATTTAACAGATAAATCTTTGGAATCTCAATTGCGTTATGCACAATTCTTGTTTTATGCAAAAGATTTCAAAACTTTAGAGCAAGTAGCTACTTCATTACAAGTTCCTGCTAATGATCCTAAAGGAATTGTTGTTTCGAGATTGAAAGGTTGGGCAGCTTACGAGAATAAAAATTATCCTCAAGCTTTAACTTATATGACAGAATTTTTTGCTAAAGAAAAAGATAAGTCTAAAATTTTAGGTAACGATTATCTTTATTTAGGTAAATCTCAATTGCAAGCTGGGCAAGATAGTTTAGCGGTAATGAATATTATTGAGGCTGCTAAAATTGATTCTACGAATGCAGATGCTTTAGCTGAAGCTGGTTTGTCGTTGATGAAAGCTAAGAAATATGCTAAATCTGCTGAAATTTTCCAAATGGCTATTAAATATAATCCTAATGGAAAAGGATCACTTACCAACTATTATTATTTAGGTCAAACTAGATTCTACGAAGCTTATATTGCTCAAAAAGAGAAGAAACCATTTAATACGGCAGCATTAGTTGAGGCAGATTCAGCTCTAAGTCATTTAGCTAAAGTTTCACCAGATTTTGCTTTAGGCTATTTTACAAGAGGAAGAATTGCAAATTTAATTGATGATAAAACGAATCCAAAAGGAACTGGTATACCTTATTTTGAAAAATATGTTAGCTTAGTAAAACCAGAAGAAGTTGCAGCGAATAAAACTAACTTATCTGAGTCATACAATAATATTGGTGCTTGGTATTCAGATAAAGATAAGGCAAAAGCAATAGATGCTTTTACAAAAAGTCTTGCATTAGATCCTGCTGATACTTATGCTGCGGCTAGATTAAAAGAATTACAATCACCGGCACCTGCTGCTAAGGCAAAAGGTAAAGGCAAATAATTAAAAAGTTAAATAATTTAGAAAAGGCAGAGTTTGGTTACTCTGCCTTTTTCTTTTACTTTTGCATCATAAAATAAATAATATGCAAGCGCAAAGTTCGGCTATAGATTTTTTACCAATTATATTTCAGGTAATTGTTGCTTTAGGTTTTGTGGTGACTACTTTGGTAGCTACCCACGTTTTAGGTCCAAAACGTAAAACGCTCGATAAATTAGAGACCTTTGAGGCCGGTGTTAAATCTGTTGGTAATGCCCGTCAGCCTTTTTCGATCAAGTATTTCGTTGTAGCTATCTTATTCGTGCTGTTCGATGTAGAGGTAATCTTTATGTATCCCTGGGCCGTTAATTTCCGTGCATTAAAAATGGATGGGATGATCGAGATGTTTATCTTCATGGGTACCTTATTGCTGGGTTTCATCTACGTGATTAAGAAAAAAGTTTTAGACTGGAACTAATTCAGTTGGCCGTTTCCGGTTCGCCATTGGCAGTTAATGCACCGTGGTTTATAAACTGTAGTCTGCAAATTGCTATCTGAAAATTGGGCGTGTATCCCTTACACTAACTATATCTACTTTCGAGTTATTTAGAAAGGTTCTAAATCTGGTAAAGCTAGTTTAATTGCCTTTAAAATATTGTAAATTTGTTGCTCATTCTGCAAAGGGATGAGCATTTTTTGTTTATAAACATGAGTGATATTAATATAGTTGATGCGCCTCCAGGAATAGAAGGATCTGGCTTTTTTGCCACATCTCTTGATAAAGTGATCGGTTTGGCCCGCTCAAATTCATTATGGCCATTACCTTTCGCAACCTCTTGTTGCGGAATCGAGTTTATGGCAACCATGGGTTCTCACTACGATCTTGGTCGTTTCGGTGCCGAGAGATTAAGTTTTTCTCCCCGTCAGGCTGATGTTTTAATGGTTATGGGTACTATCGCCAAAAAGATGGCTCCGGTATTAAAACAGGTTTATATCCAAATGGCAGAGCCCCGTTGGGTAATGGCGGTTGGTGCCTGCGCGAGCAGTGGTGGCATTTTCGATACCTATTCTGTTTTGCAGGGTATTGATGAGGTTATTCCGGTGGATGTTTACGTTCCAGGTTGCCCGCCAAGACCTGAAGCTATTTTAGATGGTTTTCAGCGTATCCAGGATTTGGTAAAAAGCGAATCAGGCAGAAGAAGAAATTCTGATTATTACAAAGAACTTTTAGGTCAATACGGCATTAAATAATGGAAGAAACCACGCTAAATAACGACATCCACGTTAAGCTGACTGAAAAGTTTGGTGAAAAAGTTACCGCCGTTTCTGAGCCTTATGGTTTATTAACTTTTGTAACCTATAAAGATGTGATCATCAATGTGCTTTCGCACCTAAAAGACGAATTAAAATTCAATTTCCTAACCGATATTACTGCAGTTCATTATCCTGGCAAGGATCATGGTATTGCTGTAGTTTACCATTTGCACAACATGGTGGAAAAAGTAAGGATCAGGATCAAGGTTTTTATTTCCGAGCAAAATCCTACTATCCCAACGGCAACAACGGTTTGGAAAGGTGCCAACTGGATGGAGCGCGAAACTTACGATCTGTTCGGGGTTAAATTTGAAGGACATCCTGATCTCCGCCGTATTTTAAATATGGACGATTTAGGTGTTCACCCAATGTTGAAGCAATATCCATTGGAAGATCCGAACAGAGTAGATAAAAAAGACGAATTTTTTGGAAGGTAAACTATGAATCATAACCATCCGGTATTTACAGATAACGACCCGCAAAGTGAGCTGGTAACCCTAAACCTGGGTCCAACGCACCCTGCAACACACGGCGTTTTTCAAAACGTTTTGCAATTAGATGGCGAACGTATTGTGAGCGGCGTTTCTACTATAGGGTATATCCACCGTGCTTTCGAAAAGATTGCCGAGCATCGCCCGTTTTATCAGATTACACCACTTACCGACCGTTTAAATTACTGTTCTTCCCCTATTAATAATATGGGCTGGCACATGACAGTTGAAAAGCTGTTAAATATTCAGATGCCGAAACGTGTAGATTATCTTCGGGTAATCGTTATGGAGCTTTCGCGTATTGCCGATCACATCATCTGTAACACGATTATTGGTCAGGATACCGGAGCAACCACCACTTTCTTATACCTCTTCCAGTTTCGTGAACACATTTACGAGATCTTCGAAGAAGTTTGTGGCGCACGTTTAACTACAAATATCGGTCGTATTGGTGGTTTTGAAAGAGATTTCAATGAAATCGCCTTTGCTAAAATCGATAAGTTTTTAAAGGAATTTCCTAAAGCATTAAAAGAGTTCGAAAACCTGTTAAGCCGTAACCGTATCTTCATTGATAGAACGGCTGGTGTTGCCGAAGTAACCAAAGAAACCGCTTTAGAATACAGCTGGACAGGTCCGCTTTTGCGTGCAACCGGTGTAGATTATGATGTTCGTGTAAGCGATCCGTATTCTTCTTACCAGGATTTTGATTTCGAAGTACCTGTAGGAACAAGTGGCGATATTTACGACAGATATTTAGTGCGTAATGAAGAAATGTGGCAAAGTGTACGCATTATCGAGCAAGCGCTTGTTAAAATAAAAACGGAACCAAAGGGTATTTTTCATGCCGATGTTCCTGAGTTTTACCTTCCCCCAAAACAAGAAGTTTACAACAATATGGAAGCATTGATCTATCACTTTAAAATTGTGATGGGTGAGATTGATGCACCAAAAGCAGAAGTTTATCACGCCGTAGAAGGTGGAAATGGTGAATTGGGTTTCTATCTGATTAATGATGGCGGCCGTACACCATATCGTTTACACTTCCGCAGACCAAGTTTTATAAACTACCAGATGTTTGCACCAATGAGCGAGGGCATGTTATTGTCAGATGCCATTATCAACATGAGTAGTATGAATATTATTGCAGGAGAATTAGATGCTTAAAGTAGAAGAACAAACACCTGTAGTGTTTTCATCAGAATTGCTGGCCAAATTTGATGAGGTAAAAAGCCGTTATCCGGCAGATAAGAGCAAATCAGCTTTGCTACCACTTTTACATTTGGTACAGGCTGAATTCCTTTGGGTACCAACATCGGCTATGGATAAAGTTGCCGAATATTTGAATATTCAGCCAATTGAAGTTTACGAGGTAGCAACATTTTATACCATGTACTTTTTAAAACCACAAGGTAAATATGCTTTGGAAGTTTGTCGTACTGGCCCTTGCTGCCTGGTTGGTGCTGAAAAAATATTAAGCCACTTGGAAAACAAGTTGGGTGTTAAAGAAGGTGAAGTTACTGCCGATGGATTATTCAGCTTTAGAGGAGTTGAATGTTTAGCTGCCTGTGGTTTTGGTCCGGTATTGCAGATCAGCCCGGAATACACTTTCTACGAAAACCTGACCGAGGCAAGTGTAGATCAATTGATTGAAGATTTAAAGAATAAGATTTGAGAAACCAGATTTGAAATATGAGATCAGGCATTTGTCTAACATCTTATATCTCACATCTCATATCTATAAATAATGAGCCGTAAATTATTACTTGAGCATATAAACGTACCGGGCATCAACACACTTGAAGTCTATCGCCAAAAAGGCGGGTACCGTGCTGTGGAAAAAGCCCTTAAAACTTTAACACCTGAAGAGATTGTTGAAGAAGTTAAGAAATCAGGCTTACGCGGTCGCGGAGGTGCGGGTTTCCCAACCGGGATGAAATGGAGTTTTTTGGCCAAACCAGAAGGTGTTGCGCGTTATTTGGTGTGTAATGCTGACGAATCGGAGCCTGGAACTTTCAAAGACCGTTACTTAATGACTTATATTCCGCATGCTTTAATTGAGGGAATGATTGTATCGAGTTTCGCATTAGGTGCTAAGGTTTCATACATCTATGTACGGGGCGAAATGATGCCTCAGATCCGCATTTTAGAAAAAGCAATTGCTGAAGCTAAAGCTGCCGGATGGTTGGGTAAGAACATTTTGGGATCAGGTTACGATTTAGAATTATATGTTCAGCCTGGTGGTGGCGCTTACATTTGTGGTGAAGAAACTGCTTTATTAGAGTCGCTGGAAGGCAAAAGAGGTAACCCGCGTATCAAGCCACCATTTCCGGCAATTGCGGGTTTATACGGTTGCCCCACAGTAGTAAACAATGTTGAATCGATTGCTGCAGTTGTCCCTATTATCAATGACGGTGGTGATGAATATGCAAAAATTGGTATCGGTAGAAGTACGGGTACAAAATTAATATCAGCATCTGGTAATTTAGTAAAACCAGGTGTTTACGAAATCGAACTGGGTTTGCCGGTAGAAGAGTTTATCTATTCTGATGAATATTGTGGTGGTATTGCCAACGGCAAACGCTTAAAAGCAACGGTTGCAGGTGGATCGTCAGTGCCTATTTTACCAGCTAATTTAACTTTAAAATATGCTAATGGTGAGCCCCGTTTAATGAGTTACGAATCTTTATCAGAAGGTGGATTTGCTACCGGGACCATGATGGGATCGGGTGGTTTTATCGCTTTTGATGAGGATCAGTGTATCGTGAGAAATACCTGGAATTTCGCCCGTTTTTATCACCACGAGAGTTGTGGACAATGTTCGCCTTGCCGTGAAGGTACCGGATGGATGGAGAAAGTGCTTCATAAAATCGAACACGGCCATGGTAAAATGGAAGATGTTGATTTATTATGGGACATTCAACGTAAAATTGAAGGAAATACAATCTGCCCATTGGGTGATGCTGCAGCCTGGCCAGTTGCCAGTGCGATCCGTCATTTCAGGGATGAATTTGAATGGCACATTAAAGAGCCAATTAAGAGCCAGAGCCAGAATTATGGTCTTGCAAATTATGCAACACCGATTGAAAAGGCACCGGTAACGGAAGAGAAATAGATATTTAGGTGTTACGGTTTGTGATACTGAATCTTAAAGTCACAAATTGTGGCCTTAGAAAATAGAACTTAAAAAAAGAGCCTCGATTCGTGTCTCCACGGAACGAAAGCGAAAAGAATTGGTTTGTGATAACACGAACCAGGGCGAGATAAAGAAATAACAAGAATATCATTAACCATGAGTGAAAAAGTTAAGGTTACGATAGATGGGATAACAGTAGAGGTGGATAATGGAACAACCATTCTGAATGCTGCAAGGCAAATCGGAGGGGATATTGTGCCGCCAGCCATGTGCTATTATTCTAAATTACAAGGCAGTGGTGGTAAATGCCGTACCTGTATTGTAAAAGTGACTAAAGGTTCGGAGAAAGATCCTCGTCCTATGCCAAAATTGGTGGCTTCTTGCCGTACAACGGTAATGGATGGGATGGAAGTACTCAACATTACTTCACCAGAAGTTTTGGAAGCACGTGCCGGAGTGGTAGAAATCTTATTGATCAATCACCCATTAGACTGCCCGGTTTGCGATCAGGCTGGAGAATGTGATTTACAAAACTTAGGTTACGAACACGGTTTGCAAAAAACACGTTATGAGTTTGAGCGCCGTACTTTCGAGCGTATCGACATAGGTGATAAAATCCAGTTGCACATGAACCGTTGTATCCTGTGCTACCGTTGTGTTTTCACGGCCGATCAGATTACCAACAAACGTGTTCACGGAATCTTAAACCGTGGCGATCATTCTGAAATTTCCACTTACATCCAACAGGCTGTTGATAACGATTTCTCAGGAAATGTAATCGATGTTTGTCCGGTTGGTGCTTTAACCGATAAAACCTTCCGTTTTAAAAACCGTGTTTGGTTTACTAAACCGGTTGATGCACACCGCGATTGTGATCACGAAAAATGCAATGGTAAAGTAACCCTTTGGTACAAAGGAGCAGATGTTTTGCGCGTTACAGCACGTAAAGATCAGTTTGGGGAAGTAGAAGAATTTATCTGTAATACTTGCCGCTTCGATAAAAAAGCTACAGCTGATTGGGTAATCGAACATCCTACACATATTGATGATACTTCGGTAATTGCATCAAACCACTACGAAACATTAAAACCTTTGCATGTTATTCAGCCAAATGAGGCATTACAAGCTGCAAATGAAATTGAATTACATAAAACAGTTAAATACTAATGGATAGCGCTTTTGTTATAGAAAAATTTATCCTGGTAGCTGTAATTTTCGGCATCAGTTTAGTTATTGCCATGTATTCTACTTATGCCGAACGTAAAGTTGCAGCATATTTACAAGATCGTTTGGGGCCAGATAGAGCCGGGCCCTTCGGGATTTTACAACCATTGGCTGATGGGTTAAAAATGTTTATGAAAGAGGAGATTATTCCGACATCATCAAACAGATTTTTATTTATCGCTGGCCCTGGTTTGGCACTGCTTTGTGCCTGTATAGGTACAGCGGTTATTCCATGGGGAAGTCCTGTTTTAATTGCGGGTAAGACGGTTTCATTGCAGGTTGCAGATATCAATGTTGGTGTTTTATATATCTTCGGCGTGGTTTCTTTAGGTGTTTATGGCGTAATGATCGGTGGATGGGCATCCAACAATAAATATTCTTTATTAAGTGCCATCCGTGCGGCTTCACAGAACATCAGTTATGAAATTGCGATGGGATTATCGATCATCGCCTTGCTATTAATGACCAACACTTTAAGCTTAAAGGAAATTGTTGATCAGCAACATGGCTGGCGATGGAATGTTTTATATCAGCCACTTGGGTTTTTAATCTTCATGGTTTGTTCTTTCGCCGAAACCAATCGTGCACCATTCGATTTACCCGAGTGTGAAACGGAGCTGATTGGTGGTTATCATACCGAATATTCGTCAATGAAATTAGGTTTTTACCTATTTGCTGAATATATCAACATGTTCGTATCATCTGCTGTAATGGCGGCTTTATATTGGGGTGGTTACAATTACCCGGGTATGGATTCGATGGCAGTATGGTTGGGTCCAACATGGGCACCACTTTTTGGTACAGCAGTATTCTTTGCTAAAATATGTATTTTCATCTTTTTCTTTATGTGGGTACGTTGGACAATCCCTCGTTTCCGCTATGATCAATTGATGAATTTAGGTTGGAAAGGTTTGATACCTTTGGCCATTGCCAATATTATAATAACAGGTGTTGTGATTGCGATTATTGAGAAGTTTTAATTATGGAATCATTAAGTAATAAGAAAAAAGTACTGGAACAAAAGCCGTTAAGCTTTATGGAACGGATGTACCTGCCAGCAATTGCTAAAGGTATGGGCATCACCATCAGTCACTTATTTAAGAAAGAGGCTACAATAAGATATCCTGAAGTAGAACGCGAATTTTCTGCTAACTTCAGGGGAATGCACTCGCTTAAACGCGATGAGAATGGTAAAGAGCGATGTACCGCTTGCGGTTTGTGTGCTTTATCTTGTCCGGCCGAAGCCATCACGATGATTGCCGCGGAACGTAAGCCTGAAGAGAAAGATTTATACCGTGAAGAAAAATATGCGGCAACATATGAAATTAACATGTTGCGTTGCATTTTCTGTGGCTTATGTGAAGAAGCTTGCCCAAAAGAGGCCATTTACTTAGATGGACCAATTGTTCCGGCTGATTATTTACGTAAAGATTTTATTTACGGAAAAGATAAGTTGGTCGAGGCGCCATTAGAAATGAAAAAGTAATTATTGTTATCCTAAGCTTGTAGAAGGATTAAACAATAAGCCCCGGTTCGTGTGTTCACGGAGCAAAAGATAATTAATGGTTGTGGAGACACAAACCATGGAACATAAATAAATAAACAATTAATGAGTACACAAGTATTCTATTTCGTAGCCACATTAAGTATCATCTTTTCGCTGCTGGTGATTTTTGCAAAAAATCCAATCCATAGCGTTTTGTACTTAATCCTTACCTTTTTCACTTTCACTGTTCACTATGTGCTTTTAAACGCGCAGTTTTTGGCAGTAGTAAACTTTATCGTTTACATGGGCGCAATTATGGTACTCTTCCTTTTTGTACTAATGTTGCTTAACCTGAACAAAGAAACTGAACCGAGTAAATCACCCTTGATTAAAATTGTAGGTGTTATTGCCGGTGGCTGTTTGGTCGTAACCTTGATCGGTTCTTTAAAATCAGCAAGCATCACAAGCCCGTTGATCTTAAAAAAACCAGGATTGGGATTAGTTGAAAATTTAGGTAAGGAGCTTTTTGGCCCATTCTTATTACCATTCGAATTATCATCCCTGTTACTGTTGGCAGCAATGGTTGGAGCCGTTTTATTATCTAAAAGAGATGAGGTAGAAGCATAATGGAAAATTTAACATCACAACTTCAGGGCGTTCCGCTAAACCACTACATTTATTTAAGTGCCATCATCTTCTCTATTGGCGTAATAGGTGTACTAACCCGCAGAAATGCCATCGTAATTTTTATGTCGGTTGAGCTGATGCTTAACGCAGTTAATTTACTTTTAACGGCGTTCTCTGTTCATAA
Source organism: Pedobacter humicola (assembly GCF_056490705.1). Taxonomy (NCBI): domain Bacteria; kingdom Pseudomonadati; phylum Bacteroidota; class Sphingobacteriia; order Sphingobacteriales; family Sphingobacteriaceae; genus Pedobacter; species Pedobacter humicola. The sequence goes on along the minus strand of NZ_JBWJIG010000025.1, from coordinate 32,479 downwards.
CAATGATCCATCAGGACAGGTTTTCGTATTCTTTATTATGGCTTTGGCAGCTGCAGAGGTTGCGGTAGGCCTAGCGATTATCGTAATGGTATACAGAAATACGAAATCGATAGATATTAATGTTTTAAATCGCCTTAAGTGGTAAATATATAATAAGAATGACAATAGAACAATTGATTTGGTTGGTTCCTTTACTTCCTTTTTTAGGGTTTGTAATTAATGGACTGGGCAGAAACTCTTTATCTAAAGGACTTGTTGGTATCATAGGAAGTGGGGTAATCCTGGCATCCTTTATCATCAGCGTAGTTATTTTCTTTAGCTTACAAGGCGACACACAAAAATCACACGAAGTATTTTTATTTGATTGGATCAGTGCAGGTACATTACACATTCCTTTATCTTTTCTGGTTGATCCTTTAAGTTCGATCATGCTTTTGATCATAACCGGAATTGGATTCCTGATCCATTTATATTCCACTAGTTATATGCACGATGATGCCGGATTTGGTAAGTTTTTCAGTTACCTAAACCTATTTGTATTCTTCATGCTTTTATTGGTACTGGGTTCAAACTACATTGTGATGTTTATCGGTTGGGAGGGCGTAGGTTTATGCTCGTACCTGTTAATCGGTTTCTGGTACACCAATACGGCTTATGCATCAGCAGCTAAAAAAGCCTTCGTGATGAACCGTATTGGCGACTTAGGTTTTTTACTGGGCGTATTCTTAATTTTCAATTTCTTTGGAAGTGTTGAATTTTCTAAAATTTTCCCACAGGCAGCGAATATGTTGCCGGGAAAAGATACTTTGGTTTTAATCACCATTTTATTGTTTATTGGAGCCTGCGGTAAATCGGCTCAGTTGCCATTGTTTACCTGGTTACCTGATGCGATGGCCGGGCCAACGCCGGTTTCTGCGTTAATTCACGCGGCTACGATGGTAACTGCTGGTATCTATATGATTGCCCGTTCGAGTGTATTGTTCGATCTGGCCCCGCTTACACAACATATCATTGCAATTGTTGGCGCAGCAACAGCGCTTGTGGCTGCAATTATTGCCTTAACCCAAACAGATATTAAAAAAGTATTGGCTTATTCAACTGTATCGCAATTGGGATATATGTTTTTAGGTCTTGGCGTTGGTGCTTATACAGGTTCATTTTTCCATGTATTAACCCATGCATTCTTTAAAGCATTATTATTCCTGGGCGCTGGTTCGGTTATTCACGCCATGCACCACGAGCAGGATATGCGCCATATGGGTGGATTGAGGAAGAAACTTCCGGTTACTTTTTTAACGATGATGATTGGTACCATTGCTATTTCAGGTTTACCGCCATTTTCGGGTTTCTTTTCCAAGGATGAAATCTTGGCACATGCTTTTCAGGCAAGTCCGATTTTATGGGGAGTTGGAGTATTAACCGCATTCTTAACGGCATTTTATATGTTCAGGATGATGTTTCTAACTTTCTCTGGAAAATACCGCGGAACGCACCACGAAGAAAGCCATGTACACGAATCGCCTACAGCAATGACTGTACCCTTAATCATATTGGCTATCCTTGCGGCGATTGGTGGAGCAATTAATTTCCCACATATTTTTGGTGGAAACGAATGGCTGGCTCACTGGTTATCTGGGGCGGGTGTTGCACAGCACGAATTGGATTTAAGCCATCCAACTGAAATAGGTTTAATGGGGATATCGGTAACAGCTGCTGTAGCAGCCTTATTTTATGCTTATGGCCGATATGTAAGGGGCGCCCGTGTTCCTGTTGCTGATGAAGCACCACGTTCTGTACTGGCAAAATTATCGTACAATAAATTTTACTTGGATGAAATTTATGATTTCATCATCACCAAACCATTAGATGCACTTTCGAAATTCTTTTACAGGATTATCGATAACAAATTTATCGATGGTATTGTGAACGGCTTGGGATGGAGCACAAACGAAGCCAGTAAAGGTATTCGTTTGTTACAGAGTGGAAACGTAGGTTTCTATATATTTATGATGGTATTCGGTATCGTCGCATTGCTATTATATACATTTTTATACATATAAAAAGGGTTCAAAATTAAATAATGGAACAACTTTTACTACTTATATTTCTTCCGCTTGCAGGTGCAATTATCACAGCATTTGCGGGTAAGTCGGCTAAAATAGTTTCAACCGTATTTTCGGTTGTTTCTTTGGTGTTGACTTTGGTTATCGCCAGTAACTTCATTCCAGATGCAAGTACTCAGTTTGAGGTAAACTTACCATGGATTGCAGATTTGGGGATCAATTTCCACGCGGGCATCGATGGCATCAGCATGCTCGTGGTATTGCTGACCAATTTATTGGTGCCGATTATCATTTTATCAAGTTACAACCATGAGTATAAAAATCCTGCTGCATTTTATGCCCTGATTTTGTTTATGCAATGTGGCTTATTGCTGGTATTTACGGCATTAGATGCCTTCTTGTTCTATATTGGATGGGAAGCCGCATTAATCCCAATTTATTTTATCTGTGCGATTTGGGGTGGAAAAGACCGCATCCGGATCAACATGAAGTTTTTTGTGTATACCATTGCGGGTTCGTTATTTATGTTGATGGGGATCATTTATCTCTATCTTCAAAATCCGGCACACAACTTTGACATTCAGTCTTTTTATGCTTTAAACTTAGATAGTGCGCAACAGGGATGGATCTTTTGGGCTTTCTTTATTGCTTTTGCGATTAAGATGCCGATTTTCCCTTTCCATACCTGGCAACCCGATACTTACACTGCGGCACCTACACAAGGAACCATGTTGTTATCAGGTATTATGTTAAAAATGGGTATTTACGGTGTGATCAGATGGTTATTGCCAATCGTTCCTGCTGGAGTTCATGATTGGGGTCAGCTAGCCATCGTTTTATCGATCATCGGTATTGTTTATGCGTCGGTAATTGCTTTTACACAAAAAGATGCAAAACGTTTGGTTGCTTATTCGTCAATTGCCCACGTTGGATTAATTTCTGCGGGTATTTTTGCATTTAACCAGCAAGGCATGCAAGGTGCAATGGTGCAGATGTTGAGTCATGGTATTAATGTAGTAGGTTTATTCTTCGTATTAGATATCATCTTCTCTCGTGTTAAAACCAATAAAATTGAGGAATTGGGTGGGATTGCTAAAGTAGCACCACAATTGGCGATTACTTTCCTGATCATTGTTTTAGGAACAGTAGCTTTACCCGGAACGAATGGCTTTATTGGTGAGTTTTTATTGCTGATGGGTGTTTACAACTATGGCATTTGGGCGGCCGCAATTGCAGGATTGACTATTATTTTTGGAGCCGTTTACATGTTGCGCATGTACCAGAATGTAATGCTTGGTGAAACCAATAGTTTAACCATCACTTTCACCGATATTAAAGGAACCGAAAAATTGGTTCTTTATACCATTTGTGCACTGATTATTGTTTTGGGGGTTTATCCGAAACCAATCTTGCACTTAACAGAGGCATCTGTACAACATTTATTAGAACAGGTAAATCAAAAATTAAACACAGTAAATTAAGCAATGAATATTATCATAACCATTAGTATAACAGCTTTTATAGTGCTTTATGCAGGTTTGTTTAAGGCAAATAAAGCATTACTACCACTTACCGTTGTTGGCTTACTTACTGCACTAGGATTTACCTTCTGCGCATGGAATGGCAATGCCGTTCATTTTGGAATGATGCAGACTGATAACTTCGCTCTTGCATTTTCAGGGGTTTGTATTATCGGTACCTTATTGATCTTTTTATTAACACAGAATTATTTTCACGCCAAGAGCGATAACATAGCCGAATATTATACTTTGATCCTTTTCGCACTGGCCGGGATGATCATGATGGTATCGTACAAAAATATGGCGATGCTGTTTGTGGGACTGGAAATCATGTCGGTAAGTTTATATATACTCGCCGGTATCCGTAAAAAGGATTTTGCTTCTAATGAAGCTTCATTAAAATATTTTTTAATGGGGGCTTTCTCAACAGGGTTCTTGTTGTTCGGTATCACGTTAATTTATGGTGCAACAGGATCATTTGATTTGGACAAAATCCAGGAGTATTTAGTGAACAACACCGCTTCAGTTTCTCCGATATTTTATCCTGGGGTAATTTTAATGATGATCGGCCTAAGTTTTAAAGTTGGTGCTGCCCCTTTCCATTTCTGGACTCCGGATGTATATGAAGGTTCGCCAACCTTAATTACTACTTTTATGAGTACAGTGGTTAAAACTGCTGGTTTTGCTGCTTTTTTAAGATTATTTGCCGGTTCACTTGCACCACTTCACGATTTTTGGGTAGCTCCATTAATGGTCATTGTTTGTTTAACGCTTTTTATAGGAAACGTAACGGCGCTGTTCCAAAAGCATTTCAAACGCATGTTGGCTTACTCAAGTATCTCTCATGCAGGTTACCTGTTGTTTTCGCTTATCGTATTAACCAAAAACTCAGGCAACAATGTTCTGGTTTATGCGGCGGCTTATACTTTCGCATCCATTATCGCATTTGCGGTATTGATTCTGGTTAAGCAAAAAACAGGTAGCGATAGCTTCGAAAGTTTTAATGGTTTGGGCAAGAAAAACCCGCTAGTTGCTTTGTGTTTAACCGTTGCCATGCTTTCGTTAGCCGGTATTCCTTTAACTGCAGGATTCATCGGTAAATATTTAATGTTCCTGAATGCAATGACAGAATATAATACCTTACTGGTTGCTTTTGCAGTTTTAAACGCATTAGTTGGTTTCTATTATTATTTTAAGGTAATTGTGGCCATGTGGTTTAAGGATGGTGCTGAAATAGAACTTTCTACACCTGCGCAATATAAAGTTGTGTTATTGGTATCAGTAGTTATCACAATTATCTTGGGTATTTATCCTGCAATTATTTTAAACCTGATATAGGTATGCTGTTGTTTAATAATTATTTGTAGTTTTACGAATAATTGAATATGCACGATTTTTGGAATAACCTGCATCAACTACTGGATCCCGAGAAATTATTGAGGGAGGGCGGTTTCTATCTCGTCATATTCGTAATCTATGCAGAAACTGGCCTGTTCTTCGGTTTTTTTCTTCCCGGTGATTATTTATTGTTTTTGGCCGGGATGTTCGTTGCAACGGGCAAGCTCGACGTGAATATTGCCGTACTTTTAGCTGGTTTATGCGTAGCTGCAATTTCTGGTAATTTTACGGGCTATTGGTTTGGCCGTAAAACCGGCCCCGTACTGTATACCAGAAAAGACAGTTTCTTCTTTAAGAAAAGATATTTAAAGGCTGCAGAAGATTATTATCATAAACAGGGTGCTTTTGCACTAATTATGGGCAGGTTTGTGCCAATTGTTAGAACTTTTGCACCGATTTTTGCTGGTGTGGTAAAATTGGAGTTTAAAAAGTTTGCACTATACAATATTGTAGGGGGTGTGCTTTGGATCTGTTCCTTAACTTTACTTGGTTACTTTTTGGGCAGAAGATTTGAAAAAGAAATAAACGATTATTTATTATATATTATTATTGGCTTTATCCTTATTACAACTATACCATTATTAATTACCTTTGTAAAAAGTAAAGTAGTGAGTGGTCCTGAAGAGGATAAAACAGATTTAAATTAAAAATGGCAAAAGACGATCATCACGCGTGGCATAGCGTATCTCCTGGTTCAAACCTTCCAGAGGTTGTAAACGCAATTATTGAAATTCCAAAAGGTTCGAAAGCAAAATACGAAATTGATAAAGAATCAGGTCTGATCAAGTTAGATAGGGTTCTTTTTTCGTCAGTAATGTATCCTGCAAATTATGGCTTTATTCCGCAAACGTATTGTGATGATAAAGATCCGTTAGATATTTTAGTACTTTGTTCTGTGGATGTTTATCCAATGACATTGATCGAGGCAAAAGTGGTAGGTGTGATGCACATGGTAGATAACGGAGAGCAGGATGATAAAATTATCGCTGTGGCTGCGCACGACATGTCGGTAAACTACATCAACGATTTAGATGAGTTACCTCCACATCAAATGAAAGAGATTGTTCGTTTCTTTCAGGATTATAAAGCATTAGAAGATAAAAATGTAACTATCGAACATTTACTTGGTGTTCGTTATGCGCATAAAGTAATTAAAGAAAGCATAGAACTTTATAACACAACATTTAGAGAATTGGCTTAATGGATTTACCCACGGTATGTTTGTTTTTAAATTTTGAGCTAAGTGCAATCCTGCCCACAAACGTAGTTTTGGTTGCTTTACAAGAACCTGATACAGGTTCGGTAGGCTGGCGGTTATTCTTTGCATTATTTTTGGTGTTATTAAACGGATTTTTTGTTGCAGCTGAGTTTGCAATTGTAAAGGTCCGCGCATCACAGATTGAAATTAAGGCAAAATCAGGCAGCCGGGTTGGTAAAATGGCCAAAGGCATCATCCATAATCTGGATGGTTATTTGGCTGCCACACAGCTGGGTATAACGCTTGCATCACTTGGCCTTGGTTGGGTAGGTGAAGGCGTTATGCATACCATCTTTAAAAATCTTTTCGACAGCCTTCAATGGGGACTGAGCGATGCAACTATTCATACCGCATCTACAATTGTTGCCTTCTCGTTAATTACGATTATGCATATTGTTTTTGGCGAATTGGCTCCTAAATCATTTGCAATACAGCGGCCGGTTGCCACCACTTTATTTGTTTCTGTTCCGCTGCAAATCTTTTATGTGGTGTTTAAACCATTTATCTGGACCTTAAATAGCCTGGCAGCGATTATTTTAAAGCCATTTGGAATTGATACTTCCGGCGGGCACGAATCGTTGCACAGTACCGAAGAGCTACAATATTTATTAGACCAGGGTAAAGAAAGTGGTGCATTAGATAATAATGAACACGAACTGATTAAAAACGTATTCGATTTTAATGAGCGTGTGGTTAAAAACATCATGGTGCCTAGAACTAAAATTTCGGGCATCGAATTAACTTCCCCGAAAGAAGAGGTAATTGATACCATTATCAGGGAAGGATATTCGCGTTTACCTGTATATGATGATATTATGGATAAAATCGTTGGGATTATCCATGCAAAAGATATTTTGCCTTTAGTTGCTGCAGGAAATCAACATTGGACATTGAATGATATCATCAGAAAACCATATTTTGTAACAGAAACTAAAAAAATAAACGATTTGATGAGCGAACTGCAAAGTAACCGCATACAGATCGCGATAGTATTGGACGAGTTTGGTGGTACAGCGGGTATGGTTACTTTGGAAGATATCGTAGAAGAATTAGTCGGAGAAATCCAGGATGAATACGATGAAGAAAAGCCATTGGTAGAAAAGGTTTCTGATAATGAATTTATCGTAAATGCGTTTGCAACGGTTTATGATGTGAATGAACACTTACCTCACGATTTACCTGAAGATGAAGATTTCGATACCATAGGTGGATTGGTTTCTCACGTTTTCGAACGTATTCCGGAGGTTGGCGAAAGCAATGAATCTTACGGTTATCTATTCACCATTCTTAAAAAGACAGAGCAGAATATCGAAACAATCAAGTTAGAATTGGTAATCAATAAAGGAGATATGGTTGATAATCATTAATTTGAACCATGCATATTTTTTACACCCCAGATGTTACCCAAAATACGTATACCCTTAACGAAGAAGAAAGTAAACATTGTGTTAGAGTACTTCGCCTGGCCGTTGGTTCAATCGTTAATCTGGTAGATGGGAAAGGTGGTTTTTACACTGCTGAAATTACCTCCGATAATCCAAAAAAAGTTTCGCTGTCTATATTAAAAGTAGAAACCGAGTTTCATAAAAGAAATCACTACCTGCATATTGCTGTTGCGCCAACTAAAAATATAGATCGGGTGGAATGGTTCTTAGAGAAAGCAACAGAATTAGGGATTGATGAAATTACGCCGATTATTACTGATCGATCGGAGCGTAGGGTGGTTAAAGAAGACCGGTTAAACAAAGTAATTACCTCCGCGGTAAAGCAATCGATCAAAGCATACCATCCCAAATTAAACGATGCAGTTTCTTTTGACACTTTTTTAAAAGAACCTTTTGAAGGAGAAAAATTAATTGCCCATTGTATCGATAACGGAGAGAAACAATATATCTCCAATCTTGTAGTTCCACATCAAAAATATTTGATTCTTATCGGTCCTGAAGGAGATTTCACACCAGATGAAGTTAATTTAGCTTTGAATAAAGGCTTTAAAGCACTAACTTTAGGTGATAACAGATTGCGTACGGAAACTGCCGCATTATCCGTTTGTTTTGAAATCAATTACCTTAACCGATAATCAATTTGAAGTTTTCAGTTTTTAATTTTCAGTTTTCCAGATTTCGGATAATGGCTTTCAGCTTTAGTCTTTTGGCCTTTATTAGCTTTACTTTTTTCGCCTTTATTCCGCCTACCTACCGTATGGCCAAGTTAAAGTACAGTGGTGGAGGTGATTGGTACGCAGACAGGACGGCATTGCCCAATTTAATTGCCTATTGCAATGCCAACCTTAAAACTAATTTTTATGCCGAAGAAAGCATAGTAGAGGTTGGTTCTAAAGAGGTTTTTAATTATCCGTTCATTTATATGACAGGCCATGGAAACGTAGTTTTCAGCGATCAGGAAGTGAAAAACTTACGACAGTATCTTACAGGTGGTGGTTTTCTTCACATAGATGATAACTATGGCCTGGATAAATTTATCCGGCCTCAGATGAAGAAAGTATTTCCAGAACTGAATTTTGTAGAATTACCTGCTAACCACGCATTATATAATCAAAAATTTAAGTTTCCAGCAGGTTTGCCAAAAATTCACGAACATGATAATAAACGGCCACAAGGATTTGCATTGATTTATAAAGGTAGGGTAGTGTGTTATTATACCTACGAATGCGATTTAGGGAATGGCTGGGAGGATTTTGGCACCTACCCTGAAGACACACAAGAAACGAGGTCTAAGGCGCTTAAAATGGGCGCAAATTTGGTCCAGTATGCTTTAACACAATAACCCATGTATAAAGTAAAAGTAAACGACCAGTTTTTATTTGAGGTTGAAAATAAGGATTCCACTTTTTTGGTGAATGGGGAGCCTGTTGAGCTTGATATCAGCACCATAGGCAATAATAGTACTCACGTTTTGTATCAAAACAGATCGTTTAATACAGAAATAGTTGAGTTGAACAAAACCGATAAAATCTGTAAGATTAAGGTTAATGGTAATATCTACCAGATCAGTGTTGAAGATCAGTTTGATGTTTTATTGAAACAGCTTGGTCTGGATAATTTAACAGCCAATAAAGTTTCTGAAATTAAGGCCCCGATGCCTGGATTAGTGCTGAAAGTATTGGTAGAGGAAAATGTTGAAATAAAAAAGGGTGATAACCTAGTGATCCTCGAAGCCATGAAAATGGAAAACATCTTGAAATCATCAACAGATGGTGTGGTTAAGAAGATATTGATTAAACAAGGGGATAAGGTAGAGAAAAACCAGATCCTGGTTCAGTTTAAGTGATTTTTTTATAACTAAGGAGGTGATATAGTGTTGCCGTCCCTGACATGGGCATAAAAAAAGTCCCGATTTTAATTTCGGGACTTTTCTTTTTTATTTACCCCGGCTTACGCGGTAAGGTCTTTGTGGAGGATTTTTGAAATTTCTTTTTCCTCCGGTACTAATCTCGGGAGCACCCAGCATGGTCATTGCACAACGGAAGCCAACTTCTGCAGATGATTCATCCTGTTGCATAAAACGGCGTGTTGCAGGGTTTAACCAATAAGCCATATCATTCCAGGAACCGCCTTTATATACTCTAGATTTATCGTTAACCAGGGTTACACCTTCTTCGTTAAGTAAAGTATTTTGTCTGTCGCGATATCCTCGCTGATCGGCTTGATAACTTGTTGAAGCAACAGCTGTTGCGGCCTGTGGATCTGTAGATTTTGAAATCGAATCAGAACGTTTAGCCTGAGCCTGTTTCTCTGCCCATGTTTGTTTTTTACCCGCGTATGCATTTTCTTTAATCGGATTACCATATTTATCCAAAGCAATTTTTCCACTTTGCGAGTCTTCTAATTTTTTATTGGTGAAGTAGTTGCCACGGTATGGATTAAATGCATCAGCATCAGTAAATGTAGCGCTTCTGTAAACATCATTAACCCACTCGTTAACATTACCGGCCATATTGTACAAGCCGAAATCGTTTGGTGCATACTGGATAACCGGAACGGTTAAATCTCCTTTATCATTCAATGAACCGCCAACACCCATATAATCTCCAGGCGCTCTTTTAAAGTTGGCCTGTATCATACCCCTTGTTTTCTTTTTGGCTGAACTCACACCTAATCCGTTCCAGGGGTAAATCTTATTCTGATTGATATTTTCGTATTCTGTATTACCAATTAAACCTAAAGCTGCATATTCCCATTCGGCCTCTGTTGGTAGGCGATATGGTTGCATAATTACACCATCTTCTAATGTAGCGGTTCTTCTGGGTTGACTGTTTCTACCTCCAGATGCTGGAGCTGCTGCTGCTCCTCCGGCAGTTGTAGTTGCAGCACCCGATCTGGTATTATAATCAATAGGTGCATTTTTACCTATGTCCTGATATTGTCCGTTTTGATAGGCTGCGTCGTTATATGGTTTATCAGGCCTAGGGGCAGCTGCCGTAGTAGCTGTGTTTCCTCTACCATTACCAGCAAGTGTCTTATAATCAGTTAAGATTCCTTTTTCACGTAAAATAAATTCGTTTGCCCTGGATGTTCTCCATTCACAATAACGGGAAGCTTGCTCCCATGAAACACCCACAACAGGATAATCACGGTAAGCAGGGTGTCTTAAATAGTTATCTACGTAAGGTTCGTTATATGATAATGCCTGGCGCCATACCAATGTATCTGGTAATTCATTGTAATAAAATTCGCGGTCTTCAGGAAAGTTGTATCTGATCCAGTGTAAGTATTCTAACCAATCGGTATTCGATACTTCAGTTTCATCCATATAAAAAGACGGAACGGTAACCTGTCTTTTATAGTTATAAATATTCGGTTCTACACCTGGTACTTCGATGGCACTACCGCCTACTACCAAAACACCACCTTCAATTGGAATTAAACCAGGTCCCGGCGCTCTTTTATATTTGGTAGCCACAGCAAAAGCACCTGATTGATTGTTTTTGCTTTTCCTGTCGGCATAAGGGATACCTGTTTTACTAGAACTCGCACTTTTTGAGCTACAACTCGAAAGTAAGGCGGCTAATGATAAACAAGTAAAAGAATATAGTAATAGTTTTTTCATATAGTACGTTGGGAATATCGTCCCCTATAGGGATTCAACCGATAAAATTAAACAATTTTAAATGAATATATAAATAATGTGGCAATAAAATATTGATTATTTTTAACCCATAACGTATTATTTTATATCGTATTGCGTCTGTTTATTTTTAAACGGAATTTTTGCTAAATAATTATAAATAAGCGAGATAAATTTTTTTATTGCTAAAATTGTGTATTGTTTTAATTGTCAATTACAATTTGTTTATACAAAATTTACAATATTGTAATTTGAATAAAACGGAAAGCTTGTCTGGCATATTTATATTATCTGCTATTGGGGGCTATCATCTCAGAAAATAAATATCGAGTCCTAATATTTTGAAAAAGATGATCAAGAAATTAACCATATTTGGTTTATTGGTTTATAGCGATTAAATCGGGTAAATCAACCTAATAAATGTATTTAATAAAAAGATATGGATTAAATTATTTGCTAAATGGCTATTAGCTTTATACTTGCATTTTTTGCAGTCACACCCGTATGTAAAAATCGTAGCTTTAATTAGTAAATAATGATAGAATTCGTAATTTGGTGAAATATAAGTTTTGGTTTTACGTTACTGATATATTCTTCAGTATTGCTAAATACCAGGATCTAAAATTACGTACCTTTAAAGGATGAATTTCAAGTACATTAGTAAACTTGCTTTTTCTGCACTCTCAATGGCCTTAGTATTTGGTAAAACAAATGCTCAGGTAACCATAGGCAATACCCAAACAAATGGTAGCGAGTCGAACAACATTGTAACAGCAGTTCCATTCCTGCTCATTACGCCCGATGCCCGTGCCGGTGCAATGGGTGATGCTGGTGTAGCCGTTACAGGAGATGTAAATTCAGCCAGTATCAATGCTTCTAAACTTGCTTTTTTAGATAAGCCTTACGGGTTTTCTGTTTCTTACAGTCCATGGTTAAAAAGTTTGGTGCCTGACATTAATCTCGCTTATTTAAGTGGCTTTTATAAATTAGATAATCGCAATACCATTGGCGCATCATTACGGTATTTTTCTTTGGGCTCGATTCAACTTACCGATATCAATCAACAGGATCTTGGAATTTCTAATCCCAATGAACTTGCTTTTGATGTTTCTTTTGCCCGTAATTTTGGTGAAGAGTTTTCTTTGGGGACCTCGCTAAGGTATATCTACTCCAATTTAGCTTCCGGACAATTTTCATCTTCCGGCCAGGTACATGGTGGAAATGCGCTGGCAGTTGATGTATCGGGATTATATAAAACTACTACAACAATGTTTGGCCGGCAGGCTATTCTTTCTGCAGGCGCTAATATTTCAAACATCGGAACAAAAATGAGCTATTCTGATGGTGGCGAGAGTTTCTTTTTACCCACCAATTTTAAGATAGGTGGTGCGTCTACAATCACTGTAGACGATTTTAGCACTTTAACCTTTGCACTTGATTTTAATAAATTGCTGGTGCCAACGCAACCGATATACGATTCGAACAATAATATTGTGAGTGGAAAAAATCCGAACCGTTCGGTGCCCGCCGGAATTTTTGGCTCGTTTAGCGATGCACCGGGTGGCTTTAGCGAAGAACTGAAAGAAGTTGGAATTTCTACAGGTTTAGAGTACTGGTATAACCAACAGTTTGCCGTTAGAGCAGGTTATAACTACCAAAGCCCAATGAAGGGCGATAGCCGTTACTTTACTTTAGGTTTAGGCTTAAAATACAACGTTTTTAATATAGATTTCTCTTATTTAATTGCAAATGCGCAAACCAGTCCGCTTGCAAATACCTTACGTTTTGGTCTATTGTTTAACTTTGGCGAGAATAAAAGCAAAAGATAAATAAGATTAAAATAAATATACATGAAAATTAGAGTAGGTTTCGGATTCGATGTGCATCAGTTAAAAGATCAGCATCCATTTGTTGTTGGTGGGGTTACCTTGGAACACCATAAAGGTGCTTTCGGACATTCAGATGCCGATGTTTTACTCCATGCCATTTGCGATGCACTTTTAGGTGCGGCCAACCTGCGTGATATCGGTTTCCATTTTAAAAATACCGATGATAGATGGAAAGGTATTAGCAGCCTCATCTTATTGAAAGAAACGGTTAAACTGTTGGCTGAAAAAGGGTGGCAGATTGGCAATATCGATGCGATGCTGTGCTTAGAAGCGCCTAAGATTAATCCCCATATCCCAGCCATGCAACAGCATATTGCTGATGCCATTGGCATCTCTACAGACGACATATCGATAAAAGCAACCACCAACGAGCAAATGGGCTTTATTGGTAGGGAAGAAGGTGTTGTTTCTTATGCGGTTTGTTTGATAGAAAAACCCTAGTTCATATTTACAGCTTACGTGCTGTTAGGTACGAAATCGGTAGGCCAATACAGAAAATCAGAATAACTGCATTTAGAATTGCCCTTTCGTAATTAAATGGAGCCGCCGGTATTTTAGTGAGCGGAACAATCAATAAATTCATGATGCTCCAGACTACAACACCATAAATTATTCCCGATAAGATAATGTTTTGTCTTAACATGGAAGTTTTTGTGGATGCGATAGTAAAAACTAAGGTAAAGCTAAAAGCTATAAAATAGTGTAAAGCTAAGCCGATAAGTGCCGTTTCAATGCCTCCCGCAAATGCTTCCTTTCCGAAGATGGCACTGGCGATATATTGAAATACCCCCATAAAATTCATCTTTCCTAAGAATATAACCGCTGCAAGTCCATCTAATGTTCCGGCAACCAGTGCAGTGAATAAAAGCTTTTTAATAGAAAATGGAGTTTGGTTAGATTTTTCCATTAACAATAATAATGTTTTTTTTTAAATAGCTTGTTATGAATTGTTTACGTTTTTTGTCGAGGGAGAAAAGGATATCGAAAGAAGGCAGGTTTCTAAAAAAAACTGCCTTCTTTTTTATAAACTAATATTATGCTACCTGCTCTTTCACGTTACCTGTTCTTTTCATTGTTCCCCAGGTTTCCAATTCCCCTTTAATGGCTTTTCTGAAGGAGCGGAATAATACCACATACATGAGTTGTCTCCAGAAAAAGCGCTGTGGGAAAATGTAGAGTAAATTGCCATACTTTTCTTTTTCCATCCGGAAGGCGATAGCGGCAAAGATCATATCCACGATAATGAAGATGATATAATAGAAAAGTACCTGACCAAAACCATTATGCAGACTTAGAATCCCTGAAAAACCGGTTAAGGTTAAGTTATTGATTGCACTCAAAGAAAACAAGCCACTAATTAAAGAAATAAGCATAAAGAGATCGGCAAGGGGTGAAAATAAGGGTAAAATGATCTGATAGATCAGAATATTAGGCATCCCTACCATTCCGAAATAACCATATTTTTTGTTGAGCAGTGTTTTTCTGTTTTTCCAGAAACTCTGCATTACACCAAAACTCCAGCGGAAACGTTGTTTTAAGAGCATGTTTACCGTTTCTGGCGCCTCGGTGTAAGCAATTGCATTATCACAATTTTTCACCTTATAACCTGCCCTTAAAATGCGCATGGTTAAATCACAATCTTCGGCAAGGGTATCGATAGTAAATCCGCCTACCTCAAGAATCACCTTTTTTCTAAAAGCACCAATTGCCCCTGGTACAACGGTAATCGTATTTAATAAATCGAAGGCTCTTCTATCCATATTCTGAGCGGTGATATATTCAATAGATTGCCATTTGGTGATGATGTTATTGGCATTTCCAACTTTTACAGTTCCTGCTACGGCAGCAATTTTATCGCTATAGAAATAGCGCATCAATTCAGTAACCGCATCATCCTTTAACTGGGTATCTGCATCTATACATATTACAAATTCGGCACTGGCTTTTGAGATACCATAATTTAAAGCAGATGCCTTACCTCCATTTTCTTTTCTGAAAACCTTTACCTGAGGATGGTTACCAAAATGTTGGTCAATGATCTCAAAGGTTTTGTCTTTTGAACCATCATCTACAAAAATCAGTTCAAAATCAGGGTAGGTAGTTTTTAAAAGACTGTTAATGGTTTGCACCGCCGTAACCTCTTCATTGTAAGCCGGGATGATAATACTCACTTTCTCTGACGGGTTTGTGATCAGTTTACCCACATTACGTTTTGCTCTTTTTCGCTGTCTGAAGGCGAGATAGGCAATAAATATCGTCCTCAAAATAGCCAATACGATAGCAACAGAAAATATGATATTCAGGATCATGTTTCCGTAGTAAAAGAAATTGATGAAAAAATAATCACCAGATCCTGAAAAACCACTGTTTGCGGTTGATTTAACCGCTGGCATCAGTTCTGACCTTTTTTTGCCCATTAAATCGCCAACCGTTGTAAAGGTATATCCCTTTGCCTTAAAGAATTTGATGATCCGCGGCAAAGCAGCAACGGTAGCTTCGCGGTTTCCGCCGGCATCATGCAATAAGAGAATATTGCCATTGTCTTGCTGTTTCACCACCTCATTAAAAATCTGATCAGCGGTTTTGCCGGGTTCCCAATCTTCGGGATCGATATATTCGCCGATATTGATGTAGTTCTCTTTACGGCTTTGGGCAACAGGTAAAATTTCAGAAATGTTCTGCGGCTCTGCATCGGCGTTAAACGGTGCGCGGAATAAAATGGTACTGTGTCCGGTAACGGCTTCAATTAGCCTCCGGGTTGCATTCAGCTCGAACTTCACGCGTCTTGGTCCGATGGCCGACATATCTGGATGGAAGAAGGTATGGTTTCCGATTTCATAACCATCATTATATTCCTGCCGAAGCAATTCCATGTTCTTTTCGGCCATTATGCCAACCACGAAAAAACAGGCAGGTACTTTTTCCTGTTTCAGAATATTGAGTACCTGCGGGGTATAAACAGGGTCGGGACCATCATCGAATGTCAAGGCAATTTTCTTGTCTGCCTCGCCGAACCGTTTAATTACATATTGTTCAGGGAGCCTGGTGTATTTTTGATCGGCGATTGAAAAATTGTCTTTGTTTAAAGTGAATTTAACACTTCCAGGCGTTGGTGTAGAAATTAAATCTAATATCTCACCATCGCCGATATAAGAGATGCCACCCATGTTTAACGAAGCAATTTTACGCAGATCGAATGGCTTTTTCTTTAAGGTATCCAAACTAAGGTCATTCGAAATAAAAGACCATAAACGCTTGTCTTCTGAGCCTAAACGCCATAACGCAATACCTGCGATATCCCAATCATCTGCCTTGCGGATTAAATTAAAATAGGTTGCCGCATCGGTAAAATAAACCTCATGTTTAATTCCACTTCCATCGTTATACGTATAGTTTAAATTGGCTGAGGCAGGACTGTAGTTTATTTTACTTTTGTAATTAACAGCCATAGTCATCGCTTCTTCATAGGTAACGGATTTACCGAAACTATTCTCTGGCCAATCATAACCATAACAAGCTAAAGCCAGAATCACTTTATTGGCATCTACCTTGCTGCAAATGTCATCAAGTTTCTCTTCAACCCATTCCTGATGGGAAATGTCGCCTGCATTACTTTGTTCTGTATGCTGGTCGTAAGCCATCAGTATAATATAATCATTGTATTTTTGAAGGATTTCTGGTTTATAATCGTCGTTTTCGGGTGAAATATCTTGCGAAACGATCAATTTTTCGGCATGGAACTGACTGTAAAGATTTTTCATGAAAGCGTGAAAACTGTCGCTGTTTTCAAGATTCAGCTCTTCAAAATCAATATTAATGCCACTGTAACCATATTTTTTTGTGATGGCGATGAGATCGTAGATTAATTTCTGCTGTGCAGGTTGATCGTTCAATAAGCGCCTTACTGCTGCACCGTCCCAATGATCTTTATTGTAATTGGAAACTACTGCAATAGCTGATTTTTTGGCAGTATGGATTACTTTTAACGCGGCAGTATCCGCTTTATCCACAATAGAGTCGCCGTTTAAAAAGAAGGATTCGGTAGCGACCATATCCAGATGGCCAATGTTCCTTTTGAGATCTGGTAAAGATTTTCCAACGGTTGATGCCCAACTTACATAAAAAGCCATATTGATCCGTTTGCTATTGCCTCGATGGGTTAAGATGCGGTGCTCACGGTCTTTTCTAATTTTTTGGAGCTGTGATTTTTCGATTGTGAAGTCCTTGTACTGTTGCGATTTCTTTAACTTCTCTAACTGCTTCTGTGTTAGTGGAGAATTGGTATTGATGAAGGGCAAATTGGGTTCCTGTACAGATGAAAGGGTATACACCACGCAGATGATTGCGCCTATGAAAACTAAAAAAAATGTGCGGCTTACCCATGTGAAGGTGTGCCAGCGTCTTTTAGTCTCAGTTTGAAATATTTGTTTTCCGGACATTTTTCTGTTCTGATTGATGATCAAATGTCACTAACGAATATGAAGATTGGATGAATGATTTAAAAAGAAAGGATGGAGATGGTGATCGTTAGTTCTACCCTAAGATACTATTTTTATCTTGCTATTGATCAGTTTCATAAAGCGCTGAATAAAAAGAATAAACAGATTTTAAATATATAAAAGCCGACAAATTTCACAAAAATGCCGGCTTTTTAACCTATTCTAAAATAGGATTTTATGTAAAAGATGCTGAAACAAATCCGTAGCTATCGGATCAGCACGACGATATCAGTTTACTCTTCTAAATAACCAAATCTTCCCTGGTTGTAATCTTCGATGGCCTGATTGATTTCGGCCTCTGTGTTCATTAGAAACGGGCCATATTGAACAATTGGTTCATCTATAGGCTCGCCGCTTAAAATCAGCACTACAGAATTTTCAAGGGCTTCGATCTGAATTTCTTGCCCTTTGTTTTTGAAGTAAACAAAATTATCTACGGATGCGGTTTCGGACCCATTGATTTTGATAGAACCCTCAATCACCATAAATCCGGTGTTGAAATTTTCGGCGAAGTTGAAAATAGCCTCACCACCTTTATTTAACCTGGCGTTATACAGCTCGATGGGGGTAAAGGTATTTGCATTGCCATTAATGCCCTGATAATTACCTGCGATGATTTCGATTTTGCCTCCATTTTCTGGCACATCAAAATGGGCCATATCTGCCTGTTTAATTGCCTGATATCTTGGTTTACCCAATTTATCCTTGGCAGGAAGATTAACCCAAAGCTGGACCATTTGAAAAGGACCTCCAGTAAGGCTATATTGTTCCTCGTGATATTCTTTATGTAATACACCACTTGCTGCAGTCATCCATTGTACATCGCCGGGATAAATCACACCGCTGTTTCCAGAGCTATCGTGATGCGCAACCGCGCCATGGTAGGCGATCGTTACGGTTTCAAAACCCCGGTGCGGATGTACACCAACGCCCCTCGGTTCTTTCCTTGCGGAAAACTCGATCTTTGAGCCATAATCCATTAAAAAAAACGGACTCATATTGATCTCGTAACCGCTGGGGAAAAAGTTGTGTACCCTAAAGCCATCGCCAACCATGTGCGGGGCGGGGGCTTTCAGTACTTTTTCTATTTGTTTTGTTTCCATTACCGGAACCTTTCTGTTATGCGTTTGGCGATAAGCGATACATTACGCTTATCGCAAACACCTATTGCTTATACACTTTTTACAAACTGCAATTCACCTAAAAGGCGAACTTCTTCGCTTACCATTACGCCACCGGTTTCTAAGGCAGCATTCCAGGTTAAACCAAAGTCAGAACGGTTAATTTTTCCACTTAAGGTAAAACCTGCTTTGGTATTTCCCCATGGATCGGTCGCAATACCACCAAATTCTGCGATTAATTTTACAGGTTTAGTTTCGCCTTTAATGGTTAAATCACCTTTAACGATATAATCGCCACCATCTTTTTCTACTGAATTGGATTTGAATTCGATGTGCGCAAATTTTTCTGCGTCAAAGAAATCGCCGCTTTTTAAGTGGTTATCACGGTCGGTATTTCCGGTATCAATCGAATCGATATCACCCTTGAAAGAAATTTCTGCATTTTCAAATTCATCACCTTCAGATGTTAGTTCTGCTGAAAAGGCTTTTAAGCTACCGGTTACGGTAGTAATCATTAAGTGTTTTACTTTAAATTGTAATTCGCTGTGGGTTGGATCTAATGTCCATTTTGTAGTTGCCATATCTTTTGTTTTTTGAGATGTTTAATATTTACAACACAAAAGTACAACACAGGTTTCAGCTCAAGATTGATGTATGGTAAGAAAGGAAGTGATTGAGTTGCAGAATGATTGAATGTTGCAATATTGAAAGATTAGATTGAATTAAGTCATTCACTTATTCAAAACTCAACATTCAAAATTACCTAAGGCCTGAAATGTTTATTGGCCAGTTCTTTTCTTACCCTGCTTAGCGATTCGGGTGTGATGCCCAGGTATGATGCAATCATCCACTGTGGTACGCGGAGGGTAAGGTTGGGGTAAAGCTTAATGAAATCGAGGTACCGCTCTTCGGCCGTGGCACTTAACAACATGTTGATCCTTTTTTGCATAAAACGGATCGAATTGTGAAGCATGGTTACATTTAAGGCCAACAAACATGGAACTTTACGCGAAGCTTCACTCATAAAATTATCAGGAACAATAACGGCTTCTGTAGCCTCTATGGCTTCGATAAAAAAATCGGATGGCTCATCATGCATTTGATTGCGATCAGATACAAACCAGTTTTCAGGCGCAAACTGGATAATATGCTCTTTCCCTTTCGCATCAATAGAATAGGCCCGCAGTAAACCTTTACCCACAAAAAAGCCATATTTTAGGATGTCGCCCTTAAATTGTACTATTTCGTTTTTATCGAACTTTTTAACCTTTAGTGGAGCAGAAATGCTATCGAACTGTTCATCAGTTAAATCTATTTTTGACTGAAAGTAAGTTTTAAACTGATGAATCATAAAGATGGACTGTTATTTTTTTACGGGCTTAATATCGGAAAAATCTACACCACATTTACAATTTCCACCGCAACCATCTTTTTTTACCTGTAAAGATTTAAAAACCAAACGGCCAACATATACCAATGCTACCGCAAAAAGTAAAAAGACTAAAATCGTTTGAATATCCATGATACAAATATAAGGGCTTTTAGTGCTTTGCTGTTCAGTTGAATGTAAATATATTGCTTGTTTCACCACAGAGAACACCGGGTTTTACACAGAGGGCATAGCGCTTGTTTTATGTGAATCCGTGGCCGGATAATATTAATTACGTTGTTATTCACTGTTTTTTGTTTTTGCCACGGATTCACTGAAAACACGGAAATATAATTTCTCTTCAGATTTCTGTGTGCTCTGTGGTTAATAAAACGAGAATTATTCCTCCATAAAGCCAACCGTACCGCCAACCCAGTCGAAATTGGCATTGTAACGCACCCCGATCATTTTGCCTTTGCTCAATCGGGCCAGATTAATACACAACTGAGGCTCGCTGCCATCCGGCCATAAATACATCATCCTGATTTCGGCTTTTACACCACCATCAGGGGCCTGAACAGCTGGTTCATAGTTTACCTTCCGTTGTAAAATCCAGTTTTCGGGATCTTTTATTTGAGTAATGTCTGTTTCAGTTACATCGATAATTACACCCATGCCGGCAAAAGAAAACAGTGGTTTTAATACATAATTTTCTAAATCGGGTGGAATGACTGTTAATTCGTTAAGGAAACGTGTTTCAGGTACAAATTCACTTTTTAAAAAGGGCATGGTGTACTTGCTGATGCGGTAGAACCAGTTGGGGTGTGTAACCCATTCGATATCCAGTTCTTCGCGGGGATCGAAGCTGTTTTTAAAAATGGCAATATTATCGGCAACTTCATCAAAAATAAGGCGGTTGTAAATTCTCTTTAGCTGAACCTGTTTGCCATTTTCTTCGTAAAAGAGTTGTTTGCCTGCTTTTTTAATGTCTTCCAGTGCCAAAATTTTAATACCCAGCAGTTTCTGTGTGACGAAGAAATCGATAGCGGTTTTTTGATTGGGTGCGTCTACATCCATCAGAGCTACTTCTTCTGCCTGATGTTTACCGATGATCACTTCTTTAAGCAATTGGATATACTTTTCTTCGCTATAGCCGTTTAAAAAATAGTTAACCGAGCTATCTACTTCGAAATTGCTTTGAAAGGTTTTGGCCAGATGGTGCTGAAAGCCATATAACGATGGGAAACCCTGCATTTCGATCAGCATAGGGATAAGCTCCCCTGCATCATTTTTACAGATCCCAAAATCGAAAGTTAAAAAATGGGGCTGCTCATTTTCGTTGGGTACGTTCCACTCAGCAGGAATCGACTTTTGCGTAAGTGTTTTAAAGTTAGGCTGTTTAATCAGGTTGATGATTTCCTCTCCCGCAGCAATTAATTTTTCCTTTAACGCTTTTGGGACAAAAACCGGAGTTTCTGCAACCCTAAAAGGAATTTGAGGATAGCCGTTTTGCAATTCAGTAAGAAAGTTTTGGTACTTCTCTTCGGTAAACTGCTGGTTGAAATTTTTGCGTTGGGCAGGTATCATAGGTTTGTAATTTGGTCAACACTTAGAAAGTAACGCATCTTGATATAAATCTGTCGGTTTTAAATCGTGGTCGGCTATAAAATTACATTGAATAACCTTTGTGATTTCTCTTTTATTTATAGTATCCTGATTTCGTCTCGCCTGCAAATAATGTTCTCTGGCTATTTTTTTAGCAAGATTTCCAATTGAAATTAATTCAATTTCCTGTTGAAGTTTTGTTGCGATCCAATTAAAAATCAAGCAGCTCAAAACTCCTGTTAAAGCAAATTTCCAATTAAAGAAAAAAGCTACCAATGAGATTAGGAAACCAGCAATAATGGAAAGCACAAGCCATGTTTTCATAGTTAAAAAATTAACAGGTATAGCTAGTTCTTTTTGAAATTTTTTTATTTTCTTTCTACGCCCAATTCTGGGGAAAATTTCATCTAAGCGAGTGCCGGGGCTAATATTTTTCCTGTCTATTTTTTGTGAAATAGCAATGGCGTTACGGATTTTATAAAAGGCCTGTTGAGTAGTGCAGCTTTCTTCGTGTTGGTATTTAATGTTCTTTTGAAAAACTTCACAGATGTCTCCAAATGTTTTTACTTCTAAAAATGCATCTGATGGCAGTGTAATTTTTAAAGATGTAATTATCTTAGCAATAGTGTGTTCAATATCCTCTAAATCGATATTTTCAAGTTTATAATCTTCCTCTATTTCCATAAATAAAACTATACCTCTTGCAAATTCCCAATTGCTTTTTGTAAGAAATTAGGTAGAATAACACTTTGTGTAAGTACAATCCTTGCAGGATCGTCCAAACTGTTCAGCATATCGAGGTATTTCTGTTCCCCATGCATATCCACAATCGCTTTTTTCTTTTCCTCCTGTAATAAATACATTTTCATGCCTACCGGATCGGCCTCCGGATGAAACTGTGTACCGATAATTTCATCGGAAAAACGGATCGACATCATGCAGCGTTCTAAATCTACATGTTTACGTTCTTTCTCAATGGCCAGAAGTGTTGCGCCTTTTCGCTCGAAAGCCGCAAAATCGGGTTCGATAACCTGCCAATCCCTGCTGTCAACAGAAAAGAAAGGATTGGTGATGCCATTAAAAATTTCGTCTTTTTCACCATCGTCGGTCAATGTAATAGGGAAGATCCCAAAAGCATTCGACCGCCTTTCGGTTACATTGCCCAATTCATATTTTCTACAAGCCAATTGAAAGGAATGACAAATTAAGAAGGCATATTTTTTTCTCTCCTCATTTTGATGATTAAAAGCTTCAATCTGATCCAAAAGATTAAAGAAATCATTTTCCCATTGTTCCCCTTTACTTTCAATGGGGCTGCCTGGGCCACCACTCGATATATAGGCATCATATCCAATGCCTGGTATCTCACCTTTTTGCCTTAAATCAAAAATATCAAAGCTTAAATCGATATTGTTTTCATTTCTAAAACGGGATAAAATTTCCTGGATTCCCCGCATACCCTGATTAGGTGCACCGTTATTCAAGTCGATAACAGCCACCTTTAAGCTCCTTTTATCCATTATAAAATTACTTTGCGCCTATAAGTGTTTGAGTAGTAATGTAATCTACTACCGCCTCAAAGTTACCAGTTTGCTGGTAAACCGCCAACTGTCTGTCTGCGCCTGTACCATGTTCCAGGATTTTATGCACATAACTGATATCCTCACGGCAACCTAAATCATCCACCACATCGTCTACAAAATCCAGTAATTCTAAAACCAGGTTTCGGCAGTTTACTTCCATTTCTTTACCGAAATCGATAAGATTCCCATCAATTCCGTAACGCGCGGCCCGCCATTTGTTTTCGTTGATCAGCGCTCTCGAATAACTGATAAATTCCATGTTCTGCAAACGCAGTTTATACAATTTGGCACATAAGGCCTGAAATAAGGCTGTAAAAGCCATGGTTTCATCAATTAACATCGGGCAATCGCAAATGCGGAACTCAACGGTATCGAAGAAAGGATGTACACGGATATCCCACCAAATCTTTTTTGCATTATCCATGCAATTGGTTTTGATCAGGAGTTTTACATAATTATCGTAATCTTCGATGCTGTTAAAAATATCCGGAATACCGGTACGCGGAAATTTATCGAAGATTTTAGTCCGGAATGATTTGTAACCTGTATTCCGTGATTCCCAAAAAGGCGAATTGGTTGATAAGGCAAAAACATGGGGTAAGAAATAGCGGACCTGGTTGGCAATATGAATAGCCAGTTCGCGCGATTGAAAGCCTACGTGTACATGCAGACCAAAAATAAGGTTGGAGCGGGCAGCTTCCTGGAGCTCATTTACAATCTCATTGTATCTGGGGTGCTCGGTAATCAGCTGTTTTTCCCAGTGTGAAAATGGGTGGGTACCAGCCGCACCAATTCTCAGCCCCTGCTCTCCGGCAAGCTGCGATACGGTATAACGCAGCTGCGAAATTTCTTTGCGGGCTTCGGTAGTGGTTTTACAGATGCCGGTACCCACTTCTACTACTGCCTGGTGCATTTCTGCTTTCACCTGGTCTTTATGTATTTTTTGTGCAGCCTCTACAATTTTTTGGTCGTGAGAAGTAAGTTCTCTGGTAACGGGATCAATTACCATGTACTCTTCTTCTATGCCCAGCGTAAACTCGTTCATGTTAATATTGATTAGAATATAAATCCCAATTATTTTTTTGATGCAGCTTTTTTAGGTTTTACGGGTGCCTTTTCGGCCGTGGCAGCTTTTTTCGGTGCAGCTGCTTTTGCGGCTTTTGGTGCAGCCTTCGCGATTAATGGTTTGCCACCAACCGACGATTTGATGTACTCGCCCCAGGTTAAATTATCCTGACCGTCTTTTTGCGCTTTCGTCCTTTCTATGGCATAATTGGCAGTGGTTTCTACTACCCAGTCGAAGTTTTCCTGACCAACACTTTTGATATCGGCATCGGGTGCAGGGTTACAGAAATCGATCGCGATTGGCACGCCATCGCGTACTGCAAATTCTACAGTATTAAAGTCGTAGCCTAAATATCTGCATAATTTCAAGGTATATTCCTCAACGGTTTTAAGCAATTTCGGATCTGGCGATTTGCCTTCAGTTGCATAACGCAGGTGATGTGGATTACGCGGATCGTACTGCATAATGCGAACATGTTTACCGCCAATGCAATAACACCTGAAATATTCTTCAAAAATGATTTCTTCCTGCAAAAGCATCACCAGTTGTTGGGTGCCACTGTGTTTATCAAAAAAATCTTCTTTATCATGTAGTTTGTAAACGTCTCTCCAGCCACCACCATCATAAGGTTTCATGTAGGCTGGGAAACCGGTATATTCGAAAATAGCATCCCAATCTAAAGGCATGGTTAAGTTAGAGAAAGATTCGCCAGTAGTTCCTGTTGGATGTTCTCTGGATGGGATTAGAGCCGTTTTCGGTACCGGGACACCAATTTGTTCGGCCAGTGCATTGTTGAAAAATTTCTCATCAGCACTCCACCAAAATGGATTGTTGATGACGGCAGTTCCGGTAATTGCCGCGTTTTTTAAAGAGGCACGGTAAAATGGTACATCCTGCGAAATACGGTCGATGATTACCGAATAACCCAGAGGTGCATTCTGAAATATTTTGTCGATTTTAACAGCTTCGGCAGTAATGCCTTTTTCTGCTTTTTGATTGATCCTTTCGATTACGGCTTCAGGAAAAGAACGTTCCTGTCCAAATAAAATCCCTATTTTTTTCATTGGTACTATTGTAGTTTAATTTAACCAATAGGTTAACTGGTAAAATGGTTAATTGTTTGATTATTATAGTTTAATCGACTCAGGACTTCATACTGCCGACTTTGGACTAGACTAAAGCTGTGCAATGTAATTTGGGAACATTTCTCTCCAGATGGGCCAGTCGTGATCTGCATTTTGCCTGATATCCAGCCAATGGTCGATCCCTTTTTTAATTAAAATACCCGATAAACGCTCATTATCCGGTCTGCACATGTCACGATCGGTTGTACCGAGTACTATTTTCATGTAATGCAGTTCCGGGTTGCTGTTGTTGAGCAGATTATCTACAGGATTGTTAAAATAAACATCATCATTGTAAAAACCGTCCAGCTGACCGGAGATATCAAAAGCCCCGCTCATGCTAAACATATGGCTCACCAACCAGGGGTGGCGGAACGCGAAATTTGCAGCATGGTAGCCACCAAAACTACAGCCAGCAGTAATAATTTTACTGTGCCCGGTTTCGTGCCGTGCCAGGGGGGCAACTTCTTCCAATAAATACTTGTCGTACCAGATGTGGTTTTTAACGCGCTCTGCAGGATGGATACTCTTGTTGTACCAGCTCAATTTGTCAACACCATCAGGGCAATAGATCTTAATTTTTCCTTCATTGATAAATCCCTCAACAGAATCGATCAGTTTGAAATCCTTATTTTCAAAGTATCGCCCCATGCTTGTCGGGAACAGTAGGATAGGGATGCCACCGTGACCAAAGATGAGCATGTCGATTTCGCCACTTAAATTCGGGCTGTACCATTTCTTATGTTCTTCTTTAACCATAATAAAAATTGAATGACTTAAGGTATAAATTAAAATCTACAAAAAGAATAGTTTAAGTGCTAAAAATGATCGAAATAAAAGCCTATTGTAAAAATTAACCTATGATAATTAATAGTTTACGGAGATTTGTACCTTTGCCCCGAATTCTGAGGCGATAGCCATGTGATAGGGGATTTGAATATGATGTACACAACAATTTTATCGGTAAAAGTTAACAAAAGCAATTTTAAAATACCTTCTGCTTATTTAAAGCACGAGGTAGAAATAGATATTTATACACCCGAAGGGATTTTGGGGAATGAAAAAATAGAGCTTCTTTTATTGAACGATGGGCAGGATGTTGCCAAAATGGATTTCAGACGGATTTTGGAAGATGCCCACCACGGCAAAAGAAACCACAGGTTAATTGTGGTGGCGATTAAAGCCTCAGACGACCGTTTAATGGAATATGGTGTGGCAGGTACCCCTGATTTTAAAGGGCGTGGTGCAAAAGCCAACTTATATGGTGATTTTGTAATTAAAGAACTTTTGCCTTTCGTTAAAAAGAAAATTGCTATGCCGATTACTGGTAAAGTGGGTTTTGCGGGATTTTCGTTAGGTGGTTTATCTGCCTTTGATATTGCCTGGAATAATCCTTCCGCTTTTGATGTCATCGGTGTTTTTTCGGGGGCATTTTGGTGGCGGAAAAAGGACCTGGCAGAAGGTTATACTGATGCCGATCGCATTATGCATACCCAGCTGAACAGTAGCACTACTAAGCCTGATATGAAATTCTGGTTAATGACCGGAACGGAAGATGAAAAGGCCGATCGGAATAAAAATATGATCATCGATTCTATCGATGATACGATTGATGTTGTGAAAATCCTCCTGAATAAGGGGTATAAACGGCCTGACAATGTTTTTTACTACGAAAAAGTTGGTGGTAAACATGATGTTCCAACCTGGGAAAGCGTAATGCCTGCCTTTTTAGATTGGGCATTTGAGGTTTAATTGATTAAACCGCTTAACCCCAAGCCTGCAGCTCAAGAAATCGACTCAAGACCTCGGACTTCCGGCTCCTGACTAATTTCTATCTTTTGTAGGTACCAGGTTAACCCCTGGTTTACCCTTTGCTTACCTGTTCTCTACCCTTTCTTTACCTATTGGTTACCTATTCCTTACCTTTTGCTTACCTAAAAGGTAAAGCCAAAGGCTGTTTTTGGTCTTTTTAGGGTGAGCCGGGGTCAAGGTAGGCCATCTGCTGGTACGAAGAATACTTGTTTTAATTATCTACTCATATTTTAAAAAAATACCGGTATCAAAGATGGTCCACAAACAGCTTCTCTGACCACACGATTTTAAAGCCGCATTGGCCCAGGTATTACAGGTTTTAAAAATGCTGTAACTGCCTTTTGCTTCATAAAAAGCATCGCCAATATCATAGTGTAGGTTTGATTTGACGCTGATCAAATGCCCTGCCTCATCTTTTTGAAAACTATTTAAGATATAACAGATCAGCTGCAGGTATTGCGTTTTGCTGATCATGATTTTTCGGCAGTTCGCATCTTCTTGTATATTTTGGTAATAGGTAGTGTGCATGGCCGATGTGCTTAATCCAGAAATTGCCCTTAGCCCATTACTCAATTTAAGGTCTGAAAATTCGGGAGTTTCGAGGTAGAATTTTTTATCGCCCCAACCCAGGGCCAGGTACTGATAAGTACTGTCCGCTTCTAAAGTATTTTTATAGCTGATCTCCTTTGTCCAGTTTATTTCGGCACTTACTGCCGGAACCACAATGTCGGTATGTACACCATTCGTCATAATGTAGATGGCAAGCTCCTTTGGGTTTGAAGGCTGTGCGTTTATGGTAATGCGCGAACAACAAAAAGCGGTGATAAAGTAAATGCCAATCAATGCAATAAAAACAATGCAGCATTTGCCGGTAATCTTTAAAAACCTTTTGTTCATTTTTTGGTTGGATTATTTAACCTTAATACAGCATTGGCATTTTTGGTAACCCATTTCAACGATCCGGACGGACACGCATAAGAATTTTTAGCCATTTTAGAGGGAGAAGCAAAACCAGCGTTTGAGGTGATTTCTTATGGATTTTGGTTAAATCTATAGATTGCTCAATTGCCTAGCTTGGTTAATGCTTCAGCCGTCGAACCCAAAAAATTGATGTGTTTGCCCTTATTGCTTTCGTAAATAAAGTCTTTAATGCTTTTGTTCTGGTATGGGCTAAAATCACCAATAATGGCCAGGCTTACCCGATAATTTGAAAACTTCTGAAGGATTTCTCCGGCTATTCCGTTTTTTAGATCAAAGAAGGCAGGTGTAATGTTCTGTTCGTGTATGATGATTTTATCAAAACCCTGATAATACAGGTTTCCCAATAAGTCTAATCCGTCTTCAGCGTGATTGATAATCACTTCTTCCGAAATACTTCAGCAATTTGGGTATCGTTTACGGTATGTGGTTCAATTTTCATCGGTTCAATAAATAGGCGCTTCAAAGTAAATATTTTAGTTTCCTTGCTGCTAATATAAAAATAATGCGCTGATTAAAATTTATTCGTTTCTTTAGTTAAGGATTATTACACAAGTCCTTATGTTTTAGAATTAATAGCGATATTAGCCTTTAAACCCCATTAACCTCTTCAATGTATATGCAAGAAATTGATATTGTTGCTTACGCGTTCGCCCAATTCGCTAAAATGGATACTGAAGCATTTGAATCCTCAAAACCGCACTGGAAAATAAAACAATATAAAAAAGGCGACTTTTATAACCAGCACAGAACTGTTTGTAAGTTTTTGGGATTCATCATCGAAGGTGTATTCCGCTCTTATGTGGTTGACGAGAAAAGTGGTGAAGAGAAAAATGTCTTTCTATATTCAGGGAATCAGTTTGTCGTTACATTTAAAAGTTTTGTCAATCAGCTGCCATGCGATTACCATACCCAGGCCATGACGGATGCTAAAGTGGTTTATATTCACATTGATGATCTGTTGCAACTGTACCGGCAATCGCATCAATGGGAAACTTTTGGACGCCTTCTGGCGCAGGAAGCCTTTAATATTGCCATGGATAGGGCTGAGAGTTTTGTTTTTAAAACACCCGAACAACGTTATCTCGACCTGATTAAATACCATCCGCAGATTTTCAATAACATTCCGCTCTATCATATTTCCTCTTATCTGGGCATCCAGGGGCCATCGTTAAGCAGGATCAGAAAAAGATTAACAGGGAAGTAACGATTTTAACCTGGGTTAAAATTATTGCTGTTTTTAAGCTGGAGATTTGAGGTATCAAATTAAAACAAAAAACAACATGAAAAATCTAAAATCAAAAACAATCGTATTGGTACATGGCCTATTTGTCAACAACAAAAGCTGGGCCGCCTGGAAAACTTTCTTCGAAACCAAAGGCTATACTGTTTATACCCCTGCAAATCCATCTCACGAAGGCGACCCAAAAACTTTAAGAACAAACATTGACCCAAATTTAACCCAGGTAAATTTTGTTGATGTGGTGAACAACCTGGTGAAATTTATTGATGCATTGCCGGAAAAACCCATCCTGATCGGACACTCATTAGGCGGACTGACCGTTCAAAAATTAATGGACCTTGGTAAGGGCGAAGCGGGGGTGATGATTGATGGTGCTCCTCCAATGGGCGTTATTCCATACGAATGGAGTTTCTGGAAATCTAATTTCACCGTTGTTAATCCATTTAAGGGCAATTCTGTTTTTATGCCAACCAAATCATGGTTTCATTATACCTTTGGGAATACTTTGCTAAGAACCGAATCCGATCAGGTATTTGATGAATTTGTGGTGCCAGAAAGTAGGGCAATTGCCTGGGGCACTTTGAAAAGTTATGCAAAGATCAATTTTAAAAAAGTGCATCAGCCCTTATTGTTCATTGCTGGTGAGAAAGACCATATTATGCCAGCAAGTTTGAACAAAAGAAACTTTGAGGCCTATAAAAATCCAGAAAGTGTAACCGATTTCAAAATGTTTGAAGGCAGGAGCCATTTCATTGCCGGAGAAAAAAACTGGGAAGAAGTGGCGACTTACATCTACAACTGGATCAAAAACTAGATTTAGTTGATGTTCGTCAAAGATTTTCTAGTGGTTTAAGGGAAAGGCGAGTACATGATCGGCCTGCAAAAAAAGTGCATTCGCTTTTCCAGTTAAAAATGAGATAATTACAACATTATCATCGTATTAAATAGTAAGGGATATAGTAGAAAATCCATTTCAAAACACTATCTTTGCGCCAAATTTGAGGCGCATTTTATGCAAAAGATTAGAAATATAGCTATTATAGCACACGTTGACCACGGCAAAACTACTTTGGTTGATAAGATTTTACATTCTTGTTCTATTTTTCGTGACAACGAACAAACAGGAGATTTGATATTGGATAACAACGATTTAGAGCGCGAGCGTGGTATCACGATTGTATCTAAAAACGTGTCGGTTCAGTACAAAGACGTAAAAATTAACATTATTGACACTCCTGGTCACGCGGATTTCGGCGGTGAGGTAGAGCGTGTTCTGAAAATGGCAGATGGTGTACTTTTACTTTGCGATGCTTTTGAAGGTGCAATGCCTCAAACGCGTTTCGTAACACAAAAAGCATTAGCCCTTGGTTTAAAACCGATTGTGGTGGTAAACAAAGTGGATAAGGAAAACTGTCGCCCGGAAGAGGTTTATGAGCAGATTTTCGAATTGTTCTTTAACCTTGAAGCAACTGAAGAGCAGTTGGATTTTCCGGTAATTTATGGTTCATCTAAACAAGGATGGATGAGTACCGACTGGAAAGTGCCAACAACGGATATTTTCGCTTTATTAGATGCGGTTGTGGCCAACATTCCACCTGCACCAATTAACGAGGGTACTTTACAGATGCAGATCACTTCGTTAGATTATTCTTCTTTCGTAGGCCGTATCGCTATCGGTCGTGTTCACCGCGGTACAATTAAAGAAAACCAGCCGGTTACTTTAATCAAACGTGATGGTAAAATCGTAAAATCAAGAGTAAAAGAACTTTATACTTTCGAAGGTTTAGGGAAAATCCGTACCACAGAAGTAAGTTCAGGTGATATTTGTGCGGTTGTAGGTATTGATGGTTTCGATATTGGTGACACCATCTCTGATTTTGAAACACCTGAACAATTACCTGTTATCAGTATTGATGAGCCTACAATGAACATGTTGTTTACCATTAACAACTCTCCATTTTTTGGTAAAGAAGGTAAATTAGTTACTTCTCAACGTATAAAAGAACGTTTATTCAAAGAAATGGAGAAAAACTTAGCATTGAAAGTTGTTGAAACAGCTTCTCCAGATGCTTGGTTGGTTTATGGCCGGGGTATCCTCCATTTATCGGTACTAATCGAAACGATGCGTCGTGAAGGTTATGAGATTCAGGTAGGTCAACCTCAGGTAATCATCAAAGAAATTGATGGTAAAAAACATGAACCGGTTGAAACCTTAATCGTTGATGTTCCGGGAGAAGTTTCGGGTAAAGTGATCGAATTGGTAACACAACGTAAAGGTGAGTTGTTGATCATGGAGCCAAAAGGCGATTTACAACACTTAGAATTTGAAATCCCAGCTCGTGGTATCATTGGTTTACGTAACAACGTTTTAACTGCTACAGCTGGTGAAGCGATTATGGCACACCGTTTCAAAGCTTATGAGCCTTGGAAAGGTACAATCCCTGGTCGTTTGAATGGTGTATTGGTTTCAATGGAAAAAGGCCAGACTACCGCTTATTCAATTGATAAATTACAAGATAGAGGCCGTTTCTTTATTGACCCGGGAACAGATGTTTATGAAGGTCAGATTATGGGTGAGCACATCCGTGACAACGATCTAGTAGTAAACGTGGTAAAAGGTAAAGCATTAACCAACATGCGTGCTTCTGGTACCGATGATAATACACGTATTGCACCTGCAATAAAATTCTCTTTAGAAGAGGCTATGGAATATATTCAGGCTGATGAGTATATCGAGGTTACACCTGCAAGCATGCGTTTACGTAAAATCTTCTTAACAGAACAGGAACGTAAAGTTAAAGGAAAACAATTCGCTTAATTTCTTAAGCACATACATATTAAAGCCCCGATGTAAATCGGGGCT
>NZ_JBWJIG010000024.1:0-67721 GCF_056490705.1 Pedobacter humicola | reverse complement strand
AACGGTACGTACAGTGGTGTGAGAGGACAGATAGGGAACTAATCCCTATCTTCCTACTCGATGGCTGTCAACTTTTTCCGTCAATGCTGTCGTTATTTCTGATACGTTTTTCATGCGTAAGGGATAGTAACGGAATGCCCACAGCCCGATTTTTCACCGGGCGGGGAATGCAGTGTATAGCCCGACTCTTGCGCAGCCTGGGGCACGCGCAGATAATATTAAGATTCTATCACTAAGGAAAACCTTATCCATATCCTTTTGTTATATTCATATAAATTAAAGGAGACCCATATCATGGCAATTAACGAGAATAAAGGATCGCAGGATAAAATACATAGCACCACAGAAAATAGCGAAATCAATAAAGAAAACCTTTCATATGATGAAAATAAGCAAAGTTATGAGCTTGATGTAAAAGGTACAGATGAGGATTACGATCATCCGATGGGATACGAAACCGTTGCGGCAGGTGCAAAAGACGATGATTCAACTTACGATGAAGCTAATCCTTATGTTGGTGATGAATATGCACGCGATGAAGAGGTTGCGGAAGATAACCTGGAAGAATTAGGGATGCATGTGGATAATGGAGAAAGTGTAAAACTAAGTCCTGAAGATGAAATTCTTGCCCGTACGCCGGAAGATAACCGTGATGATTTAGATGAAGAAGGTTATCCGGTTAACGATACACCAAAGACCAGTTAGCAGGTCGCGGTTTTTCAATTCACCGTTAACTAGAAACTGTGAATTGAAAACTTTTTACGGGTTAACATCTAAGTTAAACCTCCTGCGCAGTTCGTCGAGTTTTGGATTTTTTCCTACCAGGTACTCATATTTTTCACGGTTGCCATAAAGCCTGTTTTCGATTTTACGTTCCATCAGTTTGTAGGTCACCTCAACGCCAAAATTACGGAGTTCATTCCTTAAAAAATTTAAAAGTTCCACAGATTCCTGTTGCACCAGATGTTCCTGTGTTTTACTTTCAACCGAGATTTCGATCAATTCAGGGGTTAAAAGTGTTGGTGCAAAGTTATTTAAGATGGTATAAATATTAATTCTATCGGTGGCCTTCATCTTTTGTGTAAAGATACTCCACACTTCCAGCAAACGGTCATAACTAAAAGCATCTCGCGCATCGCCGGTCACTTTCTTTGGGCCATCACTTTCATCCTCTTGTGCTACACGGTCAAGATCGTTCAAAGAAGGAATGAGTGTACTTAACGTATTCGCCTTTGGTATATTGATGCTGATGGAAGTGGCCGATGGCGGAGGACCAACTCTTGGCGTTTCTTTAGGTTGTTCTGCTGCAGAAATACTGGGTAAAACAGGAGCGCTAACAGCAGGTGCTGATGCTGGAATAGTTTTTTCGCTTTCAGCTTTCGGCTTTGGGCTTTCAGCTACGACATTAGTTTTTTTTTTATCCTGATCTTGGTCAGTTGCTGTGTTATTAGGGCTTAAGGGCTGTTGTGCTAAATTGACGACCGACCGGATGTGGCACATTTTAATCAGTGCCAGTTCCACCTGCAAACGTTGGTTTTTAGAATTTTTGTAATTTAAATCGCAGGTGTTGGCCAGGTTCAAAGCCGTTAACAGGAACGAAAGTTCTGTTTGCCTGCATTGATCCAGATATTTCTGTTTAATGTTTTCGCTAACCTCTAACAATTTAATGGTTGAAGCATCTTTGCCCACCAACAAATTACGGAAGTGAGAAGCCAGGCCGTTTATAAAGTTATTGCCATCGAAACCGTTGTTTAAAATCTCATCGAACAGGAGTAAGGTCTGGCTAACTTCAGCTGCGGTTAAATAAGATGTCAGTTTAAAAAAGTAATCATAATCTAAAATATTCAGGTTATCGATTACGGCTTTATAGGTAATGTTCTTGTTTGCGTAACTGGCAATCTGATCGAACATCGACAGGGCATCACGTAATCCACCGTCGGCCTTTTGGGCGATAATGTGTAAACCATCACTTTCGAATGCGATATTTTCGCGTACGGCAATAGTTGATAGGTGACTGGCGATGTCTTCTACCTGGATACGGTTGAAATCAAAAATCTGACAACGTGATAAGATGGTTGGCAGGATTTTATGTTTCTCGGTAGTGGCCAGTATAAAAATAGCATAAGATGGTGGTTCTTCCAAAGTTTTCAGAAAGGCGTTAAATGCACTCTGCGATAACATGTGAACCTCATCAATGATATAGATTTTATATTTTCCGGCTTGCGGCGGGATACGTACCTGCTCGATTAAACTACGGATATCGTCAACTGAGTTGTTCGATGCCGCATCCAATTCGTGTACATTAAAAGAATGTCCGTTCTGGAAAGAAAGACAATTGTCGCATTTTCCACAGGCTTCCATTTCTGCTGTAGGGTTGGTACAGTTAATGGTTTTTGCGAGGATACGCGCACAGGTTGTTTTACCCACGCCACGCGGACCGCAAAACAGAAATGCCTGGGCAAGCTGGTTGTTTTTGATGGCATTTTTTAAGGTGCCTGTAATATGCTGCTGACCAACTACGGTTTCGAACGTGGCTGGGCGGTATTTACGGGCAGAAACGATAAAATTTTCCATCGGCACGAAAATAGGAAAAATTTAGGTGTTGTGGGATTGAAAAGTCGGAATGTTGAAAAGTTGGGTGCCGGGAGGTTTAAAAGTTGAAAGGTTGTAATATTGCATTTAGCAAAGCCATTTACTCATTCAAAATTCACTCACTCACTCATCCTTATTTAGGGATGCAGGTTATAAAACTGTTTATAACTTCTTTCAAATGCATTAAAACTGCCGTAGGTAAGTTCAATCGCTTTTTCGCTGTCGTAGCCTTGTGCAGTAAGTTTGATGATATTTTTCAGGCCAGCGGTTCTTTTGTTTTTAACAAAATAATAGATGACGCTGTAGGCGGTATTGTAGTTGTCGTCTACGCCATGACCATAAAAGGTACCGTCGTATATTTTAAAAAAGTTCTTTAACCTGTCGGTATCTTTAAAATCTAAACCAGCTTTAATGCTTTTAATCCGGTTGCTCTGCGGTGAGGCGTATAAATTCCCTTCACTATCAAAATCCAATGTTTCGAAAAATTCGGCTAGACCTTCATTGAGCCATTTTGGTGCTTTTTGATAGTTGAACTGAAAAATACTGTGACTGGCCTCATGCAATGCCACTGCTATAAAATTACTTCCCTTCATGATAAAGGCTTCATTTATAGCCGGGACATAGAATCCTGTTGGTGATGGTGCGTTATATCTGACTTTTTCTAAACGGTAATCTTTGTTTTTCCCAAAGAGGTTTATTTTAACCGGTACGGAGATGTTTTCCCTGGTTTCAAAGATTTCGTTACAGAACATGCGTTCGTAGGCAATTAGTTTTTCTATTTTCTTCTGTTCGGTATCACTTATTTTGCAGTTGACCAGATTGAACTCAACATATTGGGCATAGAGTGATAAACCGATCAGATTAAAGAAAAATAATAGGAAGAGCATTTTCATATTTAATTATTTAATTACTGATTTTAATTCTTGTCTATATTCTGAGGCGCTTTTACCTGTAAATTCTTTAAATAACTTATTAAAGTGGCTAAAGTTATTAAAACCACTTTCGTAGGAGATGTTGGCAATGCTGATCGGTTTTTCTGCAAGAAGCTTTGAAGCATGCACTACCCGGTATTCGTTTACAAAATGAGTAAAGGTTTTTTTGGTGATTTTTTTAAAATAACGGCAAAACGAAGGAACGGTCATGCTCGACATTTCCGCCACATGCTGTAAACTGATCTGTTCCTGATAATGGTCTTTCACATAGTTGAATATCATATTAATACGGTCGTTATCCTGTACCTGCATTTCCATCGAAAAGCCATCTGCATTTAAGATTTTATAATCACCGGTCAGTTCAAGGTCCTTTAAAACGCTTAATAATGTGAGCAGTCTTTCGAAAGGTGGCTGATCATCCATCATTTCGATCCTGTCGCCAACCTTGAGCATGGTTTCGGCACCAAAAGCGATTCCGGCCTTTGCTTTGTCGAATAATTCGTTAATGCCTTTGATTTCCTGCAGGCCTAAAAAGATATCGCCAAGGAAGTCTGGCTTCATCTGGATTACGGTTTCATTTTTATTTCCCGTATTGGTGTCGGTAAAGCCACAATGAGGGAGGTTGCTGCCGATCAGGATCAGATCGCCATCGGTGTAGTAAGAAACGTGACTGCCGATCTGCCTTTTTCCGGCGCCACCGTTTACAAATACCATTTCGATCTCTGGGTGGTAATGCCATAGGTGTGCCATGTTGTTGGCATTTTCTACATACTTCGAATAATAAAACGAACTCCCGAAAGAGGGTTCAACAACTTCGAAACTTGGTTTCATATCTGCTAAATTATTTCACCAAAATACATAAAAAATATGCTTTATTATAGCTTTTTGTCAAATGAACGTATTTCTGGGGTAATATAGCATATAAAGTGGAAAATATGCAACTCACTATATCCCAAATAGCGCCTTACCTTAGTACCATCATATAATGATTAACTCTTTAAAAATATTGGTTATGAAAAAGTTCTTAAAAATCGGTTTAATAGCAGCGTTATTTTTTACTGCTACGGGTGTTCACGCTAACGATGATAATTTTACACTAAAAGTAAAAGGTGAAAAAGATAAATTTATCCGTTTTTCTGTAGATAAAGCAGAAGATGTTAATTTATCACTTATTGGTTCAGATGAAGAAGTATTGTTCGAAGAAAATATCCACGCTTCGGCTGCTTCAAGCAAAATTTATGATTTAAATGCACTTCCTGATGGAAACTATGTACTTAAAGTAGAGTCTGATGTTAAATTGGCACAATATACAGTAACAATCAAAGATGGTGCGGCACTTGTGTCAGAGCCAAAAATATCGAACGTATTTAAACCGGTTTATACTCAAAATGAGCAGGTAATCACACTTAATTTAGATAACCTCGATAAAAACCCGATCGAAGTTAAAGTATACAACGAATATAACGACGAGGTTTACAACGAAACATTTAAAGATAAAGCGCAGTTGACCAAAAAATTCAACATCAGTAAAACAGATTCGAAAGAATTAACCTTTGTGGTGAAGTTTAAAGATGAGAGTTTTGTGAAAACGATACAAACCTATTAAACATTACAGCTAATTGATGTAAGGAGATTGTCTTGATAGATAGTCTCCTTTTTTTTTGCCGTAAAATGAAGAAGGGTTGATGCGAGGTCATGGAATTATGGGCTTGTTGTTGATCCATCGTCCATTTTCCATCCTAAGTTTTCCATCTTCTTATTCTTTTCTTATTAATCGTTTGATTTTAAGAAATATATTGTTACTTTTGCATCCCCGTAATATACCTCGGGATTAAAAATTAAAAACATAATTTATAACAATGAATCAGTACGAAACTGTTATCGTTCTAACCCCTTTGTTATCAGAAGAAGTTGCTAAAGAGGCATTAGCCAAATACAAAGCAATTCTTGTTGATAATGGAGCCGAAATTGTCCAGGAGGATAATTGGGGTTTGAGAAAATTAGCGTATCCAATTGAGAAAAAATCAAACGGATTCTTCAACTTAACCGAATACAAATGTTCAGGTGAGTTGATCGCAAAATTAGAGCTTGAATTAAAACGCGATGAGCGTGTGTTGCGTTTCTTAACTATCCGTTTAGACAAACACGCTATTGCTTACAATGAGAAAAAGCGTAGTGGTGCTTTTAACAAAAAAACTAAGGAGGTTGCAGCGTAATGGCAAGAGAACAAATACAATACGTTACCGCCCCTAAAGTAGAGGATAACCGTAAAAAATATTGCCGTTTCAAGAAAAACGGAATTAAATACATCGATTACAAGGATGCAAATTTCTTGTTGAAATTTATTAACGATCAAGGTAAATTATTACCACGCCGTTTAACTGGTACTTCGTTAAAATTCCAACGTAAAGTGGCTCAGGCAGTTAAACGTGCCCGTCATATCGGTTTGTTACCTTTCGTTGCTGATCAATTAAAATAGGAGGCTAGAGATATGGAAATTATTTTAAAACAAGATATTAAAGGCCTTGGCGAGAAAGATGATGTAGTTACAGTAAAGCCAGGTTATGGCCGTAACTATTTAATCCCTCAAGGATTTGGAGCATTGGCTACTTCTTCTGCTAAAAAAGTTTTAGCAGAAAACTTGAAGCAAGCTGCTTTCAAACAAGATAAAATTAAGAAAGATGCTGAAGGTGTTGCTGAGCGTTTAACTGATGTTAAACTTTCAATCGGTGCTAAAGCTGGCGAAAGCGGAAAAATCTTCGGAGCGGTTAACACCATCCAGATTGCTGAAGCATTAAAAGCTCAAGGCTTTGATGTAGACCGTCGTCGTATTACTTTCGAAACTGAACCTAAATTTGTTGGCGAATATGTTGCTAACTTAAACTTACACAAAGAAGTGAAAGTTCAGGTTCCTTTTGAAGTAATCGCTGAATAAGCATTCTTTAAAGATTAATTAAAAAGTCCCGATGAAAATCGGGACTTTTTAATTAAAAATGTAATCATGTAAGAGGCGTTAATGTAGAATTAACTCCGTTTTCCATCATCCATCTCACCTCTTCCATATTCCATTACCCCTTTGGCGTTGTTGGTCTGATTTCGATCTTGCTCGGTAATGTTCTGGCTGGCATGGCCAAAAGATCAACAATCAGTTTGCCCATATCCTCCGGCTGTATTTTCCAGGCGTCATTTTCTGAATCGGGTTGATGATCATTGAAATGGCTGGCTACCGATCCTGGCATAATGGTGCTCACCTTTACACCGTATTTTCTTAAATCGAGCATCACCGATTGGGTAAATCCGGTTAAACCGAACTTGCTGGCATTGTAGGCTGAGCCCCCTGCAAAGAAATTGGTTCCTGCCAAACTCGATATGGTAAAAATATGTCCTTTGGCTTTTTTGATTTCATCAACCGAAGCTTTAATACTGTAAAAAACACCTGTTAAATTGGTATCGATGGTTTCTTTCCATAGATTGACATCCAGTTCATCAATAGGTGCAAAATGACCGACGCCTGCATTGGCGATAAGTACATCCAACTGTCCCCATTTTTCAAGGATTAATTTTACTGCATCCTGTTGAGAGGTAAAATTGGCAACATCTGCTTCAATGGCCAGTACATCGCCATGTGCCACCAGATGTGATGCGGCCTGGTTGGCGCTTGCAATTGTTCTGCTGGTGATGGCTACTTTGTAACCGTCTTTTAAAAGGGCTTCGGCAATACCGTAACCGATTCCTTTACTTCCTCCTGTAATTAGTGCAACTTTCATGCTCTTTTAACGTATGATATGGTAAAATGTTTAATTAGATTTTTTATTGCCTGAGTGTGGAAGTTCCATAATTTGAATATCCTTAAAATCGACAGGCTGACCTTCGCTTTGTAAGGCAATAAATCCCTGTGTAAGCGCTTTACCATCAATTTTAATTTTTGGATCGTAACGGTTGGCTACGCCGCCGCCAATCTGTGGTTTGCTGTATTGTAAAACGGTATCCCCATTGATGATGTGCGTAACCAGCGAATCGCCCATTACAATCAGTTCCGCTGATACCCATTGGTCGCCATCGTAGGTTTTTGATTTAGAATCCAGGCAATGTCCGTCATATAACTTACCCTGATAAAAAATATCGGTTCCAGGAGAGCACATATTACCTGTTGGGCGTGGCCTGCCATCGCTCAAACCGCCTAAGAACTGCATCTCAATCGAAATTGGCCAGTCTTGTTCTTTAGGCATTGTTTTAGGATCCTGAGAATGGAACATTACACCACTATTGCGCAAGGTATAACTTGGTGCGCCTTTTTGCAGTTCGCCAACAAAGCGGTATTTTAGTTTGAGGTGATAATAAGAGAAAGGGGTTTTGTAATAAAGATGGCCGAACTGGTCGTTAAAATCGCCATACTGGTCATAACGGACCTGTATGGTTCCGTCTTCAACCCTAAAGGTATTCCCGAAATTTACATTGTAATCGTGGTGGTGGATTTTTACATTCCAATCCTTGATATCTTTTCCGTTAAAGAGTGTAATCCATTTTTCTGAACGGTTGTTGATGTTTTTGCTTGTGCTGCAGCTCCATAAGGTAACAGCAAGAAAGAGGAAGCTTAGTTTTTTCATTTGGTTAAAATTGTTTTCTGGGGTGTTCACGAATCTGATCTCCAAAATACATAAACAAAGTGATTTTAAAGGGCATTAAGGATTTGCCACATGAATTTTGCATTATGGCCGTATTTTTTAAAGACCAAAAAGTATTTTTCGCATGATTCCTGGGTCTTGCATTTCCCATCTTCCATCGCTTTAATTACCTTTGCGCCATGGCGAAAACCCGGGCAAGCAGAACAAAAAGCAAAGCAAAACATCCGCTTTTAAAAAAGATCACCAACATTGCGACAAAGGTATTTTTATACTTTTTACTGGTTTCAGTGTTTTGGGTAATCGCACTGCGTTTTATTAATCCGCCTATTACACTTTTAATGGTGTTGCGCAACATTGAACGTAAAGCCGACGGAAAGCCTTTTAAAACGGAGAAAAAGTGGGTCAGGTTTGAAGATATGTCTGATAACATGAAACGCGCCGCGGTATCTGCCGAAGATCAGCTCTTTTTAAAACATATCGGTTTCGATATGAAAGCCATCGAAAAGGCTTTTGCCAGCAATGCCAAAGGTAAAAAGGTGAAGGGTGGAAGCACCATTTCGCAGCAAACTGCTAAAAATGTTTTTTTATGGCCGGGGAGATCGTGGATCAGAAAAGGTTTTGAAGCTTATTTTACCCTATTGATCGAACTTTTCTGGAGTAAAGAAAGAATATTGGAAGTTTATCTGAACGTTATCGAAATGGGTGACGGGATTTATGGAGCCGAAGCCGCTGCCCAGGAGTATTATGGGAAATCGTGTACCAGGCTAACCAAAAAGCAGGCCGCTTTAATTGCTTCCTGTTTTCCAAACCCAAGAAGGTGGACACCAAAAAATGCTACGCCGTACATCCGGCACCGTCAGTATCTGATTTTAAGAAATATGAACAGGTTAGGGCCCTTGGATTTTTAATGTGAAATGTTAGATGTAAAATGGATGAGGAAAACTTAATTCCATCATCCTTTTTACATTTTTCATCTCTTAATCGTGATCCTTATTCCATCTGATCTTTATCCCGCCTTTTTCGTCATCAACAGCTTTTAAATGGAGTACAATGCCGCGCATACGCGCCTCTCTTTTTTCTGACTTGGTGAGGTTTTCATCGCCTTTGGGGTTTCTTAATGGAATATCCATGGCTACGTTTGTTCCGGTGCCCAAAGCATAAATTCCCTTTACGTTAAAATTTAAAGCACTGGAATTGACCAGCATCGGACTGATTTCTACTTTATCACCTCTGATCGTGAGCGTACCATCGAGGTTTTTGATCTCTACGTTGGATAAATTCCTGTTGGCAAAGGCAAACTTTCCAACCTTAACCATCGGTTCGAAATTAACAAGGGCGGCATTGTTCAGATTGAAAACCACTTTGCCATTTATCGATCGCGGCAGGATTTTTCCGGTGTGGGATATCCTGCCCGAAATATTAACCAACGAAGATAAATAGCCTTTTAAATTTTTGTTGGTAATGGTGTTCTGCCCGAAGTTATCGAAGGAATAAAAGAAATCCTTAACGCTCACGTGGCTGATTTTTGAGTTGATCTTAAAACTGTTCGAGGCTGCTTCCTGCATAATATTTCCATCCAGCGACAATTGTCCGCCTGCATGTGCCACGCTAATTTTATTGAAGAATATACCGCCACCCCGCAATGAAATATCTGCATCGAGGTTTTTAGCCAGGAAGTTGTCATAGATTGCTTTATTAACAGTTAAACGGATATTCATTTTGGATAGCTCGAGCACATTGCTCAATTCTTTGGAAACCACACGTTTGTTGCCACTTGATTTCGGTCTGTTACTCGACCTGGGACCTAAAAAAGGTAAAAATTCCTTTAAATAAAGTTGAGGGCTCGACATTTTTAAATTTACCAATATTTTATCCGGTGCGGTATAATATAAATTGGCGAAGTTCGCGATATTACAGTTCACATTCAGCTCGCTTTTGCCCAATTGGAAATGCCCGTTCTGTATCGATAAATCATTCTGGTTAAAATTGATATTCAGTGCACTTTTTACCAAATGAAGTTTTCTTGGGATGTACAGGATGTCGGCATCTGCAATCTGTATCTTGCCCGAAACAACCGGTTTGGTAAACCTGAAGTTATCAATATCGGCCTTACAGTATAACCTCAGGTTGGCTGTTCCATTTTTAAACTCAAAATCATTTGTGCCTAATGAATTGTTCAGGTTCGACAGGGGGAATTGTGAAGTAACGAGACCGGTAGCAATGGGGCGTGAAAGATTATTCACGGTAAAAGTGTCAATTCTGAGGGGGGCGTTAAAATACTTAGCGGTAAGTCTGTGGAACTTGATGGAAGAATTTTCATCACCGATAATGCCACCAGCAGTATCGCGGTTGGTAAAGGATCCATCAAAATTACAGGCTGTTAATTTACCTGCCGGAATAGAAACGATATTATCCCGCACAGTGATGCCTACCTTGATCAAAGGATCGCCATATTTCCCTGAGCCATCGTCAATAATATTACCACGAATATTAATTGGTTTTTCGATCCCGAACTTTAAGAGTTTGGATGAAATATTTGGCGATAGGAGCAAGGCCACATCCCTGAATAAAATGTCATCTACTGCGATACTGATGGCAAAAGCAGATTTACCCAGGTCTATTTTTGCACCGATCTTAAATGGGTGGCCGCCGATGTTCAGAATTTCTGGACTTAATATCACGGCGTCGAGATCACGGCTATAATGGGCATTTAAAGTTCCATCCAAGGTTTTATCCTTTAGAAAGCTCCCTTTTCTGGTATTAAAGGCAAAACTGTTTACCTTGGTTGCCAGTTTAATTTTACCTGTCCAGCCACTATCAGGATATTCCATTCTGCCCTGGATCTGATCAATATTGAAATTAAAAAGTTTGAAGCGTTTTTTGTTATCCAATACCAAATTTACTTTATTGAAATCTATTTTTTTGATCTCCAGTGCAGATGATTTTGGCGAAGACTTTTTCTCCGTTTTAGGTTTGCTTTTAAAAATACTGGTATTGCTATAGCCTGTAGTATCGGTGTAGATATATATATCGGCATTATTAATGGCAATCTGTTTAATGCTAATATTGCCCACAATAAGCGAAAGCACATTT
Source organism: Pedobacter humicola (assembly GCF_056490705.1). Classification (NCBI taxonomy): domain Bacteria; kingdom Pseudomonadati; phylum Bacteroidota; class Sphingobacteriia; order Sphingobacteriales; family Sphingobacteriaceae; genus Pedobacter; species Pedobacter humicola. The sequence continues at coordinate 56,479 of NZ_JBWJIG010000024.1, read as the reverse complement.
AGCGATACATCAATATCCTGCGCTTTTAACAGGTCGTGTTTATGCTGCGCCCAAAGGCTATCCCGCAATAAAACGCCATTTAGAGATACTGAAACGCCAGGGAAGCTTTTTAAAAGCGTGGGTTCCATGCTGGTCGCAGTAATTTTCCCGTTCAGGTTTTTGTTCAATTGAGATAGGATAGTGGCAAGCACTTCCTTTTTATTTCTGCTGATGTAAAATGCGCCTGCCAGCCAGGTCAATATAATCAGGACCACAAGAACCGATACGATTTTTAAAGAGATTTTGAGCCAGCGCTTCATACACATTATTTGATTTAACCAATATAATGTTTTTTGCGCGCTAATTGTTTGGTACTTAGCGAAAAATAATCTGCATTAGCACTACAGGTTTTAGAAAAGCTTAGCCTAAAAGTGCTTCAAGATCCGGATGAAATTGTGAAGTTAAAAATTGTGTGATGTTGAAATCGGCCAGGCGGTGTTTATAAAAAGGATCTTCCATCAGGATTTTCTTTAGCGATTCTTCATCTTTAGCAAGGGCTAAAATAATCCCGCCGGTTCGTGGCACTTTACGGCCAGAAGCCACAAAGATATTTTTATTATAGTATTTCCTTAAATATTTAATGTGCGCCTCCATATGTTCGTCCAGTTCTTCCAGCGGAACAATATATTTAAGGTCTACAATGAACATCGTCTTTTAAAGTAAATGCGCAAAAACGGTAGAATGCCAGCTATTTTGAAAAGGAACTTCCCATTTAGTGTCCAGTTCGGCCAGGGTTTGCACCATATTGTTAAATACAATGGTTTGGGGAGTTACCCGTTTAATATTTACCAGCGTTTCAAAATCTTCCTTACTGTTTACCACAACCTCACCGTTTACCTTATAGGCCATATTGAAGCGGTTAAAAAGATCAACATGGTATTCTTGTTCAATTTCTTTGATCAGTCTTACAGAGCTATCGATAGAGCAGCCGGTAACACCCGCCTGGCTTTCGTCAACCGTAAGGATAATAAAAAAGCCATAACGGATTTCTGCTTTTGCAAGCAGTTCGTTTCCGTGCGCTTTCCATTGGTTAGTGAAAGACGATAACTTGTTCAGGATCTCATTTTCTTCAGTAGAAGTAAACTTGCGATCGCTTTGGTAAACCCAAACCCGTGATTGTGGAGAAAAACTCATATGCAAATTTATGATTTTAATTAAATTGCTGTGTTTAAAACGCTAACCCGATGAAAAAGTTTACACTCTGCTTGAAAATATCCCTTATTTCGGCTTTTTGTATGTTTTTATGCGCTTTTTCCGATCCAGCATCCATAGAACAATACACCAGCTTTTTGCAAAAATCATTTACGGATCATTACGATGCCGGTCAGGAAAGCAACCAGGTTAAACGTTATGAACTAAATGTTACCAACAGTGGTTTTTGCCGCTACAAGCGTTACTTTAATAACGGTAAAACAGAGTATTTCGCATTTAAATTGTCGAAATTTAAAGATATGGATTATTATGGAACTACAAATTCGGGTAAATTGTATATCCATACCAAAGGCGATGATGTCATTGTGCAGACCTATAAAGACCGGGGCGGTGATGTAGACTCAATGGCTACGCAAATTATTATACCCATGAAAAATATGGAAGCAGAGGAATTAAACCTGATCCGAGATAACCTCGATAAAATTGTTAAGCTGCCTCCTGCAGAGGCGCCCAGAGCAGAAATAAAGTCGGAAGATTAGGATATACCGCTTATTTTGAGAAAAGCAGATACAGTGGTACTTAGGTTCTAGCAGCCCTGTTATCCGCTTTACTCCGTTGCACTTCGTGTTCGCTACTACCAGGTTTATTTTACTCAGGTTAGAAGCGAATCTATCGTAATTAAGCCCTTAATAAGAATTAAACCTTAATGGCCATAATTAGTTAATGGTTGTTAGTAACACAGTTTAAAGTCCATTTGCCCTTGCCGTAATTTCGGCGATATCCAATACCTTCACTTCCTGTTCTTTATCTTTTAATTTAATGCCATCACTCAACATGGTCATACAGAATGGACAGCCAGCTGCAATTACCTGTGGATTGGTTTCTAGAGCTTCATCAATGCGTTCTACGTTGATGTCCTTTTTCCCTTTTTCTGGTTCTTTAAACATCTGTGCACCCCCGGCACCGCAGCATAAACCATTGCTTTTGCAACGTTTCATTTCTACCAATTGGGCATCTAAAACTTCTAAAGCTTTTCTTGGCGCTTCGTATATGCCATTTCCACGTCCTAAATAACAAGGATCGTGATAGGTGATTTTTTTGCCTTTGAAGCTCTCGCCACCTTCTGCTTTTAATTTGCCCTCATTAATTAAATCCTGTATCAATTGGGTATGGTGGATTACCTCATAAGTGCCACCTAAGCCAGGATATTCGTTTTTGATGGTATTGAAACAGTGTGGACAGCCCGTTACAATTTTTTTGATATTGTAGGCATTCAACACTTCTATATTGGTCATGGCCTGCATCTGGAACAGAAACTCGTTCCCCGCTCTTTTAGCCGGATCACCCGTACAACTTTCTTCGGTTCCCAGAACGGCGTATTTTATGCCTACATGATGCAGGATCTTACAGATATCGCGGGTAATTTTTTGCGCCCGTTCATCATAACTTCCTGCACAACCCACCCAAAATAATATTTCCGGTTCTTCACCTGCAGCCATTAATTCGGCCATTGTAGGGACTTTAAATTCCATTTTTATAGTCATTAGTTAGTATCCGGTACCAAGACCAGATGTATACTATTGTTTTGTTTTTAATAATTTAATCAACTCAGTTAAGCCTGTAAATGTGCCCGCATAATAATCATCTTTTTTAAAGTTAGGGATGATATGCCGGTCTATTACTTCTTTTGCTTCCTTATCGGATATCAGTTTTTCAATGCCATATCCGTTGCAAATTCTGATTAACCTGTGCTTACGCGAAAAGGCGATCAAAATTCCGTTATCTTTTCCTTTTTCTCCGGGTTTCCAGTTATTGGCAATCCTCAAAGCAAGATCATTAAACTTTCTCTTGCTTATCATCATCGTATCAATAGTTACTATGGCAATCTGTATACCGGATTCCGCTTTAAATTTTGTAATCAGGTTTTCTAACGACGCGATCTGCTTTTTATCGAAGTCCCGCTCATAATCATTCACCCAGCCTGTTGGTTTTGGAATGTTGTCCCAAAACGTTTTTCTATAATCTTCCAGCTTTCCTTTTGAGGTTCCTGTCTGTGCTTGCGCTTCAACCCTGAACGGGTTGATGAGCATGATCAAAACAGATAGAATACAAAAGGCCCTGGTCTTCATGTCTTGGATTATTTTTCTTCAGCCCATTTAAAACGATCGGCTGGCGAGTATTTCCAGGGGGCCTGGTTATTTTCAATATTTCCGAGCATGGCATTGATACTTCCCGGCGCCTGTGATTCTTCCATTACGGCAAAACGGCGCAGTTCCATAATAATCTGTAGTGGGTCAATGTTTACCGGACAGGCTTCAACACAGGCATTACAACTTGTGCAGGCCCAGATTTCTTCCCTGCTGATATAATCGTCCAATAAGGATTTTCCATCCTGATGCTCAGCGCCATGTTTATCAATGTTCTGGCCCACTTCGGTAATGCGGTCGCGGGTATCCATCATGATTTTCCGTGGCGATAAAAGTTTTCCCGTGATATTGGCGGGGCAAACCGATGTACATCTTCCACATTCGGTGCAGGTATAGGCATTCATCAGGTTTACCCAACTCAAATCGGTTACATCTTTTGCGCCGAATTTACCAGGTTCGGTTTCTGCCGGAACAAAAGAAGGATCGAGCATGGCTTTCACCTCATTGGTAACCGAAGCCATATTGGTAAATTCGCCTTTAGGCTCCAGATTAGAAAAATAGGTATTTGGAAAGGCAAAAAGGATGTGGAAATGTTTAGAGTAAGGCAGGTAATTTAAGAAGGCTAAAATACCGATGATGTGGAACCACCAGCAGCTGCGTTCTACAATGACCAATGCACTTTCTGTTGAAGGCAGTATATTCATTAAATATTGACTTACCGGAAAGGCACCTGCATTAACATAATGGCTAACGCCCAAAAGTTGCAGTTTTGCATCGGCGGCATTCATGAGCAAAAAAGCGCTCATTAATAAAATCTCGGTAATTAAGATATAATTCGCATCAGACTTTGGCCAGCTTTTCATTTCTACACCACTAAAGCGCCTAAGTTTGATAATATTTCTGCGTACCAGAAAAATGGCGCAGGAAACCCAAACGGTAAAGGCCAGGATTTCGAAAGATCCAATCAGGAAGTTATATAAACCGCCCAAACCATGAAAGATCCGGTGGGTGCCGAAAAGTCCATCGATCATAATTTCGAGTACTTCGAGGTTGATGATTACAAAGCCGATGTAAACAAAAAAATGGAGAAACGCCGGGATAGGGCGGACAACCATTTTAGATTGGCCAAAAGCCACACGAAGCATGGTTATCAACCTTTTTTGTGGCTGATCTTTGCGATCGACCGCTTTTCCTAACCGGATATTGCGGATTATTTTACGCAGGTTAACTGTAAACAGCGCAATTGCTGCAAGTGTAAGTACTAGAAAGAGGATCTGTGCCACCATGCAATATTAGATTGTTTACGCTAAATTAGGATATTAATCTAAATAAAATGCTATGCATGCATAAAAAAATATATAAAATTGTTTGTTTGTATTCATTCTAAGCATTGATTAAGGCCTTTTTTCCAGATTGTGAAAAATTAATTAATTGATAATCAGAGGGACGCTGAAATAATTGAAAAAAAGTTTTGCTTTTGGGAAAAGAACACTACATTTGCAATCCCAAACGGATGGTGCCATAGCTCAGTCGGTAGAGCAAAGGACTGAAAATCCTTGTGTCCCTGGTTCGAATCCAGGTGGCACCACTTCCAAAAGCCTTACAGAAATGTAAGGCTTTTTTGGTTTTGTATCATTTCTCAGAGAGAAACCTTTTTTCAAAATCAAAATATTTTTTCAATGCATCTTCTTGCTTATCAAAAAGATGTGACTTAACGGTGTTGTTTTGAAGAAAAAATCTGGAATCCTTTTTTGGATTTGAGAAAAAGAATACTACATTTGCATTCCCAAAAGGGGGTGCCATAGCTCAGTCGGTAGAGCAAAGGACTGAAAATCCTTGTGTCCCTGGTTCGAATCCAGGTGGCACCACTTCCAAAAGCCTTACAGAAATGTGAGGCTTTTTTGGTTTATAACTGTTTTTTACAAAAAGAGCCTCTGTTTGATAAGAGGCTCATTATTTATGTTTCGATATGGTCATCAGGTTTTTCGGCTATTTCTTTCACCTTATCCAGGGCTTTTGGCCAGGTTTTTTCGAAATAATCAAGCCACTCTTCGGTAATTCCCATGTCGATGAGCAGTTCCGTTTTACCATCTTTTTCAGTTAAGGTATAATTCTCGAGCGATTCGCCCCAGTTATGTAGCGTTTCCTTACCGTCCTTTATTTCGCCAATGTGTTTGATAGACATATATCGGTTGGGAATATTTTCTTCTACAACTGCTACCATGCCATCTCCTTTACCATCATGAAACAGTGCTTTGCTTCCTTTTTTCCAATCGGTTTTTACCTGCGATCCTTCCATAAAAACAGCGGTCCATTTGGGATAGGTTTTTACGCCAAAGAGAACATCCCAAACTTTTTCTGCTGAGGCGTTAATTGTGGTTTTAAATTCAATCTTTTCCATGGTTTTTGATTTTATAAGTGTTATTGATTTTCCATCAGGTTTATCCAGGCATTTACGGCTTTTTTCAAAGCAGGTCCATGTTGTTCTACATCGGCCATCGTATAAAATTTAGCGTAAGCTTTTCCTTTAGTCTGTTCTTCAAGAAATCCGAAATCATCATTTAGTAAAGATGCTTTATGAAAAACGAGCACTACATAGTTTTTGATCCTGGGGTTTAGCGTAGCCATATCTTCCCTGAACTTAAAACTTGGTCCGCCCCATTTAATGTCGCTTTCGATCTTAGTATTAGCGGTAATGATATCGATCACGCTTTCCATTTCCTTTTTTAAAGGATGATCCAACTGATCCATAAAAGTATTGACTTTTGTAATGCTCATAATAGATGATTGTGTATAACAAATTTGCACAGGATTTGATTGATTTATGCGGTGTAAAAGCGACAATCTACAGGGGCATAAGGACTGTGTTTTATTTGTGATTTTTAACATCATTATCTCAAAATCAGTAATTTAATCGGTAGATTTACGTGATTTGACGATACATATGTGTGTTAACACAATATTTTGAATTAAATTTAGTTTGTTGGTAGAACAAAAGTTTCTCAGCGAACAACTTAACAACTGCCTAATGCGTATATATAAATAATGCTACTACAAAAACATGAGAAATAACAAACTTACCATCTTGGTAATGCTGGCGCTTTTGAGTCTGGCTGTGGTTGGAGGCTGTAAAAAGAGCAGTATTGAATCCGAACCCACAACTCCGGTTATCACGACGCCCACGCCATCAGGAACCCGTGAAGAACTGACCAAGGATTCGATCTTTTTATACGGCAAAGAACTTTATTATTGGAATACTTCCTTACCAACCTATGAAGTGTTTAACCCGCGCGGATTCAGTTCGAACGAAACGGAGTTATTTGCTTTGACACAATACTCTATGGACCCATCAACAGGGAAACCATATGAATATGTAAGTAGTTCTTCTACAGAACCCAAATATTCTTTTTTTGATTATACTGCAGCAACTACAGGGAAAACAGGGGTACTAAAGGCAGATGTAAACGGTTCTGCCAACGATTATGGCTTTTCTGTTCAGTATAATAATGAAACAGATTTAAGGGTTAAATATGTTTATCCAAATTCTCCGGCAGCGCAGCAGGGCTTAACGCGTGGCTGTAGGTTAACGAGTGTCAACAACAGAACAAACCTTACTTATCCTGGTGCAGTTAGTTTTTTGAATAGCGCTATTTTTGGTACCAATCCGAGTATAACACTGGCTTTTAATGATATTAATGGCAATCCTAAAACGGCTGTTGTAACGAGTAGCCTTTACACGGTCAATCCCATATTATATACCCATGTTTATACGGTTAATGCAAAAAAGGTGGGCTATATTGTTTTCAATAGTTTTACCAATAATGTTTCTGCAGCATTGAATACTGCCTTTGCCGATTTCAATACACAGGGTGTTAGCGAACTGATTGTTGATTTACGATATAATGGTGGTGGTTATGTTTCCACTGCTACCCAGATTATTAATCTGGCCGCACCTGCAGGAGAAACGGGCAATACCATGTTTACTTCTTATTACAATAGCTACCTACAGTCGATTACCAGTGCCCAGCGGAAAGCCTCCGTTTTGGCACACCAGCCTTTATTAGACGATGCCGGTAAATTACAGACTTTTACTTCCGGTGTGAACGGAAAGTATGCCACTTATGCAGATTTAGATTATTCCCCAACAGCTGCAGATAACATTGAGAAATTTGCAAAATCAGGATCTTTAGCCTTAAACAGAATTTATTTTCTCGTAACAGGATCTACGGCATCCGCAAGTGAGCTCACCATCAACAGTTTGAAACCGGTAATGGACGTAAAATTAATTGGCAGCACTACTTATGGAAAACCGGTAGGTTTCTTTCCGGTCAGAATAGATAAGTTGGATATGTATATCCCCGAATTTGAAACCAAAAATAAAGTTGGCGTTGGTGGCTACTACTCTGGCCTAACGGTTGATAAAGTTTCGGCGGAGGATTTAACAAAGGCCTGGGGTGATGAAACAGAAACCCTGTTGGCTTACGCTTTATTATACGCGAAAAACGGGAATTTTGTAACTACGGGAGCTAAAACAGCAAGCTTAAGTGCTACGTCAACTGTAATGCCATCAAAATTATCGGTAGCTGAACTTAAAGCCGTAGATGAAAAATTAGACCCAAAAGGGTTTAAGGGCATGGTGATGACGCCTGATAAAAAATTTTAATAAGGTTTTTTAAACGAAAATGCCCTGCTGATATGATTTAACAGGGCATTTTTTTTGCATTAATCCTTAAAGCAATATTTTACTGCTAATATCTTTATTAATGGTAATGTAGCCAGGGTATTTAACCGGCGTATTGCCCAGCATAAAAGTTGGTTTTATTTTAATGGTTAACAAGCCCAGTTTTTCATCTTTAGCAGACGCTCCCTTTTGGGCAGCCTTGATGATGTCGTTAAATACATTTCCGTTAGATACCAAGCCATAGATATTACTTACCAATTGAACCGGCACAGTAACGGTTTGACCTTGTGCAATGCTTACATTCTGGTTCACCGTACCTTCTGCCAAATCTGTATTGTTTACCAGGATTTTATATTCGAACTGGTTTATTGCGGCCAGATTAGCGGATGGATTGGTAATTTCTAAGTTTAAGTTGGCCCTTAATGGGATGTCTTTCCTTAATAGACCCAAAGCTACGCCCGGTAAACTGGTTAGACTGAAGCTCTGCTGATCCATTAATTTTTTTACATCCGTTCCTGCAATGCTCACCTGTTGTACACCGGTGATTTTATACGTGCAATCTTCAAGGGCTTTTATCTGCTGAGCCTGCCTGTTAATGCCACAGCCAAAAATGCTGATGGCGACCAGTAAAAGCAATATTTTTTCTTTCATGTTATTCATAACGCCAAAATAGTAAAACTATTTCAGATAGCCAGGTTAATTGTGGAGAGTGCTTAATTGCTTAACTGTTGAAAATGGTTAACTGAGGGAATGATTAACCGGTTAATTGTTCTTACCGTCTAATGCCACAATTAACCAGTTACCGATTTAACAATTATCCCATCAATTTAGCCTAAACTCTTACCTTTGAAAAAAATAAAGCGGATATGGGTGTTACCATTAGAAAGATAACAGCAAAAGATAATGCGGCTACAGCAGAGATGATCAGAACAATCTTAAGAGAATTTAAGATCGACAGGTCTGGGACGGTTTATACCGACCGGACAACGGATCATTTATCTACAGTTTTTGAGCATCCTGAATCCGCATATTGGCTAGCGGAAGAGGATGGGCTTATTATCGGCGGCTGCGGCATTTACCCTACCGAAGGGTTACCTGCTGGCTGTGTGGAACTCGTTAAACTGTATACTTCGGCAGGCTCACGTGGAAAAGGTATCGGCAAAATGCTAATGGAGAAAAGTATCGGGTCGGCCCAGCACTTTGGTTATAATGAAATTTATCTCGAATCGTTTCCTGAATTGACCACGGCGATTACGATGTATGAAAAAACAGGATTTAAAAAGTTATCTGCTCCATTGGGCAATTCAGGTCATTTTGCCTGTAATGTTTGGATGTTGCTGGTGCTTTAGTTTGCTTTTTTAATCAGCGAAGACCTTTTTTATCATCGCAATGTTTTAGTGTTGGTTCAACGTCATATATGCCCGAAATCATCGGGAGTTGGTTTAATTAAGGATATTTTAGCAGTCTGGATTTTATCTTTTTGATTTATGGCTGATCACTTATTAAAGAATATACCTTACTCCGTACTCGATCTTGCAACCGTTTTAGACGGTTATACTGCAGCAGATACTTTTAAAACCAGTCTCGATCTGGCCCGGCAATCTGAAAGTTTAGGTTACACCCGTTATTGGTTTGCCGAACACCATAACATGGCAGGTGTAGCCAGTTCGGCAACAGCGGTGCTTATCGGATATATTGCCGGAGGTACAAAAAGCATCCGTGTGGGTTCGGGAGGGATTATGCTACCCAATCATGCACCTTTAATTGTGGCCGAACAGTTCGGTACATTGGCTTCACTTTACCCTCACCGGATCGATTTAGGTTTGGGTAGGGCGCCCGGCACCGATCAGGTGACGGCAATGGCCATCCGTGGCGAGAATTTTAATGCTGCCCATCATTTCCCAAAAGATGTAGACCGCTTACAGCAATTGTTTTCTGCCAGCAATAACCGCGCAAGTGTAAGGGCTATTCCGGGAGAGGGATTGGATATACCGATCTGGATTTTAGGCTCAAGTACCGACAGTGCACGTTTAGCAGCTGAAAAAGGACTGCCTTATGCTTTTGCAAGTCATTTTGCACCAGCCTATTTCGAACAGGCGATTTCCATTTATAGAAATAACTTCAAGCCATCGGCATTTCTACAGGAACCTTATGTAATGGCTTGTGTAAACGTAGTTGCTGCCGATACGGATGATGAAGCAGAACGCCTATCAAGTTCGGTGAAACGCATGTTCTTAGGCGTAATTACGGGTAAAAGGGAATTGTTAAAGCCGGCAATTGATGATATCAATCAGTATTGGGACCGTATGGAAAAAGAAGCAGTCGAACAGATGTTATATTATTCTTTTATCGGCAGTGCCAAAACCATCAAGGAAAATTTAGAAGCTTTTGTAACAAAGTATGGCGTAAATGAGATCATGAGCACTTCGCATATTTACGATCATCAGTCCAAATTACATTCCAATAAACTTTTTGCGGGGTTATTCGGATAACGGGGACGCTTTTGCTTCCTTCTCCACCAATTAACCAATGGTTCTGCAGAAAAAGATCATTGAGGAACTCAAAGCCCGCACAATAGACTTTTGCGGCAATCTATTTAAATCTGTGGGAAACCAAGCTCCTATTGTTTCCCGCGGATATCCCAGATAGGGGCAGATTTCTGTCCATCTTGGATTTTCCATCAGCAACATCTAGTCTTTAAGATTTATTAATACTAAGGGAATATTGGGCCATTAGCTTTGTCCATTATAAAACAGTATCCCTTGGACAATTCATTATTTTCTTCTTTACAACAGGGAAACCATGAGGCTATGGCAGAAATCTACCATGCTTATTGGGCGGATGTTTTTGATGCTGTATTGAAAAAAACGGATGATGAAGCACTTGCACAGGATATTACGCAAGAAATTTTCATCTCCCTTTGGGAGAACCGGGCAGCCATTAACTTAACAGGAAGTTTAGGCGCTTACCTGCATGGTGCTGTAAAATACAAAGTGATTAATTATTTCAGGTCGGGTAGCATTAAAGCGCAACACCAAACTGCACTTAGCGCACTTATGGATGAACAGCATACTGTTGCCGCGGATGATAAATTGATTTTAAAAGAACTTCATTTAGAAGTTGATGCCGCCATAGCGCGCTTACCAGAAAAAATGCAATTGGTATTTTCGATGAGCCGTAAACAGGAAAAATCAATCAAAGAAATCGCTGCAGAACTTGATGTTTCCGTACAAACAGTAAAAAATCAGATCTCTGCAGCTCTGAAACTGCTCAAAAAAAGTCTTTCCTACATCCTTTTCATCGCTGCGCTGATCGGCTTAACGTAAAGTTAATGTATCGATAACATTTTTGGTTAGTACCGATCTGCTTTTCAACTGACATGTATTTAAATGACAGAAGAACAGGCAAAGGAGCTGCTGCAGAAATATCTCGATCAGCAGGCAAGTCCGGAAGAACAAAATAAAGTTGAATCGTGGTATGCCGCGCTCCATCAGGAGAATGTTGAACTGGCTGCAGACCGTAAAGCAGCAATAGGAGAACAGATGTTTGTTCACCTTAAGGGGGCAATGCATCAAAAACCGAAGCATTACAAGGTATTTAAGCTCCCGTCTCTTGTCAGGACTGCAGCAGCAATACTCATCATCATTACAGCGGGTTTTGGTATTTGGAAACTCAGTGCGCCAGTAAATCCGAGTGAGAATCAGCTTACGGTAATTACAGGCAGTGCAGAGCGAAAACGCATTACCTTATCAGATGGTTCGGTGGTTTTGTTAGGCCCCTCCGCTAAACTTAGCTACCCTAAAGTATTTGCTTCGGACAACCGACAGATCGAATTAAAAGAGGGTGAAGCTTTTTTTGATATTGCCCACCAGGAGAAACGGCCATTTACGGTACATACCACATCTGGAGTCGATATCAAAGTACTGGGTACCTCTTTCAGGGTTAAATCTTATCAAGCCAGTAAACATATCGAAGTTGCCGTACTTACCGGAAAAGTTGCAGTGAGCAATAAGGGGGGCAATCTTGGTACACTGATCAAAGATGAGTTTTTAACCTACGATAAAAATGAAGGCCGCGCAGCCATCCGTAAAGCCAGGGCTTTGGCCTTTGTTGAGCTTGCTTTTGATGGTGCAACGCTAGAGCAGGTAATTGACAAGCTCCAATATGTATACAGCATCAAAATTTCGCTCAGCGATAGTACTTTGAGCAAACTTAAAAGTACAGCCACTTTTAGCAGCAGGCAATCGCCTGAAGAGATTCTGGATATCATCTGCAGCCTGCACCACCTTAAGTTTAACGGATCAAAAAATCATAAAACATTTAACATATACAAATGAGATAAGGATATGATATAGAAATCGTCTGCGGTACTGATCAGATTAGTTGCCGTAATCTTTCTTTCTGGCCATGGATGCCGGCATAATTAAAGCTTTACAAATAAACACAATCAAACAAATTAAACAATGAAAACAACCTCCCATAAGAGGACACCAGCTCTTTATAAGATCATGAAATACGCATGTTTAACATTTACGATCCTCTGCATTTTTTGTAGCTCAATCCTCGCTTCGGCAGGGATGGCGCAAAAGTTAGAGAAAACAACGGTGAGCATTACGATCAGCAAAGGCCGTAAAATGACCGAAATAATCAAAGAAATTGAGTCGCGTACGGGGCTTAGCTTTGTATACAATCCCGACCAGCTACAACAGAAAAACATGTTTGTGAGTGGCGATTTTACCACCGAGCCTGTAAGATCAATGCTCGATAGGCTAGGTTTACAGGTTTTGGAAAAAGGTGGTTATGTGATATTAAACAATGCGGTTTTGAATAAACCCGACCGTATTGTTACCGGGGTAGTACGCGATTCGTCCGGAGTTTCTTTGCCCGGCGTTTCGGTAAAAGTTTTGGGAACACAAAGCGGTACCATTACCGATGGAAACGGTGCTTATCGCATTGAAGTGGGTGCCGATGCTGTACTTTCATTTTCGATGATCGGATACCGTACCAAAGAAGTCAACGTGGGTGAGAGCCAGGTCATCAATATGGTGTTGAGCGAAGAACGTTCCATGCTTGCCGATGTAGTGGTAGTAGGTTATGGTACACAGAAAAAGGAAACTTTAACAGGAGCAATCACCATTGTTGGACTGGATAAACTTTCTTCGCGTTCATTGAACAGTGTAGGAGAGGTACTTGCCGGTAAGTCACCCGGGGTAATCGTAACCAATGAGGGTGGCGATCCAACTTCAACACCGCGTATTAATATCCGCGGTGCAGGCGGGATCAACGGAGAAAGCGTACTCTATGTAATCGATGGATCTATATTTTCGGGTACACCACAGCTTAATCCTAACGATATCGAATCTATATCGGTATTAAAAGACGGATCGGCAGCCATTTATGGTGCAAGGGCTTCAGGCGGTGTGGTATTGATTACCACCAAGAAAGGTAAAAACGGCAAAATGCAGATCAGTTTCGATGCAAAAATTGGACAACAAAGTGTATGGAAGGAATTAGAACCTTTAAATGCCCAGCAACGTGCCCAGGTGGCCGCAACTGCAGCCAAAAATGGCGGTACCACCATATTGCCTGCCTTTGATGCTTCGAAATACCCTGACGGACAGGTAACACGCACCAACTGGATGGACGAAGTTTTTAGAGATGGAATGGTACAGGATTATAATGCCGCTATAAACGGTGGTAGTGAAAAATCTAATTATTACTTAAGTTTTAATTACCGTAATGCGGAAGGCATTGTTTTAAATACCCAAACCAAACGTTATAACTTCAGGATCAATACCGAACATGAGTTGACCAATTGGTTAAAAGTAGGTGAAAACCTATCGTATAGCAGTACCAATGGAAATGGCGCCAATACCAGCAGCGATTATACAGGAGCCTTACTTTCGGCCATTTATTATCCAACCAACGGAACGCCTTACAATGCTGATGGTAGCTTTGCCGGTTTACCAGGCGGGCAATATGCGGGCGACTATGGCGATATCGTTAACCCAGTTGCCGATTTACAGCGTATCGATATCAATAATCCTGTAAACGTTTTGGTGGTTAATCCTTATGTCAATGTTAAATTGATGAAGGGTTTAACGTTTAGGTCTAATTTAAGTATCACTAAATCAGATGCCGCGTTTAAAAGCTTTACGCCAAAAAGGCCGGAGGTGGGAAAACCGGTATTGAGCAACAGCTTACAAGAAAGCAGTAGCCGTTCTAATGATTTTCTTGCAGAGCAGGTATTGAGTTATAAGGCGGCTTTTGGTCGTCATCAGTTAGATCTTACCGGTGGTTATTCTTTTCAGAAAACCAAAAGCAACAGCTTATCGGCCTCTGGAGCTGGTTTTGATGATGAATCTCCTCAATACAGATATCTGGTGAATGCAACAGTGATACAGCCTTCGGTGAGTAGTATGTATGCTCAGGCACTTTCATCACTGTTTTTTAGGGCCAATTATAACTATAGCGAAAAATATCTGGTATCGTTAATCGGCCGTCGCGATGGTTCATCTCTGCTCAGTAAAAATAACAGAACCAGGAATTATGGCTCAGCTTCGCTAGGATGGGTAGTCAATAAAGAAGATTTTCTTAAAGACGCTTCCTGGTTAAATGAACTGAAATTGAGAGCGAGTTATGGTATACTGGGTAATTTAGGCTCGCTAAACGCTTCTGCGGTGAACCCATTGTTAAGTGCAACCCAAAGTTATTTTGGACAAACGCCAACCTTGCAAAATGGTTATGTGCAAACGGTTCTGGCCAATAAAGATTTAACATGGGCAGAATCAAAACAGACCAATTTAGGGATTGATGTAGCCGTTTTAGGCAGATTAAGCCTGAATGCCGACTATTTTATTAAAGAAATCAATAAAATGATTTTGACCCGGTCGTTACCTGGAACAGCAGGTTTAAACACCCAAACCGTTAATGCCGGTATTGTAAAAGATAAAGGTGTAGAACTGGGTTTAACCTACAATAGCGATAAAAATGCGGCTTTTACCTATTCTGTAAACGCTACCTTAACCAAAATCAACAACAAGGTGGAGGAACTGGCACCAGGATTGGAAAACATTGCCGTGGGTACAAATTTCCGTAACGAACTTGCGCCACTTACCATTAGAGTAGGGCAACCTTTATACAGTTATTATGTGTTAAAAACAGATGGTATTTTCCAAAGCCAGGCAGAAGCCGATAATTATAAAAATGCTAAGGGAGCTAAAATTCAGCCAAATGCAAAAGCGGGAGATTTCAAATTCGTAGATATCAATGGCGATGGATCGATTGATGGGAACGACCGTTATTTCGCCGGTAGCGCTTATCCTGATTTTTCATATGGCTTAAGCTTTAATGCCAGCTATAAAAACTTCGACATCAATATTTTCGCACAGGGTGTACAAGGCAATAAACTGTTTAATGCGGTAAAACGTACCACCTACAGTGCCAGTGGCCCATCTTACAACAAACTGGTAGGTATTCTTGATGCCTGGTCGCCAGAGAACCCGGGTGGTAAAGTGCCGATTATTTCGACCAGTGATGCCAATGGAAACTTTAATGCTTCCGATTTTTATGTAGAAGACGGTTCATATCTGCGGATCAGGAATGTAACATTAGGTTACAGTTTGCCAAAATCGCTTGCCAGTAAATTGAAAACCGGAGGGGTAAGGATTTATGCCACTGCAAACAACCTCTTTACCATTACAAATTATTCGGGCTTCGATCCGGAAATCGGAATGGATAATAACGGACTGGATGTTGGCCGTTATCCGCAGGCAAGAAGCTTTATCCTTGGTTTAAGTGTAAATCTATAATCATCAATCAAAACAATGAAAACGAATTTTAAATATATGGCATTTGCCGCTCTTGCTTTTTTCTCTTCATGTACAAAAGAGCTTGATATCGTACCCGAAGGCTCTCCATCGGCACAGAATTTCTGGAAAACCAAAGAAGATGCATTGAAAGCTGAAGGTGGCATGTATGAAAATTACAATGCTGAAGACTTTTACGGTCGTGGGATGTTCTGGTTTATCAATGCCAGCGATGACATGGTTACCGGGCGTAACAAACCAGAGGCCGATAACATCAAAAACTTTAACCGTACCTATGTTGGCGGAGGGTATACCGAAACGCAATGGAGCATGCGTTATGCCATTATCAAACGTGCGAACGATATTATTATCAATGTGCCAGGTATCGCTATGGATGAAGCATTAAAGAAACAGATCATCGGCGATGCCTATTTTAATGCCGGTTTGGTTTATTTTCAGTTGGCTGCAAACTATGGAAACGGCAAAGCTGGCGTTCCGATCGTTACACCAGAAAGCGATCCGTCACAACCTATTGCCCGTGCAAAAAACGTAAATGAAAATTACGATTATATCATTTCCCTTTTGTTAAAAGCAGCGGATAACCTTCCCTTATTTTCGGCAATGAAACCTGCCGATTATGGCAAAGCGCATAAAACTGCTGCCTGGGCCTACCTATCTAAAGTGTATCTGTACAAAAAAGATTATGCCAATGCTGCAAAATATGCCGATATGGTGATCACTTCTGGTCAGCATGATTTAGTGAATACTGGTTTTGCTGATGTATTTATAGCAGCAAACAACTGGTCTAAAGAGTACATATGGTCGGTAGTGTGCACGCCAAGTGGTGGTGGTACAGGCTGGGGCAGTAAACTTCCAGGGGTAATGTTAACCAACAAAGCCTGGGGTATTTATAACGGCTGGGGTTATTACCTGCCTACCAAAGAACTTTACGATTCTTACGAAGCTGGCGATCAACGCCGCGAAGCCACCATTTTGAAACCAGGTGATAAATTTATGTTCTTTGGAGCCGAGCGTAGCTTCACCAAAGATGCAGGGGCGACTTCAAACTATCAGTTTAAAAAATATATGGAGCCGTTTTCTTATGCCAACCCAATTCCAACGCACGTTAATCCGAACGGCGACAATGGAACAACCGATTTAAACGTACCCTTAATGCGTTATGCTGAAGTGTTGTTAATTAAGGCAGAAGCTGCCATTAACCTGAGCGGTGCAGGAGCAGGCGATACCGAACTGAATAAAATCAGGGCGCGTGCAGGCTTGGGTGCAAAAACCGGAATGACAATCGACGATCTTAAACGCGAACGCCGCAACGAACTGGCGGGAGAGTGGGCCGACCGTCACAGAGATTTGGTGAGATGGGGCGATGCCCAGACAGCTTATGCCAAACCTTTACATGATTTTGATGGCAGCGTAATCTGGCCGGCCAGGACCTTCAATCCACAGGTACATGATGTATGGGCGGTGCCGCAGAGAGAAATTGATAACAGTGCGGGGGTAATCAAACAGAACGCAGGATGGTAAATAAATTATGGATAAACTTTGCAGTCTTGGTGATATTACTGGGACTGCAGAGCGCATCCGCGCAGATTAAACTGACCGCAAACCGCGGGCATAGCCATAATGATTATAAACAGGAAATCCCCCTTTTAACAGCATATTTTGCAGGAATGGGCTCGATAGAGGCTGATGTGTTTTTAAAAGATGGGGAACTGTATGTAGCGCACGAGGTTTCAGAAATAAAGCCTGGTTTCACCCTGAAAAAAATTTATCTCGATCCGCTTGCACAACATTTTAAAGCAAATGGAAATCATCCTTATGCAAATGCAACATTGAAATTGCAGCTGGTGGTTGATGTAAAGGAAAATTACCAACATGTTTTGCCTGTATTGCTGAAAGAACTGGAGGCTTATGGAGAAGTATTTGATGCGAAAAAGAATGCCAGCGCCATCAAAGTGGTCATCAGCGGAGATATGCCTGTTCCTGCCGATTTTAAGGATTATGATGAGAAGATAGCATTCGATGGCAGACCGGCTACCATTTATACCGATGCACAATTGGCCAGGGTGGCGATGATTAGCGATGACCTTAAAAACCATACCGTATGGAATGGAAAAGGCAACCCGACCAAAACCGATGAAGCAAAGATGAAGGCTTTGATTGAGCAGGCACACCATAAAGGAAAACCTTTCAGGTTTTGGGCCACTCAGGATAGTCCGAACACCTGGATTGTATTAGAGCGGCTGGGTGCAGACTGGATCAATACCGATAACCCAAACAAATTGAAAGACTTTTATCTTCATCAGGATAAACTAAGTTATATCAATCCAACTCCGTATAAGCCTTATGCACCTACTTATAAAAGCGATGGGGCAGATAAACCCGCCAAAAATGTTATTTTATTAATTGGAGATGGCATGGGGCTTGCGGCAATCCACGCAGGGCTGATTGCCAATCATGGTGATCTAAATATGGCAAAATTCCACGCTATCGGTTTTTCGGAAACTGCTGCGGCTGATGCTGGAAATACGGATTCGGCTGGAGGCGGCACTGCCATGGCAACAGGTTTTAAAACCAATAACCGGTATATCGGGATGGGGCCAGATGAACAGAAGATTACCAATCTGGTAGATACTTTGGCCGGTTTGGGCCTAAAAAGCGGAATCATCAGTTCGGGCGACCTGACCGATGCCACGCCAGCAGCTTTTTATGCCCATCAGCTCGATCGCGCTTTTAATGGTGCAATCGCAAACGACCTGTTAACCAGCAAAGCTGAAATTTTGGTCGGTTCTAACCGTAAAGCTTTCGAACAGAATAAAAACACGAATCTTTTGCCGGAGCTTAAAGCCAAAGGTTTTCAATTAAGTAATACCTTAAGTGATTTTACAAAGCAAAACCAGGGCAAACAGTTGGTGCTGCTTGATGATTCTGCTACGCGGCCGGTAATAAAAGGCCGTGGCGATATGCTGAAACAATCGCTTTTGCACACCATCGATATATTAAAGAAAAACAAACAGGGCTTCTTCATCATGGCCGAAGGGGCGCAGATCGATTACGGAGGTCATGTAAATGATCTGCCTTACCTGATTACCGAACTGCACGATTTCGACCGTACCATTGCCGAAGCACTCTGTTTTGCCGATCAGGATGGCGAAACACTGGTCATCGTTACTGCCGATCATGAAACCGGTGGATTAACACTCTTAGATGGTGCAGCAGAAAAGGGAATGGTGAGGGGCGAATTTAGCACCAACGACCATACGGGGATTATGGTTCCGGTTTTTGCCTACGGGCCGGGATCGCAAAATTTCAATGGTGTTTATCCCAACAATCAGATTTTCCATAAAATTATCAAGGCTTATCGCTTAGCGAAATAATAATCGATAAAAGGATAAGTTTTGATAAACGAAGCGGTGCGCGTGTATGAATCACTTGCGCCGCTTTTTTGCTTAATGTTAAGGAAACATTGCAATGCTAATTTTGAAACCAATAAAAAGAATATCATGCAAAGAAGATCTGCAGTCAAAAATATAGGTGGTTTGTTTTTACTGCCAACGCTACCCGCACTGTCGTTGGTAGCGGATAAAAATCCCGTGCTTAGGATAGCCCATATTACGGATGTGCACCTGAAGAATCAATTTAATGCGCCTGCAAGGTTTGTTAAATGCTTGCACCATTTGCAGGGGCAATCGCCAAAAGTAGATCTGGTTTTAAATGGAGGAGATATCGTTTTTGATATGAACAAAGAAAATATCGGTACCATTAACGAGCAATGGAAGCTGGTAGCTGAAACGATGAAGAATGAATGCAGTCTGCCTGTTCACTATTGTTTGGGCAACCACGATATCTGGTGGAATGAAAACAGCAAAGGCGATGTTTTTTATGGGAAGAAATATGCGATGGATAAGTTACAGCTGGTTAAACCCTATTATAGTTTCATACAAAAGGGCTGGAAAATTATCGTACTGGATAGCACCCATCTGGATATTGATGACACCTGGTACATCGGTAAATTGGGCGAAGAACAATTGGCATGGTTAAAAAACGAACTCGAAACAACAAGTGCTAAAATGCCCGTGATGGTGATGTCGCACATTCCCATCCTTACCGCACTTTTAATGATTGAAGACGATATCATAAACAAATGGACCATGCTGGGCGGCGACATGCATACGGATACCGCTAAAATCATCAATCTTTTTTATCAGCATCCCAATGTAAAGCTGTGTTTGAGCGGCCATTTGCACATGCGCGATAAGGTGGTGTACAACAATGTAACCTACCTCTGCAATGGTGCCGTATCCGGCGCATGGTGGGAGGGCAACAGAAGAGAAACCGCGCCAGGTTATGGGCTGATCGATTTATATGAAGATGGTAGTTTTGAGGAACGGTATGTGAATTATTAAGCGGTAGGTGATAGAAAATGTAAGAGAGATGATGGAGCAGGCTAGATGTCGGTCTGGTTGTTTTACGTTTCAAGACCTTTATTCTTATACCTGAAAACAACGGAAATCCTTTTTGTTTTTATAGGAATCTTGAATATGCTGTCATGCTGAGGCATTACCCGCCTTACTTAAAAATGAAAAACTGATTGTTCACCACAAGCCTTTAGAACTATTCTTGTTATTCCCTTAACACAGGCTTCATATCTACATGCTTGCTTTGTTCAAAAAATATTCCATTTAAATGAAAAGAGATTTACTCACCCTATTAACTGCCGTATCTATCGGTATGGTATCCTGTAAAAAAAATCATGAAGAAACCCCTGCAGAATTTACGTATCCTGCCCTTGCAGAAGTTTCCGATCCTCCGGTACTGTTCACTACCGCTACCGGCGTAAAAGTGTATAATGGCGGTTTTGGTTCGGCCGTAGCTGCCGATCCCAATTCACCTGATGTTTTTTATATGTTAACCGATAGAGGTTCGAATGTTGCCGGACAGCTGGCCAACTCGATCATCATCGGAAAGCCCGATTTTGATCCACAGATCGGAAAGTTTAGGCTGAAAGACGGTAAATTAATACTCGAAGAAACCATATACCTGAAAAATGCAGCCGGCGCCAGATTAAACGGCCTTCCAAATCCTGAGGGAATGGGTGCTTCGGGAGAAACTGCCTACGACTTAAGCGGACAGGCAATCGCACCGAGCGCCGATGGAATCGACTCCGAAGGTTTGGTGAGGGCAGCTGACGGATCATTCTGGATCAGCGATGAGTATGGGCCTCATATTGCACATTTTGATGCCTCGGGCAAAACCATAGAACGTATTAATCCTTTTGGAACAGGAACCGGCGGACGTAAAATCCCTGCTGTATTTGCCAACAGAAGGGCAAACCGCGGTATGGAAGGCCTCGCCATTACCCCCGATGGGAAAACATTGGTGGGCATGATGCAGTCGCCAATGTACAATCCTTCTAAAGCAGCTATTGCCAATTCGGTTGTGTTGAGAATTTTAACTTTCGACATTGCTACAGGTGCAACCAAACAATACGCTTATCTGATGGATAATACCACCTTAACGGGGGTGAGCGATATAGTTGCCGTAAACAGTACTACTTTTTTAACCATCGAACGTGATGGATTGTATGGTGGCGCGGCAAGCAGTCCGGCAACATTTAAAAAAGTTTTTAAGATCGACCTCAGCGGAGCTACCGATATTTCTGACGCTGGCAATGGTGCTACAGGTAAATTGTATGGTGGCAAAACAGTCGAGGAATTAAATAATGCTGCAGGTTTAAGTGGCGCAGGCATCACTCCGGTAAGCAAAACCGTTGTTTTAGACCTTTTAAAAGATTTACCTTCAGTTTATCCGCACGATAAGGCAGAAGGTTTGGCCTTGTTACCGGGCAACATCCTTGTCATTTCTAACGATGATGATTTTGGTGTGGTAGACAATGGCGCAAGCGGCTTTGCACAGAAGATTCTACCATTTACCAATTCTGTTGACCGGAACCGTTTGTATTTTGTAAAAGTTAAGCTTTAATTCAGAGATAACCTCCTCAAGTAGTCGTCATTTCGAGCGAAGTGCAACGGAGTCGGGAAATCTAACAAATAGATCTCTTTCCCGAATATTCGGGACCGCGCTTCATCCGGTAGCTATCGGATCGAAATGACGATTTTTCACCTTAATTCTTCCCAACCCTGTTCTCTTCATCAGCTGTTCCGGTGCTTCTGCTACGGGCAGTTTTGATCTTCATGTTGCCGAATTTATAGGTGAAACTTAAGCTGACCTTACGGCTTTCCCATTCGTTCTGCCAATAGGTTTTAATGTTGTTATACTCGAGGTTAGCCCTGAATTTACTGGTATTAAAGATGTCGTTCACTTTTAAAGCAAGCGTAGCGTTTTTGCTCCAGAATGTTTTTTTAGCACCAATGTTCAGTTGGTAACTCCCCAAGCTGCGGAATAATCCTGATACTGAAGGAGAATCGTAGTAACCATACATCGACAAGCTGTAGTTTTTTGGCAAAGTGATGGTATTGTCTGACATTAGAGACCAGTTCCATGAAAAGGCATTGTAACCATTGCCCTGTACAGCAGATTCGGTACGGTTGTAACCAACAGAAACCTCTGTACTGTTGTTCCACCATTTGGTTACATCAAAAGGACTTCCGGTGGCCATGTAAAAATTTGTGGTGCGGCTCAGGTTCTCCGGTCTCGAAATACTTTCTTTCGTCGCGTCATTTTGATAAACCACTTCCCACATCGATCCGTTACTAACCGAATAACTCAACGTTAACACCCTGAAGTTCTTGATGGAATAGTTGAATTCGAAACTATTGGCATAAGATGGCTGTAATAATGGGTTTCCCTGTAAAGCCGTATACGGATCGGAATAAAAGGTAAAGGGATTTAAACTGCTATAGGATGGCCTGTTGATACTTTTGCGGTAGGCAGCAGTTACCAGGTTGTTTGAATCGATTTTGAAGGAAACAAACAATGTTGGAAAAAGCTTCCAGTATTTTCTGTCGATCAGCGTATTGGTGCCCGATGAGCTGCCATTGCCCAAAGTCTGTTCTGCGCGTAAACCAGCCTTGATCTGCAGATTTTTAAAGCTTTGATCAAGCGAAAGGTAGCCCGCATTAATGTTTTCGTTGTAAAAAAATCGGTTGGTGCGGCGGGGATCGTTAATCCAGCCAGCGGTTTTTAACGAATCGAAACGTACGTCGCTCTGCGATTTTACCCAGCTGCTTTTCCAACCTGTTTCCATTTTTAATGTTTTGTTAAAGTTCAGGCTATAATCTGCCTTAACCGAATAGATGGATACTTTGCCCATGCCATTGTTGCGGAGATCGATCGGATTGCCGATCAGCTGATCGTTGGCATCGAGATAGTTGTTGGTAAAGGTTTCGTTTTTGGTATTATCATACTGAACATAATCCGCATCGAATCCCAGTTCGCCGCCCAGAGTGTCGGTTTTAAAACGGTAGTTTAAATTTATTGCATGGTTTTTTTCGGTGTTGCTCTGCGGGTTAAACATACTTGTTCCGCCCATTTTTATGCCAGCGGCATTATAGTTTACCGAATTGCTGTTCACTTTGGTTTCTTCTGGCGCGGTGAAACCTTTTATCATTACACCTACTGTATGTTTATCATTGATGAAATAATCAGCCCCGGTAGAGTAATTCAAGCTATTCGTTATCGGATGCCAGAAATTAAGCTGGTTATATTGTTCCTCGCCAATGGTCCTGTTTAAGGTTAACCTGTTGTAAGAGTTATAGTGCCCTGCATTTAAACGCACATAAGTACTTACCTTGCCAATATTATAATTAAGATTGGTACCTGCATAAACCTTTTCGTAACGGCCATAGCCCCCGCCAAGGTTCATGTTTCCGTTAAAACCCTGCATTTTGTTTCTTTTCAGTTTAATATTGATAATACCTGCCGTTCCAGCTGCATCGAATGATGAGGGCGGATTGGAGATCAGTTCAATCTGGCTTAATACCGATCCCGGCAGCGATTTTAGGTAAGTGGTTAGTTCCATACCTGTCATATAACTCATTTTGCCGTCAATCATCACATTGATCCCTTTTTTGCCTTTAAGTACAATATTGTCGTCCTTATCCAGTTTTACACCCGGCGATCTGCTGATTACTTCCAGGGCATTATCTCCGGCGGTATTCATCCGTTCTACATTAACAATTACGCGGTCGGCTTTTTGATCGATCACCGGCATTTTTGATACCACGTTTACTTCTTTCAGGTTTTGCGAACGGTCGGTTAGTGTAATGGGGGCCATTTTGATCGACGCATCCATTACTTCAAAAGCTGCTGACCGGCTTTTGTCATAACCCATCATCAGTGCTTTAATCAGGTAGCGGCCCGGTTTAACATTGTTGAATTCGTAAATTCCCTTTTGATTGGTTGCCTGTAATCCGACTGATGCCGAATCAGGTAAGTGGATTAAAGCTACTGAAGCATAATCCAAAGGTTTATTGCTTTTATCGGTAACGGTTCCGATTACTTTAATGTTTTGAGCAAAGCTGGTTTTAAAGCCAAGAAGAAGTAGTGCAAAAAGAGCAGATTTAAATAAAAAGTTCGTCATTGTGTTTGTTTTATGTTGATGCTTCAAAGATGAACAGCCTGCATCAGCCTAAAAATTATATAATCCCAACCCCTTAAAATATTATCCGAATGCTTTTTTGATGGATAAAAGGTGTTGATCCTTAAAATGTACAGGTTGGGATAATTTTTTACAGGTTTGGAATAAGAAAATAGGCGGTTAAAAAAGCTTTGTATAGTTTTAGGCCATGAAAACAATAAAGATTATTTCCATCCACATACTTTGCTGGGTACTTGTTTTAGGTTATTTCTATGGCGGAGCTATTATAGAAGGCGTTACTTTAAGGCAATCGGCTTTTAACATATCCATGAATTTTATCCAGATTGTCGAATTTTATATCTGTTACCTTTGGGTATATCCAAGCTTTTTGAAGAAAAGTAAAACGCCTCAATTAATCGGTGGTATTTTGTTTACTATAGGCATATTTATCGCCCTGAGGTATTTAATAGAAGAAGTATTGTATTTAAAATGGTTTGGTTTTCATAATTATGCGGATGGTACAACCGCGTGGCACTACATTTCTGATAATATATACTGGAGTTTGGCATTTATTGTGGTGCCTGCTGCGGTTTATGGTATCCAGCAGAGTTTTAAATCAGAGCAGGTTAACCGGAAACTTAAAGAAGAAGTGGTGAAAGCCGAACTGTCGTTCCTCAAATCGCAGATCAATCCGCACTTTTTGTACAACACCTTAAACTATGTGTATTCTCTGGCGATTCCGGTTTCGGATCAACTGGCCAATGCTGTTTTGCGTTTGTCTGATCTGATGCGTTATACCTTGAACGATAGTCCGGATGGTAAGGTAAGCTTAGATAAAGAAGTTGAATATTTGGAAAGTTATGTCGCGCTTTTTAAAATGCGTTTCGAACCCAAATTTTACGTCGAGTTTACCACCGAAGGTATTACCGATCAAAAAATTGCTTCCCTGATATTGATTCCTTTTGTAGAAAATGCGTTCAAACATGGTGTGGTAAATGATGAGGCCCAACCGGTCCGCATTAAACTTAAGGTACAGAACAAACGTTTAAGTTTCGAGGTAAGCAATAAGATCAGCCATGCACAGAAAGACCATTCGAGTGGTGTCGGGATGGTAAACATCCACCGCAGATTAGATCTGATTTACCCTGATAAACACGAGTTATTGATTTCGAACAACGGCAATACCTATAAAAGCACTTTGATTTTAAATCTGTAACGGATAATTTGTATTATTGAAGTATTTTAATTTACGCTAACCGCCAAACCCTAACCGCTAACCCTTTCACTATGATCCGTTGCCTTGCTGTTGATGATGAATCTTACGCCTCAGATATAATTGCTGCCTTTATCAATAAAACTCCCTTTTTAGAACTGGTAGGCACAACAACTAATGCTTTCGAAGCCCTTAATCTGGTACAGGAGGGAAAAGTGGACCTTGTTTTTTTAGACATCCAGATGCCTGAATTAACCGGGATACAGTTTCTGAAAATCTGCGGCGGAAAATGCAAGGTGATTTTAACTACCGCCTATCCTGAATACGCTTTAGAAGGTTTTGATCTTGATGTGGTAGATTACCTGCTTAAGCCAATCTCTTACGAACGTTTTTATAAAGCCGCCACCAAAGCACAGCAGGTCCTGGCACCCGTGGCCCCGGTACAGCAGGAAATGATTGTTCAGCAGGCTGCTCAGGGGAACGACTTCATTTTTATCAAAGGCGATACCAAGAATAAATTTATCAAGGTAAATTACGAGGATATCCTGTACATTGAAGGTTTGAAAAATTATGTTTCGGTGTACACGGCAACTCAAAGGATCATCACCTACCAGGCCCTTCGCGAGCTGGAAACCGAACTGCCCCAACCGCCCTTTTACCGCATCCATAAATCGTACATCATCTCGCTCGAGAAAATCAAAATGATTGACGGCAATACTGTTTACATTAACGATCAGGCCATTCCAATTGGCGAAACCTATAAGGAAGAGTTTTTTAAGGTGGTGAGGGAAGGGAAGAAAGGTGGGTAGCTGTACAATCGGTCAATGGATAGTGTGCATAAATTCTCCCCATTATTTCTTCTGTTTTTTTTAAGTTTGCTGCATAAAGATTAAATCATACATCACCATGCAAGAAACGAATTCGCTAAACCAGGTTGCAGAATTTCACACTACCTTTAAACACCCTATTCTGGAAAATCCGGTTATTCCTTCAAAGCAGAGAGCCAATCTCCGCATTTCACTTTTGGCAGAAGAATTGAAAGAATTACAGGAAGCAGTAGAAAATGATGATCTGGTAGAAGTGGCCGATGCCCTTTGCGACCTGCAATATGTGCTTGCCGGTGCCATCCACGAATTTGGACTGGGCGGAAAATTTAAGACTTTATTTGATGAAGTTCACCGTTCGAACATGAGCAAAGCCTGCAAAACCGTAGAAGAAGCTGAAAAAACCATCCAGTTCTATTTAGATAAAGATCAAACTGAATCTTATTATAAAGAGATCGACGGGTTGTTTCTGGTATTCAGAAAATCGGACGACAAAACCTTAAAATCGATCAACTATTCTCCTGCAGATTTAAAATCTCATTTGGTTTAACCCATAAATAAGCTCGAATTGAAAAGGCTAAAACAGATTGCAAACGAGCTTAAATCAACACAGGCAGATCCTGATGCGGCTTTAATGCGTGAGTTTATTTTTTACTCACCCAAAATGCCTTTACGCTTGCATCAGGAACAGCTTATTGCCGCATCTAAGCAGTTTAACCTTAACGTTTTTGATACCTATTTTACCAATGCGGATGTTAGTATTAACTGCTTCAGCTGGGGCAATGGCAAACGTAAAGTACTGCTCACACATGGTTGGGCCTCAAAAGCATTGGATTTTTATGAGCTGATTGTTGCGCTTCAGCAGATTGAAGATCTGGAGATTATCGCCTTTGATGCACCTGGAAACGGAAGCTCGGTTTCTGAATTTTCCAATCTGATGCTTTATGCCGATTCGGTAAAATCTATTGCTTTAAACTATGCACGGCCAGATGTACTGATCGGGCACTCGCTAGGCGGTATGGCCAATGTAATTGCCTTACAGGAACTGGGTTTATCGCCCGATCTGCTCATTAGCATTGCACCTTTGATCAGACTGAAGGAAAATTTCGAGCAGAGTTTAGCTTCCGTGAATATTGATGCTGAACACCAGGATATCTTTTTTAATAATTTTGCCAAAGAGTTTCCCGTACCTGCCAGCCATTTTAACCTCACCAGTCTTTATCAGCTAAGTCCGGATCTTAATCATTTCCTGGCATTCGATCCTGCCGACCATATTTCTCCCTATGCTTATCTTAAAGAATTCCTGGATAAACAGCCTGCCATCAAGGCAAAGTCGTTTGAAGAGGTTGGTCACTATAAAATCCTCAAATCTGTAGAGGTAATCGGGGATATTGTACAGCGGATTCAATCGCTGCGCTAAACCATTCTGTATATTCTGTTATTTTGCATGTACTTTTTGCTATTATTTAGCATAAAGGGCTAAATTGTAAACCTGTTTAATTAATTTAGGTTGTTGTTTTAAGGCGCTAACCAAATTATGGACACATTTCGCAAGTATATTCATGCAGATCAACCAGAGCTTAAAGCTCAGCCAGATTGGGGTGTTAACGTGCTCGATGTAGGTCATTATATTCATCCCATTGATACCGTTTATCCTGATTCGAAACATCCCGAAGGTTATTTTTTTGAATGGGGAAAGGGCAGGGTGCTTTCCGAATATCAGTTGGTTTATATCGCTTCAGGTACAGGGGTATTCGAAGCCGAAAAATTAGGCAAAGTTGATATTCAGCCTGGAACACTCTTTTTTCTCTATCCGGGAGTTTGGCACCGCTTTAAGCCCAATGCAGATACTGGCTGGGCAGAGTATTGGGTGGGTTTTGAGGGCAGCTATGCCAACCACCTGATGAAACAGGAGTGTTTTAATCCGGAGCGACCATTAATCCAGATGGGATTTAACGCAGAATTTATTAGCATCTTTATTCAATTAATCGACACTATAAAATTTGGCGGGCCTGGCAGTAACCAGCTTGCTGCCTGCTTAACCATCCAGTTATTGGGTTTGGTATACGCTTCAGCCTTGCTTAAAGCACAATCCAACAGCCGAAAAACACAGCTGATCAACAATATTAAATATAGCATTCACGAAAACCTGAATACCAATACTTCGCCCGAAGAGCTGGCCGCAAAGCACAATGTAAGTTATGCCTGGTTCAGGAAAGCATTTAAAGAAATCACAGGCCAATCGCCGGGACAATATCAGTTAAATCTTAAAATTCAGAAGGCTGGCAAAATGTTAAAGGAAACCGATCTGAGTATTGCCGAAGTGGCTTTCCAGAATGGATTTGAATCGGAGTATTATTTCTCCCGGTTGTTTAAAAGTAAAATGTTGTTGTCACCATCTAAATACAGAAACCCTTCGTAATCATATCATCATGACTCATCACCCCTTTAAAATTGGCCTGTTCGGAATAGGCTTAGATACCTACTGGCCACAGTTTGAGGGCTTGGAACAACGCCTGAACGGCTATCTGGCTCAGGTAGAAGATAAACTTCAAACTTATGGTGCCGAAGTGCTAAACCTGGGACTTGTGGACAATGCCGCAAAAGCTTTTGATGCCGGTCATGATTTTAAAAAAGGGGATGTAGATGTAATTTTCTTATATGTAACCACTTATGCTTTATCTTCAACGGTTTTGCCGGTGGTAAGAAGGGCAAAGGTTCCGGTAATCATCTTGAATCTTGCTCCTACCGAAGCCATTGATTATAACAGTTTTAACCAGTTAAGCGACCGGACCAAAATGACCGGAGAATGGCTGGCTTACTGCTCTGCTTGTCCGGTTCCGGAGATTGCCAATGTATTTAAGCGCTCGGGAATCCAGTTTCAACAGGTTACAGGCGTATTGAATGATACCGCAACCTGGAATGAAATTGGCGAATGGGTAGAAGCCGCAAAGGTAGCACACATCATGGGCCACAATACACTCGGCCTAATGGGAAACCATTACAGTGGCATGCTGGATATTTATTCAGACATTACCCTGCAATGTTCCGTTTTTGGTAACCATGTTGAAATCATCGAACCCGATGAACTTACGGCTCTGAAGGAACAAGTTTCTCAAGAGGAAACCGACATCAAGCTTGCGGAATTTCAATCGGTCTTCGAAATCGACCCATCCTGCGAAATCTACGAACTAAACCGCGCTGCAAAAACCGCAGTAGCTTTAGATAAACTGGTGGCGCGTTATCATTTAGGCTCGATGGCTTATTACCACAAGGGTACAGGTAATGCCAATGGAGATACCATCAGTTCGATTATATTGGGCAACTCGTTGCTTACCGCGAAAGGCATTCCGGTAGCGGGTGAGTATGAAGTTAAAAATGCCCAGGCGATGAAGATCATGGATAGCTTTGGCAGTGGAGGTTCGTTTACAGAATATTATGCCATAGATTTTAAAGATGATATAGTATTGATGGGGCATGATGGCCCCGGGCATTTAGCCATTGCAGAAGGAAAAATCAAGGTGAAACCCTTGCAGGTATACCATGGTAAAGTGGGGAGTGGTTTATCGGTAGAAATGTCGGTAAAACATGGCGCGGTAACTTTGCTCTCTGTAGTTGAAAATAATGGAAAAATCTTTTTTCTGATTGCCGAAGGTGAATCTGTTGCGGGACCTATTCTCGAAATCGGTAATACCAACAGCCGGTACAGGTTTCCGGTAGGGGCAAGAAAATTTGCAGAGGATTGGAACAACCAAGGGCCTGCACACCATTGTGCCGTGGGTATCGGGCATATCAGTCATAAACTGATCAAGCTGGCCAGGTTGTTGGGCATTGAAGCCGTTAAGGTGTGTTAACGTAGAAAGTATCGTCATAGCGAACCGAAGCATAGGGATAGCGGAAAGGTGAAGCAATCTTTAAATAAAGAATTAGAGGTAAGTCAGATACCTAAATCTGGACATTATAATAAAAGTAACTTTGATATATATCGCTGCCCATGGCAGGAAGGTTTCAAAGTAACTTTGATATGTCGCTGCCCACGGCGGGAAGGTTTCAAAGTAACTTTTATATGTGGCTGCCCATGGCGGGAAGGTTTCAAAGTAACTTTGATTTGTTGCTGCCCATGGTGGGAAGGTTTCAAAGTAGTTTTGCGCTAAATAACTTCCTACCTGGTCTTCCAATTATCCGATTCCATCCTCATTTTACATCTTCCGTCTTATCTCCATCCATAACAGTGCATAACAGTTTAAATTACCGTAAATTCTATTTTAGACCAACCAAATATATTAATATAGCATGCAAGCAATACTAGGTGTAATTTTTCATTTCTTCGGTGGTTTTGCCTCCGGAAGTTTCTATATCCCGTACAAAAAAGTTAAAGGCTGGGCCTGGGAAAGTTATTGGATCGTTGGCGGAATATTCTCCTGGTTAATCGTTCCACCATTGGCCGCTTATTTAACCGTTCCAAATTTCAGTGCCATTATCAGTGCTACACATGGCAATATTTTATGGTTAACTTATTTCTTTGGTATCCTTTGGGGCATTGGGGGTTTAACCTATGGCTTGGGTGTTCGTTACCTCGGTGTATCACTGGGAAGCAGTATTATTTTGGGACTCTGTATGGTCCTGGGTTCCATCCTGCCATCCATTTATTTCGATTTCTTCCCGCAAGCGGGTAAAGATACCTTCAGCATGTTTTTGCATACCGATTGGGGCCGCATGGTCTTGCTGGGTTTATTGGTTTGTGTTTTCGGTATTATCATCTGCGGAAAAGCAGGGATGATGAAAGAAAAAGAGATGAAAACCGGCATTACAGATCCTCACGGGATGGAGGTGAAAACAGAATACAAATTTGGTCTGGGTTTATTTGTAGGGATTGTTTCGGGTGTTTTAAGTGCCTGTTTCAATTTCGGCATCGAAGCCGGGAAACCGATGGCCGATGCAGCAAACGCCATCTGGAAAGCAGCAAATCCTGCCGAAACCGGTAATTTCCTGTTCTCAAATAATGTAACCTATATCATTGTGCTTTGGGGCGGCTTAAGCACCAACTTTATCTGGTGTATGGTACTGAATGCACGCAACAAAACATTTGGTGATTATACCAATGCAAAAACGCCGTTGTTAAAAAACTATATTTTTTCTGCTCTGGCAGGTACCACCTGGTTTTTACAGTTCTTTTTCTACGGCATGGGCGAAAGCAAAATGGGTAATGGCGCCAGTTCGTGGATCCTGCATATGGCCTTTATTATTTTAATTGCCAATATATGGGGGCTTGTATTAAAAGAATGGAAAGGTGTATCCAGAAAAACCCTGATAACCGTTTTGGCGGGTATTTTGACCATCATCATTTCGGTACTCATTGTGGGTTATGGTAATTCAATTAAAGGATAATAAATAAAAATTTAAATATAAGATTAGAATGTCAATCGATACGAAAAGTTATAAGCACGTAAGCTATCTGTGGGATGAAGAGGAAGCCGCAAAACTGGCTGGTGATGAAGTTGCCCTCTTAATTTATCGCTCTAATTTATTGGGGGCGGATTTGCGCTTAACCAATTATGGAGGTGGAAATACCTCATGCAAATTATTGGAAAAAGACCCGCTTACCGGTTTGGAAACCGAAGTTATGTGGGTAAAAGGATCAGGTGGCGATTTAGGTACTTTAAAGAAAAGTGGCCTCGCAGCTTTATATGTTGACCGTTTGCGCAGCCTTAAAAACATTTACCGTGGGGTAGAACACGAAGATGAAATGGTTGAACTGTTTAACCACTGCATTTTCGATCTGAGCTCTAAAGCACCATCAATCGATACGCCTTTACATGGTTTCCTGCCATTTGCGCATATCGATCACCTGCATCCGGATGCGGCCATCGCCATCGCTGCGGCCAAAGACGGTAAAAAAATTACTGAAGAACTCTTCGGAGGAACAATTGGTTGGGTAGAATGGAAAAAACCAGGTTTTGAACTGGGTCTGCAATTGAAACAGTGTTTGGATGAAAACCCAGGCATCCGTGGTATCATGTTGGGCTCACACGGTTTATTTACCTGGGGCGATACGGCTTACAAAAGTTATCTGAATACTTTAGAGGTAATCGAAATCTGTTCTGAATATCTTAGCCAGAACTACGGTAAAAAAGGTCCGGTTTTTGGCGGACAGAAAATCGAAAGTGCAGCGGCAGATGCGCGTAAAAAACAAGCAGCAGCTTTAGCACCTGTTTTACGTGGTTTATGTTCTTCTAAACAGCATATGATCGGTCATTTTACCGATGATAGCCGTGTATTGGAGTTCATCAATTCTAACGATCTTGACCGCCTTGCGCCAATGGGTACGAGCTGTCCCGATCACTTTTTACGCACCAAGATCAGTCCGCTGGTTTTAACCTTGGCAAGCGATGCTGATTTATCGGATGTAAAGGCTTTAAAAGAAACATTGGAGCCCGCTTTCGAGGCCTACAGAGCAATGTATACCGCTTATTACGAAGCATGTAAACATCCAAACAGTCCAGCTATCCGCGATACCAATCCAGTGGTTATTTTGTACCCGGGGATCGGGATGTTCACCTTCTCTAAAGATAAACAGACCGCAAGGGTGGCCGCAGAATTTTATATCAATGCCATCAATGTAATGAAAGGCGCTGAGGCCGTATCTGAATATACTTCATTGCCGCACCAGGAAGCTTTTAATATCGAATACTGGTTGTTGGAAGAGGCTAAATTACAGCGTATGCCGAAGCCAAAACCTCTAACAGGTAAAATCGCCCTGATTACCGGTAGTGCCGGTGGTATTGGTAAAGCAATCGCTAAGAAGTTTGTTGCCGAAGGTGGCGTGGTGATCTTGAATGATATGAATGCCGAGCGTTTGGAAGAAGCAGGCAAAGAATTTGCAAGCCTTTACGGCAAAGATTCTTACAGCACTGCGATTTTGAATGTAACCAGCGAAGCAGATATCAAAGCGGCTTTCGATTCGGCTGCCCTGGCTTTTGGTGGGGTAGATATTATTGTAAACAATGCAGGATTATCGATTTCGAAAACCATTGCCGACCATACCGAAAAGGATTGGGATTTGTTGTATGATGTTTTGGTAAAAGGACAGTTTTTTATCACCCAGGCTGCAACAAATACGATGCAAAAACAGAATATTGGCGGTGATATCATTAATATTGTAAGTAAGAACGCCCTGGTAAGCGGGCCAAATAATGCGGGTTATGGCAGTGCAAAAGCAGCCCAATTACATTTAAGCAGGTTAAACGCTGCCGAACTGGGTGCAGATAATATCCGTGTAAACGTGGTTAATCCGGATGCGGTAATCAGTGATAGCAATATCTGGGCAGGTGGTTGGGCCGAAGGCCGCGCAAAAGCGTATGGTATTACCGTGGCAGAGTTGCCAGCTTATTATGCCAAACGTACCTTATTGAACCAGATTATATTACCGGATGATATTGCCAATGCCTGTTTCGCTTTTGTAGGCGGCTTGTTGCAAAAATCAACCGGAAATGTGTTAAATGTGGATGGCGGAGTTGCCATGGCATTTGTAAGATAAAAAATGTAACCACAGATGCACACAGATCTGTATACATCTGTGGTTAAAAAAGAAGTAAATGGTCTGTACGGACACAGACCATGGCAAAATAGTTTTAGTAAGTTGTTTAACCGGTCTGTGCTTGGCGCAGACCGAAAATGACTTTATTTTTTTATAATCATCCTCGTTAGTCACGGGGATGAGCAAGAAGGGCGATTGTATCGCCCAAATAATTAACCTAATAAAACCAAATATTCTCATGAATATCGAGCAGAACCAGATAGAAAAACATAACGACTCCCTTTTAACTCCGCATCAGCGTAAGCTTTCTTTTTTAAAGGAAGATTGGTCACACGTTGATCTGGAAAGTGTCATCCAGAAACTGGTCGATTTTCAGATTGCGATCCCAAGCTGGGCATTAGGTACCGGTGGAACACGCTTTGGCCGCTTTGCCATTACCGGTGGCGAACCCCGTACCATTGAAGAAAAGATTGAAGATGTTGGTTTGCTTCATGCCCTTAACGGTGCAAGTGGTGCAATTTCGCTTCACATTCCCTGGGATATCCCACAAAATGCTGAAGCGTTAAAAACGTTGGCCGCTGGCTATGGCTTAAAATTCGATGCCATGAACTCGAATACCTTTCAGGATCAGAAAGGTGCTGCACATAGTTATAAATTCGGTTCGTTACAGAATGTGAATAAAGATATCCGCAAACAGGCGATTGAACACAATATAGAAGTTATTAAACATGGTATTGCACTGGGATCCGACGCCTTAACCGTTTGGCTTGCCGATGGTTCTTGTTTCCCGGGTCAGCTTAATTTCCGTAAAGCTTTTGAAAATACTTTAGAAAGTTTGCAGGAGATTTATTCGGCTTTGCCAGAAAACTGGAAAATATTTGTGGAGTATAAAGCATTTGAACCTAATTTCTATTCCACAACGGTTGGCGATTGGGGACAATCATTGTTGTACGCAAGCAAACTGGGCAAAAAAGCCTATACTTTGGTCGATTTAGGTCACCATTTACCAAATGCAAATATCGAGCAGATTGTGGCTTTGTTGTTAATGGAAGGGAAATTGGGTGGCTTCCACTTCAATGATTCTAAATATGGCGACGATGATTTAACTGCCGGAAGTATTAAACCTTACCAGTTGTTCCTGATTTTTAACGAACTGGTAGAAGGTATGGATGCAAAAGGCATGAACCATGCAAAAGACCTGGGCTGGATGATCGATGCTTCCCATAATGTGAAAGATCCGTTAGAAGATTTATTACAATCGGTAGAAGCCATCATGATTGCTTATGCGCAAGCTTTATTGGTGGATAGAAAAGCGTTAAACGAAGCGCAGGACAATAATGATGTGGCTAAGGCACAGGAAATTTTACAGCATACCTTCCGTAGCGATTTAAGGGCATTGGTAGCCGAAGCCAGATTAAGAGCTGGTGCGGCCTTATCACCAATTAATCTGTACCGCGGTTTAGAAGTTAGAAATCAATTAGTTAGTCACCGCGGAAATACTGTTGCTACAGGTTTGTAAATAGAGAAATAGAACATGCCTAAGCCAGTTATAGCCATATTTGATGTTGGGAAGACGAATAAAAAACTGTTTCTGATCGACGAAAACTACAGTATTGTTTACGAGCGGTCTGCACGTTTTGTAGAAACGGTTGATGAAGATGGCGAGCCATGCGAAAACCTCGAAAGCCTGCGCTCTTCCGTGTACGATTCCCTGCATCAGGTTTTGCAGTTAAAAGAATTTGATGTTAGGGCCATCAATTTCTCTACTTACGGTGCCAGTTTTGTTTACCTGGATGAAAATGGAGAAGCCTTAACACCGCTTTATAACTATTTAAAAGAATATCCTGAAGAGCTAAAAAAAGCTTTTTATGCAAAATATGGTGGTGAGGAGAAGATTTCGCTAGAAACGGCCTCACCAATTCTGGGCAGCTTAAATTCGGGCATGCAACTGTACCGCCTGAAGCACGAAAAACCCGAAGTCTTTAAAAAAGTAAAATGGGCTTTACACCTGCCTCAATATTTAAGCTATCTGATTACAGGCAAAGCGGTTGCCGATATTACCAGTATCGGTTGCCATACGCAGCTTTGGGATTTTAATAAAAATGAATACCACAACTGGGTTACGACAGAAAAAATAGATGAGAAATTTGGTGCATTTACCCCTGCAGATTCCAGTCTGAAAACGGATTTTGAAGGCAATAGTATCAAAGTGGGGGTGGGTTTACACGATAGTTCTGCCGCACTGATCCCTTATCTGGCAAATTTTAACACACCATTTGTGCTCATCTCTACCGGGACCTGGTGCATCAGCTTAAATCCTTTTAACCAGGAGCCTTTAACCGCTGAGGAACTAAAACAGGACTGTTTGTGTTATATGCACTTTAAGGGTAAAGCAGTTAAGGCTTCGCGTATTTTTGCGGGTTATGAACATGAGGTACAGCTTAAACGTATCGCCGAACATTTCGACCGTGCGGCCTATCTGTTTAAACACCTGAAGTTTAATCCGGGAATGATTTTAAAACTGGCGAATAAAATTCCGGAAAATCAACAAGCGCAACAAGGCTTTTCGGCCAGTTCTGCCTTTCCTGAACGCGATTTAAACCTCTTTCAGACCGCAGAAGAAGCTTATCATCAACTGATCTTTGACCTGATCAAACAGCAGATTTATTCATTAAAGCTGATTTTAAATTCAGGGGTGAAAAGAATTTTTGTCGATGGCGGCTTCGGTAAAAATGCGATTTATATGCACCTCCTGGCTACATCTATTCCCGATATCGAAGTTTATGCTTCTT
Organism: Pedobacter humicola; assembly: GCF_056490705.1. Classification (NCBI taxonomy): domain Bacteria; kingdom Pseudomonadati; phylum Bacteroidota; class Sphingobacteriia; order Sphingobacteriales; family Sphingobacteriaceae; genus Pedobacter; species Pedobacter humicola. Next base: position 19,729 of record NZ_JBWJIG010000024.1, on the reverse strand, counting down.
CGGTTTCGCAGGCTACGGCAATAGGAACGGCGCTGGCAATTAACAGTGCCTGGAACGAAAACCCTGCCCCAACGGATATGATCCAGCTAAAATACTATTCTGCCATACAACGTACCTTAGATTTTTAGGAATTTCCTTATATTCGAAATCCTTAGATTAAGAACCCATTTTGAAACCAGAAGATTTAATTCCCTACATTAACGTCGATGAGTATTCGTCGACGCCAAAATACAAGCAGTTAACCAATGCGATTTTGGCAGCGATTGAGAGTGGTAAACTTCTGAAAAATAGTTTATTGCCGTCTATCAATGAGCTGAGTTTCAGTTTGGAGATGTCGAGAGATACGGCCGAAAAAGGTTATCGTAATCTAAAGAAACTGGGTGTAGTAGATTCGGTACCAGGAAAGGGCTATTTCATTATCAACACCGATTTTTCTCGAAAGCTGAAGGTTTGTCTGCTTTTTAATAAACTCAGTACACACAAAAAAATCATTTACGATTCCTTTACCAAAACCTTGGGCGAACGTGCGGCGATCGACTTTTATATCTACAACAACGATTTCGCGCTGTTCAAAAAAATGATCGTAGCCAAGCGTGATGATTATTCGCACTTTGTAATTATTCCCCATTTTTTAGAGGGTGGTGAGAATGCGCACGAAATTATCAATACCATCCCTAAAGAAAAACTGGTTATCCTTGATAAATTGCTGCCAGGGGTAACGGGCGATTATGCTGCGGCTTACGAAAACTTTGCACAGGATATTTATGCCGCTTTAGAACAAGCATTGGATCGACTTTCACATTACCGTACCCTAAAAATCATATTTCCAAAAAATAGTTATTTCCCGCATGAAATCCTGACCGGTTTTTACAGGTTCTGCCAGCAATATGCTTTTGATCATAAGGTGATCCACAACATTAAAGACGAAGAAATTAATCCGGGTGAGGTATATATCAACCTCATGGAAGATGATCTGGTAATGCTGATTGAACGTCTGATCGCACAAAAACTTAAGATCGGAAAAGATGTTGGGGTAATTTCCTACAACGAAACCCCATTAAAAAGGGTCATTTTAGATGGCATCACCACAATCTCGACTGATTTCAGCCAATTGGGGGTACAGGCAGCTGAGTTTATTCTGTCGGGGAAAACCGAAAAGATTGAGGTGCCTTTTTATTTGAATTTAAGGAAGTCGCTGTAAACTAGGAAAACCGTCTTCGAGCGCAGCCGAGAAATCTATCCATATGGCACATAAATCTTTCCCCGACTATAAGAGTAGGCATTTTACTATGCTCCAGTTCAGATGACTGTCCTTCTGCTGAATCTGTCAATGGATAGTATCGTTAAAGACTTCTAACGGTTGGTAAATGATAAGGAATTGTCGTTCAGCTTCTTTACATATTTTAGCAGGCTTTATAAATCATATTTGTTTGGAATTTGTTATCTAATTAGCTAACTTTGTTTAGCTTAAAATTGGTTAATGAACGAAGGATTTATCAGAGACATTTTCTATTTTGAAGAGTAGTATTTGGATTTTTACGAACAGCTTAAGCCTAACGTAAAGAAAAAATTCAATTGGACACTACAATTAATCGCTACACTTGAAAAAATTCCTGAGAAATATTTTAAGCACATTACTGGTTCGACGGGGATTTTTGAAATTAGGGTTGAAGTTGGTTCGGATATTTTTCGGGTATTTAGTTTTTTCGACAAGGGAAAACTAATCATTCTTGTAAATGGATTCCAAAAGAAGACCCAAAAAACACCTAAAAACGAAATAGAGCTTGCCGAAAAACTTAAAAAGAAATATTTCGATGGAAAAGACAAAAAATAAATTAACATCATTTGCTGATCACCTGGACAGTGAATATGGTAAACGTGGAACTGAAAGTAGAGAAGTTTACGAACAAGAATTTGAGAGTTTTAAACTAGGAGCCATGCTTCAAGAACTTCGCAAAGAAAAAGGTATGACGCAAGAACAGCTTGCAGAAAAATGTGGTACAACTAAAACCTATATTTCTCGAATCGAAAATAATGCAAGCGACATTAGATTATCGACATTAATGAGAATAATTAAGGTTGGGCTTGGTGGGCACTTAAATCTAAATGTAAGTTTATAAAATACAGAATTCCTATTTTAGTTTAAATGAGTGAACAGGTAACCGCACATCTCGTATCAGAACAAAATCCTTACGATTATATTTTAAAGGATTTTAACCTGAAAAATCTGAGCCAGATTGTGATCCTCAAACATTTAAGCGGATTGATCCATACAGACGTTAAAGGCTTTTACCAGCTTATTCCCGAGCAGATTGAAATCGATTTTGCTGCATTCAGCGATGAAGCTTCTGAATTGCCTTTTCCGATTGTCCAGGTGCAGCAGAATAAAAACTCCGTAAAACTTTCCTGTAGATGTGACAGTCAAAAGCATAAACTCTGTGAACATCAGGCCAGGGTTTTATACAATATCCTTCAACGCCAGGATTTACTCATTTTCTTTGATGCCAATCTTCGCAGGCAAAAGCTTGGAAAAATTGCTATCGATTATGGACTGGAAAAGGAAGAAAATCTTGATCTTCTGTTTAATCTGAAATACGAAAATGGTCAGGTTGAGATTAAACCAAAAATGGAGGCCCTGCAGCCATTTAATAAAGAGGCCCAGCAAAATTTACAGGAACTTTTATTGCCAGCGATCAAGCCTGCCGCAAGAATGCGCTCCAAAAACGATCAGGGCAAAATGATTCTGGTTTTCGGGCAGCACCGTTATTACAACAACTTAACCGTAGAATTATTTGAAGCCGAAACCACCAAAAGCGGCAAGGTTAAAAACCCGATAAAGGGAATTAATCCTGCAAGTCTGCTGTTTAAAACCGATGATCATGATCTGGTGAAGTTTTATAGCGGCATTACCACCTTTCAGCAGAATTACAATAACGATCAAAGTGAGGCCGAAATAGAGGCTTTAAAAGCGATCGTAAAAAATCCCGGTCAAATTCCATTTTATTTGCAAGACAGCAAGCAGTCTGTAGCGATACAAGCATCGACTATTGCAGCTGTTGATGTCCATTTACTGGATGTCGATTTACGCCTTTCGGTAAACCAACGGGGTGATTATTACGAAATTACGGGCCGGCTGATTATTGAAGGAAAATCTTACGAACTGGATAATCTGGTGTTGGTGCACCAATATTTTGTTAAACTTAACCATCAGCTTTATTTGATTGGCAGACTGGATTTTTTACGTGTAATCGGGTTCTTTAAGAAACAGAGCAACAGATTAATCCTGCACAAAACCAAATATCAAGAATTTCAAAAAGCCATTCTAGTACCGTTGGAAGGCAGTATTCACGTCGATTATTCTTATTTAAAACCAGCTACCAAAAGTCAGATTGAGGAAAAGGGTTTCGATCTCGAAAATGAACAGTTGATTTATCTGTCAGAATCTGAAGATTTTATCCTCCTTACGCCGGTAATGCGTTATGGGAATCTGGAAATTCCTGTTCTGTCTAAAAAACAGATCCAGGCGAAAGATAAATTGGGAAATGTTTTTAAACTTGATCGTGATGAAAAAGCAGAACTGCAGTTTATTTCGAATGTAATCAGGTCGCACCCATACTTTTATGAACAGATGGAAAATGATTTCTTATTTGAGCAAAACAGCTACGATTCTTTTTACCTGCACCGAAAACGTTTTTTGGAGGAAGCCTGGTTTCTCGAAGCTTTTGAAGGATGGCGCAACAAAGACATTCATATTTTAGGATTCAATCAGCTTAAGAACAATAAACTGAGCGAATTTAAGGCGAAAATCAATATTGAGGTATTGAGTGGAACCGATTGGTTTGAGACCAAATTAAAGGTGAAGTTTGGCAAGCAGGAGGTTGCGCTGAAACTTCTCCATAAATCCATCAGGAACAAAAGTAAGTTTGTAACCCTTGACGATGGAACGCAGGGCATTTTGCCACATGAGTGGATCGAAAAATTTGCGGCCTACTTTAGTGCAGGAGAGATAACCGAAGAGGCCATTCTTACCCCAAAAATTAAATTTGCCTCCATAAACGAACTTTATGAAGATGCTTTATTGGATGGGGATATAAAGAATGAGCTGAAATTATATAAACGGAAGTTTGAAGGGACTGATTCGATTCAAGAGGTGGAAGTACCGAAAGGTTTAACGGCAACCTTACGCCATTACCAGAAGGATGGCTTAAACTGGCTCAACTTTTTGGATGACTTTAATTTCGGATCATGTTTGGCCGATGATATGGGCTTGGGGAAAACCATTCAGGTTTTGGCCTTCATTTTATCGCAGCGTGAAAAGGTACAACACAATACCAACCTGGTGGTGGTTCCGGCCTCATTAATCTTTAACTGGAAGGCTGAAGTGGAGAAATTTGCGCCTTCTATAAAAGTAAAAACCATTTACGCAGGCGAACGTACCAAAACGACTGATACCTTCGATGATTACGAAATCGTTTTAACCTCTTATGGAACACTGGTATCCGATATCCGTTTCTTAAAGGATTACCGATTTAATTACATCTTTTTAGATGAATCGCAACTGATCAAGAATCCGGACTCGCAACGTTATAAAGCCGTTCGGATGCTGCAATCGCGGAATAAGGTGGCCATAACGGGTACACCGATAGAGAACAACACCTTTGATTTATATGGACAGCTTTCATTTGCCTGTCCGGGCCTGTTTGGCAGTAAACAGCAGTTCGCCGATTTATATTCCACCCCAATTGATCAGTTTAAGGATAGCAGAAGAGCAGAGGAACTGCAAAGAAAAATCAGGCCTTTTATTCTGCGCAGAACCAAAGAACAGGTGGCGAAGGAACTTCCTGATAAAACAGAAATTGTACTGTATTGCGAAATGGGGGAAGAGCAACGCGAAGTGTACGAAGCCAATAAAAAGGAAATCCAGGATTTTATTCTAGGTAAACAGGATGATGAACTGCCAAAAAGTTCGATGCATGTATTGAAAAGCATTACCACCTTGCGGCAGATCTGTAATTCTGCTGCATTACTGGCTGATGGCAAATCGTATTTACAGGCCTCTTCCAAGATTGATGTGCTGATGGAACAGATTGAAAGCAAAGCTGGAAACCACAAAATACTGGTTTTCTCTCAGTTTGTAACCATGCTCGATCTGATTAAAAAACAATTGGAGAATCGCGGAATCAGATACGAATACCTTACCGGACAAACGCGTAAAAGGCATGAAGTGGTTAGCTCTTTTCAGCAGAATGCCGATATTCCGGTGTTCCTGATCAGTTTAAAGGCTGGCGGAACCGGGCTGAACTTAACCGAAGCCGATTATGTTTATCTGGTTGATCCCTGGTGGAACCCTGCAGTAGAAAACCAGGCCATAGACCGGGCGTACCGGATCGGTCAGCATAAGAATGTAATGGCCGTGCGTTTGATCTGCCCGGATACCATTGAAGAAAAAATCATGAAACTTCAGGCCACTAAAAAAGATCTGGTAAAAGACCTGATCCAAACAGATGGGAGTTTATTCAAGAATTTAACCAAAAAAGAATTGTTGGGATTGCTGAGTTAAGTTACTACAATTCGTCATTGCGAGAAGGCTTTTTCAGCCGACGAAGCAATCTTAAGACTATAGCTTATCAGAATAGATATGATATGCATTAAGATCGCTTCCCCGAAAAGTAGGGGCAAGCTATCGTTCCTCTTCGGAATGACGTAAGAAGGTATATCTAAATCCCCACCTTAAATTTGTATCCCAAAAACTCAGGTACATTCAGGCTCTCTACAATTTTCCAATCTTTCTTTTCTGTAATAAAATCAGGCTCAATAAGCCCTGTTGTTTTAGCGGCGTTGGTATAAAAATCCATTTTTGCCGGATGGTTTGGCGAGCAGGCATTATACGTTTTACCAAACGCTTGTTTTTCTAACAACTTGACCGCAATTCCGACTGCGTCTGTTTGATGGATTAAATTTACTGGCGCCAAACCATTGGGTACATTGCTTTTTCCTGCAAAGAACCTGCCTGGGTTACGATCTGGGCCTATTAAGCCTGCGAAACGGATCACGGTGCAGTTTTCGGGGAATAATTCCTTAAATAGTATTTCTGCTGCCAAAACAACCCTGCCGGAATCGGTATCAGGATGCGCTTCACTGTTTTCATTAATTACTTTATTCTCATCAGCATAAACACTTGTCGAACTGATCAATACTATATGTTTCGATTGATCTCTTGCTGCGGCTAAAATGGAATTGATCTTTTGGGGATAATCCTGAAGTTCAGCCGAATTCCGCTTTGGGGGAATGCATATAAACAAGGTATCTGCTTCAAAAAAAGCCGGATCGGCAACGATTTCATCTGCTGTAAAATTGACCAGAAATGGTTGAATGTTTTCAGCCTGGAGCAAAGCCAGCTTCTCCGAACTTGTAGTAGAACCTTTTACTTGGTAATTTAATGAGATTAGTTTTTTTGCCAGTGCCAGACCAAACCAGCCACAACCTAATATAGAAATGGTATTGTTTTTTATATTCACCATACAAATATCAGTTAAATTTTACTTCATACAATTTTTAAAAATAGAGAGGGTTTTGTTTCTCAGTGCATCAGCAGCGCTTTTGCCACCTAGCCCCGGGTGCAGCAGGTACCCTGCAGGGTTGAGGAACGAAACCCGAAGCGTACTGCGAAACACGGGAACATACCTTAATTTTAGCACAGCTATTGCGCTTTAAAAACGAATATTGATAACAGTGAAACAATGACCGATAACCAATTTTCGGTTTCCCATTTGCAGTTTTCGATCGACAGTTACCGATGAATTAATACAAATGAACCAACTATCAGTTTTCAGTTGGCAATTTTCAATTGGGCGTTACCGATGAATTAATGCAAATGAACCGATTAACCAGTTTATGCAATTAACCTCTACCCCTTGTCCAAATTATAACAGGCCCTGCAGCGTGGCTCGTAGCTTTCCTTTTCACCCAATAAAACAGTCGCTTCATCGGCCGCTGTGCGGTAGCTATACAGTGCAGGATTGCCACAGCAAACACAAACCGCATTTACTTTGGTTACATGTTCGGCAATGGCCATTAACGCAGGCATCGGCCCGAAAGGTTTGCCTGTAAAATCCATATCCAGACCAGCAACAATTACTCGGATACCTTTAAGGGCGAGTTTATTACAAACATCGGGCAGTTCATCATCAAAAAACTGCGCTTCATCTATGCCCACTACCTGGGTATTGGTGCCTAGCAATAAAATAGCCGATGCGCTATCGACAGGAGTAGAGTTTATCGAGTTTAGATCGTGCGATACCACTGCGGTTTCGTGGTAACGGGTGTCGGTACGGGGTTTGAAAATTTCGACATTCAATTTAGCAATCTGGGCTCTTTTTAACCTTCGGATCAGTTCTTCGGTTTTGCCAGAAAACATCGAACCACATACCACTTCTATACTTCCCGAAAATTCGCCTCTCCTTCTAAAATTTTGTTCGCTAAATAACATGCCCGCTTTTTTATCCCTATGTCCGTTCTATAATTTTTAAACCGAACAAATATGAGAATTATGTGTTATTTTTGAACACATAGTTACCAACATAAATCGACCAAAAATTCGTTTTAATTTTATGATGAACCAACAGGATATTTTCAAAAAGATCGGCAATATTTTAACAGAATTGAATGAGCAATATCAGTTTTTAGCTCAAAATCCTCAACAGTTAAACGATTTGGAGCTGGAGCTTTTTCTGGCCAATGCCCATTTTCTTTCCGATCACGTCAATATCGTCAAAAAATTAAATACGATCGTAGAAGATAAGCCAGTTGAAGCCGGAAATCACCCCCTTCTGGCAGAACAAAATACCATCATCCTGCCTGAAGTAGAAAAAAGTTATGTTGAAGATGAGGAGTGTTTCGATCCGCAGGAGTTGGAAGAAGTAGCAACGGCTGAAGAAGAGGAAGAACGTGTAGATGTGAAACCAGAACAGGAAATTTTGGATGATGAAGCCATTGAAGAAGAAAAAGCCGAATCGCTTTTAAATCAAGACTTTTTCAAACCCGATCATGAAGATCATACCTTTGAATTTGTGCTGGGTACACATGATGAAAATGATCAGTTTGATTACGAAGCAAAATCTGTAGAAGAAATTTTTGACCGTCCATTGAGTAAGGAGGAAGCAGAAATTTTAGCGCAGAAAAAGAAAATACATGAAAAAGAAGAGGCTTTAGCGGAGCAACCAGAAGTGATACCAACTGAAGAAGATGAAATAGGTCCTGAGCCTTTTTTAATTCCACAGGAAGAGGAGGAAGAACCTTTAGTCGTTGCGGAAGAAGAGCCAGTAGCAGTGATTGAAGAAGAAAAACCGATCCCTGCGCCAAGCCAGCCTATCGAGGCGCTTAAAGATGTGAAATTGGATGATCCTATTATTTCTCCACGAGTAGAGCAGGAACGCCCGCTGTTTACACCTGAAGCCGTTCCGGTAAAGCCAGCCCCGCAACCTACCGTCTCAAATCCAACACCAAGCTTAAACGATTTGTTAGCCAAAACGAATGGAAAAGGGGAAGAGCCAGTTAAAGCACCGATTGCAGATTTAAAACAGGCGATTAATTTAAATGAAAAACTGCTTTTTATTAAAGATCTTTTTAATGGCTATAATCTGGCCTATTCGGAGGTAATCGATATTATCAATAAGATGAGCAGTTTCGAAGCGGCAGATAGCTATCTTCAGAACAATTATGCGGCAAAAAATAACTGGGCCAATAAACAGGCTACGGTTGATCAGTTTTACGAATTGCTGAACAGAAGGTTTAGTAAGTAGGGGCGGAAGGCGTAAAGCGGATAGCGTTGAGGTTTAGCGTAAAGCGACTGGTGTTACTCCATGAATCGTCATACTGAACTTGTCTCAGTATCCACGCTAAGAAGATCCTTATATCATCCTCGTTTTTAACAAGGATGCATGAAGTTGGTATTGTAATGCCATATATCTATTAGATTTTGAAATAAATCCGATCGTGATGAGAAGGATGAACATTATCTTCTGACTGTTGACTTTGGAAAAAAGACTTCCGGCTCTGGACTAATTAAATAAATCCCATCCGGTTAGAGTCCAGCTTCAGGAATATAAATAACAGGATCGTAAAACTCCAAAGCGAAGAGCCACCGTAACTGATCAATGGTAGCGGAATCCCAATCACGGGAATAATCCCAATCGTCATCCCAATATTGATAAAAACGTGGAAAAAGAGGATACAGGCTACGCTATAGCCATACACTCTGGAGAATGTAGACCGCTGTCTTTCAGCCAGGTTAATCAATCGGAGGAGCAGGAATATATATAGTCCAATTACTACCGAACAGCCCGCAAAGCCCCATTCTTCCCCTATGGTAGAGAAGATGAAATCGGTACTCTGTTCAGGTACATAACCATATTTTGTTTGCGTGCCCTGTAAAAAACCACGGCCGGTTGCCTGTCCTGAACCAATGGCAATCTGCGACTGGATTACGTTGTAACCTGCACCCTTATTGTCGGTTTTCAGACCCAACATCAATTCAATACGGCTACGCTGATGGGGTGCCAAAACTTTTTCGTAAGCTACTTTAATTAAAAACAGATAACCAATGGCAAACAGGGTAACAAGTACGGTAGAGAAAATGATTTTCTGTTTCCTTCTGTTGTTATAAATAAATAGTGAAGCGATTGCGAGGATAATGATGATCAGGATATAAGTGGGCACAAGAAAGTCAGCCACAAATAGTACAATCATTCCCAAGAAAATTAACAGGAAATAACCAGATAATCCCTCGCGGTATAGTGGAAACATAAACGCGAGGAAAACCAGAGCAGAGCCGGTATCGGGCTGAAGCATAATCAATAATAAAGGGGCTGCAACAATTAATCCGGCAATCATAATCGATTTGAAATCACGGAACTTGGGATTAAATGCGCCTACATACCTCGCCAGGAGCAGTGCCGTACCAAACTTTGCAAATTCTGCGGGTTGCAGTTTAAAGGATCCGATGGCAATCCATGCCTGGTTACCCGCAACCTTATTTCCGATCACCAATACGGCCAGCAAAAGCAGTAATGTACCACCATAAATAAAGGGTGAGAAAACATTAAAAAGCCGCCCGTCAAATAATAAGATGGATAGCCCTAAAATCAAACCCGTGAAAACATAGATGAGCTGTTTTCCGTAAAGCGTGTTAAAACTGAATACCGCCGAATGTTCTGGTGGCACTGAAGCATAAATATTGATGAAACCAATAGCGCATAATGCGATATAGATTAAAACGGTAATCCAATCTACATTAAAAAAGAAACGGTTTCCCTGTTGTTGCATCATTACTTATTGTTTACAGGATTATTAGTTACAAACTTTTTTCCTACTTTAGGTTTAATTGCAGCCGATTGTTTTAGTAATGCGGGTTTCATTTTTAAGCTATCTTTGACTCTTTTAACCGAATCTGCCTTTTTAATATTTAAACTGTCCAGTTTACTTAATTTAACCTTTTTGGTCTTATCAATAAGCGCAGGTAAAAGATTCGTTTCAGAGAAGGCCTTTACGGTATAACCATTTGATCTGGGTTTAATCGAATCTGTTAAATATTTCTCTACCATAAAACTCGAAATCGGAGCTGCATATGAGCCACCGAAACCACCATTTTCTACAATTACCGCAATGGCTATCTTCGGCTTGTCCATCGGTGCAAAACCAATAAATACTGAGTGGTTTTTGCCATGAGGATTTTGTACCGTTCCGGTTTTACCGCACATGACAATATTAGGGATCTGAGATTCTTTTGCTGTTCCCCACGGGCTGTTTACCGCGTCTCTCATGCCATCAATTACAATGGGAAAGTATTTGGCATCAACGCCAACATAATTTTTAACTACGTATTCTTTTTTAACCACGTTTTTGTCGCCAATACCTTTAATGAGGTGCGGTTTTAAATAATAACCACGGTTGGCAATTGCGGCCATTACGTTAGCCATTTGCAATGGGGTTGAGGTAATTTCTCCCTGACCAATGGCCTGTGAGATTACTGTGGTATAACCCCAGCGTTTGCCATAAATTTTATCATAATGATCTCCCTGATAAAATATTCCCTTTTTTTCGAAAGGCATATCAATGCCCAGTTTCTGGCCAAAACCCCATTTAGCAATCTGCTCATGCCAATTGGCATATGTTTGACGCTGGTTTTTCATGCCGTTTTTGGTGATGATGCTCTGAAAAACATGACAGAAATAAGTATTACAAGAGCGTGCGATACCGCGTTGCATGTTAATGGTACCATCTACGTGTTCGCATTTTACCTTATGGTTTCCAGCCATATAATAACCCGGACAGAAAAAAGTGGTATTTGGATCAATTGCTCCATCCTGTAATGCCACCAAAGCATCAACAGGTTTAAATGAAGATCCCGGAGAATATTGCCCGGCTATGGGGCGGACAATCTGTGGACGGTAAGGATTCGCAATCAGGCTCATGTAGTTTTTACCCCAGTCTTTTCCAACCAATTGGTTAGGGTCGTAACCCGGACTACTTACAAAAGCCAATATCTCACCCGTTGATGGCTCGATGGCTACAATCGCACCAACTTTATTTTTCATCAGCTCTTCACCAAGCCGTTGAATCCTAATATCCAATGACGAAATTAACCGGTCGCCAGATACGGCGTTAACATCATATTTTCCATTAGCGTAACTGCCTTGAGCAATATTTTTGGCATCATACAATATCCTTGTTTCGCCCTTTTCTCCGCGTAAAAAATCTTCGTAAGAGCGTTCAAGGCCGCTTTTACCGATAAAATCACCTGGTTTATAATAACCTTCAGATTTTTCAATATCATCAGGGCTTACTTCTTTTACATAACCGAAAAGCTGACCAGCAATGCTATCCGGGTAATGTCTGATGGTTCTGTCCTGTGTTCTAAAGCCGGGAAAACGGTACATAATCTCCTGTAAACGCGCATAACTCTGGACAGAAATCTGTCTTTCGAAAAATGTAGATTGATAGGTAGATTGTGCTCTCGCTTTTTTAAGCTTTTTTCGAACATCATCGACCGTAATTTCCAATGCATTGGCCATTGCCAGAGTATCAAAAGGTTTAACCTCGTTTGGGATCACCATTAAATCGTAGACAGGTTCGTTCTGTACGATCACTTTCATGTTCCGGTCCAGGATTGCGCCACGGGCGGGATATTTATAAATTTTACGCAGTACGTTACTTTCGGCAGAACTAAAGGCCTTGTCGCTAATGATCTGGATATAGAATAACTTTCCCAATAAAATCAGGGCGATTACTATAAATAATCCTTGAACGATATATTTTCGGTTAAATAATTGATCCATTAACGTGATGTTCTTCTATAGAATATAAACTCTACCAATAAAATAATAAGCAGTGTAAAGATACAACTTAAGCCGCATCTCATTAAGGTATAACCAATTTCGGTTAGCCTAAATGTTTCTAAAAAGAACAGCACCAGGTGGTGTGCAATAACACAAAGAAAAGCATAAAGTGAAAACCATTGGAAACCCATATAACTTAACGAAGGTTCTGGGTCGTCAATTGCGTCGCGGTTTAAACTTATCGATATAAAGGAAATCCTGACAAAGGCCAGTACTACGCAGGCTGTAGCATGTACGCCCATGGTATCGTAAAAAGTATCTAGCGTGAGTCCTGTTGCAAAAGCCAATAGGTACAATACAATATTGGGTATGCCAAATGGAAGCAAGAGCAAAAAAAGCACGTAAATAAATGGCGTAGAAAGATCATAAAAGCCCATATTTTTGAGCAGGAAGATCTGCACAAAAAGCAGTAAAAACCACCTGATCACGTTTACAATTATGATTCTACTATTCATTGGGTTTAACTAGGCTTTCCAAAGCTTGTTGCTCTTCAGCTTTTTTATTTTTAATCACATATACATATTGCAATGTGCTAAAATCTGTAAATAAATTTAGTTCTGCTGATAAGAAATTATCATTCGTAGCCACATTTGCCTTGCTGATCCTTCCCACTAAAATTCCGGCAGGAAAAGAGGCATAACCCGATGTAACAATGGTATCGCCCACATACATTTTAATGTGGTTCGGAATCTCTTTAACAAAGGCTTTTTTGATATCAAAATTTCCATCTCCCCAAACCAACGAACCCAGAGCATGATTCTTTTTAAGGGTTACACTAATTTTTGTGTCTTTGTGCAATAAGGATTGGATAGTAGCTAAATGTGCCGAAACATCTCGTATAAAGCCAACAACACCTCTCTGAGGAGCAATAACGGCCATTCCGCTGGCAATGCCATCAACCGTACCTTTATTGATCGTCATCACGTTATTACGCAGGGTAATCGAGTTTTTAACCACTTTGGCTGCGAGATAGGTATAATCCTGATTGGTAACCGTATCAACAACCTTTACGTCTTTTGCCGTATCAATGGTGGTTAATCCAAGCAATTGACTTTTAAGTTTGGCGTTTTCTGCAGCAAGGCTGTCATTTACCATCCCGAGGTTTAAATATCTTTTAAAAATATTTAGCCTTTCGTATGCGGTGCCTACGACTTCATTTGTAGAGTTGAGGGTTACGCTACGCTGATAGGAATTGTTTTTCACCGTGAGGTAAACCCCAATGGTAAAAAAAATGATAAATAAGAAAAATGCGTTGTATCTGCTAATGAAAATCCAAAGGTTACGCATTTGAGTTTGGAATTAAAAGTTTGGAGTTTAAAGTTACAAGTTTGGCGTATGAGTGGAAACTCCAGACTCACAACCCCAAACTCCAAACTAAATGTTATTGCATTAAGAATTTATATCCGCCAATGTTTTTAAGGGCGATGCCGGTTCCGCGAACTACCGCACGAAGAGGATCTTCTGCAACGTGAACAGGCAATTTCGTTTTTGCCGCCACACGTTTATCTAAACCTCTCAATAACGCACCACCACCGGTTAAATAAATACCTGTTTGGTAAATATCGGCCGAAAGTTCTGGAGGGGTAATTTCTAAAGCTTTTAAAATCGCTTCTTCAATTTTAGAGATCGATTTATCCAAACAGTGTGCAATTTCGGTATAAGATACCGTAATCTGTTTTGGTACACCAGTCATTAAATCACGGCCTTGAACCGCAAAATCGGCAGGAGCATCCTGAAGTTCAGGTAAAGCGGCACCAACTTCGATTTTAATCTTTTCTGCTGTACGGTCACCGATCATAATGTTATGCTGACGGCGGATGTAGTTTACAATATCAGAGTCGAAGTTATCTCCGGCAACGCGGATCGATTGATCACATACAATACCAGATAAAGCAATAACCGCAATTTCAGTTGTACCGCCACCGATATCGATAATCATGTTACCCATAGGCTCTTCCACATCAATCCCGATACCTACAGCAGCAGCCATTGGTTCGTGGATCAAGTATACTTCTTTGGCACCGGCAATTTCTGCCGAATCGCGCACTGCACGTTTTTCTACCTCGGTGATACCCGATGGGATACAGATTACCATACGTAAAGATGGGAACATCCAGCCTTTACCACCATTCAGCATACGGATCATCCCTTTAATCATCGCTTCAGCAGCATTGAAATCGGCAATCACACCATCCTTCAATGGACGAACAGTTTTAATATTATCGTGGGTTTTACCCTCCATTTGCATTGCCTGACGGCCAATTGCAATAACTTTGTTTGTAGTACGGTCAAAAGCAACGATAGATGGCTCATCTACAACTACTTTGTCGTTATGTATAATCAGGGTATTCGCAGTGCCTAAATCGATGGCAACTTCTTGCGTAAACCAGTTAAATAATCCCATGTATAAGGTATGTTTTCTTTATTTTGTCAAATCTATACTATTCCTAATGTAAAAATAGCTTTTTTATTGTTTTAAGTTTTATTTTCTTCCGTTATTAAATTGTTTTTGAGGTAATTAAAATTTGAAAGAAAACTAAAAGGAGAAAGCTGAAAGACTAAAGCCGCTACAATGAGCTTTAAGCTTTGGTCTTCCAGCTTTCAGCTCAAAAACTAGTGTTTAAAGTGTCTTACCCCAGTGGTTACCATGGCGATGCCTTTTTCATTTGCTTTAGCAACAGAATCAGCATCTTTAATCGATCCACCTGGTTGCAGCACAGCTGTAATTCCTGCTTCAGCAGCAATCTCAACACAATCAGGGAACGGGAAAAAGGCATCCGATGCCATTGCAGCACCTTTAACACTGAACCCAAAAGCTGCTGCTTTTTCAATCGCCTGTCTTAATGCATCAACACGGGACGTCTGACCAACACCACTTGCAATCAAAACATCATCCTTAACCAATACAATGGTGTTGGATTTAGTATGTTTTACAATTTTGTTTGCGAAGAATAAATCTTTTAACTCTTGTGCGGTTGGTGCTTTATCGGTAACGGTTGTCATTTGCTCCGGACCTTCGATAATTAAATCTTTATCCTGTTCAATTACGCCGTTTAATAAGGTTTTAAATTGTTTTTTGCTCAATTCAACCTCGTTACGCTGTAAAATAACACGGTTTTTCTTTTTGCTGAACAATTCTACTGCTTCTGCCTGGTAAGAAGGAGCAATTAATACTTCAAAGAAAAGATTGTTAATTTCTTGAGCAGTTTCTAAATCTACGGCTACATTGGTGATTAATACACCACCAAAGGCAGAAACCGGATCACAAGCTAAAGCATCAAGCCAGGCCTGTTTAACTGTAGGCCGCGAAGCGATACCACAGGCATTTGTATGTTTTAGGATTGCAAAAGTTGGATCTTCAAATTCGTCGATTAAAGCAACGGCTGCATCAACATCAACCAGGTTGTTGTATGATAACTCCTTCCCGTTAAGTTTAGTGAACATGGCATCTAAATCGCCATAAAATACACCACCTTGATGTGGATTTTCACCATAACGTAGAGTTTTGGCTTCAGTTACACTCTGTTTAAAAACATCAAGCGGCTCTTCTGTATTAAAATAATTGAAAATTGCAGTATCGTAATGAGAAGAAGTATGGAAAGCTGTTTTGGCGAACGATTTACGTTGTGCCAGGGTGGTTTCTCCGTTTTGCGCTTCTAATTGAGCTTGTAAAGTAGGGTAGTCGTTTTTCGATGCGATAATCACCACATCGTTAAAGTTTTTCGCAGCAGCACGGATTAACGAAATACCACCAATGTCGATTTTTTCGATAATTTCTTCTGGTGTTCCACCTGCCTTTACGGTTTCTTCAAAAGGATATAAATCAACAATTACCAGGTCAATTTCAGGAATCTCATATTCAGCAATCTGTTCCTGGTCGCCCGCTAATGCCCTGCGGTTCAAAATTCCACCAAATACTTTAGGGTGCAGGGTTTTAACACGACCACCTAAAATAGATGGATAACCTGTTAAATCTTCAACCGCCGTTACCGGAAGGTTTAAATCTTTGATGAATTGCTCTGTTCCACCGGTAGAAAATAACTGTACCCCTTGCGCGGCCAACAATTTTACCAATGGCTCCAAACCATCTTTATAATATACTGAGATTAAAGCGTTTTTGATTTTAATGGATTGACTCATTCTACTGAAAATTTTGAGCCGCAAAGGTAGTAAAACAGAGGCATTTATTTAGATGCTCTACCTAATAAAAATGAAATTATTTATATATTTTTCTTAGCCGGGTATTTTTTCTTTTTTAACTGCATTGTTAAGCTTTATTCATGTTTGTAAAATGCTGTCACATTATTGTATATCCGGTTATATTATAGGTGATTACGATGTTTGGTTGGTTGCCTGGATTTGTTCCACCAGTCTTCTAAAACATCTATTACCGGGAGGAGGGTTTTTCCTACATCGGTTAATTTATATTCTACCCTTGGCGGAGACTCTGCAAATGCTTCACGGAGAATAAGACCATCGCGCTCCATTTCTTTAAGTTGCGTGGTGAGCGTGCCCTGACTTAAAAAAATCATCTCGTGCTTAAGTTCCCCGAATCTTTTAGGGCATTTTGCTGCAATAGCTTTGATGAGCATAATTTTCCATTTACCGCCAATGACCTTAAACACCCCTGTCAGTGGTGGGTCATTTAAAAATAAATCCTGATTTTGTCCATTTATAACTGCCTCATGCTCATTATTGGTACTGTTTTGCATACTTGGTATGGTTTATAAGACTACTTGATTGCCGTTAAAGCGTTTTCTTACTTTAAATTTTAAATATAAGAAAAGCATGGTGATGAAAAAAAAACAAAAATGGCTCTTGTTGTTAATAGTGAGTTCAGCGATATTTTTATCCGTATTAGATCTGTTTATTGTAAATGTAGCTTTGCCATCTGTTAAATCTGGAATTAAAGGTAACGATGCCGATATACAGTTTGTAATTGTGATGTATATTATAGGCTATGCCTCTTTTCTGATTACAGGCGGGCGGGCAGGTGCATATTTCGGGAAAAAGAAAGTCTTTTTATTGGGAATGATGGTATTTACAGTCACTTCCTTTCTTTGTGGTTTTTCCCAATCGGCCACGCAATTAAATACTGCAAGATTTATCCAGGGAATCAGCGCTGCATTTATGGTACCGCAGGGAATGGCTTTTATACCTGATCTATTTCCGGATATTACTGAAAGAGTAAAAGCACTTGGGGTATATGGAAGTATTGCCGGTGTCGCCTCTGTTGCCGGTCAGTTTTTAGGCGGGTTAATCCCTGATCTATCGATCATTGAACAAAGCTGGCGGTTGATTTTTTTTATCAATGTCCCGATTGGAATAGTTGCCGTTATTTTGGGCATGAAGTATCTTAAAGAGGGGGTATTAGGGAAGACTGAAAAGTTTGATTTCATTGGGGGTATATTGCTGATGTTGACCTTAATCGCATTTATTTATCCCCTTATCCAGGGAAGAGAATTGGGCTGGCCAATGTGGAGCATTGCATTGTTGCTGCTATCGATAGTTTTGTTACTGGCTTTTATTTATTACCAGCGCTTAAGTGTAAAACAAGGGAGAAACCCTTTGATCAGTACCAAAGTTTTTAAAGACTTTGATTTTAGGATGGGGCTTTTAATCTCTTTGTTTTATTACCTCGTTCAGGATTCTTACTTTCTGATCAATACCATTAACCTGCAAAATGGAATGGGGCTGAGTTCAGTCCGTACGGGGATATACTTTGTTTGCCAGGGAGTGGGGTATGTTTTGGCCTCTGTGTTTTTTACACCATTGGTAGCAAAATACGGCAAATTTATACCACTCACAGGATCGGTCACTATGATTGTGGCTCTCGTTTTTCACTTACTTTTATTCAGTTCAAATGATGCAAATCAGATATATATCGTTGTCTTATTGTTTGTTTATGGTGTTGGTTGTGGTACGATTTTGCCTTCGCTAATGACCATATCCCTGAAAAATATCACAAAGGATATGCTGGGTGCCTCATCTGGAATTTATCTAACCCTGCAACAGGTTTCGGTGGCTTTAGGGGTTGCGATAGTAGGAGGCGTCTTCTTTGCGCAGCTTCACGGTCCGTCAAAAGTAACGTTATTCCCTATTGCCTATAAATGGGCTACATTGTTGGATATCGGATTTCTGATCATCGTAAGTGTACTGTTATTTATGATGCCCAAAACAAACAGACGATATGATTGAACTAAATAAGACTACTTTTTGATCTTTTTTACAATGGTTTCCACCACACGGGGATAATGCTGGTGCTCAAGCTGCTGACCTTTAAATTTGATCATTTCCAGGTTATCGCTTTTGTCGATTCTGTATCTTGCCTGATAAATGTATTCGCCTTCATCATAGTTTTCATTAACATAATGAATGGTGATGCCGCCTTCGGCTTCGCCTGCAGCCATTACGGCATTGTGCACATGATCGCCATACATACCCTTGCCGCCAAATTTAGGGAGGATTGCCGGGTGGATATTTACAATCCTGCCTGGGTAGGCATGGATGAGGCTTTTGGGAATTAACCAGAGAAAACCAGCGAGAACGATGAAGTCGATCTCCAGGTTTTTGAGCAAATCGATTACTTCATCAGTTTTATAGAATTCGTTTTTATCAAAAATATGGGTAGGGATTTCAAAATTATCAGCTCTCTGTAGCACATAGGCCTCAGCATTATTGGTTAATACCAGAGAAATTTCTATTTCATTACTCCGCTTAAAATGCTCCATTAGTTTTTGGGCATTGGAGCCAGAACCTGATGCAAAGATGGCTATTCGTTTTTTCACGCAAAATGGGTTTGCCCAAAAATAGTATTTTTAAGCCTGTTTTCTTGAATTGAAAAGAATTTTTATTCAATTAAGTTAAAGTATTATTAATGAATATTATTAATGTATTTTTGCTGCTCGGAAACGGGGTTAAATTTTAACGAAAAAAAAGTTAAAAGTGTTTTGTAATTTAAAAACATTAATCCTATATTTGCAACCCGAATTATAGGAAACGAATAAGAAAAATAAAAGGCTAAATAGAAATGGCAAATCATAAATCTTCATTAAAAAGAATTAGAGCAAACGCAACAAAACGTTTACGTAACAGATATCAGGCAAAAACTACACGTACCTTTATTAAAAGATTACGTGCTGCAGAAGATAAAAAATCTGCATCTGATTTATTGCCAAAAGTAATCTCTATGTTAGACCGTTTAGCTAAAAAGAACATTATCCACAAAAACAAAGCGGCTAATAACAAATCAAAATTAACGAAATTCGTTAACGGTTTAAAATAAGCTAATCTTTTACGATATTAGGAACGGTATTGAAGCAATTCAATACCGT
>NZ_JBWJIG010000023.1:0-72003 GCF_056490705.1 Pedobacter humicola | reverse complement strand
GTTTAAAATCATGGCCTTTTTTGTTTTTTTTAGATTATTTCTGAACTTTTATTTCAGTTCTTCTGTTCACCATTCTACCTTCTTCGCTATCGTTTGAGCTAATCGGTTCTTTTTCGCCATGACCAACAACAGTAAAATTACTGCCGTTTAAACCTGCATTGATAAAGTACGATTTTACTGCATTTGCACGATCGATAGAAAGTTGCATATTGTGATCAGGCGTACCTTCAGCAGATGAATGGCCGTTAAGTACAAATTTGGTACTTGGCGATTTTTTCATTTCTGCCACAGCTTTATCCAATATAGCGAATGAAGATGTTTTGAGGACAAACGAATTAAACTCAAACTGGATATTGTCTAAATTAAAGTTTGGTTTTTCAGCAGGGGCAGGCGCTTCTTCTTTCTCTGGAGCCGGTGCTGGTTTTTTCTCTTCTACCGGGGGTGCTGGTTTTTCAACAGGGGCAGGTGCTGGTTTTGCCACTAGTTTTTTTGTTTTACAAGAATACATTGTCAGTGTAAACAAGGCAATAAGTGTAGTAAATAAAAGGTTTTTGGTAATGTTCATGTTTTAAGATTAATTTAAGTTTATTGTGTGTTTGTTGCCCAAACATACTAATAAATGATTACAGCTATAACGATCTTTTTTCGCGGAACTTATATTTTTACATTTTGCCCTTAAAAAATGCGCTGCATCTCTTCCATTATTTTGTTGTAATTTATTTTTAATCAGCACTTTTTAAATACTGATTTCTTCAAACATATTCCTGAAAATTTCCTTTATCTATATATAATATTTTGATATGAACCGATTTGAAAACAAAGTAGCTTTAATTACCGGAAGTAGCCAAGGCATTGGTGCAGCATGTGCCTTGCGATTAGCCAAAGATGGTTGTGATATTATTCTAAATGGACATAAATTTGATGAAAGAGGTGAAAAACTTATTAAAGAGATAGAAGGGATGGGGAGAAGGGCGGCTTTTCTGGTAGCCGATTTAAGCAAGGCAAAAGAAGCCATTAAACTGGTAACCGATGCGGTTGCTACATTTGGAAATTTACACATTCTGGTGAATAACGCCGGGGTAGAAAAAAATGCAAACTTTTGGGAGGTTACGGAAGAAGACTATGATCTGGTGATGGATACCAATTTAAAAGGTGTTTTTTTTGCCATCCAGTCTTTTGTAAATTATTGTAGAAAACAAAATATAGCAGGAACCATGATTAACATGAGTTCTGTTCATGAAGAAATTGTATTTCCGCATTTTGCAGCATATTGTGCCAGTAAGGGTGGTTTAAGGATGTTAACCAGAAATCTTGCGACAGAATTGGCACCTTTTAACATCAGGATTAATAATGTAGCGCCAGGAGCGGTTTCAACACCCATTAATCAGGATTTACTAAATAATCAGGAACAATTGGAAAAAGTGCTTCAGAATATTCCATTAAGAAGGATGGGCAAAGTAGAAGATGTAGCGGCGGTGGTGGCTTTTCTGGCTTCTGATGATGCAGCTTATGTAACCGGATCAACTTATTTCGTAGATGGTGGCTTAACCTACCATTATGAAGAACAGTAAATTAATCTGTCTCGCGACTGATCTGTTTGTTCAGCTCTACAGCCGCACTAATTAAAGCCAGGTGTGTAAACGCTTGAGGGAAATTCCCCAGATGTTCCCCTTTTCTTCCCAGTTCTTCACTAAACAACAAAAGATGGTTGGAGTAACCGATCATCTTTTCAAAGTTTTCTACAGCACGTTCCAATTCTCCACTTTTGGCCAGCGCCTCAATAAACCAGAACGAACACATATTAAAAGTACCTTCTTCGCCTTCTAAACCATCAATTTTAGTCATACCATTTTTATAACGGTAAACCAGTACATCCAGAACCAGCTCTTCATCGATCATTTTCATGGTCGATAGCCAACGAGGCTCCAGGGGCGAAATAAAATGTGTTAAAGGCATTAATAAGGCACTGGCATCTACATGTTCAGCGCCCTTATATTGTACCCAGGCACCTAGTTTGTCATTCCAGAAATTATGGTAAATATCTTTGTAAATCTCACTGCGGATGTTGTGCCATTCACTTTCAGGGTAGGGGAACGATCGGTTTTCTGCAATTTTAATGGCCCTGTCCATTGCCACCCAACACATTAAACGGGTGTGTAGGAATTCTTTTTTGTCATTTCTGATTTCCCAGATGCCATGATCGGGTTTTTTCCATTGCTGGATTACACATTGAACCTGCTTTTCTATCAGTGTCCAAAATTCATAGGTTATCGGTTTGTGCGATTTGTTGTAAATGTAAACTGTATCAATTAGTTCGCCATAAATGTCTATTTGCAACTGTGTAGCGGCTTCATTGCCGATACGTACGGGTTTAGAAGAACGGTAACCTTCAAACTGACCGGCTTCAACTTCCTTTATTTTTGCGTTGCCATCAATCTGATATACCAGTTGCAGATCTACTTTTTGACATAAATTAAATATCCATTCCATAAAAGCCGTGGCTTCATCAAAAAAGCCCAGCCTTAAAAAAGCATACATGGTAAAAGCTGCGTCTCTGATCCAGGTGAAACGATAGTCCCAGTTTCTGTTCCCACCAATGGTTTCTGGTAAGCCAAAAGTTGGTGCGGCCACCACAGAACCAAATTCAGCCGAGGTCAATAATTTTAGGGTAATGGCAGATCTCCTGATAATTTCATCATACCGGCCTTTATAAGTCGTTTGGTTGATCCAGTCCCTCCAGTAATCAACCGTTTTGCGATAAGCATGTGCTGTATAATGATCTAATCCGGCTCCTGATTTTCCCTCCTCAATAATTTCCATGATGATGTGTGCCGTTTTCGACTCCTGCAGGGTAAATTCCGCATAACCAGTTCCCTTTTTGATATGTAAAGGTACATCTGCCTTTAATTTGATGGTGAGTTTATCAGTTTTAGAAAAAAAGACCAACGCATCGTTTTCGTGATCAATGGTATGCTTACTTTCGGTATAACCAAAACTGGGGACACAGAAAACTTTAAAAGTGATATCACCTCGAATGGATTTAATCTGTCGCACAATTGCACTTGGGAAGTCGGTTTCCTTCGAAAGTGGCATGTAATCGGTCAGCTCGGCAATGCCTTGCTCAGCAAAAAAACGGGTCAGTAAAACTGCCGTTCCTGGTAAATAAAGCTGTTTGCTCGTACAATTTTCCAATCGTGGCTCAACAGAAAAGTAACCTCCCTTTTCTGAGTCGAGCATAGCTGCAAAAACCGTTGGCGAATCAAACCTTGGTGCACACAAAAAATCAATAGAACCCTGTAGAGAAACTAAAGCAACAGTTTTCAGGTTACCAATAACACCATAGTTTTCTATAGGTTGGAAAGGTCTTTTCTTGTGGTTGGCCATATTAAGGTATATCCTAACCAAAGGAATAAGGCCATGATTTTGTTTTACCTTTTATAGCACTTCTGGTGCTGAAAATATTAAATGTTGGCTAAATTTTTAAATTGGGCATCAGGTTTAAAAAGGCTTGCGCATTTGCCGCATATTTCTTCTTATCTAATTTGAAATAAAATGCACCTTTTTTTGATCCGGTTCTGTCTTTTTCTGCCAACTTGATCAATAATCCCGTTGAAGTAATTTTACGGCTGAAGTTCCGGGTGTCGATTTTAGTATCGTTAACCTCTTCAAAAAGAATATGCAATTGTGGAATGGTAAACTTTTTAGGTAACATTTCGAACAGAATGGGGTGGAGTGCAGCCTTGTACCTCAGTTTTGTCCGGGCATCGGCAACCATTTGGTTATGGTCGAAGATCAGTTTGGGCCGCTCGTTAATCAAAAACCATTCGGCCTCGTAATCATCATTTAACTGTGTCTCATATTTATGGATATCAATCAAGGCAAAATACCCTACAGAAAGCGTACGCTCTATCGGATCGCGGTTAGGTTCGCCATAAATCTGCATCTGCTCTAAATACACACCCTCTAAGCCGGTCATTTTTTTGAGCACCCTGTTTGCTGCATCATCCGGACTTTCATCTGCACCCACAAAACCGCCCATTAAACTCCATTTGTTTATTTCGGGCTCTAAACCACGCTTAACCAATAGAATTTTAAGGTGTTCGCCATCAAATCCAAATACGATGCAGTCAACAGCAACAAGATAATGTGGCTGTCTGGAATATTCAATCATTTTTTATCAGAGGTTTTAAAGGCCTTAATATGTTCAAATTTTTACGAATATAAAAATTAATATTAATTGTCGTTTTGACAATTAATATTAATTTTATAATTTGGCGGCTTAGATACATTAAACTAAATGGCTTTCTTTTTTCTAACCAATTGAAAATATAACATGAACCAAACATTCGAACTCGATAGTAACCCACATACCCGGTTAAATATATTAACCGGAGAATGGGTTTTAGTATCTCCGCACCGCACTAAAAGACCATGGCAAGGTAAAGTTGAAGACATTACACCGGATAACCGCCCCGAATACGATCCAAAATGTTATTTGTGCCCTGGTAATGGCAGGGCAGATGGCGATAGCAATCCTGAATACACCGAAAGTTTTGTTTTTAACAATGATTTTGCGGCCTTGCTGGAAGATACTCCAGCTGGAGAAATGAACGAAGATGATCTGTTGGTTGCCAATAACCAGCGTGGACTTTGCAGGGTAATCAGTTTTAGCCCAAAACATAACCTTACACTTCCCGAAATGAGTATAGAAGCCATAACAGCTGTAGTGAATGTTTGGCAAACAGAATTCAATAACCTGGCCGAAAACGACTGGATCAAATACATTCAGATTTTTGAGAACAAAGGCGAAATAATGGGCTGTAGCAACCCGCATCCGCATGGTCAGATCTGGTCGCAAAGCGATATCCCTTTAGAAATTGCCAAAGAAACCGAACGTCAGAAAACCTATTATGCCGTTCACAGAAGGAGTTTACTGGCCGACTATTTAAAGCTCGAGCAAAAGAAGAAAGAACGGATTATATTCGAAAACGATCATTTTGCCGTATTAGTACCTTTTTGGGCGGTTTGGCCTTACGAAAACATGATCATCAGTAAACGCCATGTAAATAGCATAAAACTTTTTACTGCTGCCGAAAAGAAATCGCTGGCTGAAGCCATTAAAATATTGACAACCAAATACGATAACCTGTTCGAAACATCCTTCCCTTATTCAGCAGGTATGCACCAGGCTCCTGTGAATAACGGTTATTATCCTGAATGGCACTGGCACATGCATTTTTATCCGCCATTGTTGCGCTCTGCATCTGTTAAAAAATTCATGGTGGGTTATGAAATGTTGGCGAACCCACAGCGCGATATTACCCCTGAGTTTGCTGCCAGCCGTTTAAAAGAAATGTCTACAATACACTATAAAATCAGCAAAGCTGAAGACTAAAATTATTAGATAATGAATGCACAACATTTAAAGAATACGTTTAAAAAACTGTTCAATGCCGAACCGGTTTTGGTTCGTTCGCCGGGAAGGATCAATATTATTGGCGAGCATACCGATTATAACGGTGGTTTTGTAATGCCGGCAGCAATAGATAAAGCCATTTATGTAGCTATCTCTAAAAGGGAAGACGATGAAATTCATTTATTTTCGGAAAGTTATCAGCAGTTCGATATTTCATCGATTAAAAACTTAAAAAAATCAGAAAATAGCTGGGCCAATTATATATTGGGCGTGGCTGATCAGTTAAAGGAAAGAGGTTACAAGCTGGGCGGCTTTAATTTTTATATTGATGGGGATGTACCATTGGGTGCAGGTTTATCTTCTTCGGCTGCTGTAGAATGTGCTACCGGATTTGCACTCGATCAGCTTTTTTCGCTTGCTGTACCGAAAATGGATATCGCGTTAATTGCACAAAAGGCCGAGCAAACCTTTGCTGGTGTGAACTGTGGTATCATGGATCAGTTCGCCTCTGTATTTGGTAAAAAAGATCAGGCCATTATGCTCGATTGCAGATCAATGAAGCACATTTATATCCCGCTAAAATTAGATGGTTATAAACTATTGCTTCTAAATACGAATGTAAAACATGCGCTTGCCGATTCGGCTTACAACAAAAGAAGAGCGCAGTGCGAGCAGGGTGTGGCCTGGGTAAAAGAACATCATCCAACTGTAAATACACTACGTGACGTAGATTTAAGTATGTTAGAGGCCCATGTTAAACCGAAGGATCCGGAAGTATACACGAAATGCAGTTTCGTAGTGAAAGAAATCGGCCGTTTACTTACTGCTGCAGAACAACTCGAAAATGGTAATCTGCAAGGTTTGGGTAACCTGATGTTCGAAACGCATGAAGGCCTGAGCCAGGATTATGAAGTGAGCTGTAAGGAGCTGGATTTCCTGGTGGAGTCTGTTAAACCGCTCGGTTATGTATTGGGGGCCAGGATGATGGGTGGTGGTTTTGGTGGCTGCACCATCAACATTGTTAAAGAAGAAAAAATTGCCGAGCTCATCGAGGAGCTATCTTCTAAATATTTATTGCAGTTTGGCTTAAAGCTCGATGCTTATACCGTACAAACCGACAATGGAACAAGTTTATACAATTAATATAAAATAACCAAAGGTATACTAACCAAAATAAATCAATGAAGAACAATTTATTAGACACGAAGGATTACGTTGTATTCGCAATCTACTTCGTTATTGTAGCAGCCTATGGGCTCTACATTTACAACAAGAAAAAATCAGAATCTACGGGTTCTAAAGATTATTTTCTTGCCGAAGGCTCTTTAACCTGGTGGGCCATAGGTGCATCGTTAATCGCATCGAATATTTCGGCAGAGCAGTTTATCGGTATGAGTGGTTCAGGCTTTAAAATGGGGCTGGCCATTGCAACTTACGAATGGATGGGCGCACTAACCTTAGTGGTGGTAGCGGTATTCTTCATTCCCGTTTATTTGAAAAATAAGATCGCAACAATGCCACAGTTTTTGCATCAACGCTATAACGGTACCGTGGCGATGATTATGGCAGTGTTCTGGTTACTGCTGTATGTAGTGGTAAATCTCACTTCAATTCTTTATCTGGGTGCGCTAGCCGTAAGCAGTATTTCTGGCTTCGACTTAAAATTCTGTATGTATGCCATTGCTGCTTTTGCCATCATCATTACGCTCGGCGGGATGAAAGTAATTGGTTATACCGATGTAATTCAGGTGTTTTTCTTGATTCTGGGCGGTTTAGCCACCACTTATCTGGCTTTGAACCTCGTTTCTTCACACTACGGAACATCGGGTATCTTTGAAGGATATAGCTTAATGACTTCTAAAGCATCCGAACATTTCCATATGATATTAAAGCCTGATAACGAGAATTATATCGATTTACCAGGTTTAAGTGTATTAGTTGGTGGTATGTGGATCGTGAACTTAAACTATTGGGGCTGTAACCAGTACATCACACAACGCGCTTTGGGAGCCAGTTTAGATACTGCCCGTGGGGGTATTCTTTTTGCAGCTTTCTTAAAACTGTTAATGCCGATTATTGTGGTATTACCAGGTATTGCCGCTTACGTTTTATATAAAGATGGTGCGTTTCAGTCAGAAATGATTCAGGGCGGCTCGGTAAATCCTGACCGTGCTTATCCGGTATTGTTAAACTTGCTTCCTGCCGGATTAAAAGGACTTTCCTTCGCAGCATTAACGGCTGCGGTTGTAGCTTCATTGGCTGGTAAGGCAAACAGTATTGCCACCATATTTACGTTAGATATTTATAAAAAAGTATTAAATGTTGATGCCTCAGAAAAAAATCTCGTTACAACCGGTAAAATTTCCATTGTTGTAGCCATGATTCTTGGTGTAGTTATCGCACCATTCCTGGGTATCGATAAAAAAGGTGGTTTTCAATATATTCAAGAATATACCGGCTTTGTATCCCCGGGTATTTTTGCCATGTTTATCTTAGGTTTCTTCTGGAAAAGAACAACTTCCGGAGCTGCATTATTTGCTACCATTGGTGGTTTTGGCCTGTCTATTTTTCTTAAATTCTTACCAAACATGGCCGATCTTTCATGGTTGTCGGGATCAGGTTTTTCTGTTAAAAATGCAGCCGGAGTTTACGAAATTCCATTTTTAGACCGTATGGGTTTTGTATTTATATTCTGTATTCTTGGAATGGTAATCATCAGCCTGTCAAGTAACAAAGCCAAGGCAGAAGCTAAAGGACTGGCCATTGATGCCAAAATGTTTAAAACCTCTACCAGTTTTGCAGTAGGTGCTTTAATCATCATCGGCTTACTGGTTGCACTTTACAGTGTATATTGGTAAACGATAATTTATAATAAACAAGAAAGGGATAAGGTCGTTAGATTTTATCCCTTTTTTTCTAATAACCAATAACGATGATCAATAGCGATCGCATGAAGAGCAAAATTTTGATGTCCTTCATTTCTTGATGGTCGAATGATTAAATTAGCGTCTCCTCTTTTAATCCTCTGCCGGTGTCAGTTTCTTCACCAGCCAGGGTAGAGTAAGTCCCTGCCCGATAAGTGTAAAAAGTACCACCACTACCGAAATAAATATAATGGCATTGCGCTGGGGGAAAGCACTGCCATCAGCTAAAGTTGCAGGCAGTCCAATCGCAATAGCAAGCGAAACAATGCCCCGCATGCCCGACCAGCTGATGATTAAACTGTTTTTAAAGTCTAATAATGCATCTTCAGTAATCCTGTGTTTGCCTTTTTGAAAAGCTTTTTGAAGATTAAATTTTTGCAGAAAAACACGCGCCATCCTGAGCAGCAATGCCACAATAGTAATCACCAGCGAATAACCGATGTAAGGCAAGATATCGGCACTATTGATATTTTTATACACATAAGGAAACTGTAATCCAATTAAAATGAAAATCAGTCCGTTCAATAAAAAGATAATAATATCCCAAATGTTTTTCGATTGGTTTTTAAGCGGCTCCGGAAATACCATATTGCTGAATCTCGAAATACCCAATCCCAGCATTACCACTGCAATTACACCTGAAACATGTATTTCTTCTGCAATTAAGTAGGTAACAAAAGGCATTAATAACAAAAAGCTAATGGTAGCCAACCGGTTATCATGTATCCTTTTAAGGATAAAAGCTAAAATCCTCGCCATCACCATGCCCACCAGAAAACCTCCCACCATTAAAATGGCAAACTCCAGCGATGCCTTCCAAAATACAAAAGCTGTTCCTGTTACGGCGGCAACGGCAAAGCGATAGGCAACGAGTGCCGAAGCATCATTAACCAAACTTTCGCCCTCCAGAATGGTATTGGTTTTATGCGATAAACCCAATCCTTTGGTAATGCTCATGGCAGCTACGGCATCTGTAGCTGAAAGAATGGCACCCAATACAAAAGATATTGGCCAGCTCATCCCCGGGATCAAATAATGTGCAACCACTGCAATACCGATTGCGGTGATAAATACCAGCGTTATCGCCAAAGCAAATATGGTGTTGATATTGGTTTTAAATTCCTTAAATGAAATATTGAAAGCCGCATCGTAAAGCAAAGGAGGCAAAAATATCAGGAAAATAATTTCAGGATTGATATCGATTGGTGGTAAGGAAGGGATAAAACCAACGGCAATACCGGCAATGATCAATAAAATAGGATAGGGGATTTTAATGTGATCGGCGATAGAGGAAAGCCCGATCATCACTGCTAAAATAAATATGACAATGGCATAATTTTCATAGTTGTGATGTCGATTGTTTAATGATTATCGGAAGAACAGGCACAAAATATACGTTTAGTACCGGATTACAAAGTTTATCATCAAAAACTAATCAACAGATATCAGGCATTGGTCAATAGCCGCTGAAAAAAATAAAGAAAACTGAAAGCTCAGGATATAAAAAAAGATGTTAGCGCTGTAATCTTGGCCTTTTGCTTTTAAAAGGTTGATTGCCCTGTGGTTTTGCCGTTTTGGCAGGACTTTCCTCCTCAGAAACTTTAACCGTAATCACATTACCTTTAAACGTTTCTCCATTTAAGGTGGATACAATGTTTTTTGCATCCGGGAGACTGTATATTTCTAGAAAAGCATAGCCCTTACATTTGCCTGTAGCTCTATCGCGAACAATTTTAATCGTTTCTACCCTACCATGAAGGCTAACCAATATTGCCAAATCCATCTCTTGGATATTGTCGGGAAGGCCACCTATAAAAATCTTAACCATTTATGTTGTAATTTGAGAGAACGTCCGGCAGAATTAATCTTAAATCCAGAGCTGTTCTTTTAGACCTGCAAAATAAGCAAAATGATATTCTTACCCAAACTAATTGAATGAATTCTAACTCATTTTTATCATTAATTTGTGATGAGCAGAGATATGTATTGATGTTGACCGGCAGAAAATGTACATTCGCTTTCTAATCATCAAAAAATAAGTTAAATATGAGCAGCTATAGGTTAAAATCTGTAATTCTAATTGCGTTTCTGGTTTTCAGTTCGAAGTTTATACAAGCTAAAATTTTATTGCCTTCAGTTTTCAGCGATAACATGGTTTTACAGCAAAAAACCAACGCAGCCATTTGGGGTAAAGCCACGGCGGGAAAAGCGGTTAAAATAAACGTTTCATGGAACAAGGTAAATTATGGAACCATTACCGATGCCAATGGCAATTGGAAATTAAAGGTTGCAACACCCGCTTATGGAGGTCCGTATACCATCACCATTTCGGATGGCGAATTGCTGGTTCTCAATAATGTATTGATTGGAGATGTATGGATTTGCTCTGGCCAATCGAATATGGAAATGCCTCTGGCTGGCTGGGGTAAAATCGTTAATTATGAAAAAGAAATTGCCGATGCTAAATATCCGAACATCCGTTTATTGCAGGCGGAACACGTTACCAGTGACTTACCTATAAATGATGCTAAAGTAGTGAACAGCGGCTGGCAGGAATGTAGCCCGAAATATATCGCCGAATTTTCTTCTACTGCCTATTTCTTTGCACGGGAGGTTTATGAAAAAACCAAAATCCCTATTGGCCTGATCCATACTTCATGGGGAGGAACGATTGCCGAAGCCTGGACCAGTGCCGAATCACTTAAAAAAATGGCCGATTTTTCAACAGCAGTTGATAAGATCAGGGCGCAGGCTAAAAACCCTTCTACGGTTTCTTATGAAGAGAAAGTACAGAATTGGGTTAAAATGACTACTGATAAAGATTCTGGTTACCAGGCGGGACAAGCGAAATGGGCTATGTCAGAAACTGCAGATTGGAAAAGCATGACTTTGCCTGTTTTATGGGAAGATGCGTCCCTTAAGAATTTCGATGGTGTGGTGTGGTTTAGCAGAAAGATTACGATACCCCAGAATTGGAAAACCAGCGGGATTAAACTGGATTTAGGTGCCATTGATGATAATGATATCACCTATGTAAACGGTGTAAAAGTTGGCGCAACCGAAGGATGGAACCTAGCACGGGCCTATGCTATACCGGCAGATCTGCTCAAACCTGGCGAGAATATCATCACTGTACGGGTTTTTGATAGCGGCGGCGGTGGTGGTATATATGGCGAAGCGAAAGATTTAAATTTAACCAATAATGCCGGAGAGAAAATTTCGCTCGCTGGCGATTGGAAATATAAGGTTGGCCTGGATTTGAAAAATGTGGAGGCTAAACCCTACGAAGATAATGGTCCGAACCGACCTACCGTTTTGTATAATGCCATGATACATCCTTTTCTGCAATTTTCAATCAAAGGTGCCATTTGGTATCAGGGCGAAAGCAATGCCGATAGGGCTTACCAATACCGCGAATTATTTCCGACGATGATCAAAGACTGGCGCCAGAAATGGGGACAGGGTGATTTTCCTTTCTATTTTGTTCAATTGGCCAATTATATGCAGGTCGACAATGCTCCTGTAGAATCGGCCTGGGCAGAGCTTAGAGAGGCACAGCAAAAAACACTTTCGCTGCCAAATACCGGCATGGCGACCATTATCGATATTGGCGATGCAAAAGATATTCACCCAAAAAACAAACAAGAGGTAGGTAAAAGGTTAGGTTTAATTGCTTTAGCAAAAACCTATGGACAGAAAAATAACTATTCAGGTCCTGTTTATCAATCAAGCAAAGCAGAAGGAAAACAGATCCGTTTAACTTTTGGCAATACCGAAAATGGACTAAAAGCAGATGGCGGCAAAGAACTTACTGGTTTTGCCATTGCAGGTGCAGATAAAAAGTTTTATTGGGCGAAAGCAAGCATTCAGGGAAATCAGATCATCGTGAGTAGCGATCAGGTAGCCAATCCAGTTGCCGTTCGCTATGCATGGGGAAATAATCCTGTGTGCAACCTGGTTAGTAACGACGGCCTGCCAGCATCGCCATTTAGAACTGATACCTGGCAGGGCATTACCTTTGGAAAGAAATAATTTCATAAAATCACTTTCAAGTAGAACCCAACAGTTTAGAAAAGATAAATTGTTGGGTTTTATTTTTTAATAATCCGAATTTGATTGATAACATACCATTAAAGATCTCTTATACTTGTTTTTGACCCAAAGCCATCACCCTATCTGATTTTGATGTCGGGATCAGGCCTAGCTAACAGGAATGACGTTGATATCACGATCAGATCAGCGACGACATCACGATTGTGAGGTGAGGAAGCTAAAGTTAATTACTACAGGTAAATGTTGATTTGAATTTAGGTTAATTGA
Organism: Pedobacter humicola; assembly: GCF_056490705.1. Lineage (NCBI taxonomy): Bacteria > Pseudomonadati > Bacteroidota > Sphingobacteriia > Sphingobacteriales > Sphingobacteriaceae > Pedobacter > Pedobacter humicola. The sequence continues at coordinate 59,343 of NZ_JBWJIG010000023.1, read as the reverse complement.
TTGATAATTAATATTTTGACTTGTTTTTTTTATATTTACTAAATCGTTTTAATATTCGTTCATATTTATTAGTTTTATGGCATAATGATCTAACCAATAAATCCTTTATGAAAATAGTAGTCACATCCATTTGTTTTCTTGTTTCCTATCTAACCATTGATACCCTAAATGCGCAAAGTTTAACAGAATTTAATAAAGCACCACTAAAACAGAATGTTTATGTACAACTGCCAATAGGTAGCATAAAAGCCAAAGGATGGCTGTTGAAACAGTTGGAGCAGCAAAGAGATGGTGCTACAGGAATGGCAGAAGAGCTGTATCCGGAAAAAGATAATTTAGGCAAAAATTCCGACTGGCTTGGTGGAGATGGAAGCGGATGGGAGCGTGTACCTTATTATGTTAAAGGTTTGGTGGCCCTGGCTTACACATTAGATGATACCGCACTTAAAGCAAAAGCACAAAAATACATCGATTGGACTTTAAACAACCAACAAGCCAATGGCTTGTTCGGTCCGGTGAAAATGAAAGATTGGTGGCCACGCATGCCTATGATGTATGCCCTGCAAAGTTATTATGAGGCTACAAACGATAAAAGGGTTATTCCTTTTCTGTCGAAATATTTTAAATATGAACTGGCTAACCTTGATGCCGATCCATTAAAGGAATGGGGGAAATCAAGAGCGGGCGATAACATGGAAATCGCCATTTGGCTTTACAATAAAACAGGTGATCAAGACCTGTTAAAACTGGTCGAAAAATTAAAACAACAGGCTTATCCCTGGATCGACATCTATAGCAACAATGAGTTTTACTATTATGGCGATGATTTTCAGCCAAAACATATGGTAAATGTTGCTCAGGCATTGAAATTTCCAGTTGTTTATGCACAATTGAATGATAGTCCAACAAACCGTGAAGCACTTTTTAAGGGGATACAGCACATTATGCACGACCATGGTCAACCAGAAGGTCTGGGTTCTGGAACCGAATTTCTTGCAGGCACCAGCAGTATAGAAGGTGTAGAAACCTGTACGGTAGTAGAATGGATGCAAAGTTTAGAAACAGCTGCAAAAGTTATTCATGATGCCCGTATTGGCGATCAATTGGAGAAAGTAGCTTTTAATGCCCTACCAGCCCAGTTTAGCAGGGATTTTAAAAATCATTCTTACTACACTTTGCCTAACCAGGTGCAAAGTGTACACGGAGAACATGGGTTTAATCAGGATTATGGAACAGGTATCGTTTCCAGTCCTTATTCTGGTTATGGTTGCTGCCGTTACAATATGCATATGGGCTGGCCTTACTTTGTAAAAAGCAGCGTGGTAGCTACTCCAGATCGTGGCCTTGCTATAATTACCTATGGCCCTATGGAAATTGAAACTTTGGTAACTGGTAATAAAAAAATAAAAATTAGTGAAGAAACCAATTATCCTTTTGAAGAGCAGATTAAATTAAAGCTAGGACTTGCTGTTCCCGTTTCGTTTCCATTAATTTTAAGAATTCCCGCATGGGCCGTTAAACCAACTGTAAAACTAAACGGAACAGTGTTAAATGGTGTAAAAGCAGGTGAAATGTTCACCATTAACCGCCAATGGAAAGATCAGGATGAATTGCAACTGGATTTTCCGATGCAGATAGCCACACAAATGCAAGTGAACAATTCAGTTAGTGTTGAACGTGGTCCTATTGTCTATGCACTCGAAATTAAAGCAGCAAATAAAATCACCAAAACACATCCGGTTGCTGGTTTTACAGATTACGAAATCCGTCCTGAATCGGCCTGGAATTATGGTTTATCCTTGGGTAAAGGAAATCTAAATAATGTGGTTAAAGTGGTGAAATCGGCAATGCCCGAAAATCCTTACATTGCAGCAAATTCACCCGTTAAATTAAAAATACAAGGCAGGAAAATCCCATCGTGGGGTTTGGGCTACAATAAAGTTTCGGCTTTTGATGTCCCTTTCAGTCCGGTTGCTTCAACAGAAAAAGAAGAGGAGATTACCTTGGTGCCTTATGGGTCAGAAAATATCCGTTTAAGTTTATTCCCGGTAATCGGTCAGCCTAAAAAAGCAAATCAGCATCTGGTAGAAAATTTCGATACAGGAATGGCAGCTAACTGGGTGTTCTATGGCGGAGGCTGGTTCTGGAAAGATGGTCAGGTAAATTCGGCATCAAATGCGGGTTCAGGAGGTTATGGCATCAACGGTTCTAAATATGTGGCTAACGGAACAGATTTTAAAGACTTTACTTATCAGGCAGATGTAAAAATCAATACCGCCGGCGATGCGGGGCTAATGTTCCGGGTTTCCAATCCTGCTATTGGTCCTGATGCGTATGAAGGGTATTACGTAGGATTAAATCAACTTACAGGAACTGTACAATTGGGAAAAGCGAGTGATCAAAAATGGACCGTTTTACGATCGGAAAAATACCCTGTTGAAATGAACCAAATGTATACCTTGAAAATAGTAGCCAAAGGAGATAAATTTGATATTTTTATCAACGGATCAGCGAAAGCTGTTCTCTCGGCAACAGATAGTCAATATCAATCCGGTAGTATAGGATTAAGAGCATACAAGGCTTTGGCCAGCTTCGATTCCGTAAAGATTAACGCTTTTTAACAATAGCCAGGTACGATAGTAAACTTTGCGGCAAGGAATTTGTTAACGTATTAGCAATAAATAAAAATAAGATTATGAAATTATACAAATCAATACCCATAATGCTCTTTGGTCTTGCACTTGCAGCAGGTTGCGTAAGCAATAAAAAATATGCTGAACTTCAGGATACCTATTCAAAACTGAGAGAAAGAAATCAGGAGCTGAGCAATAAATATCAGGATAGCCAACGCGAACTGAGCGGCAGCACCAGCAGGGTAAAAAGTTTAGAAGAGCAAATTGCTTCAGAAAAAGCCAATGTTACCGCTTTACAAGATGCTTTGAACAAATGTTTAAATTCGAGTAATCAGGGCAATGTTAACATTTCAAAATTAGTAGATGAGATCAATAGCTCTAATAAATACATCAAACAATTGGTAAATGCCAAAAATAAAAGTGATTCACTTAATATGGTGTTAACCAATAATTTAACCCGCTCGTTAAGCAGGGAAGAACTCGGTGATGTTGATGTTCAGGTACTTAAAGGTGTGGTTTACATCTCTTTAGCTGATAATATGTTGTACAAATCGGGTAGTTACGAGGTTTCTGATAAAGCTGGAGAAACCTTAAGCAAAATTGCTAAAATCATTAAAGACTACGATACCTACGATGTATTGATAGAAGGTAATACCGATAATGTGCCAATCACACAAACCAATATCCGCAATAACTGGGATTTAAGTGCCTTACGCGCTTCATCAGTAGTACAGGTATTGCAGACCAAATATGCAGTTGATCCTAAACGTTTAACAGCAGGTGGCCGTGGTGAGTTTAACCCGATTGCAGACAATACTACAGTAGGAGGGAAAGCGAAAAACAGACGTACACAGATCATCATTACGCCTAAGTTAGATCAGTTTATGGATCTGATCGGGAAAGCGCCAGAGCAGTCACAAAAATAAAATTAAAATAATAGTCATTTAAAGGGTTGGAATTAATTTCTAACCCTTTTTTGTTTATCAGAGTTTTCCTTTCCCTAATTAACATCTTATTTTTTATAAGGCAGTCGATAAAATTTTATCCCTGATACGATATTTCTATGACGCCTTTAGCCTTTTGTAAATGTATATTTATTATATCGGTAATTCATCCAATTACAATTCTTCTCGCAGATGTACCATTGCGGTATTCTCTAATCTTGAATTTAAGATGGTTATTTCTTATTCCAGTTGCCGTATTGTCTGTGCAATGTGTTTTGATCTTATCAAACTATAGTCGTTTAATAAAATGAGCAGAGATAAAAAAAAGGAGTGAGCGTAAGTAAAAAGGCGCCTTCAGATTATCAATCAGGAAAAGGTAAATCGGCTAAAGAGCAAGATTAAAGTACTGTTGGCTATAAATAAAGCTCATTTATACAAAAAAGTTCCTAACCTTGATTAGAAACTTTTTTGTATGTATTCTTTGCCTTTTTATTCAGCAGCTGCCTCTTGATTGACGAAACTTTCTGCTATCTCTGTCAAAGTAACATCTGTAGCTTTTTCATTTTCTAAAGTTTGTGCCAGTAAGTTAGCCACTTCGGTATGCCCCATATTTTCAGCAAAAACTTTTAGGGTGCCATATGTGGCAATCTCATAATGCTCTACTTTTTGTGCAGCTAAAATTAACCCCGCATCGCGAATCATTGTACCCTTATCTGTTTCTTCAATAATTCCGTTTGCTTCTTCTAATAACCCAGCCATCGCATCGCATTTCTTAGCGGTAGCTTTTTCATCCAATAGTGAAAATATTTGCACTAATGTTTCAATGTGGGTTTCGGTTTCTGCTGTATGTTTGTCGAATGCAGCGGCCAGCTCGCTACTGGTTGCTGCTTTTTTCATTTTAGGCAACGCCTTTGCCAGATGCTGCTCTGCCCAGTAAATGTCTTTTAATTCGTCAACAAAAAACTTATGGAATTCAGAGTCTTCCATTTTGCCTGTTTTGTTTTGAGGTTTTGCCGATGATTTCAAATTTACTGAAGATGATTTTGTACTTGCGCTAGCGGTTTTTTTCGCGGCGGTGCTTGCTTTTGTAGCAGGAGATTTTGTACTTGTTTTTGTTGTAGTTGCCATAGTTGTATTTTTATAGGTGCTGTATGAACAACCATGCCCGCAGTTAAAAGGTTTGGAGAATCTCATATAAATAAAAAAGCATCAGTCAGTGACTAATGCTTTTATAATTGGATTAATTTCTCCAATCATATGGTTTATGCTTTAAAATAATCAAGAGATACGGATTGTTTTTTTTGCTGGTTTAAATAAGCGGTAATCTGATTTAATGTAATGCACCGGGTGGCTCTTACTGCCGATTTCAGTGCTTCAGAAGTAACGCCTAGCCGGTTTGCCCAATAGTTTCTATCTGTTTCCTCAGATAGTAGGATGATTTCTTCTTGAAGGCCTGATGTTTGGTTGAGATTTTTCATGATTGGAGTGATTTAATTAGATAAATAACAATACAAGCTCGTTTTCGTAGTATAAAAGTAGTCTTTTTTATTTTAAATAACAATATGTGAATCAGTTTGTTATGAAAATATGTTTTTGTAAGTGTATTTTTATTTTATAAGTGGTAATTGAGCAAACTTGCTAAATAATGATGCCTGGTAATGTTAAAAATAGGGTAAATGAGTTTTTGTTATAGCAAATTCTTAATAAAATATTTCCGAAAGCATGATTAATAAATAAATCAGATTTAAATTTATCTGTAAAAGATGATAACCAGTAAAAAAAAAGATTAGTATAGCTTTAAGTTGTGCAAATATTTGTGTTTATGTATTTTTAATTATACGTTATTTTGCTATAATTGTATGTTTTTTTAAAGAATATATGAACGACAAAAGGAAGGGAGAAGTTATTCTGATTGATATTGAACAAGGTTATGGAATCATTGTTGATGAAAATGGACAGGATATTCTTTTCCTTTTAAGTCATACATCCCGCCACATGAATATAAATTCAAAAGTAATTTTTGAAATAGTATTAAGCAGTAAAGGTTTAACCGCCGTTGATGTTGAGCTTGAAATAGAGATGGCTCGGGGTTAATTTAATGGTTTTTGTACAAAAGAATATCTGTTTTGGCATCTGCTGCTGGAATTATTCTATCATGGGTAAACTAAAATAAAATGTAGAGCCTTTTCCAAATTTACTTTCCACCCAAATTTTTCCGTTATGCCTTTCCATTACTTCCAGGCAGATATATAAACCAACGCCAAAGCCAGCAATCGTTCGTGTATCCAGACTTTCTACACGGAAAAAGCGATCAAAAAGCTTTGGTATGTTATCCTCCTTAATCCCAATACCTTCGTCTTCCACGCTAACAATTACTTCACCTTTTTTTCTTTCGCATTTTATAGCGATTAAAGATTCTTTTTTAGAATACTTGGCTGCATTGCTGATCAGGTTATTGATTACATTGCCAATTTTCTCACGATCTGCATTCACCCGGATTTCATCTAAACCAATAACCTGTATAAAATGACTTGGCAAAATAACCCGATTTTCATCCGCAATGGTTTTAATCAGTTCAACCAGATCAAAATCAGTTTTATTTAATAAGATTTTGCCAGACTCCAGAAGCGATACATTTAGAAAACCATCGATCATTATCGACATTCTTTTCAGCTGGACATTTATTTTATCAAGTGTTTCAGTGGTAAAGTGGTTATCGGTTTCCTTAAGCTTAAATTGTAAAAGCTGCACATAAGCACTTAATGCCGTTAAAGGTGTTTTAAGCTCGTGACTTACCATGCCTATGAAATCGTTTTTTCTAATCTCATCTTGTTTATGCTCTGTAATGTCTAAAACAGCCCCGGCAATATAAACAGCCTTTCCCTCCTCATTATAATAGGCTTTACCTGCTGTTCGTAACCATTTTGTTTTTGTATTTATGCCATTGAGGTTAATTTGATATTCGATGTTGAAAGCCTGTCGGTTATGCAGCGCTTTTCTGATACTGCTGGTCAGAAAAGCAATATCATCCTGGCTGATCAGCGATTTTGCTTCTTCAATTCCTAAGGTGTTGTTTTCCAGTTCGTAAATCTGCTGTGCCCTTACTGATAAAAGTACCTTTTTGCTTTCAATGTCAATATTCCAGGAACCCATTTCGGAGGCATCCATGGCAATTTTGAGGATGTCTTTAGCTTTAAGTAATTCCTTTTTAAAGTTGACCTGTTCTGTAATATCTTTAATGATCGATAAAATTCGGGTTACTTCGTTTTTGTCATTTTTTAAAGGCTGGTACATCGCAATAAAGTAACCATCGCTTATCGGCGTCGAAATTCTTAATTCATTTAAGACTAAAGGCTCGCCTGTTTTAAAAATCTCTTTAATCCGGTTTATTATGGGTTTTTGCAAACCAAGCTCGGGCCTTGCTTCTTCCTGCGGAATGCCGATCACTTCTTTCCTGGTTTTATCCCATAGTTTTAAAATGTTATCATTTGCATATTCTGTAATCAATTCAACTCCTCGCAGTACACACATGCCCAATGGGGCCTGTTCGAAAAGACCTCTAAACCTTGTTTCACTTTCCGAGAGTTCGAATAAAATGTTTTCCAGGTTATTTTCATTGGCGGCGATCTCTTTCAGTGAACAAATAATGTATTCCACTGAGCGACCGCTCTGCAGTACCGGCGAAAATTCCAATTCCCATTTTACATTTGGGGAATTGGAATAAATAGGGTGAATAATGAGATGGTTTTTCTCTTTACGCTCGCTTACTTTACGAACTGTTTTAATCAACAGCTCTTTTTCATTGTCAGAAAGTAGGTTTGGGATGATATCAATGTCATAAAACTTTGGTTTTCCTCCAATTTGTTCTATTAATGCTAGATAGGCATCGTTATATTCTACAACCACTAAAACTGGTTTTATTTTGAAAATGATTAAAGGAGTTTTAGAATGTCTTAATAGTGCTTTTAGAAATGATGATGCTAAATCTATCATAAGTTTGAGTTAACGCTTTCTCAAATATACTCTTTACGGCTTTAATTGCCAACAGATTTGTGATGATGAAATGATAGTTATACTACAATAATGTATTAATTATAAGTCTATTTAAGCTCATGCTTTTTAAAAGGCTAAAAATCAGCCGTTACGTGTATATATAATTATTGATTCTTTAAACATTTTTTAAGGTATAGCTGTTAGGTAAAAAGGTAGATGATATTCGTTTTGTCCTCTTTGGAGGTTTATTAGCAGTTACACAATAGATAAGAACATGAATCACGAAAGCATTTATTCATCCGATAAGTGGAGATCATTTAATGGATTTTCTCCGTTAATTAAAGTTTACAGATCTTTTCACAATTTAACATCTGACATAGAATTTATTATCAATCAACAAACTTTTCCAATCACCTTTAAAAAGAATAAGTTTATTTCCTCCCCATTACATCGTGATAATTGCTCGTACCTGATTTTTAAGGGGATAGTAAGAGGTTATATGAAAGATGATAATACAGAAATCACGACCTGGCTTGCAAAAGAAAATGAGTTTGTTGGGGGTGTAAGTAATTTTTTGGATGAGCGCGCAACAAATGAAGAGTACATACAGGCCCTTGAAGATGTAATAGCAATTGTCGTTCCACACAGTATGACAAAACTATTGCATCTAAATTACCATATTTTAAATGATGTTGATCGAAAAATGAGCCAGTTATATTATCGGCAAGCTTGTGAAAGGGCGCTTATTTCGAGGCTACATTCTGCAGAAAAAAGATATACCCGCTTTGTGAAATCATACCCGGAATTGGTAAATCGGGTTCCACAAAAACATATTGCTTCATTTCTCTGTATGCGATTGGAAACCTTAAGCCGCATGAGAGCAAAATTAGCTTCACACGCCATCAATACATCTTCACTGTAAAACATTTTTTTAAGTCTATCTGAAATATTTTAGGCAGACTAATTTTAGATCAACTGTTATTTTAATATCAAAAAATTGTAAAGCTAAATGTTCAAAATAAAGTCACAGAATTACAGATGTATTGCCCTACTTAGTAAAAGTGACTGATTTCTAATACATTTTATTTAATAGTGTTATGTAAAATGCCTTGTTTTTATGCCTGAAATTGATTTTTTGATATTTTTTTTGAAAATTATTTATTTGATAATCAGTGTGTTGTATTTTGTTTTCGATTTATATCCGTCATTTGTACGATTTAACATTTCTCACTTACATTTTTTTAAAAATTTATATATATTTGTTCTTACCCTTTCGAGGGTATGTTTTTCATAGGTAGATGTAGGGTCAGAACATTGTTCTGGCCCTTTTTTATTTTAGTATCTTTTGAGAAAACCTATTTTTGTATGATGATAAAAAAGAAAGTGATTGTTGCGGTTACTGGTGCGAGCGGCTCTATATATGCGAAGGTTTTATTTGATCAGTTATTGAAATTGAAAGAACAGATTGATGCCGTTGGTATAGTAATGAGCGATAATGCAAAGGAGGTTTGGCAGTTCGAACTGGGTAACCAGGAATATAATCAATTTAAAGATTTTACCTTTTACAGCAAAAACGATTTTAATGCTCCTTTTGCCTCAGGATCTGCAAAATACGACACCATGATCATTGTGCCCTGCTCAATGGGGACCTTAGGACGGATCGCGCACGGAATATCCAACGATTTAATTTCAAGAGCTGCTGATGTTGTATTGAAAGAGCGCAGAAAATTAATTGCCGTAGTAAGAGATACTCCTTTTAGTTTAATCCACATTAACAACATGAAAACCGTTACCGAAGCTGGCGGAATTATTTGTCCGGCAAATCCATCTTTTTATAGTTTACCTAAAAGTATAGAAGAAGTTGCAGGAACAGTAATTAGCAGGGTATTGGATTTAGCTGGTTTTGAACAGGAGAGCTACCGTTGGCAGGAAGACTAGTTTGCAGTTTTCAATTAACAGTTTGTGATCAACTGAAAACCGGAAATCGTAAACTGTATTGTTAATACACTGTAATTTGTACGTTAACACCGCTTCAGGCACCTAACTCCGAACAAATTTCTTATCTTTGCAAGCTCAATGAAAAAGGTCGCATTTTATACATTAGGTTGTAAACTCAATTTCTCTGAAACCTCAACCATCGGTCGTTTATTTACCGATGCCGGTTATGCTGTGGTAGAATTTCAGGATCAGGCCGATGTTTATGTGATCAATACCTGCTCTGTTACGGAGCATGCTGATAAAAAATGCCGTAAAGTTGTTAAAGAAGCTTTAAAATATTCGCCAAATGCCTTTGTAACCATTGTTGGTTGTTATGCACAATTAAAACCACAGGAAATTGCCGAAATAGAAGGTGTTGACATGGTTTTAGGTGCTGCAGAAAAATTCAGGATTGTAGAATACATCACCGATTTAACCAAACAGCCAAAAGCGGTTGTTCATCAGCAAAACATAGAGAAAGTAAACCATCATTTTATTGCTTCCTATTCTATTGGTGACAGAACACGTACTTTTTTGAAAGTACAGGATGGTTGCGATTATCCTTGTACCTATTGTACTATTCCTTTAGCACGTGGCGCAAGCCGTAGCGATACCATCGAAAATGTGGTGAACCGTGCAAAAATGATTGCCGCAAGCGGTGTAAAAGAAATTGTATTAACAGGGGTAAACCTTGGCGACTTTGGGATCCGTAACGGCCAGCGCGAAGATAAATTTTTTGATTTGGTTAAGGCTTTGGATGAGGTAGAGGGAATCGAAAGGATCCGTATTTCGTCAATCGAACCGAATCTTTTGAGCAATGAGATTATTCAGTTTGTTTCCACTTCAAAAAGATTTGTTCCACATTTTCATATTCCTTTACAATCGGGTTCTGATAAGATTTTAGGTTTAATGCGCCGTCGTTACCGCACTGATTTATATGTAGAGCGTGTGGCTAAAATTAAGGAAGTAATGCCGCACTGCTGTATCGGCGTAGATGTAATTGTTGGTTTTCCGGGCGAAACAAAAGAAGATTTCTTAGATACTTATCAGTTTTTAAACCAACTTGATATTTCATACCTACACGTATTTACCTATTCTGAGCGCGAATTAACTGCTGCAGCCGAAATGAAAGGTGTGGTAGCTGGAAGCGAACGTAACGAGCGCAGTAAAATGCTTCATATTTTATCGGATAAAAAACGCAGGGCCTTTTACGAATCGCAGATTGGTACTGAAGGTGAAGTGCTTTTCGAAGCTGATCAAAAATCAGGTTATATGCATGGTTTTACCAAGAATTATGTAAAGGTTCGCGCCAAATATGATCCTGTGATGGTTAATGAATTAAAGGCCGTTAAACTCTTGGAAATTACTGCCGATGGTGAAGTTGAGGTGGCCGAATTGGAAACGGCTTATGCACATCATTAGTTTAGTCTTTAGTCAGATGTTCTCAGTCTGAAGTCTTCAGTCAAAATTTTTACTCTTTCAGCCCGTCGATTTGTCCTTCTTGAGGGTTAACTTATTTTATAAATCAATACAATTGGTATTGGTGTTGTGAATTGATTTTTTAGCTTTTTTTAACAAAACGTCAAGTCGAAGGATTTTAATAATGGAAGATGTGATGATGGAATTGATATTCAGATAATCCATGAATTGTTTTTACTTGTCTCAAGAACTTTTGAAGGCAGTTAATTAAACATGATCGAAGTGGGCACGAAGCCGATTTTTTCTATCAGGCGAGTAAAGCGGAGCGCAGGACTGTACCAACCGATGAAATACTGAACCTTTTTTTTCCTAATAGAGAAGATAGATTTTTATCTGTATCTTCTTATTTAACCGCTGGTTTTTAGCCTTTCAGCTTAGGACTTTGGTCTTTCTGCTTAAATCTTTCAGCTTTGGTCTTTCTTTCCTATCTTCGCAACAAATAATTTGTATGTTTCCTACCGTTTCACATTTCTTGCAATACTTATTTGGCATTAATTTGCCACTTCCATTTAATACATTCGGTGTTTTTGTAGCACTTGCTTTTGTTGCTGGTTATTGGGCTTTTACCAAGGAATTAAAGCGTAAAGAAGCACTTGGTATACTCCATCCATTTAAAAAAACAGTAATAATCGGAAAACCTGCCACTACCTCTGAGCTGATTATGAACGGGCTTTTTGGCTTTGTTATTGGTTATAAACTGGTTTACGCATTATTAAACTATAGTCTCTTTGTGAGCGATGCACAGGGCATATTGATGTCCACAAAAGGAAATATCATTGGCGGCTTATTTTTTGCAGGTTTGTTTGCCTATTGGGATTATACCGAAAAGAATAAACATAAACTCGATAAACCAAAAGAAACGCAGGTTACCGTACATCCATACCAAACCATGAGCAATTTGATTGTTTGGGCTGCTATCTGGGGTTTCTTAGGTGCAAAATTTTTTGATAATTTAGAATATTGGGATGATTTTGTTCAGCATCCTATAGAAAGGTTGTTGTCTTTTAGTGGTTTAACCTTTTATGGAGGCCTAATATGCGGTGGTGCAGCGGTACTGATTATTGCAAAAAGAAACGGTATTAAACCTTTGCACATGCTCGATGTAGGTGGGCCAGGAATGATGCTGGCTTATGCAGTAGGCCGTATCGGTTGCCATCTGGCTGGAGATGGCGATTGGGGTATCGTAAATAATAATCCTAAACCATTTTCGGGGTTGCCAGATTGGTTATGGTCTTACAAATACCCAAATAACGTGGTAGGAGAAGGCATTCCGATCCCGGGCTGTAGCGGTAAATTCTGCAACGAACTGGCACAGGGTGTGTATCCAACGCCGATTTATGAAGTGATTATCTGTTTGATCCTTTTTGCCTTCCTATGGCAGATTAGAGATAAAATAAAAGCACCAGGGCTGATGTTTGGTATTTATATGATCTTAAATGGTGTCGAACGTTTCTGCATCGAATTGATCCGTGTAAATTCAAAATACCATGTTTTTGGCTTACACTTTACTCAGGCCGAAATGATTTCTACTTTCCTTGTAGTTGGCGGTATCGCATTAAGTGCCTATGCTTTAAGGAACAAGAATAAACTGGCTTAAAAATCCTAATTAGTTCATTTTAAAATCCAACAACAAGACTATTTTGTTGTTAAATAGCTATGAATTACGAATTATTATGCACTAAGGTTATCTCTATTGTAAAGCTTACCGGAAACTTTATCCGTAAAGAAGCAATGCAATTTGATGCCCAAAAAATCGAATACAAGGGCTTGAACGATATGGTTTCGTACGTTGATAAAACAGCAGAACAGAAGCTGGTTCAAAACCTCGAAAAACTTATTCCTGACGCCGGTTTTATTACTGAAGAAAAGACCATTAATCGAACAGGCAAAACGTATACCTGGATAATCGATCCTTTAGATGGTACAACCAATTTTATCCATGGTATTCCGACATACGGCATTAGCGTAGCGCTTTATGAAGAAGGATTACCTGTTATTGGGGTGGTTTACGAATTAAATCGGGGAGAGATGTTTTATTCGTATAATGGCGGGCCTGCCTTTATGAATAAGAAAGAAATCAGGGTTTCTATCAATCCTGATCTGGGTTCAAGTTTATTGGCTACTGGTTTCCCTTATTACCAGTTTGATAAGCAACCTCAGTATTTGAAGTTATTGACTGAGATGATGCAGAAAAGTCATGGGGTGCGTAGAATTGGGGCAGCAGCAATAGATCTGGTATACACCGCCTGTGGACGTTTCGACGCCTTTTTTGAATACAATCTACAACAATGGGATTTTGCCGCTGGCTGTTTTATTGTTCAACAGGCAGGAGGAGAGGTTTACGATTTCTCTGGTGGTAACGATTATTTTGAGAAAAGGGAGATCTTAGCTACCAATGGAAAACTTACTGCTGAAATGTTGCAGGCGATTAAAAGATATTTTTAATTCTTATTGTAACCCTGAATTTATTTCAGGGGCTTTTTATTGAAGATGCTGAAATGAAATCAGCATGACGAGTTTATTCACAAAAAAGGTCCCGATTCTCATCGGGACCTTTTCACTATATGTACTATGAAAAATGCACAGTTTTAAAGCGCTTCAGAAACAACTTCTGTAACTTCTGGTACCATTCGCTGTAATAAGTTTTGGATGCCAGATTTAAGCGTAATGGTGGAAGATGGACAACCACTGCAAGAACCACGTAGTTCAACAGTAACCACACCTTCGTCGAATGATTTATAGGTAATTGCACCACCATCCTGCTCTACAGCCGGACGAACGTAATCGTGCAGAATCTGCTGGATCTTAATTTCAGTTTCCGAACCTTCAAAAGCTGGAGCCTCTTCGGCTGTTGCTTCTTTAATTTTTAATTCAGATTCTACCGCACCTTTAACAAATTCTTTTAAAATGGCTTCGATATCAGCCCATTCAGCATCCTCAGTTTTGGTAATGGTAACGAAGTTACTGGCGAAAAAAACACCAGAAACAAAGTTGAACTTGAATAACTCTTTGGCAAATGGAGAATGTTCTGCACTTTCTTTAGTCGCAAAGTCTTCACTGCCATTAATTAACAGCTTGTTCACCATGAATTTCATGGTGGCTGGATTCGGAGTCTGTTCTGTATATACGTTAATCGTCATGTCTTGATCAATTTGAATAAACAAAATTAACAATTACTCACTAATAAAACCCTGTAATGCTGTCTGCTTAACGTCAATTTAATTTGACTAGAAAACGCCAGTGTAATTAAATGGTGTAATGGTTCTCAATTGTACTTTTACAGCTTCTGAAACATCCAAACCTTCAATAAATTCTGCAATACTTGTTGCATTGATTTTTGAGTTGGTCCGGGTCAGTTCTTTCAAGGCTTCGTATGGATTCGGATAATTTTCCCTTCTCAATACCGTTTGGATGGCTTCAGCAACAACTGCCCAGTTATCATCTAAATCGGCATGTAGTGCAGCTTCATTTAGTAAAATTTTATTCAATCCACGTAAAGTAGAATTAATGGCAATCAAAGTATGACCAAATGGAACACCCACATTTCTTAAAACAGTAGAATCAGTCAAATCCCTTTGTAAGCGTGAAATCGGCAATTTGGCGGCGAAAAATTCGAATAGCGCATTGGCAATTCCTGCATTTCCTTCTGCGTTTTCAAAATCGATCGGGTTAACCTTATGGGGCATCGCCGATGAACCGATCTCACCAGCCTTGATTTTCTGCTTAAAATAATTTTTGGAAATATACGTCCAGATGTCTCTGTCTAAATCGATAATAATATTGTTGATGCGTTTTAAAGCATCACATTGGGATGCAAACTGGTCGTAGTGTTCAATCTGAGTAGTGTGCTGCGCTCGGGTTAAACCCAAAGTTTCGTTTACAAACTGATTAGAAAAATCAACCCAGTTTACTTCGGGATAAGCAATGTGGTGTGCATTGAAGTTTCCGGTTGCGCCACCAAATTTTGCACTGTTAGGAATCGTTTTTAAACTTTCCAACTGAATGCTTAAGCGTTCGGCGAAAACCAGAAACTCCTTACCTAATTTAGTGGGAGAGGCAGGTTGGCCGTGCGTATGTGCCAACATTGGGATATCTTTCCACTCTGTGGCCAGGGCGTTTATTTTTTCAATCAGCGTATTAATTGCCGGATAATAACTTTCGTTTAAGGCCAGTTTAATTGAATAAGGGATGGCAGTATTATTAATGTCCTGCGAGGTTAAACCAAAATGAATAAATTCTTTATAATTTTGAAGGGATAAAGCATCGAACTTGCTTTTGATAAAATATTCAACCGCTTTCACATCATGGTTGGTTACTTTTTCAGTTTCCTTAATTTCTAAAGCATCTGCCTCTGAGAAATTTTCGTGGATTTCGCGCAATTTGGCATAAAGATCTCTATCAAAATTTTCCAAGCCAGGCAAGTTGATTTCGCAAAGTGCGATAAAATATTCGATTTCTACAAAAACACGGTATTTGATTAAAGCTTCTTCAGAAAAGTAAGCGGCTAAACTTTCGGTTGTTTTTCTATAACGGCCATCAACAGGTGAAATAGCTTGTAGTGATGTTAAATTCATTATGCGGATTATATTTTTGCCGCAAATTTACTACAATTGATGGATTTTAAGGCCTTGATCTTTAGAAATTAGTATAAATAAAAAAGGCCTTGGAAATTCCAAGGCCCTTTGCAGTAATCGCTAAAACTATTTTTTAGTCGTATCTAATACTGTAGTGTCTTTAACGGTTGTATCTTTTACAGTAGTATCTTTAACTGTAGTATCTACAACTGTAGTGTCAACTTTAGATGAATCTGTTGTACCATCTTTTTTTTCTGATTTACATGCAATAACAGATAGAGATAAAGCAAGAGCTAAAAAGCCCAATTTAAATGCATTTTTCATTGTTTTTTTAATTTGTTTGGTTCTAAAAATTAATTACTTACTAATTTATACAAAAAACTTAAAAAAGTAACCCGATTTGATGAAATAAAAAAGGTCACAATGTTAAATTGTGACCTTTCTTTCTGAAATATTATAAAAAACTAGTGTTTTACTTCAGTTTTTTCAGTAGTAGCTTTAACGGAAGTATCTTTTACGGTAGAATCTTTAACTACAGTATCAACTTTAGTTGTATCCGTAACAATTGTTGAAGAATCTGTAACTGTAGTATCAGCGCCATCAGCTTTTTTAGTAGAATCACAAGCAACAACAGTTAAAGATAAAGAAAGGGCTAAAAAGCCTAATTTGAATGCATTTTTCATTTTGATATATGTTTTAGGGTTAATATATAACATTAATACTCAAAATGTGAAAAGGTAACCCGTTTTTAGGTTAAAATGAAAAAGCCTCCCGATTTTATATCGGGAGGCTTTTCTATAAGTTAGTTAGACTAGTGTTTAACTTCAGTTTTTTCTGTAGTAGTTTTTACAGTAGTATCTTTTACTGTAGAATCTTTAACTGTAGTATCTTTTGCAGTAGTGTCAGTTACGATAGCTGAAGAATCAGTTAAAGTAGTATCAGCACCTTCTGCTTTTTTTTCTGAATTACAAGCAACAACTGATAAAGATAGAGCTAAAGCTAAAAAGCCTAATTTGAATGCATTTTTCATGTTTGAGTATTTTTTAAGTAATTAATTAATTTACCTCTTAATACCTGTTGTTAAAAAAGGTAACCCAAAAAAATAAAAAAAAAGCA
Organism: Pedobacter humicola; assembly: GCF_056490705.1. Taxonomy (NCBI): domain Bacteria; kingdom Pseudomonadati; phylum Bacteroidota; class Sphingobacteriia; order Sphingobacteriales; family Sphingobacteriaceae; genus Pedobacter; species Pedobacter humicola. Next base: position 42,627 of record NZ_JBWJIG010000023.1, on the reverse strand, counting down.
AAAAAAATAAAAAAGGCCCAGAATTTGAATTCAGGGCCTTTTTTATATGGTAAGTTAGACTAGTGTTTAACTTCTTCTGTAGTAGTTGTAGTAGCTTTTACAGTAGTATCTTTTACTGTAGAATCTTTAACTGTAGTATCTTTTGCAGTAGTATCAGTAACGATAGTAGAAGAATCAGTTAAAGTAGTATCAGCACCTTCAGCTTTTTTTTCTGAGTTACAAGCAACAACTGATAAAGATAAAGCTAAAGCTAAAAAGCCTAATTTGAATGCATTTTTCATTTTTGAATTTTTTTAAGTAATTAATTTCTTGTTAATGCCGCAAAGGTAAAAAGGTAACCCGATAATTTGAAAAAAAGTTAAAATATTTTTTTATGTCCGTTGGGTTACCGTTCAGGTTAAGTTTGTATTAAGCAATTATAGCTGCTATAAATATTTTTTTGTCTAATATTGGGTTACTATTTATCGAAAAATGTATTAACTAGTGAATAACAGTTTAAAGAGTTCAGTTCCAACAGATAGAGAGGTTATTTTAGGTATCCTAAATAACTCCGAAGATGCACTTAACAAGTTATACAAGGCTTATTATGCAATGGTTTTGCAATTTATCCTCAATAATAATGGTGATGAAGATGATGCAAAAGACGTTTATCAGGAAGCCATTATTATTTTATATAACAAAATTAAGGAAGGTAATTTTGAGCTCAGCAGCAAACTGAAAACCTATATTTATTCGGTTTGCCGGCGGATCTGGTTAAAGAAACTTAACCAAAACAGTAAAAAGGCTGGCAACATTACCGATTATGAAGATGTATTTGCTGTTGAAGAGGACGTAGAGGAACATGAGGAAAAAGATGCTGCTTTTGTAAAAATGCAGTCGGCACTCGATCATCTGGGCGAACCTTGCAAAACTATTATTCAGGATTTTTATATCCACAATTTATCCATGCAGGATATCTGCGAAAAGTTTGGTTACACCAATACCGATAACGCAAAAACACAGAAATACAAATGCCTGCAGCGGTTAAAGAAAATATTTTTTCAACCCTAATAATTGAAATGAGAAACGATTTGGAGTTAGATGCAATTATTGAAGATTATCTTTTAGGTAAACTTAATGCACAGGAAACTGAAGCCTTTGAACAGTTACGTCGTAATGATGCCACGGTAGATCATAAGGTAGTTTCGCATAAGTTCTTTTTAGAGTCTATGGGCACATTTGCCGGACAATTACGCTTAAAGGAGCAATTGAAACAAATTCATTCAGAAATTGATGTGGAGGCTTTGGCTTCAACTTTAAGGCCGCATCCATCACGTGTGGTTCAATTATGGCGTAAGCATAAATCTGCAATTGCAGTTGCGGCCTCTTTTTTAGTGTTGTCGTTGGTTTCTGTATATTCTATTCAGCATAATACCAGGCAAAAAGAGCAACTTGTGTTACTCAGTAGCCAGGTAAATAAAGCGATAAAAACGCAAAATAGCCTAATTAGAAAAATAAACAGTACATCGGCTGTTGTTGGAAAGCCTGCTGTTCAAAATAGTGTTGGCGGTACTGGTTTTGCCATTTCTTCTAATGGATATATCTTAACCAATCTTCATGTCATTAATGGGGCGGATTCACTTTACGTTCAAAATAGTAAAGGAGAGTCTTTTAAAGTTAAGTCGGTATATACCGATCCTCAGAATGATATTGCTATTTTAAAAATAAGCGATAAAAATTTCGCCAATCTATCGTCATTACCTTATACCATAAAAAGAAGTACTAGCAGCATTGGCGAAATGGTTTATACTTTAGGTTATCCAAAAGATGATGCCGTTTTAGGTGAAGGTTATGTGAGTTCTAAAAATGGGTTTGTAGGTGATACCACTCAATACCAGGTTGCCATTGCTGTAAACCCTGGCAATAGTGGTGGCCCGGTTTTAGATAATAATGGTAATTTGGTTGGAATTATTAGCAGTAAGCCAGATCAAACTGAAGGGGCGGCTTTTGCTGTTAAATCTAAATATATCTTAGAAGCGATGAGGGCTATCCCACAAGATTCTTTAGGGAAAAACAAACTTTCTGCCAATAAGAAAAGTACCCTATCAGGCTTGAAGCGTACAAAACAAATTGAAAAACTACAGGATTATGTATTCATGATCAAAGCCTATAATTAAACACCCCAAACAAATTAATATTCTTAAGCCCTGTAGATTAGATTCTTCAGGGTTTTTTATTTGAATTGTAATTTGGAGGTCTTAAAATAATATTATGTCTATGTATTTACTATACTATTGTTTAAATTTGTTTGAATCAACTTAAAATTAAGAATATTATGAGCATAAGATTAGGCGATACCGCACCGAATTTCAAAGCCAACACATCCATCGGCGAAATAGATTTTTACGATTATTTAGGCGATAGCTGGGGGGTACTGTTTTCTCATCCTGCCGATTATACCCCTGTTTGTACCACAGAACTGGGTAGAACTGCAGCATTAAAAGGTGAGTTTGAAAAAAGAAATGTTAAGGTTTTAGCTTTAAGCGTAGATACGGCAGAGTCGCATAAAGGCTGGATCAATGATATTAACGAAACGCAGCATACTTCTGTTGAATTTCCGATTATTGCCGACCCGGATAAAACGGTTGCCAATCTTTATGATATGATCCATCCAAATGCTTCAGAAACATTAACGGTTAGATCGCTGTTCGTGATCAGTCCTGATAAAAAGGTGAAGTTGACCATTACCTATCCGGCATCAACAGGAAGAAATTTTAACGAAGTATTGCGTGTAATCGATTCTCTACAGCTTACCGCAAATTATAGTGTGGCTACTCCGGCCGATTGGAAAGATGGCGAAGATGTAATTGTTGTAAACAGCATCAAAACGGAAGATATTCCGGCAAAATTTCCTAAAGGACATAAAGTAATCAAACCTTATTTACGTACTACGCCACAACCAAATAAATAATTAACCGTAATTCCCTTTATGTATACGCAACATTCTTGTTGAATGCTTAAAAAGGAGTGGTATTACATCTGTAAATTATTATATTTGATAGTTTTGTTTCAATATTAACGCTTAAACTGGTTGTTTTATTTATTTTGATGATCAATTAGTTGGATGAAATGCTGATCAAAGCTTAAAAGGTTTATTATTTTATATATTTTTTTTATTTTTTTATGGCAACCGGAAAAGTTAAGTGGTTTAATACTCAAAAAGGCTTTGGATTTATTGTACAAGAAGACAATAAAGACTTATTTGTGCATTTTAAAGATGTTTTAGGTGGAATCGAAAGCTTGAAAGAAAACGACACAGTAGAATTTGAAGTAGCTGAAGGCAGAAAAGGTTTACAGGCCGTAAACGTTAAAAAAGTTTAAGCGATAATATACTTATTTCCTATTCCCTTAAAAAAGCCTTTCAACAGAAAGGCTTTTTAACGTTTATGCCGTTGTCATTACTCAAAGTAACAATTAATAATACTGGATGATTGACGCTCTAATGATAATATTCTCTCCATTAGCGATTTTAGTAAAAATCAAAAACTGATTTTGATCTGCTTTAATTTTATATTTTTTGACCAGGTCTTCGGGTTTTGCAGGGTAATTCCGAACAATTACATTGCCTTTTAAATTCCCTAGTTTTTTGAGATCGCCGGTTGTTAATATCGCTTCAATTTTAAATATCCTACCAGGAAAATCCTTATTTACCGCATCTGAAATAAATAACTGCGTTTGCGTGTGCAATTTTAAAAGATTGTATGTTGAGCCGATTAAATTGAAAGCTCCTGACTTTAACAAAGCTGCATCTGGTTCGTATAAATAATCGCCAATAGATAAGTCAGCTGCAAAATGTACCGGTGAATCAGCCGATGATCTGTAGAAGGTGAAATTTTTCTCGATTCCGTTATTTAAAGTTACGGCAATAATCTTAGTATCCTGATCAAAGCCTTTATCAATTACCCATAAAAGTTCTTTACACTCATTTTTCAGGCTTACAATATGGATTTCGCTAACATGTTTCAGTTCTGATAAGCCGGCTGAAATATCGAGTAAAGGTGCTGTTTTGACGATTATCCTGTCTGATTTCCCCAGCAATGTATCTAAATTGCCCACGATATCAGGCGTACAATCTTTCAGCATAAAAACCTTACCTTTTTCGGCCCTTCGGGCAGGATCTACATAAATGGTGTGAAAACGTTCACTGGCAGTACTAAGGTAAGCAATGCCATCTTCGGCGCTAAATTCAATATTATTTGCCTGCAATGCCTGGGCATTATATTTGGCTATTGCTGAAAGTTCGGGATTAATTTCGCAATGGGTAACCGCTTTTATCTTTTCGGAGAAGTAGTAGCTATCAACTCCAAATCCACCGGTGATATCAATTAAGGCATCGCCTTTGGCCAATTTCGATTTATATTGTGCCGTAATTTCGGAGGAAGTTTGTTCTATGGATAATACGGGAGGATAATAAATGTTTTCGGATTTAAACCAGGTTGGTAATTTCTTTTCCGATTTCTTTTTCGCGGTAATCTGGGTAGCTAATTCTGCAGAAGTAATACCTTCAAATGGACTTTTAGCTAAAGCAATCTGATTTACATCGGCATTTAAGTTTGCGTTAATGTAATCTTGGACTGATTTCGCTAAAAGTTTATTGTTCATTTCTTAGTGTCGGGTATCAAGTTGCGGGTATTAGGTATAGGGTATCAAGTAGCAGGTATCAATGGTAAGATGGACTCATTTCTTTCAACTCGGGCTTCCGCATCCAGCTATTTATTTTTCATTACCATTTGGCAGGTATGGCGACTTTTCACTTCCAGTAAAATATCTTTTTCGACCGTTACGCGATCAATGGTTTGTTGATTGTAATAACGGATGGTTACCAATTCCAATCCCTTGTTGTACTTTACGGTAAACTCACCAGATAGATCATTGATTAATTTTTCAATCTGAATAGGATGGTCATCAATACTTACCGAAAAGCTGATCGCGGAATTGAGCATTGTATTGATTTTGATCTTATGTTTATGAAAAAGCTCGAAAATATTGCTCAGGTTTTCCTCAATAATAAAAGAATAATCTTTCGGGAAAATAGAAATCAACGCCTGGTTAACCTTAAATATAAAAGAGGGGATAGGCAATGGATTATTATCTTTTGTAATGGCTGTTCCCGAACCTTCCGGCTGGATAAATGAGCGTACAAATAGCGGAATGCCTTTATTTTGTAGCGGCTTTATGGTTTTTGGATGGATTACGGTTGCGCCATAATACGTAAGCTCTATGGCATCATGGTAAGAGAGTTGGGCAATTTTTTCTGTCTCATCGAACCACTTCGGATCTGCGTTTAACACTCCCGGAACATCTTTCCAGATGGTTAAAGCTGCTGCATCCAAACATGATGCAAATATGGCAGCTGAATAATCAGAACCTTCACGGCCCAAAGTTGTAGTATAATTTTCACTTGTTCCACCGATAAATCCCTGTGTTACTATGATGTTGTCGGTTAAGAGTGGCAACAAATCTTTTTGAATGCTCTGATTGGTTTTGATCCAGTCTACCTTTCCTTCGCGATAAGTATTATCGGTTTGGATATAATTTCGTGCATCTGCCCAAAGCGCTTTATTACCGGTTTCATTTAGCCAGGCGGCAACAATTTTGGTGGAAACCACTTCACCTATGGATACAATCTGATCGTAAATATAATCGGGATTGTTGTCAGGTTCATCCTCAATCAGCCAGTCAATTTCTACAAAGGTATTGGCCACATCATCGTATACAGGATGGTGTTTGCCTTGAAACAGTTGATCTATAATATTAAAATGGAAATGTTTAACTTCCTCAAAAATGGTATGTGCTTCATCATTTTGAGCTAAAAAAGCATGCGTGAGCTTTTCCAATTTATCGGTGATTTTGCCCATTGCTGAAATCACGATCAGTAAGTTTCCTTTTTTATAATCGCGGACAATATTCGCCAGATTTTTTACCCCATCTGCATCTTTTACCGAGGCACCACCAAACTTAAAAATATCCATATTAAAATGCCTTGATTTGTTCTTTAGAGAAAGCTGCGTTTAGCCATCCACTTTCTAAATGAGCTTTATATTTATTGTAGAAGTTAATTGCAGGTTCATTCCAGTCTAATACCTGCCAAACCATGCCGCTATAATTGCCGTTTTTGGCCTCTTCAATTACTTTTTCGAACAATACTTTGCCAACCCCTTTTCCTCTAAATTCTTCAGTTACAATAAAGTCCTCAAGGTATAACCTGCAGCCTTTCCAGGTAGAGTAGCGGGTATAATACAGGGCAAACCCTACAATTGTATTGTTTACCTCTGCAACGTAGGCTTTCCAAACCGGGTTTTTACCAAAGCCAGCATCGATAAAATGATCTAAACTAACCGTTACTTCTTCTGGAGCGCGCTCATAAACGGCCAGCTCATTAATCAGTTCCAATATTCTTGCACAATCTTCTGCAGTTGCAAATCTGATGTTAAAATCCATATTAGTTCGCCGAAATATCGTTTTTAAAATGTTTAATTACCCTTTTTCCAAAAATACTACTGCCAATGCGCACCATTGTACTTCCTTCTTCAATCGCAATTTTATAATCGGCACTCATTCCGGTCGATATTTCCTTAAAAGTATCATCTTTGCGGAAAAAGCTCACTTTTATGCCATCAAAGAATACTTTCAGCTCATGAAATTCAATAGTAATCTGCTTTTCGTTTTTGGTATTAGTGGCAATGCCCATTAAACCTACAATACGGATATTTTTTAACTCTGCATATGCTTCGTCGCGAAGCAGTTCAATCACTTCGTCAAAGCCAAGCCCGAATTTAGTATCTTCATCAGCAATGTAAACCTGTAATAAACAGTCGATTATCCGTTTGTTTTTTGCTGCCTGTTTGTTGATTTCCTGAAGTAACTTCAGGCTGTCTACTCCGTGAATAAGTTTAACAAAAGGGGCAATATATTTTACCTTATTGCTTTGTAAATGACCAATTAAATGCCATTCGATATCATTTGGAAGTTGTGCTTGTTTATCAACCATTTCCTGCACATGGTTTTCACCAAAAATGCGTTGTCCGGCGTTGTATGCTTCTAAAATTGATTCTATTGGTTGTGTTTTTGAAACTGCGATTAGTTTAACCCCGTCTGATTCAACTTCGTTTTTATATTGTTTAAGATTATCAGCTATGCTCATTTATAACTATTTTTGGTAAAATTAATAACCTTGCCGCAATTTGGGCAAAAAATAATATTTTAATTGAGCATGAAGAGATTAATATGGGTTATAATGACAGCTATATTATGGTTTGGTTGCAAACCGGGTATACCTGATGGCATTATTAAACCTGATAAAATGGAGAAGATTTTATATGATATGCACCTGGTTGACGGTTACATTTCTACCATCTACGTGGTCGATTCGGCAAAGAAGGTAGCAGCAGCTTATTATAAGGGTATTTATAAAAAATTCGGAACAGATTCTGCCGAATACAATAAAAGTTTGATCTGGTACAATACCAACCCAAAAGAGTTGGAAACGATGTATAAGAACATACAAAAATCTTTGACCCAGCAGAAAAAAGCAATTGGGATAGCCGACAAAATGATCCAGAAAAAGAAATTCAAGGCGGATTCATTGGTGATCGCAAAGAAATTCAAGGCCGATTCTCTTGCAATCAGAAAAAAAATGAAACCAGATTCCTTGTCGAAGGTAAAGGCCGCGGCGGCAATTGCCAAAAAGAAAAAAGAGGCCGATTCACTCATCAATATAAAAAAAACTGGAGCACTTGAACTTGTTTCAACTCCGTCGCTCGTACAATAATATGTTATATCCCGAAAATTGTTTAGAACGTTTAGGTTTTATCGAAATCAGGCAGCTTATCAGTAAACATTGTTTGAGTCCGATGGGGCAAACTATGGTAGAAAAGATGCAGGTGATGAACCGTTTTGATCAAATTGATAAATTTTTACGCCAAACAAACGAATTCAAGAGTATCCTGCAAAATCAGGAGCCTTTACAAATCAATACCTTTTTTGATATTAAATCACTGGTTGAAAAAATCAGGGTTGAGGGCACTTATCTGTTGGAAGATGAGTGGTTTCAGGTATACACTTCCTTACATACTGTTTTTTCGGTGCTCCGTTTTTTTGAGGAACGAGCAGAAGTTTATCCTACACTGGAAGCTTTATTTGAGCATTTGCCGATCGAAAAAAGCATCCTTCGTAAAATAGAAACCGTAATAGATCCCAAAGGAAAGATCAAACCAAACGCATCAAAAGAACTGCAGGAGATCACTTCTGCGATTTCGAAAGCCGAGCAGGATGTGCGTAAACGCATGGATTCTATTTATAAACAGGCTATTGCCAACAATTGGGTTGCCGACGGGAGTTTAACCATCCGTGATGGCAGGATGTGTATTCCGGTTTTAGCAGAAAATAAGCGAAAACTTAAAGGTTTTGTGCATGATGAATCTGCTACCGGACAAACCGTTTATATCGAACCTGAGGAGGTTTTTACCCTAAATAACAAGCTGCGTGATTTAGAATTTGATAAACGTAGAGAAATCATTAAGATTTTGATTGCTTTGACAGACGATCTGCGGCCGTACTCGCCATTATTGCTTTCTTACCACGGTTTCCTGACCAAACTGGATTTTGTTCGTGCGAAGGCTTTGTTTGCATTAGATATCGAGGCAGAAATGCCAGGTTTGTTAAAAGAGCCTAAAACCAAATTAATTAACGCAAGGCACCCACTTTTATCGATCTCCTTTGCGGCTGAAAAGAAAAGTGTTACCCCATTAAACATCCACATCGATGCCGAAACACGTGTGGTATTGGTGTCTGGACCAAATGCTGGTGGTAAATCGGTTTGTATGAAAACCGTAGGTTTATTACAGCTAATGTTGCAAACAGGCTTGCTGATCCCGGTTGATGCCAATAGTGAAGTTGGAATTTTTGAAAATATATTCGCCGATATAGGTGATGATCAATCGATAGAAAGTGATTTGAGTACTTATAGTGCACACCTGAAAAAGATGCGCTATTTTGTAGAACATGCCTCGCCAAAAACGATGGTGCTGATTGATGAATTTGGTACCGGCACCGATCCGCAATTTGGCGGACCAATGGCGGAGGCTGTTTTAGAAGTATTGAATAATAAAAAAGTTAGGGGGGTAATTACTACCCACTATTCTAATCTGAAGCTTTTTGCTGGCAATACGGCAGGACTCGAAAATGCATCGATGCTTTTTGATAACGCGAAGATGAAACCGCTTTACATCCTGGAAATGGGTAAACCTGGTAGTTCTTATGCATTTGAAATCGCCCAGAATATTGGTCTTCCAAAAGAGGTGATCCAGTTGGCCAGAGAAAAAACAGGCTCGAACCAAAATCGGGTGGATACGATGTTGGTTGATCTGGAACGGGAGAAGAAAAACGTGTACGATGCCAAGGTGAGTTTAGCCAATCAACAGAATAAAGCAAAGAACCTGGTTGCCGAAAACGAAAAGTTAAAAAGCTTTTTAGAGGAGAACAGGAAGGTCCTCATTAAGGAGGCAAAGCAAGAAGCGCAGAATATCATTAAAAATGCCAATAAACTGGTCGAAAATACCATTGCCGAAATTAAAGAAAAGCAGGCCAATAAAGAGGTAACCAAAGAGCTCCGCCAAAATTTGCAAAAGGAGCTGGTTAAAAATACCATACCAAAAGAACGCCCGAAGCCTGTGCAAATAGTGATTGGAGGTGAAATTGAGATTGGTGATCTGGTTAAATTTACCGATAGTGAAACCATTGGTCAGGTTTTAGAAATGAACCGCAATGAACTGGTTTTGGCGATTGGCGATTTAAGATCAACGGTGAAAAAAAACCGCGTTCAAAAAGTAAGCAATAAGGAAGCGAAAAAAGTGATCCAAAGTAGTGCAAATTCTTTTGCCGGGCGGATGAATGATGCCGTTTCGGGCTTTAGAGCCGAACTGGATCTCCGTGGTAAACGCACAGAAGATGCGCTGTTCGAAGTGGAAAAATACCTGGATAAGGCCATTATGCTGGGGTTTCCATCCATTAAGCTCATTCATGGTAAAGGTGATGGTATTTTGAGAAAAATGATCCGGGAATATTTACGAAAGTATAGTCAGGTAAATAGGATGGAAGATGAACACGCTGATCGAGGTGGTGATGGGATTACATATGTATATTTGAATTGAGGCGAGATGTGAGATGTGAGATGTGAGATGTGAGATGTGAGATGTGAGATGTGAGATGTGAGATGTGAGATGTGAGATGTGAGAATGGAAAATCGATTTACTGTTCAGGGTAGATTCGTCGTTACTCCTTGCGAAGATGATCTATCTTTAAACTGTCAGGTGTTACCGTCTGACAGGACTTTAAAATAAAACTTTTATATCCGTAACTGTGTTATTTAGAAAACGTTACGGTTATGAGGAAAATATTACTCTGCCTTTTTGTGGTAATAGTTGCTACAACTTGCAAGAAGAATAATGATAGTAATGAAGATCCAGATACCTTGCCTGATGTAGAACTAAAATCAAAAGTTGTTGCTTCAGGATTAAGTTTACCATGGGAAATGGTGTATGGGCCGGACAACTTTATCTGGTTTACCGAAAAGGCAGGCAAAATCAGCCGTTTAAATCCATCTACTGGGCAAATTACGCCATTATTAACCATTACCGAAGTGCGTACGAATGGCGAAGGTGGCCTATTAGGGATGTCTTTACATCCTGATTTCACCACCAACCCCTATGTTTATGTGGTGTATGGTTATGGAAGCACTTATAAAGCTAAGGTTGTACGTTATACCTATGCTGGAGGGAAGTTAACGGGTCCATTGGTTTTATTAGACCAGATTCCTGCAGCTTCTATTCATAATGGATCACGTCTGTTAATCAGTGGGGGTAAACTTTTTATCAGTACTGGCGATGCCTCTGATACGGCAAACCCACAAAATATAAACTCTTTAGCGGGTAAGATTTTAAGAATAAATTTAGATGGCTCTATTCCAGCTGATAACCCTTATCCCAATAACCCGGTTTGGTCTTTAGGGCATCGGAATGCTCAGGGCCTGGTTCAGGTGGGCAGTAAAATTTTCTCATCTGAACACGGACCCGATTCTGATGATGAAATTAATATCATTGAAAAAGGAAAAAACTACGGATGGCCGAACATCAAAGGCTTTTGTAACGAAAGTAGTGAGCAATCGTTCTGCAGTTTGAACAATGTAGTAGAACCTTTGATCAATTGGACACCAACTATTGCCCCAAGCGGTTTAGCCTATTACCATTCAGATTATATTCCACAGTTTAAAAACTCGTTGTTGTTGGCTGTATTAAAAGGCACCAAATTGATGCAGCTAAAATTAGATAATGCACAAACCAAAATTACTGCGACAAAAGATTTTTACATAAATACTTATGGTAGAATACGGGCCGTTTGCCAATCGCCGGAAGGGAAAATTTATATCTGTACCAGTAATGGGACTGACGATAAAATTGTAGAGATTACGAAATAAGTTACTTCTTCTTATTACCGGGGCATTTTTTACAACGTTTACCCTTTTTAAATTTCTCACAACATTTTTTGTGCTCAGCCGTACAGCTGAAAATAAAACCCATTCCTTTTTGAAACTCAGGATCGGTAGGTAATATGAATAGACTTTCTTCTCTCTCGTAAATCATTGTTATACAAAGGTAAGGGTTATTTAGATTAATTCCAATCAATTAATATTCCTAAGAGATTTAAAAATTATAAATGCCACATATTTGATGGCAATTTGTAATTTAGCAAACTAACCAAAAATTCATAAAATGATAAATAAAGTGGTATCTGGAGCTGAAGAAGCGATCAGGGATATATCAGATGGTGCTACCCTGATGCTGGGTGGTTTCGGGCTTTGTGGGATTCCGGAAAATTGTATCAATGCTTTGGTAAGCAAACAGGTAAAAAAATTAACCTGCATTTCGAATAACGCTGGCGTGGATGATTTTGGCATTGGTTTAATGCTGAAACAGCATCAGGTTAAGAAAATGATATCTTCATACGTAGGCGAAAATGCAGAATTTGAAAGGCAGTTGCTTAGTGGTGAACTTGAAGTAGATCTTATTCCACAGGGAACTTTAGCTACGCGATGTCTTGCCGCAGGATATGGCATGCCGGCAATTTTTACACCTGCAGGTGTTGGTACCGAAGTGGCAGAGGGCAAAGAAGTACGAAATTTTGATGGTAAAGATTATTTGATGGAATATGCATTTGATGCTGATTTTGCAATTGTTAAGGCCTGGAAGGGCGACACGGCGGGAAATTTAATCTTCAGATCAACCAGCCGGAACTTTAATCCGGTAATGGCTATGGCAGGTAAAATTACCATTGCCGAGGTAGAAGAATTGGTAGAAGCTGGCGAACTGGATCCTGATTATATCCATACACCTGGTATTTATGTACACCGGATTTTTCAGGGTAAGGATTATGAGAAAAGAATTGAGCAAAGAACGGTTAGAAAAAGTTTGGAGTTGTGAGTTTGGAATGTTGAGTCATTCAGATAGCTACTATTAAAAATTCAATTATTCAAATTCATTTATTCAAAGTTTATGTTTTCAAAAGAAGAGATCGCACAGCGTATCGCTAAAGAAATAAAAGACGGCTACTATGTTAATTTAGGGATCGGTATTCCAACATTGGTGGCCAATTATATTCCAAAGGGAATTAATGTAGTGTTACAATCAGAAAACGGCTTATTGGGCATGGGGCCATTCCCTTTTGAAGGAGAGGAAGATGCCGATTTAATAAACGCAGGAAAACAGACCATTACCACATTACCCGGATCATCAATTTTTGATTCGGCAATGAGTTTTGGGATGATCAGGGCGCAAAAAGTAGACCTGACCATTTTGGGTGCCATGGAAGTATCGGAAAATGGAGATATTGCCAACTGGAAAATCCCTGGTAAAATGGTAAAAGGAATGGGCGGGGCAATGGATCTGGTAGCATCAGCCAAAAATATTATTGTAGCCATGCAGCACATCAATAAAGCTGGCGAAAGTAAATTGTTGCCGAAATGTACACTGCCTTTAACTGGGGTAAAATGCATCAAAAAAATTGTAACTGAACTGGCTGTTTTAGATATTTTGCCTGAAGGTGGTTTTAAACTTTTGGAACGCGCTCCAGGGGTAAGTATTGAGTTTATACAACAATCTACAGCGGGGAGATTGGTTGTAGAGGGGGAGATCCCAGAGATGAGGTTGGATTAAATGGTGGTTTGTGGTGACACAAACCACAGCGATCAAAAAGGGAGGGACGACAGCCTGTCCCGACTTTTCGGTAAAGCAATCACTCATATTATAATGATTGCTTCACCAAATAAAAAAACTGGCTCGAAATGACGATTTATGATGGACTATTCTATATCCACCAAAATACTATTCCTCAAATCGTTCGAAATATCTTCTGTAATGGCAATAATTTCATCCGGTTCGTTAGTATTGTTCATCACTACCTTATTGCATTGTCCGCGGTAGGGTAGCAAATATTCTTTATAGGCAGGCACCACATGGTTGTGCCATTTGTATAACACGTCATCTTCCGGGTAACCCCGTTCCAGACCATCGCGTTTGATACGGCGGTCTAAGGCCACCTGTTCATCCGCGTCAACAAAAATGGTATGATCCAGCAGTGCAGCAATTTCCTTAAAGTGAAGGATGAAAAGTCCTTCTACAATAATGATCGGAGCAGATTTAATCTCCAGAATTTTCACCACAGCCAAGGGATTATTAAAGTTGTATTCCTTTTTATAAACCACTTCACCACTCATCAACTGTTTAATGTCTCTCAAAAACTGTTCACTATCAATGGTGGATGGTAAATCGAAATTGTATAATTTATTTTCTTCCTGAGTCATGTCGCCGGCCGGGATGTAATAATCATCCTGCGATACAAGTGTTACTTCATCTTGTTTGAAATGATGAAGAAAACAGTTTAAGAAAAATGTTTTACCCGATCCGCTGCCCCCGGCAATGCCGATTATGAAAGGTTTTTTGTTCGAACTCATTGAGCACTATAAGTTAAATTGCAGAAAAAACGTTTGTCTAAAGCACCCAACGAATCAGCTACAGCTTTAGTCATTACAATGATAACATCTTTTGTAGAATCGTTCTCTGTAAATTTACCAACAACTTTGGCGAAAGTAGTGCGGTTGGTCATTGGGTTGGTAATTTTGATTACCCTGCCCACAGGGGCCGTGCGGTGTAAAACCAACATTTTTGTGCCGTCCAGATCCTGATCTGCAATCCAAATTGCGGTACCTTTTTCTTCGATCTGGCTTAAACCATAAACGCTTGGATCGCGACGGAGTTTAGGGTCTTTCACCATAGTACTATCCGGTTCACTTTCCTGATCTTCTTTCGAAGCGTCATTAACCGATTTTGGTTGTGGCGGTTTAGGGATAATCAGTTTTTGATCTACCTTAATATTATTGTCATCCAGTTTATTCGCCGTTCTGATCTGATAAGCCGTTAAATTATATTTTTTGGCAATTGAAAAAATGTTTTCACCGGTAGCTACCGTATGGATAAAACTTTCTTCTTTTACTACTGGCGTATCTTTAACTTTTGCTTCTGCCTGTTTTTCTTTTGGCACCTGCACATCAGCGATTATTCCCCCAGGAACTTTTAAAACCTGACCGATGGTAATTGCATTATCGGGTAGGTCATTCAGTTTCCTGATCTGATAAGCGGTAATGCCATATTGTTTGGCAATGGTAAAAATGGTTTCGTTCCGTAAAACAGTATGTGTTCCTGCTGCATCTGTAGACTTATTTTCCTGAACTGTTTTTTCTTCAACTGCTGCCGCTACAACCTTATTCTCGTCGATATTTTTCGTTGCCGGGATTTTAAGTTTCTGCCCAATGCGCAGGTTGTTTCCCGAAAGGTTATTGGCTTTTTTTACTTCTTCAACGGTAGTACCATACTTCTCGGCTATTTTACCTAAAAACTCTTTTGGCGCAACAGTATGTTCGATCATGGTTTGATCTGCAGATGGATTATCCGTTGGGGCCGTTTCGGTATTGTTTTTAGCAGGTGGAGGTGTTACCTGAACCGGTGCAGCAGCTTGTTCGGCATTTTTAGCCGGTATTTTTAAAACCTGACCGATACTTAAATTATTTCCGGTTAAGTTGTTTAATGTTTTAATTTCATTTATCGTAGTGCCGTATTTTTCGGCCAGCATGTTTAAGTTTTCTTTTGGCTTGATGGTATGCTCGATCACCGTAGCCGTTGAAGCACCTTGCGTTGGTGCAGGGTTAGCTGATCCCGTTGCCGCAAAAGGAACATTGGTAGGTACCTTAATAATTACGCCAACCTGAAGGAATTTATTGTCGTTAAAGGCCATAATATCCTTAGGCGCAACATTATACCTTCTGCCGATCGAATAATAAGTGTCTTTTGCTACGGTTTGGTGAACGATCAGTTTTTTGCCTTTATTATTTTCTACACCGATAGAGTCTCTTGCTGTGTTGGCTTTGGCATTTGCAATGTTTAAAGCAAATAACACAACAGCAGATAAATATATTTTATGCATTTATTTATATGTAAATTTTTAAGTCAAAGGGAGCAATTATACGAATAATATTGTTAACCATCTTAAGTTGTGCTGTTCGTTTTTAAGTAAAAATAAGATGACGCTAACTTTGTAAATTCGGTATGCTATTCATTAACAAATGTTTATAATATGGTTGTTTCGTTTAATGTTGAATATTAAACGGTTTAATAAATAACGTATTGTTCAAAAGACAAAATTGGAGAAAACTTTTATAAATTTGGGTTGTTACGTTGACATTAAAATACATCATAAATAATAAACAAATGGACGCTAAAGAAATAAGCTTAAACGAAAAAGAAGTAAAACCAGTTGTAGATCTCTTAAACGATTACCTGGCTAATTACCACATCCATTATCAAAAATTAAGGGGTTGCCACTGGAATATCAAAGGGCAGAACTTTTTTACCCTTCATGTGAAATTTGAAGAATTATATACGAATGCACAATTAACCATCGATGAAATTGCAGAGCGTGTATTAACATTGGGTAAACCACCACACAGCCGTTTTGCCGATTACATCAAAGAATCTAAAATAAAAGAAATTGATACCATTGGTTTGAAAGACCTTGATATGGTAGACGCGATTTTAGATGATATGGCTGCCTTGATCGAATTAGAAAGAGAACTATTAGAAGCTTCTGATGCCGCTGGCGATGATGGAACAAACGATATGGTAAACCGCTTTATGCAGTTTAAAGAAAAAAACACCTGGATGTTACGTTCTTTCGCTGGAAAGAAATAATATTATTTAGATCGGTTAATGGCCTCATATAAGTAGCTTTTGTGTAAAATCTGCTTATATGGGGCTTTTTTTTTTATAGAAAGTCTATTTATTTATCTTTGGGGATGGCATACAAAAGTTTAGCAGAATGTGTATCAGATCTTGAAAAACACGGTCATTTAATCAGAATAAAAGAAGAAGTAGATCCTTATCTAGAAATGGCAGCCATCCATTTAAGGGTTTATGAAAATAAAGGACCGGCCATTTTATTCGAAAAAGTTAAGGGAAGCCCTTTTCCTGCGGTTTCTAATTTATTTGGAACCTTAGAGAGATCGAAATTTATTTTCAGGGATACCTTGCCAAAAGTACAGCAATTGGTGTCGTTAAGGAACGATCCGGTGAAGGCTTTGAAAAATCCCTTTAAATATGCAGGTTCGGCAATGTCGGCTTTATCAGCTTTGCCATTAAAAACACCTTCTGCAAAAAGCAGATTCTTAAAAACCAGTATCAGTCAGTTGCCGCAGATCGTAAACTGGCCAATGGATGGTGGGCCTTTCGTAACCATGCCGCAGGTGTATACCGAAGATGTAGATAAACCGGGCGTTTTAAACGCAAACCTGGGGATGTACCGCATCCAGTTGGGTGGAAACGATTATATACAGGATAAAGAGATTGGATTGCACTACCAGATCCATAGGGGCATTGGCGTGCATCAATCGAAAGCCAATGCTTTAGGTGAGCCCTTAAAAGTAAGCATTTTTGTTGGCGGCCCACCCTCACATCCATTAGCGGCGGTGATGCCGCTGCCCGAAGGTTTGTCGGAAATGACTTTTGCTGGTGCACTGGGCGATAGAAGATTCCGCTATTTTTATGATGATGAAGGTTTTTGCATCTCTGCAGATGCTGATTTTATTATTACAGGTACGGTTTATCCAAACGAAAATAAGCCTGAAGGACCCTTTGGTGATCACCTAGGCTATTATAGCCTGACCCATCCATTTCCTTTAATGAAAGTACACCATGTGTACCATAAAAAAGATGCCATCTGGTCGTTTACTGTTGTGGGGCGCCCTCCGCAGGAGGATACCAGCTTTGGTGCGCTAATCCATGAAATTACGGGCTCGGCTATTCCTCAAGAGATCCATGGTTTAAAAGAAGTGCATGCTGTTGATGCAGCTGGTGTTCACCCTTTGCTTTTTGCCATTGGCAGCGAACGCTATACACCATACTTAAAAGAACGGAGACCACAGGAAATTTTAACCATTGCCAACCATATCCTGGGTAAAAACCAGTTGAGTTTGGCCAAATATCTGTTTATTGCGGCTAAAGAAGATGATCAGCATTTAAGCACCCACCATATTGAAGATTTTATCAAACATATATTGGAGCGGGTTGATTTATCCAGGGATGTTCATTTTTATACCAACACCACAATTGATACGCTTGATTATAGCGGAGATGGACTGAACAGTGGCTCAAAGGTGGTCATTGCGGCGGCTGGAGATCAAAAACGTGTGTTGTGGAATGAAATCCCTGAAGGGATAAAATTAAGCGATAGTTTTTATCAGCCAAAAATTGCAATGCCCGGTGTATTGGTTTTAGAAAGCAATAAATATCTGAATCCGGAGAAAACGGCTGCAGAAATCGCATTGTTGAATATCGCATTAATCGACCAGGATTTATCTGGTTTGCCCTTAATTATATTGGCAGACGATTCAGCATTTACTGCTGAAACGATTGATAACCTGGTATGGGTAGCTTTTACAAGGAGTAACCCGGCAGCAGATATCTATGGTATTAATGATTTTACAATCAACAAGCACTGGGGATGTAAAGGTTCGTTGATTATTGATGCAAGGAAAAAGCCCCACCACGCACCAGAATTGATTAAAGATCCAGAAATTGAAAAAAAACTGGATGTTTTGGCACAAAAGGGTGGAAGCCTGCATGGAATAATTTAATTGAAAATCTGAATTAAATTTTTGATTTTTAGGCATATCATTCCAAATATGCTTTCAAAATTCCATCTCATCCTGCTGTGTACTTTACTTTTTTGGGTTAATGTAAAAGCGCAGGATACGAAATTAGATAGCATCGCATTAAATCTTGATCGTTATGCTTTAAAAAATACAGCATCGGGTTTATTTGTTCACTTTGATAAGACTGTATACACCAATAATGATCAGGTTTGGTTTACCGGCTATTTACTGAAGAGCATCACCAGTTTAGATCAATACCATACCCTCTTCATCACCCTGATTAATAATCAGGATAGCAGCGTTGTGCTGCAGGATAAATTTTTGATGGAGAAGGGTTTTGCCTTTGGGGCTTTAACACTTCCCGATTCTATACCAAGTGGCTCTTACCGTTTGGTGGCCAATACCAATATCAAAAAAAATAGTAAACCTGATGGCGAATTTATTCAACCCATCACCATTAAATCTACTACTGTAAATCCGTTAACAGCCAGCATTTCTATTTTTAAAACATTCGATGAACAAACCAAAAATGGAACAGCTTTATTAAAAGTTTTATCAAGCGATAACCGCTTTGTTGAGGGGGCTGAGATCAAATACCAGATTGGTAAGGATAAACAATTTTTGCAAACCGGTA
The DNA here is from genome assembly GCF_056490705.1 of Pedobacter humicola. Taxonomy (NCBI): domain Bacteria; kingdom Pseudomonadati; phylum Bacteroidota; class Sphingobacteriia; order Sphingobacteriales; family Sphingobacteriaceae; genus Pedobacter; species Pedobacter humicola. Next base: position 23,701 of record NZ_JBWJIG010000023.1, on the reverse strand, counting down.
ACGCCAAAAGTAGTGTAATCGGCGAATTGATGATTCATTATCCCGCTCAGAAAATCACAGCAGACAACAATCTTCTCAGGGTTTCGGTAAAGAAAGGCAAAGATATCAGGTATCTGAAGTTTGAGCTACCGGTGAGCAACCGTTCGAGCTACCAGATTCAATTTTATCCCGAAGGTGGCTATCTGGTCGAAAATCTATCATCTAAAGTTGGATTTGAAATAAAAGATGATCAAGGTACTTCAATAAAAGCAAGAGCTGTTTTGTACGAAAATGATCTGGCCATCGATACCATTCAAACAGGTTCTATCGGGATAGGTTCATTTATAATTTGTCCAAAAGTATCAAAGAATTATGTTGTAAAGCTTTTGACTGATGCGCAGGCTAGCGTATCATATAGGTTACCCGCAATATTAAAAACCGGAACGGTTTTAAGCACGGGATCGGCAATGGCCAGCAATGATTTTAGGATCCATCTCGAAGCCAACCATAATACAAAAGTTCATGTTTTAGTCCACAATTTTTCGAATATTTTACTTCGTACTTCGTTAAGTTTAGATGCGAATAAAATTCAAAACGTCAGGTTTAGATTAGACTCTGTACCCATCGGATTGCATACTATAACGGTTTTAGGTGATGATTACAAACCGATTGCCGAAAGGATTTTCTTTGCACATTACGATCAGCTTAATCGTGCTGAACTTGTTACAGATAAAAATGAATACAGTACGAGAGACCAGGTTAATTTAAAGATCAATATTATCAATAAAGAAAAAACACCACTCCCGGCAGTAGTTTCTATTGCCGCTGTGCAGTCTAATCGGATATCAGTTAACAATAATCAAAACATTGTCGATTATTTTTACTTAGGGCAGTACCTGAACAAACTTCCAAATCAACCAATGGGTTTAAAATATGTTGATCAGGATTATTTAAACGATGTGCTATTGGTTAAAACCTGGAGCAGATATAAGTGGCCCGAAACTGAAATAGCCGATCAAAATGAAATGCTTTCAAGTTTCGATTATAAAGGGATTATCACCAGAAAAAAGAAGTTACTTGTGGCTCCCATGGAATTAACCACCATCGCTGGCGAAAACCTTAAATTTCTCGCTACCGATAGTACCGGGCAATTTACCATTCCTTCTGTTAATCTGGTCATCAAAGAACCAAAATTCCGTGTTTGGTTGAGTATGGCCACGGCTAAATATGATCAGTACGACCTTAAAATCAATGACCCGCAGGATGAATTAAAAAAATACCTGGTGTTACAGGATTTCGAACCCATAAATACAAAAGCAACTGTTTTAAATGAAAGTACACAAAGCATCACCACTCTTGCTGGCATCAGGTTGAAAGAAGTGGTGATCAATAAAACCAAAGATGACAGGACTGATTTTGCGAAAAACGCTTTTGCCAATAGCTGCGGTGATTATGTCTGCCGGTACAATATTTTAAACTGCCCGAATCATGGGGGAGATCATGGAAACACCATCCCGGTTAAGGGCAAAAGTTATGCTAATGGAAGAGGTGGTGGCTCAATTGTTTATCAGGGATGTACAGATCAGGAACCCAAACCCAATATCACTGTCTTAAAGGGTATCAATCTGCCAAAAGAATTTTATGTATCGGATATTACCAATAAAAATGAACCCATCAATTTTGCTACGGTATATTGGAACTACCAGGTTTTGGTTAATGGCGAAACCCCGATCAGTTTTAATACTGGTGATTTAATAGGTCAGTTTAAGATTATCGTGCAGGGTGTAACCGATGGGGGAGTGGTTTATGGGGAGAAAGAAATTACGGTGAAGAATAAATAACAAAGGTCCCAACTGTTGATCGGGACCTTTGTTATTATCTAAAAAAAAGTTAAAATCTTACCCCAAAAGTTAAAAATACATTGTTTCTGTTGCTCTTAACATCCGCAACAGGTTCGCTGTAATCGTCTAACAGGTAAGGGCTAGAGCTAAAGTTTGTTTTGTAGTTCTGATAAGCTACATCAAAATAATAGTTGTCGATGCGATAGCCAAGTCCACCAGTATAATACTGACCTTGGTAAAATTTATTATCGCCACCTTTAACACCATTTCCGTTTACCCCATAGCCAGCACGCAAGCTAAATTCGTTGGTTACTTTTATTTCGGCACCAACTCTATAGTTAACCGCTTCCTTATATGATTCTTTAATAAAAGCATTGTTACTATTGATGGTTGAAAGATCAGAACCATTAGAATCAGAAAAACGCATTGATGAATAATCGATATAGTCCACATCAGCTGATATCAATGCTGTACCGGCAATTACATAACTAATACCTGCTGAAGCTTTTAGAGGTGTACGCAGGTTATAAGTAAAGGAATAATATTGAGTAGGATTATTTGATTTAGTTGGCGGAGTATTAGCATTTCCAGCAGTAGTAGCCTGTAAGGTTTCGCTGGTATTGTCTTCGATATTCATCCAGGTCGGCGTCTGGAAATTCAAACCAATTCTCAATTCGTTTACTGGTCTGAAAATAGCACCCAATTTTAAATTGAAACCACCACCTTTAGTTTCCTGGTTTCTGAAATGAGTAAGGTTATAATTTTCGTTTCCGTTGTAGGTAGGAATGGCATCGCCATCATTATATGAGTTAACAATGCCGGACTCGGTAAAAGTAGCATCGCTGGTGTATTTCACATTAACAAAACTGGCTGTTGCCCCTATATACACTTTGTTTCCAAAATTTAGTGCACCCGCTACGTTAAATTCAGAAGTGGAACCTAATCTTGCTTCATCCCAATTTTGTTTGAAATTAGCATTATTATATGGTTCTGCCGAATATTGATTAGGAAACGTCGGTGTGTTTTTATTGATCAGATAACTGTTATATGCATCACCGGCTATTGAATTATCAATCCCATAATTGTTAGCCTGATCAACATATGAATCTCTAATCGAACTATTGTTATTCGTTCCATTATAACTGATGTTATTCAGGAAGTCGTTATTCCGGGTATAGCTCAAACCAAATACCGTACTTACCAAACCTTTATCTACATCAGATCCTTTCATCTTAGCGGCAGGACTGTAGAATACCACGCCAATATTATTCAGGTTAATTTGATTTTTATCGGCTTTAATATTATTTCCTAAGTATGAACTATTGTTCGATACAGAATTAAATTCTGGAGTTAAGCTAAATTCAGATTTGGTAAATAAACCCAATCCTGCAGGATTGGCATTGATTGAACCGATATCGCCACCAACACCGATCTGTGCACCGCCCATTCCTTTAAATCTGGAGGAGCTGCCATAATTGGTTTGAGAAAAGCGGAACGCATCGGGTGCATAACTTTGGGCATATGTTGTTCCCATAGCAGCTACTGTAGCTACTAGAGAAGCCAGGATGATTTTTTTCATTTGTGTGTTTAGATTTTATAATTAACCTCTTCCAGCTCTTGATGGTCTTGAACCACCACCGCCGCCTCCGCCAGTAGAACCACCGCCTCCGCCATTTGATGGTGGAGGTGAGTAACTAGGTCTGCTTTCTGTTCTTGCAGGTTGTTGTGGGGTATAGTTTTCGTTTCTTGTAGGTCTGCTGCTTTGGGTGCCTTGAGGTGAATAACCGTCGTTTCTGGTAGGTCTGCCACTTTGATTATTTTGACCCTGTGCATAACCTCCGGTTTGCGTTCTTACAGGTCGGCCAGCGTTGTTATTCGGTTGGTAAGATATACCGCCATTTTGATTGGCTACACCAGATCTGCTTGGTCTGCCTACATTGCCGCCATTACCATTGCCATATCTTGGTGTACCTCTGTCATCACTTCCAGGTCTTGGTCTGTAACTACCTCTGTTGGTATATACTCCACCACCACCATAATATCCACCGCCGATACCCCAGCCACCGCCGTAATATCCACCGCCCCAACCGTAACGGTCGTAATAAGAGTAAGGCCCCCAGGAGTTCCATCCGTAAGGATTATTCCATCCATAACCGAAGTTGCCATAATAAAACGGATTGCTCCAGATGCTGCCATAACCGAAACCGCCGCCCCAGCCACCTAAGCCATAACCGCTGTTCCAGCCAAGGCCATAACCTAAATAGTTAGAAGGTCCGTAGCTGCTGCCATAGTAATAATTATCAAAATAAGGATCGTAATAACCCTGGAAACTATAGCCATTATAAAAACGGTTTATCCTCGAAGAATAATCCATGTCATAATATGGATTGCTAGTTCCATAATATTCGTCGTATTCCTGCTGTTGGTCTTGGGCCTGATATTGTTGGCCTTGCTGGTTTTGTGAAGGAAGCACCACTTCCACCTCTCTAGCCTTAGCTACAGAATTATATACATCATCAGATGGCTTGGTTTGAGCCAATTTTGATGTAGCGCATGATGCCACCAACCCAGCGGCGGCAATCATTACAATGGGTAAAAATTTAATTGGTTTCATTGTGTTTATATTTAGTTGTGTGTGTTCACCGAATTTAATAAACAAGTTTCAAAAGTAACTAATTATTAACTATTTATTTAGTCAAAAAAACGATACAAATAATTGATTTTATTTGTTAATTGTTTGTAGGCATAAATTTATAAATTTGCCATCGAATTTTACACTTTTTAACGTACAAATTACGTTCCAAATACATAACATGAGCAAAGAAATTACAAGTAGAGAAGCAGATTATTCCCAGTGGTATAATGATATTGTATTAAAAGCAGATTTAGCAGAGCACTCTGCTGTGCGCGGTTGCATGGTGATTAAGCCAAATGGATATGCCATATGGGAAAAAATGCAGGCTGTTTTAGATAAGATGTTTAAGGATACGGGCCACCAAAATGCCTATTTTCCATTATTCATCCCAAAGTCATTTTTCTCTAAGGAAGCTTCTCATGTTGAGGGTTTTGCGACAGAATGTGCCGTTGTAACACATTATCGTTTGAAAAATGACGGTAACGGAAATATTGTAGTGGATGAAACAGCGAAGTTAGAAGAGGAATTAATCGTTCGGCCAACTTCCGAAACCATCATCTGGAATACGTATAGAGGGTGGATTCAATCTTATCGCGACCTGCCTATTTTAATTAACCAATGGGCGAATGTGGTAAGATGGGAAATGCGTACCAGGTTATTTTTGCGTACAGCAGAATTCTTGTGGCAGGAAGGTCATACCGCACACGCTACAGCCCAGGAAGCCATTGAGGAAACAGAACGTATGTTGCATATTTATGCCGATTTTGCTGAAAACTGGCTAGCGGTTCCTGTAATCAGGGGGCGCAAAACGGCCAACGAAAGATTTGCAGGTGCTTTAGATACCTATTGCATTGAAGCATTAATGCAGGATGGTAAAGCTTTACAAGCTGGTACTTCGCACTTTTTGGGTCAGAATTTTGCCAAGGCTTTTGATGTTAAATTTACAGGTAAAGATGGAAAATTAGATCACGTTTGGGCTTCATCATGGGGGGTTTCTACCCGTTTAATGGGGGCGCTAATTATGGCGCACAGTGATGATTCCGGGTTGGTCATTCCACCAAAACTGGCACCGATACAAGTGGTTATTGTTCCGATTTATAAGGGTGATGAAGATTTGGCTAAGATTTCCAGTTATGTAAACGAATTAACAATGCGTTTAAAAGGTTTGGGTGTTTCTGTGAAATTTGATGACAGGGATACACAACGCCCGGGATTTAAGTTTGCCGATTACGAATTAAAAGGTGTGCCCATCCGCATTGCCATTGGTGGCCGTGATCTGGAAAACAAAACCGTTGAAATTGCCCGTAGGGATACTAAATTGAAACAAACTGTTCCTCAGGAAGGCCTAGATATTTACATAGTAAAATTGTTGGAAGATATTCAGCAAAGTATGTTTAATAAAGCGTTGGCTTACCGTGACGAACACATCACTGAAGCCAATAGCTACGAAGAATTTAAACAATTGTTGGATACCAAAGCTGGTTTTATTTCTGCACACTGGGATGGAACACCAGAAACTGAACAAAAAATAAAAGAAGAAACAAAAGCAACCATCCGTTGTATTCCTTTAGATAATAAACTGGAAGATGGCGTTTGTATTTATACTGGAAAACCTTCTATCCAAAGGGTATTGTTCGCAAGAGCGTATTAACTAGATGTGAGACTTGAGATGTGAGATTGGATCTCGTCTTACATCTCAAATCTCAAATCTCACATCTCAAATCTCAGAAAAAATGAAATTCGCAACCAAAGCTATACATGCAGGTCAAGAGCCTGATCCAACAACAGGTGCAGTAATGACACCGATTTATCAAACCTCTACCTATTGGCAGAAATCTCCCGGCGACAATAAGGGATATGAATATTCAAGAGGGACAAACCCAACGCGTAAAGCCCTGGAAGATTGTTTGGCTGCATTGGAAAATGCCAAATATGGTCTGGCTTTTTCGAGCGGGATGGGCGCAACAGATGCCGTATTAAAATTATTGCAACCTGGCGATGAGGTCATCACCGGAAATGATCTTTATGGAGGATCTTATCGAATTTTCACTAAAATATATGCCAAATACGGAATTAAATTTCATTTTCTGGATCTTTCTAAGCCTGAAAATATGTTGCCGTACATCAATGATAAAACCAAATTGGTTTGGATAGAAACACCTACCAATCCAACGATGCAGATTATCGACATTGAAGGCGTGGCAAAAATTACAAAAGAGAAGAATTTAATCCTCACTGTCGACAATACCTTTGCTTCACCATATCTGCAAAACCCGATCGATTTAGGTGCTGATATTGTAATGCACTCGGTAACCAAGTACATCGGAGGCCACTCTGACGTAGTGATGGGGGCTTTGGTAACAAATGATGAGCAACTATACAAAGACCTTTGGTTTATTTATAACGCCTGTGGTGCGACACCAGGTCCGCAGGATGCTTTTTTGGTGTTAAGGGGGATTAAAACACTTCATTTAAGAATGAAGGCTCATTGCGAAAACGGCGAGCGTATTGCGCATTATTTAAAAACGCATCCAAAGGTGGATAAAATCTATTGGCCTGGTTTTGAAGATCATCCTAACCATGATGTTGCAAAAAAACAGATGCGTGGTTTTGGAGGTATGATTTCGATCACCTTAAAGGGTGCCGATCTTCAGGAAACTTTTAGAATCTCCTCTAATTTTAAAGTGTTTACCCTGGCCGAATCTTTAGGCGGGGTCGAGTCTTTAATTAATCACCCTGCTACAATGACCCATGGCTCTATCCCGAAAGAAGAAAGAGAAAAAGTGGGCGTAACCGACAATCTGTTGCGCTTAAGTGTTGGGGTAGAAGATATCGATGATCTTTTGGAAGATCTGGCAAATGCGTTAGCATAATATTTTAACCGGGCAGATCATAAATAGCTGTCCGGTTTTTCTTTTTGTAAAGCAAGGCTGTGCAATTATTAAAGGTAGTCTGGCTTACACTAAATCTTTATGTTGAGGTATCTGCTTTATCAGAAGTAGTAAAAAACAAAAAAGGATGCCGTTTCAATCCGGTTTAAATGGTAATAATTGTGTTGCCATTTATGTCTAAAACAAAATTAACGATGCAATTTCTGGAGTTAAAGAATTTTCTTGATCATAAAGTTGAACAATACAATCAACCGGATTTTATAACAAACGATCCGGTTTGCATTCCACATCTTTTTGGAAAAAAACAGGATATCGAAATTGCAGGTTTTTTTGCTGCGGTTTTAGCCTGGGGGCAACGGAAAACGATCATTAACAAGTGTAGGGAGCTGCTTAACCGGATGGACAATGCGCCTCACGATTTTGTTTTAAACCATACTGATGATGAATTGAAACGATTGCTGAATTTTAAACACCGCACCTTCAATGATACCGATTTACTTTATTTTATTTCTTTCTTTAAGCAGCATTATCAGGATTTTGATAGCCTGGAGCAAGCCTTTATTCCACAAAAAGATGTTTTCAGGCCGGAATATTTAGAAGTTTCAAACCCCACAGAAGAAATAGGATTTGCGTCGGAAGTGTGTTTGTCCGGAACATTAAATTTCTCTATAGAACAGGCATTGAATTATTTCAGGCAGTATTTTTTCTCTTTGGAAGATTTTCCTCACCGCACAAAGAAACACATCTCTTCACCAAAGCAGAAATCTACCTGTAAACGTTTAAATATGTTTTTAAGATGGATGGTGAGAACAGATGGCAAAGGTGTCGATTTTGGGATTTGGAATACGCTTAAACCAAAAGACCTGATCTGTCCCTGTGATGTACATGTTGATCGGGTAGGGCGCTTATTGGGTTTGATTAATAGAAAGCAAACAGATTGGTTGACTGCAGTAGAATTAACCGAAAATTTAAAACAGTTTGATGCGATGGATCCCGTTAAGTATGATTTTGCATTGTTTGGACTAGGGGTAGAGAAGATACTTTAAGAAATTATCAATTAATAAAAATCAAAAAAAAATTTTTTTTTCAATTCTATCTTCTTATACTTACATAGTAATCCTGCCCCAGTTAGCAGGTTTTGTCTGTCCCAATTGTTGTCCCTATGCTCGCAGTCAACTTATCTGATGAAGATAGATGGAAGAAATACAATAATTCTTCTCCTCTGGTTTCGGTTTTTAAGAAATTTCATCCCCTCAATGATGAGATTGAAAAACGCATCAATCAGCATACATTCCCAGTTAGTTACAAGAAAAATAAATATTTAGTTTCGCCAGTAGATCGCAATAAATTCCTTTTTTTAATTGTGAGAGGAGTGGTTAGAGGTTTTATTAAGGATGGTACGAATGAAATCACGACCTGGATTGCCAAAGAAAATGAGGTGGTGGGTACGATACGCAATTTATGGATAGATGGCGATTCGGATGAGTATTTACAGGCATTGGAAGATGTAGACTTGATCGCTATCCCACATGTGCTGTCTGAATATTTGTATGAAAATTTCCCTGAAGCCAATATTGTAGGAAGAAAGATGATGGAATTATATTACCGTTCTGCAGAAGAACGGGCTTATTTGTGCAGAATTTCATCAGCAGAAAAAAGATATAAAAGGTTTTTAATTTCTTTTCCAGATTTAATTCATAGGGTTTCTTTAAAACATATTGCATCATTTTTGGCTATTCGCCTGGAAACGCTTAGCAGAATCAGGGCCAAGATGTAGTATTTGTAATTAATTATACCTTTTTTTGAAAGAAAATGGGGTTAGGGCTTGCCAGGTCTTAACCCTTTTTTGATCATGATATTTTATTCTGAAATTAATGTGTATTATAAAATTTACTTTTTTAAAATAATTGTTGATTTTTATCAATAAAATTTCTTACTATTAGCGTAATATAAAAGAAACATTTTTGCCGTATATCTCCATCATGTTAAAATAGCCTAAAATATTGTATACAAGCGTGTAAACTGAAACGTTTTAAAATGGTTATAGTATTGATGTGTATTGATTTCTTATCAAATTGAACTGTAGTTGTATGATAAGATGATATACAGCGGAGAAAAGCCTAGAAATTATGCCCTGGCATCATATAAGCGTTTTCAATAGTAAATAGAAATTTCTTTATGATATCCTTCATCATGAGTTTATTAAAGGTTATAGCAGAGGATAAATAGGGCTTTAATCCATTGTTTGTTCATTACACAAAACATAAGATTGACATTTTTTAGGAGTTATTAACAAAATTGTAAAGTTGTGTATAATAATATTTACATATTTGGGCGAAAAAATAGCCACAATTGCGTACAAAAAAATAACTTTTTATTAACTTGCACAATATCCTTAAAATAATGAAAACAAAAAATGCCGTAAGTACCTTTAGCGTGCTCATCGCTGATGATCATGAAATCATCCGTCGTGGCTTAAAAGGTTTAATATCAGATTTTTGGCCTGGTGTCGAAATCATCCATGCTTCAACTTTAGAGCAGGCGCTTGTGGAAACAGAAAAGTCGCCTAGTTTAATCATCATTGATGTAAATTTACCTGGAGGGAACAATCTTAAAGTAATTGATCAGCTAAAATTGGTTCAACCTAATGCAAAAATCCTGGTATTTTCTTCTTTGAATGAGAATATTTATGCGGTTCCTTACTTAAAATCGGGTGCATCCGGATATTTAACCAAAAATGCAGAAGAATCGGAGATTGTAACAGCCATTACTACGATTTTGGCCGGCAGCCGTTATTCGAGCAGAAATGTGAAAGAAAATATGTTTAACAGCATATTGGGTAATGATGCGGACAACCCTTTTACCAAACTTTCTGGTAGGGAATTGGAAGTTGCAGAATTACTGACAAAAGGTATTGGTGTATTGGAGATATCTAATCAGCTGAATCTCCAGATGGGTACCGTGAGTACTTATAAATTAAGACTTTTTCAAAAACTAAAAATAAAAAGCATTATAGAGCTTGCTGAAAAAATGAGCATTTATGAAAGATAAAAAGAGTGTTTCACTCTTTTTATCTTTTCCATTAGGCTTTTTTGTTTTTATTAATAGTACCAGGTCCGTTCTCTCCCGATTCGTTCGGGGTTGAGCCTGCTTGCCCAAATTTGGCCGAAGCGCCCTTCCCATTTTGATCAAAGGATGCTTTTCCTTTTGAGCTGCCTTTGGTTTTATCCCCGTTTTCTTTCTCTTTAGTTCCCATATAATCAGTTTTTTAATGATATAACAACTTAAACTGATCAAAGTTTTTTTATACCACAAAGGTTTAGCACAAACAGCTGGGTTCCATCCTCTAAACTTTCTCTTTGAGTTCTCCCCATTTTGTAAACCTGGATGTAATCGAAGGCCTGTTTCATGATTATTAATACCTTTTAACCAAATTATCCAACCACCAGCGGTTTAATGGTTTGATTCATCTTTTGTTTTGTCAGTCCGACGTAGCTAAAGGCTTTTAGTCTGCACACGGATTGTAGCCATGTAAGGATATGTAAGTTTATATGTTCCTTATCCATCTTATATGGTTAAACGATCCTTCGACTCCGTTCAGGAATAAATTTATAAAGCTAATATTGTTAGTATTTTGTTTAAAATTAAGATAGTTTTATTTCTTGTGAAGCTAAAAATATTAGTATTTTTGAATTCAATCATCCCAATTGTACAGAAATGGAAAAAGAGAGGCAGATTATTCATATGGATCAAGATGCATTTTTTGTGTCGGTAGAAATTAGAAAGAATTCCAATTTAATTGGCAAGCCGGTAATTATTGGCGGCGGTGGCGATAGGGGCGTTGTGGCATCCTGCAGTTACGAAGCCCGTAAATATGGGGTGCACTCGGCCATGCCGGGGCGAACAGCCAAACTGCTTTGTCCGCAGGCTGTATTTTTAAAAGGTGATATGGAAGAATATTCCAAAGCATCTCATGAAATCACCGAGATCATTGCCGATAAAGTTCCACTTTTTGAGAAAGCCAGCATTGATGAACATTATATCGATATGACGGGGATGGACCGCTTTTTTGGCTGTATGAAATTCGCGTCGGAACTCCGGCAGACGATTATCAGGGAAATGAGGCTACCTATTTCCTTTGGCCTGTCTATTAATAAAACCGTAGCCAAAATTGCCACCAACGAATCGAAACCTGATGGTGAGCGGCAGGTTACCTTTCCTGAATTACGGCCCTTTCTCGACCCCCTGGCCATTCATAAAATCCCGGGCATTGGTCACGCTACCTATAAAAAACTGAGTGAAATGGGCGTGCGCGAAATCCTTACTCTCACCCAGATCCCGCAACAGTTGATGTTTAAAATACTCGGACAGCATGGCTTAAGTTTATGGCAAAAAGCCAACGGCATCGACCTTTCTCCCGTTGTGCCTTACCGCGAAAGAAAATCGATCGGTACACAAGCTACCTTTGAAAGTGATACCATGGATATGGCCAAACTAAAAGCCATCATTACCGGAATGGTTACCAGCCTCACCTTCCAGTTGCGCAACCAGAAAAAACTAACTGCCTGCATCACCGTTACGGTGCGTTATACCAATTTCGAAACGGTAACCCAGCAGGAGCGGATTCCATATACCTCGCTCGATTCTTTTTTGATCAGCAAAGCACATCACCTGTTCGAGAAGGTGTATGCCAAACGGATGTTGCTGCGACTGGTGGGCGTAAAGCTTTCGCATCTGGTAAGTGGTTACGAGCAGATAGGTTTATACAATATCGCCGAAGAAGAATACAGTCTTTACCAGGCCATGGATAAGGTGCGCAATAACTATGGCGCCGAAGCGGTGGTAAAAGCCTGTATTGTGACGCAGCCGCCCCGTGATGAAAAAGGAAAGGTGATTAAATACAATCCCCGGAAAAAGAAAATCCTGATCGAAAATACTACTGAAGAAGAGTCAAAGGAACAACCAGAAGCAAGAAAACGGTCGAAGATCAGGAGTTTTATGAGCGAAAAAGGCACAGTAGGTACTAAATCTTATGATTAGTTATGTTTTTAAATGTTCATTCTGCTTATAGCCTAAAATATGGTACGCTGAGTATCGATCAGTTGATTGCTGCTGCGCGGAATCTTGGGATTCACCAAATGGTACTGACCGATATTAACAATTCTACTGGAGCGGTAGAGTTTATCCGTGAGTGTTATAAACAGGGCATTCCCAAAGAAGCTGATGAGATCCATAAAGGCAATATTCCGTATCAGATTAAACCGTTAGCTGGGATCGAGTTTCGAATCGATAACCGTTTGTTGTATGTAGGCATTGCCAGGAACAGGGAAGGCATGCGGGAGCTGAATGAGTTTTTGAGCTGTCATAATATCAACCATATTCCGCTGCCTGAAATTCCGCCTGAAATGAAAAATGTCTATATCATTTATCCCTTTCAAAAAACTTTTCAGCAAACACTAAAAGCAAACGAATTTGTAGGTATCCGCGGTAAACAGCTCAACCTTTTGTACGGACATCCAATTTTAAAACAAAAGGAAAAACTGTTGGTGTGGCATCCCGTTACGGTAAGTGATAAAATTACGCATCGCCTGCACCAATATTTTAGGGCGATTGAGCTTAATACGCTTTTAAGTAAAGTGCCCGACTGGCAGAAATGCGATCCTGATGAGTTTCTGGTTCCCGAAGTAACCCTCACACAGCAGTTCGAACGCTATCCTTTTATCGTTCAGAACACACAAAAACTGCTTAACAGTTGCGATTTAAGTGCTTATTTCGAAAATACTGCTGTGCCCTCATCGAAGAATAAGTTTCATTATACCAATGAGGGTTTGGCAGGTGATAAAAAAATGCTCCGTAAGCTGGCCGAAGAAGGGCTTAAGTACCGTTATGGCGAAAATAATGCGGAAGCCCTTAAACGTTTGGAAAAAGAACTACGGATTATCGAGCTCAAAAATTTCTGTGCCTATTTCCTCATCACCTACGATATTGTAAATTATGCCATGAACACCTGTGGTTTCTATCACGTTGGCCGTGGCTCGGGTGCCAACAGCATTGTAGCCTATTGTTTGCGCATTACGGATGTAGACCCGATTGATCTCGATCTGTATTTCGAACGTTTCCTGCACGAAAAAAGAACAAGTCCGCCAGATTTTGATATCGATTTTGCATGGGATGAAAGAGAAACCATACAACAATATATTTTTGAACGCTATCCCAAGTGGCATGTTGCTTTTTTGGGCACGATGAGCACCTTTAAAGACCGGGCAATCATTAGGGAAATCGGCAAGGTTTTGGGACTACCCAAAGGTGAAATTGATGGTTTTACCGATCCCACCAAAGAACGTGAAAATTTACGCAACGCCACGTATCAAAAGTTATTGGCCGTGTACCATTACATGAAAGGGATGCCCAACCAACGTTCTATCCATGCCGGGGGGATTTTGATTTCTGAAGAACCGATTACCTATTATACCGCCTTGGATATGCCACCTAAAGGCTTCCCAACGGTGCAATGGGATATGTACGAAGCCGAGGCCATTGGTTATGAGAAATTCGATATTTTAAGTCAGCGGGGTATAGGGCATATCCGTGAGGCCGTACAGCTCATTAAGAAAAACAAGAGCGTGGATATCGATATCCACGATTTTAAAACTTTTAAAACTGACCAGAAGTTAAACGACATTCTTAAAGAAGGACAGCCTATCGGATGTTTTTACATCGAATCGCCAGCCATGAGGCAATTGCTCAAAAAACTAAAATGCGACAATTACCTTACCCTCGTGGCGGCCAGTTCGATTATCCGCCCGGGTGTAGCCAGTTCGGGTATGATGAAATCATATATCGAACGCTATCATGCGCCCGATAAAGTGGTATACCTCTGCGAGGTGATGAAAGAGCGGCTTAGCGAAACTTATGGTGTAATGGTGTATCAGGAAGATGTGATTAAAGTGTGCCATTATTTTGCGGGACTGGATCTGGCCGATGCCGATATCCTCCGTAAAGCCATGAGCGGTAAATACCGTTCAAAACTTGCCTTCGACGAACTGGTGAACAAGTTTTTTGTTTCGGCCCGAAATGAAGGCCATTTAGAAGAACTGATCGCCGAAGTATGGCGACAGATATCTTCTTTTGCAGGTTATAGTTTTTCTAAAGCGCACTCGGCTTCCTTTGCCGTAGAAAGTTACCAGAGTTTGTATCTCAAAACCTATTATCCAATGGAATTTATGGTTGCCGTATTGAATAATTATGGAGGCTTTTACAGCAGGTGGGTATATGTACACGAGCTGCAAAAAACAGGGGCAAGGGTACATTTGCCCTGTGTTAACCGTAGCGATGAGGTGGTGAATATAACCGGCAAAGATGCTTATCTGGGTTTTATCGGCATTCAAGGTTTGGAAGAGAAAAATATCAGAATTATTGCCCATGAACGTAAGGCAAATGGTTTGTACCGCGATCTCGAAGATTTTGTAAAACGGACCTGCATTTCGCTTGAACAGGCCATTATTTTAATCCGCTTGGGTGCTTTGCGTTTTACCGGAAAAGATCGGAAAACCCTGCTTTGGGATGTACACAATTACCTTGGTTTTAAGCAAAAGAAAGTAAACCATGCCGAGCTTTTTAAGCTGAGCTATAAAACCTATCAGCTTCCCGAACTGGCCGATTCGGAACTGGAAAATGCCTATACCGAATTGGAGCTGTTGGGTTATCCGCTTAATTACGATATGTTCGATTTTTTAAAAACAGCCTACCGCGGCGACACCATGGCCGCCGATATGCACAAACATTTGGGTGAAACGGTAAGGATGGTAGGGAACTATGTATGCGAAAAAACAGTGCATACCATTAAGAATACCAAAATGTGGTTCGGAACTTTTTTAGATGCCAATGGCGACTTTTTTGATACCACCCATTTTCCCAATACCACACCTATGTATCCATTTAAAGGAAAAGGCTGTTATCTGATTTTGGGTAAGGTAGTGGAGGATTTTGGCTTTCAGAGCATCGAGGTATTGAAGTTTGCCAAGCTGGATATCCGGATGAACCCGGTGGCGATTGATTAAATAAAATAAATTGATATGGATTTAAAATTAAAAAAAGAGTGGTATTCAATAGTTGTTTACCCTCAAACTGAAACAATTGATGAGGTTAAAGTTTTGAAAGATCTACTCTGGTCTAAAATTGGCTGGTATGCGAGCAGAAATTCAGCCGCACATATTACGATCATTGAGTTTTTAGCAGATCAATACGAATTGGTTGTTTACAAAAGATGCATAGAGAGGATTTGTCGTTTACAAAGCGCACAAGAAGTAACTTTTGATTCTTTAAGTTTATCAAAATTTAGCCAGGCAATTGTCTTGCTTCCTAGTGATTCGTGCAAATTATACCTGAATGATCTTTTGAAAGCTTTTAGGAAGAGGCTTAGGTCTAAAAATACAATAAACGGCGGTAACGCACATATTTCAATAGGGCGTGAATTGAGTTCGGCTCAAATTGATCAGGCAGAAAATTTGTATGAGAATATCAGCATCACATTTAATTGTGATACGATTGCCATTCGTAAACTTGATGAAGTTAAAAAGCAGTTTGTGGTTATTAATGAGTTTAAATTATTAGGCAATCCCCTAAAAGAAGGGCAATTTTTATTATTTTAATTAGCAGTAATTTAAACTTATGAGCCGATTAATCCTGCTAATCGGCTCATGAAATGGCTTTTTTTTGAGCCGAATAATATTTGGTATAGCTTATTTGTTGAAAAATGTATTTAATCGTGAGTAGTCGTCCTTTCGACCGCAGTGCTCCACAGGAGTTCCTATGAGGAGAAATCTGCGATATCGATTTCTCCATTCCGCATTGCTTCAGCTGATAGCCGTTCTATTAGGGCGCTCATTCTGAGCGAACTCGAAGGTTTTTCCGTAGCGATTTATACTTATATGTTCCTTAAATGCCTTATATGGTTACAAAAAACGTTTGCATCTGCTGCTAATCAATCTTTTTTATTATCAGTAAAACATATTTTTTATATTTAAACCATGATCTACTTCAAAGCAGAGATAGAGCGTTTCGAAACCATGGGTGAAAAAACCGGTTGGAGTTATGTGTTTATTCCGGCAACACTGGCCAACGAAATTAAACCTGGTTGTAAAAAGAGTTTCAGGGTAAAAGGGAAGATAGATCAATTGGAAGTTAGCGGAATGGCAACCATCCCCATGGGGGAGGGCGATTTTATTATTGCCTTAAAAGGCGAAGTCCGTAAAAAGCTCAAGAAAGAAGCCGGAGCCAATGTTGAACTCTTTTTAGAAGAAGATAAAGCCTTTAAAATTGAAATGCCCGAAGATCTCGAAATCTGTCTGTCGGAAGAAGAACATCTGATGCATAATTTTTTAAAACAGCCTAAATCGCATCAGAACTATTATATCAACTGGATTAACCAGGCTAAAACCGAACCCACACGCACCAAAAGAATCGTCATGACGGTTAAAGCGATGGACAAGGGGCAAGACTTTGGGACGATGATCAGGGAAAGTAAGTTGTGAGTTTGGAATTTAGAGTTTTGCAAAGTGTAAATAGCTAAGCACTTAGAGCTCTAAACTTAAGACTTCGGACTCCCGACTTCGGACTCCCGATTATATTTTCTAAACCAACTCCAAACCTTCATCTGGATAACACCTAAAAAAGCTTCCCTAAAAATGCGGGTACTCATTTTTGACGTGCCTTCGGTACGGTCGGTAAAGATGATTGGCACTTCTACTACTTTAAAACCGAATTTAATGGCCGTAAATTTCATTTCAATCTGAAAGGCATACCCCACAAACTTAATTTTATTTAATGGAATGGTTTCCAAGACAATGCGGCGATAACATTTAAAGCCAGCAGTGGCATCCTGAATATTGATACGGGTGATAAAACGCACGTACATTGAAGCAAAGTACGACATCAATACCCTGCCCATCGGCCAGTTTACTACATTTACACCTTTAACATATCGGGAACCTATGGCTACATCTGCACCATTTACACAAGCTTCCCGCAAGCGCGACAAATCTTCAGGATTATGTGAGAAATCGGCATCCATTTCGAAAATATAGGCGTAATCTCTTTGCAAAGCCCAGTTAAAGCCATAGATATAAGCAGTGCCCAAGCCTTGTTTACCAGCGCGTTCTTCGATAAATAAATGCCCTTCGTATTCCGCTTGTAACGATTTTACAATTTCAGCGGTCCCGTCAGGAGAGCCATCATCAATAATTAAAACATGAAAGGGCTGTGTTAAAGAAAAAACCTTTCTGATGATTTTCTCGATATTTTCCTTCTCGTTGTAGGTGGGTATGATGACTAAACTATCTGACACGTTTGTTGTGGTTTTTTTAATAATGTAAGCTTCGCGTGTTATATGATTTGCACAATTGCTTTTAAACTGCGAAAGTAAATATTAAATGTGGAATCATCACGATTTTTCATGAATTCGCCTTATTCCGTTCTTGTTGGTCCGGATTTGCAATCCGGATCCTTGTGCTCCGGACTTGCATCTGGTCTTATTTTTGAAGGATTACAAATTCAAAGTTCTTAAGACAGGATTGCAAATCCCGACTAACCTCCAAGAACCACCGTTCGCTCATTTTCAAATCTTATTGAAACGTAACGCCTTTGTAACACCTGTGGGTCTGAGCCTAGTTGAAGACTCTTGGTTTTAGTTAAATTCAATAAAAGATTCTTCTTTATATCCGATGGCTATCGGATCAGAATGATAATAAAAGGGTTAGCTCACCTCCTGCATCAACCTTTTAACCAGTTGCGAAAAGATGATCAGCGCTAAGCCTGCGATTAATGAATATAGGGCCAATGCTTTGTAACCTTCTGTATAAGCCATCAATTTAGTGGTTAAAGATGCATGATCAATACTGGACATCTCAGCGCCTAATTTTCCGGCAGCCAACTGACCGAAAGCACTCGATAAAAACCAAAGTCCCATCATCATCCCGAACATTTTCTTTGGCGAAAGTTTGGTAATGATCGACATTCCGATCGGTCCCAGACAAAGTTCGCCCAAGGTTAATAGCAGATAGGCGAGGGTAAATACATTTAAAGAACTAATGCCCTGTACGTTGGCGAAGAACCGGGTAGCGTAAAAAACATAAAAACTTAGCGCCAGTAAAAGGAAACCGATCCCAAATTTTACAACGGTATTGGGTTCGATTTTTCGTTTATATAATCCCAGCCATAAAATACCCACAATCGGACTAAAAACAATCACAAAAAATGAGTTAACGCTATTGTTTACCACATTGGGATCGATATTGAAGAATAGGATTCTTTGATCCAGGTTATCTTTTGCAAATAAGGATAGCGAACCACCGCTTTGCTCGGATATAGCCATGAAAATGAAATAACAAAAGATAAAAACGAATGCCGCAAGCAATTTGTACTGTGCTTTTTTATCTTTTATTTTAAACGTTTCGTAAAGGAAATAAATCAACGCAACCACACCAATAGTGTACATGAAATAATCAGTAAAAGCAGTATTTTTTACCATGATGTAAATCAATGGGATACACAGTATGGAGCCTGCGTAAACGGCTATTTCTGACAACTGTTGTTTTGATTTTTTAAGGTGTAATAAGGGAGAGTTTCCGATTGGTCCCAAATGTTTTTTAGTGAAGATGAACGTGCCCAGACCAAACATCATTACCAATGCGGCTGATAGGAAACACAAATGCCAGCTGTAGTACTTACCAAGATAAATACACATTGCACCACCTAATAATCCACCTACGTTAATCCCGGCATAGAAAAGTCCGTAACCTGCGTCCCTTCTGTTGTCTTTTTCGTGGTAAAGTTCGCCCACCATTGATGATACGTTCGGTTTAAAGAAACCTGTTCCGATAATAGATAGGGTAATGCCGACATAAAACAGGTCGTGTGGAGAGAAAGCCAGGATCAGGTTACCGATAATCATCAGCGAGCCTCCCCAGAACAACGATTTTCTGAACCCTAAAATCTTATCAGCAAAAATACCACCTATAAAGGTAAAGGCATACACAAAAGCCTGTATGGCACCATACTGCAGGTTCGATTTTTGATCACTTAGGCCCAACTGCTCAACCATAAAGAAAGCCAATACCCCACGCATGCCATAAAAGCAGAAACGCTCCCACATTTCTACCAGCGATAGATGCCAGAGCTGTTTTGGATATTTACCCTCAAAGTTTTGAATATCTTCTATTGAAACTGTTTTTTCCATGAAATATGATTAAAAATTAAAAGCCCGATCGAGGTCGGGCTTTTTGGTAAAAGTATTTTTAAATTAGTGAACACCGTGCATCCATTTGCGCAAAATCGGGCTGATGGCAAACATAATCAAACCCGCAACAATTGGTATAATGGTGAAAATTAAGAAGAATGTAGAAATGGAATAAGCAGAACTGATTTTGTCGATCAATGATCCGGTAGCACCCGCAAGGTAATTGCCGATAGCGGTACAGGTAAAAAATACACCGAACATCAAGCCCACTAAATTTGAAGGAGCAAGCTTACTTACATAAGATAATCCAACCGGAGAAATACATAATTCACCAACGGTATGGAAGAAATAAGCAAAAATTAACCAGAATAAACTTACTTCTGCCGAGGTAGCACCCTGCGGGATTGAAGATCCACCATAGGCTAAACCAGCAAAACCGATCCCTACGAAAATTAATCCAAAACCGAACTTTACAGGACCGCTTGGATTAAATTTGGTTTCCCATATTTTAGAAACAATAGGCGCTAACGATACAATAAAGAAAGAGTTTAATACACTAAACCATGAAGCTGGCACTTCGGTACTTACCGATCCCATTTCTCTGCTTACTTTCCAGATGGCCAGCACCCAGATAATCACAAAACTTAGTAAAGTAAATAAGATGGTTGCCGGATATTTTTTAAAAATTTTACCTGCTAGCGAAAGCAGCACAAAAGTTACGGCTACCAATGGAAATATGGTCAGAATGGCGTCAACCCATTTAAAAGTTGTGGCTGCTCCGCCTGTTAAATTTCTTAGGGTATAATCTTTAGCAAAAATGGTCATCGAACCACCTGCTTGTTCGAATACCATCCAAAAGAAGATCGTAAAGATAGACAGGATGGCAATTACCCATAAACGCTGACTTCTCACCTTTTTAGGGATTTCTTCTACCGTAGGATCTGCTTTTTCTACCGCTTTGGTTTTATCAACAGCTGAGCCGATTACGCCAAATATTTTTTGGGCGAAATAAAACTGCAACATACCAAAAAGCATAAAAATACCAGCCAGGCCAAAACCATAATGCCAGCCCACTTTTTCGCCAATATAACCGCACATTAGCATGCCGATAAATGCCCCAGAGTTAATGCCCATATAAAAGATGGCGTATGCACTATCTTTTTTATCGCTGATAGGTGGATAAAGTTTACCTACTATGGATGAAATATTTGGTTTGAAAAATCCGTTACCTACAATTAAGAGCAATAAACCAACATAGAAAAAGTTGGTGCTAATGCCTTCCATTGCCATGGCTGCATGGCCCAGGGTCATAATAAAAGCGCCGATGATCACAGCTTTTCTATAACCTGTAAATCTATCTGCAATTAAACCACCAAGTATTGGTGTGAAATATACTAAACCTGTATAAATAGCGTAAAGCTGTAATGCTTCTGGCCGGGGCCAGCCCCAACCGTTTTTGCTTAAATCGCTAATCAGGAATAAAACCAAAATGGCCCGCATGCCATAATAACTGAATCTTTCCCACATCTCGGTAAAAAAGAGTACAAAAAGGCCAACCGGATGGCTAAATAATTTTTCGGGGGAAACACCTTGACTGTTTAAATGGAGATCTAACTCCTTATCATGGTCAATACTAATGGCTTCATTAGATGTTTGCATAAAACATTTGTTGGTTTTAGTTTATGAATTCAGAATTTGTGTGTTGTTTAAGCTAGTTTAGCAGGGCGCAATATAGTCAGCGATTGCCAAACTCACAAATTTTTAAGTAATGTGAAGATAATGCTACATTAAAAATCAGAATTTTCGGACGGGTTTTACATTTTTCTTCGGGTCGGCATAAAGTTCGTCACTCGCATTCGGATCGTTGTTAAGTGTCAGATCTTCCTGAAGTTTTAATTTTCCGCCAATAATTTTGAAGCCATCAAATGTGCCATCTGATCCATGGTATTCAAATGTATCTTTCATTTCTGGATTGAAGGACGCTAAATGGTCGAACACGATCATTCCAGCCTTTACATCCGTTTTTAAAGTCATGGCATTCGACTTAGCGTATTCAAATATCACCCTGTTTTTTCCCTTCAGTTCTTTCCCATCAAAAACAGGTGCCCCAAAACTAGGGCTGTCCTTGTCGAAGGAAAGTATCTCGATTACCTTTTTGGTGGTCACCGGCGTATTTCCTTTCCAGCCCAAAAGTACGTAGTAGGGAAGTCGGCTACCACTGGTTACCGGAACAATTTCGTAGTACCTGGCACCAAACCATTTCTGGTTATTGGTAATGATATTCGGATCGCTCATGTTTTCGGTCTGATCGATCAATGGATAAAGCTTTAGTGGGCCGCTTCTGGTATTCATCTGTATGGCTCCATAATAGCGGTAAGATCCATCTTCTAATGGGACGTACCAGCTCAAAACCCTAAAAGCCTGATCTGGTGATTTAATTACAGAGATGTTTTTAAGCGAATCGAAGGCGAATGCAAAAGAGTTCGGTGTTTTTAAAGCTTCAACCAAAGTTTTAACAAACCTGCTGTTTGATTCTAATTTTTGAGTATCACTTTGTGCCGTAACAACATTTGCAGAAATTTTGATCAGTGTATCCTGAAAAGCCACTAATTTATTGGGAGTTTGCTGTGCTTTTAAGTTAAAGCCTAACAATCCCATAGCAATAAGGATATTAAATCTAATGTATTTCATATATGATAAACGGCGAAGATTCTACCTGTCCAAAATTATAATTTTTCGATAACTAACGCGCTGGCACCACCACCACCGTTGCAGATTCCTGCAACGCCGATCTTCCCATCGTTTTGCGTCAATACCGAAAGGAGGGTAACTACAATCCTGGCACCTGATGCGCCAAGCGGGTGACCTAAAGAAACCGCACCACCATTAACATTCACCTGATCTTCACTCAAATTCAATAATTGATTATTGGCTAAGGAAACTACAGAAAAGGCTTCGTTGATTTCGAAATAATCAACATCCTTAATATCGATATTGGCTTTATGTAAAGCCAGAGGAATGGCTTTAGATGGAGCAGTGGTAAACCATTCTGGTGCTTGTTGTGCATCAGCATAGCCTAAAATTCTGGCTAAAGGTGTTAAACCTAATTCTTTTGCTTTATCGCCACTCATTAAAACCAATGCAGCGGCGCCGTCATTTAAGGTAGAGGCATTGGCCGCGGTTACGGTCCCATCTTTTTTGAAAACCGGTTTTAACGAAGGTATTTTATCAAATTTAACTGCTGTGGGTTCGTCGTCCGTATCCACCAAAGTAATGTCGCCTTTGCGGTCTTTCACTTCTACTGCAACAATTTCGCCAGCAAATTTGCCTGAGGTTTGTGCGGCCTGTGCTCTTTTGTAAGATGTTATGGCAAAGTTATCTTGTGTCTCTCTGCTGATGTTACATTCAGTTGCACAAAGTTCGGCAGCAGATCCCATGTGGTAGTCGTTGTAAACATCCCAAAGGCCGTCTTTTACCAGTCCGTCTGTAATCTGCCCGTGCCCTAATCTGTAGCCATTTCTTGCTTTATCAAGGTAGTAAGGCACATTGCTCATGCTTTCCATTCCGCCGGCAACAATAATATCGTTATCGCCATTGGCAATGCTTTGTGCAGCAAGCATAATCGCCTTTGTTCCTGATGCACATACTTTATTTATAGTGGTTGCTGGTAAATCTTGTAAACCGGCAAATTTTGCGGCCTGCGTGGCAGGTGCTTGTCCAAGGTTTGCCGACAGCACATTGCCCATATAAACTTCCTGGATCTGTTCTGGTTTTAAACCAGCTTTTTCAATGGCTGCCTTAATGGCGAAGCCACCAAGCTGAGTAGCAGAAAATTGAGCCAATGAGCCTCCAAAGCTGCCAATAGGGGTTCTTACAGCTGAAATAATTACAACTTCTTTCATGTGAACTAAATTTATGAATTTTTGGTTAGGCCGCTAAGTTAGTCAAACCGCCCAGGTTTCCAAAACCTGAGCCATCTAAAAATAACGTATAAAAGATGATTTTAGCGCGTTAAAATAATAAGCTTTTAACTGTTTTTTGAAAAGGTACTGTTGTAGTGCTTGGGCTATTTCAGTCCTGCTGTTTGCTTTAGCCCTCATGCTTCGGGGCTACCGCTTCC
>NZ_JBWJIG010000022.1:0-75530 GCF_056490705.1 Pedobacter humicola | reverse complement strand
GAAGCCTTTAATGTACAGAGGGATATAGCTTAACTTAACGACATTGGGCGGGCGGTTGAAGCGGTACCCTGCAGCAACGAGGCACGAGGAAGCGAAGCGTACAAGCGTAAAACGGGAGGAAACCTATAGTGATGCACAAGCGCTGCGCTCCTAAAAAAAAGCATCTTAATAGACTGAAACACCAGATGAGGATCGATATTCAGCTTAAAAAAAATTATCTTCGCTTACCAACATCAACCTACCATGAAAAAACGATTATTAACAATCCTTTTACTATTCCATATCGGCTCAGTTTACAGCCAAACGCTCGATAAAAAATATCTGCCCGTTGTAAATTCTTTTATTACATCCGTTAAAAATGGTTCAGTAGAAAAACTGAGCAACAAAATCAAATACCCTTTAAACCGGACCTACCCGATCCCGCCGATTAAAAACAAACAGGAATTTATAAAAAGGTATAAGGAGGTTTTTGATGACGAATTCACCAAAAAGATTATTGGTTCTAAAGCATCAAAAGACTGGAGTGATGTAGGTTGGCGGGGCATTATGCTTTTAAACGGCGAACTCTGGCTGGATACCGATGGCAAAGTCATTTCAGTGAACCATCAATCCAGGCTCGAAGCCAAAGAGCAGGCCAGGCTCATTAATACTGATAAAAGCAAACTGCATCCATCAATCAGTAGCTTTACACAACCCGTACTGGTTTTCGAAACCGCTCAATACAGGGTCAGGATCGATGATTTGGGCAACAACAATTACCGTTACGCCTCCTGGCCAATAAAAAGTAAAATGAGCGATAAACCCTCCTTGGTGATCACCAAGGGCAAGTGGACGCCTGATGGCAGCGGCGGAAACCACAACTACCAATTTAAAAGTGGCGATTATACCTATACCTGTTTCATTACGGTAGTGGGAGAGAAAAATTCGCCGCCTGCATTATTGGTGATCAGTAAAGCAGGGAAAGAAATCTTGTCCCAGGCAGCTAAAAAATTAACTTCCTAACATCCGCCTATGCTTACCGAAACCTTAAAAAAACTTTTCCATCGGGATTTAAATAAACTTAAATCCGAAATCGAAGCGTATAAAACCGAATCGAACTTATGGATGATAGACAGGGAAATCGCAAACTCCGCAGGTAATCTTTGCCTGCACCTCATCGGAAACCTGAACACTTACATTGGCGCGACTTTGGGTGGCAGCAACTACATCCGCAACCGCGAACTGGAGTTTTCTTTAAAAGATATCCCGAAGCAGCAACTCATCAAAATGATTGAGGAAACCACCTCTATCATTAGCGAAACGCTCGATAAAATCACCGCTGAACAGCTCGAAAACGAATACCCGCTATTGGTATTCCAGGAAAAAACCTCAACCGAATTCTTTCTGGTCCACCTCACCACGCATTTAACCTATCATCTTGGTCAGATCAATTACCACCGAAGGCTGTTGGATGTTTAATTGAATCCGTCATTGCGGACAGAAGCATGGGACTGAGCAAGAGTGAAGCAATCTTTTTGAAAAATAAGGCGCTGATAAAATGAAAACCATAAAAGCAATCCTATACCTAACCCTCCTGTTACTGGTCATTTCTACTTTGGCAACATTAAAGCTGCAAGCTGCATCCGATGGTTTTGATCAATATGGTTTTCCTTTTACCTTCTACGATGCTTTTTCTGGAAAGTGCGATAATTGTTATCAAAACTTTAGCTTTAAACCCATTAACTTACTTTTTGACACCTTACTAGCCCTAATTTCTTCATTTGTAATCATTACACTTAAATGTAAATTTGATAAAAGGCAATCAAATCACCCATGATACCACAACTCTTTGCTAAAAAGGCAACCGAAATATTAAAAACCGATGAATCTGTTATCGGCCTGGCTGTTGGCGGTTCATGGCTGAGTAATGAGATCGACGAATTTTCAGATCTCGATCTCATTCTGGTGACCAAAGAAAAGATATCAGCCGATCAATCAGAAATGCTTCGATACGCCAACAGCCTTGGCGAAATGATTTCTGCCTTTACAGGCGAACACGTGGGCGAGCCCAGGTTATTGATCTGCCTTTACAATAATCCATTACTACATGTTGACATCAAGTTTTTAACCATTGATGAGTTTGCCCAAAGGGTAGAAAACCCAATATTATTAATCGACAAAGGTCAGCAACTACAGAAAATCATCGAACAAACCGAAGCCAGATTCCCTTACCCCGACTATCAATGGATCGAAGACCGATTTTGGACCTGGGTACATTATGCCCTTTTAAAAATCGGCCGGGGCGAATACCTGGAAGCTTTAGATTTTTTAGGCTTTTTAAGAATGGTGGTATTTGGTCCTTTGCTGCACATCAAAAACAACAAGCTGCCGCGCGGTGTACGCAAAGTAGAAATACAACTCCCTGTTGAAGACTTTAACCTTCTTAAAAGCACCATCGCCCAGTATGATAAAACATCGCTAATCGCTTCCTTGGAAAATGCGGTTGAGGTTTATAAAAAATTAAGAATTGAATTGTATACCGATAACATTAAACAGAATGAAAAAGCAGAAGCTGCGGTAAAAAATTATCTGACAGAAATCAGGAAAGGAATCCCAGACTAATTTTATCTCAATATCCGGAATTAACTGTTATCAAAATTGAAAGATTTATTCTATAATTGAGAAAATTAATGCCCTCAGTCCATATAAATGTCGCGCGATATAACTGTAAAAAAACTAAACATACTTTTTATCCCATTCCTGTTGATTTCGATATCAATATGTGTGGTTTATACTTTCCTCAATTGGCTCTTAATCATTAAATTAGATTTTATTCCCCTCAAAGAAAATATTATTGAGTTTGTTATACCATTCCTTTTGCCTGTTATTTTTATTTTTTTCTTCTTCAGACCGAGAATACGGATTCTAAACTTAAAAACAAAAAAAGACAATCTACCTTGGCTTTATTACTATATTCTATTGCTTGGTCTGGCTGTTCCAAATATAATTGCGCAAAAATATTTACCAAAAGCAGTCGGAAAACTTACCCAGTTGTACAGTATAAACGAAATCGATCAGCACGAGGCATCAAAATATTACAGCCTTACCAAGTTTGCCGTTGATAAAGATAATATTGGCCTCAACACCTTTTTTGATGTTAGCGGGAAGAACAACGAGAATTTCAACATCAACATTTATGTGATTTTACCAATTATTGATAACGGAATAAAAAACATACCATGTAAAGCATTTCTGGGGGTTAAATATTTTAGAACTGTAAGCAATCGGCTTTCGGCAAGGGAAAAAGAAGATAACTACAACTCACTTGCATCCATTTGTAAGTACGAAATTGAGAACAATAGTTTTGACGATTTCAGATACCTGGAAAGAGTTGGAAATAGTGAAGATGGAGATGGTTACAAAGATGCGATACTCCATTGCTTAAAATACGACCGTAGTAAAGCACCTGTTCTTATTGCTCAAAAAGAACCTTTCGAGGACAGGCTAGGCAACCAGTCAGATTGGATTTTTATATCGTTTGCCATTTCGGCTTTTGTTTGGCTTATCATGGTGCTAATACCCAAAATTGATCGTCAGGCACTCAAGAGATTTGAAGATGGAATCCCAATAAAAAACAATGATCTGATTTCATTTCTACAGGTAATAAAACCAAGAAACGGCTTCTATATTACACCTGTTTTAATGTTTATAAACATTGTGCTCTTTTTAACAATGGTAATAAGTGGCCTGGGCTTTATAAATTTTAGGGCACCGGATTTATTAATCTGGGGTGCAAATTTTGGTCCGCTCGTAAGAGATGGTGAGTGGTGGAGGTTGCTCACAAATACATTCTTGCATGGAGGGATCATGCACATCTTTTCCAATATGATTGGCCTTATACTATTAGGTTTTATACTCGAAATGCAATTGGGCAAAATTAGATTTCTCCTTTCCTATTTATTTACCGGGAAAGTGGGTAGTATTGCGAGTATATTATGGAATCAATCAACAGTTAGCGTTGGTGCCTCTGGTGCTATTTTTGGTTTATGCGGGATATTCTTGGCCCATTTGATTTCTAAATTTTATGATGAAAGCTTTACCAAGGCCTTTTTAATTGGCACATTAATCTTTATTGGATATAACTTATTTCTTGGTTTAACTGGTGGAATTGATAATGCAGCTCATATTGGCGGTCTAACCAGCGGCTTTATATTAGGTCTTATTTTTAGATTTACAATTGAAAAGCCTGTTGCAAAAAAATTAAGGAAGAAACGGGTATATAAGAAAAAAATATCTACTGAGCCTACTCAACACATATAGGAGATGAATACCTACCAATTAAACAGCTCGAATTTGCGATGCCGTACCTGCTTTTAAACGGAACAAAAATTATCTGTTTATTTTAAATCCGGGTGAACTTTTTTTGGTGTCTCTTTTAGATTTCGCTAATCTGCGAAATAATTTCATCAGTCAAATTACATTCCACCTAAAATTCATTTACCTTTTAACAGTTTTCATCTATCTTTTTACAATTACGTTTAACTTTTTTTAAAAAACAATACAGAATCTTACAATTGCGTTTATGTAAATTGCGAAGTACATTTTAAATATTGTAACCGCATTTAACTTTGTTGAGATCGCAATGATAAATATTGTAACTGTGTTTTCGAATGTTTCAAAGCATATTTAAAATCTTACAACTGCGTTTACGAATAATTCAAAGTATATTTAGAACCTTGCAACTGTATTTGCGAATATTTCAAAGTATATTTAAAATCTTACTACTGCATTTATGAATATTGCTAAGTACATTTAGAATTTCACAACTTCATTTTACATTTTTTAATAATCATGTTGTAATCTTCTAACTGCTTTTATGAAAATGGCAAAGTATACATCGAATCTTTCAACCGAAGCTTAATTCTTCCCAGGCGCATGTATAACATTGCTTTTTTACTTTATCTTTTTTTAAATTATATTTATATCACTCAATCTGGTGGAGTGGTTTCTGTTACCACAGCACATATTGTTTAAATCATCCCGATAAATTGAACAGTTTTTTTATCAATAATAGATTTTACAATATGTTATATTTAAACCTTGGGCCTATATTTGTTGCTAGAGGTATCGAAAGACCCTCTACATACCTGGTTAATGCAGGTTTCAGCGCACATTCCACGCACTTTCTTTTACATGGAAAAAGCAGATCCCTGAGATTGGACCATATCGAGAAATTGTGTAAACTTTTAATCTGCGAACCCAGTGATCTCTTTATATGGTACGCCGCTAAAAATGAAACATTTCCAGATACGCATCCTATACATAAACTTAGAAAGAAACGAAAGAAAGCATCAGCAACCTCATTGCCGATCTTCCTTTCAAACAGCTCTTGGAAATCACTGAGGCCATTAAAGAGAAAAAGGAAGAAGTGCTTGGCAACAAAACAAAAAAGGAGGCTTAAGCCTCCTTTTTTGTTTTGTTAAAACTGAACCCCGATCAGCCACATATTTTCAATGTAATTAATCTTCTGACTGGCGTGGTCGTATTCATCCCAGCCTGTGGTATGTACATTGGTTAAATTGGTGGCTCCAAACTTAGTGGTATTCTGTAAATAAACGTTTTTCCAAACATAAAACTTAAGACCAACTTTAGCAGAAACACCGTAGCCCGAAATACTGAAGTGATTATTCCTGCCCTGTCCGAATAAACGGACATCAGAACGCGGCACCATTAATCCACCGCCTAAACCGGTTTCTAAAGTTAAAGAAGTATTGCCTCCCGGTGCTACCCAGATATCATCATAACGTTCAATTTCGATATTGGCATAGTTAAAACCGTCGGTATGCTCATAGGTTAACATGCTCTCCTTAACATTAATATTTTGTCCGTTATAATCGCCTGCCAAATTACCTGTAGGGGTATTGGTTGGCGAAATATTTGGCCCGATGTGGCCGGTGATCGCTACGGTTTGTGGAATGTCCATCACATATTTCATGTGGTCCCAACCGATGGAAATACTGTAATTATCTTTGATAAAATAACCTGCACGGATATTGTATTGCGGTACGGTAATCAGGCCAGGATTTAAATAAGCCCAGCTCAATTTCGATTGTCTGTCGTGTGCAACAACATCTTTCAGGGTAAAATCGTAATTAGGTCCCTGAAACCTGATATCACTTTTACCATACCACGAACTGTTATAGCCCCAATGGAAAAAGAAATCGCCCTTGCGCGAAAAATTCCGTTTATGCTCCGGATTGAATAAACTTTTCGAAGTTGGCGTATGATCAGCTGAAGACGTTTGAATCTCTTGTGCTTGCATCCGCTTGCCGAACAAGAGTGCTAAAAATAGAATGGTAAATCTTTTCACGCGGCAAATTGAGCAAAAAGACCAGTCAATTACAACAGCTTTAACATTTTGCAAGAGTTGTAATACAAAAAATGACTTTAAAACATTAAAACCTGGTATAAACTGCCAGTTGGATAATGTTATTTACGGTGTTATTCGTTAGCCCTTTGCTGGCCTGGTTCATATACCCTGCTTCCAGATCAAACTGTTTCGAAAAACGGTAACCTGCTGCGAGGTACAACCTGTTCTGGTCGAAAACGCTATTGTTAATCTTGTCTTTATTCTGAAGATTTAAAAACACCTCATTCTGTAAGGCCACAAACGGCCCTTTGGTAAAGGTTGGTTGGGTTTTCTGCAAAGGCTGGATCAACCTTACAAAATAACGGAAACGCTGCGAAAACACATCTTCTCCCGAACGGCCAATAAAACGCTGCTCTACCCTGAACCTATGACTGGCAAAGACCGATTTTATTTTATGGGTATAAATATACTGCTCAAAAATGCGGTGTTCGTGAAACAGATTCTGGCTGCTTCCTATCTGATGCATATCCGTAGTTTGCCACAAATACCCTAAGGCTACGTTATTTTTGTCGTTAATAAAATATTGTAGCGCTGGCCGCACCAAAGTATTCCTCACATAGCCCCAATCATCACCCGAACGGAGCTGAACATCGAACTGCAGTCCCCATTTATCGTTAAACTTCGTATTGTTTAAAAACATAAACCAACCCGAGTTCTGGTGTTGGGTTTGCGCATAAAGCTTTCCAGCAGCCATGACGATCAGCATCAGGGCAGAGAATAGTATTTTTTTCATAAAAAAGATAAACCGGTTTTATCTGTGTGCCGCTAAATTAAAAGAAAATGGACAAAGCAGATCATTTAACTTTAAATTAATCCTCAAAAAAGAGCTTATACTTTTATCTTTAAGGTTTATTTCATTAAAAATCATATGCGTTTTCTGTTAGGAATTTTGTTCCTCATGATTTTGACCGGAGCAAAAGCTCAGAACTTTGTGGGTACCTGGAATTTTAAGTATCGTCCTTATCCCTCGGCTATACCAATTAATATGCAAATGAGTATTGGCAAGGCGACTGAAAAGATGCTGTATCCGGCCAACTTAAAAATTACAACTGGTGATTTTATATTTAGTTATGAGCTCTTGCTTGTTCAAAAAAACAGCACCCAACTGGGCATTGGCCGAAACAAGTACCCGATAATAGAAACCCCCTTCAAAATTAAACAGTGGATGCCCTACCTAAATGGCGTACTTACACTGAGTAAATCCAAAACCGGACAGTCACAATTGAGTTTACAACGGATGTGGATCGATAACTTTGGCCTTTTTATGAGGGGTTTAGATGAGGGTGATGAAATTTACGAAAGCTCAAAAGTAAATATGAGGGATCTTTTGTACCGTGAAAAGATTACCTTAATCAAAACAAATTCAACGCCATGGACAGATCCTCATATTTCCAGAATAGTGGCCCCTACCGGAAAGAATGATATTTATTATGGTATTTACGATCCAATTACTACAAAAGATAGCGTGGTTACCCTGGCCATACAGGATGAGGAGCTTATAGATGCAGACACCATAACACTGATTCAAAATGGCAGGATGGTTTTAAACAAACATACCATTGATGAGAAAAAATTTAGCCATAGGCTACATTTGGATACAGGGATGAATACGCTTGCGCTTTTTGCAGATAACTACGGCAGCAGGCCGCCAAATACCGGAAATTTAATTGTTAAAACCAGCGAAAACATGTACAGTTTTGATTTTTCGAACCGCTCAAACGCTTTTGCAACTTTTCTGGTGGCTAAGTTTTACAGCACATATTCAAAACCTTCGTTATCTGATAATCAATCTATAAGCAATAAGCCGGTTGACATACAAAAGAAAAAAATTGCTCCGGAAAAACCCATAGACAGAAATACCGAGGTTATTGCAAATATGCAAGTTGAAAACAAGCAAATAGAACTTGAAATTTGGGACGGCCAGGTAGAAGATGGAGATAGTGTATCTTTAAAACTTAATGACGAATGGGTCCATCAAAAAATTGCAGTTAAAAAAACATCCAGGCGGTTTTATCTAACATTGCAGCCAGGCAAAAATACTTTATTGTTTCGGGCAGATAATTTAGGAAGCGTTCCGCCAAATACAGCCGTACTTTGCATTTACTATGGCGATAAAACCCGGACAGTTTATCTGGATACCGATATGAAAAGAGATAATATCCTAAATATCGAATTTAGGTCTAAAACGAATTAAACCACCTGTAAAAAGCTTATTATTTAAAATTCATTTAGTCTTAAGCAATTAAAAATTTATCTTCGTTAAAGATTTGACCGTTTTAAGAATCAGAAATTCTTAAAAACTTTTTAATTTTTAAACATTACAAAACGTAAAATCAAAAGAATAAGATGATTATCGAACCTAGAATGAGGGGCTTTATCTGTTTAACTGCACACCCTGATGGTTGCGCACAAAACGTAAAGAATCAAATTGAATATGTAAAATCTAAAGGAGCTATAGATGGTCCTAAAAAAGTATTGGTGATTGGTGCTTCAACCGGTTTCGGTTTAGCATCGCGTATTGCCGCTGCTTATGGGTCTGGAGCTGCTACAATTGGCGTATTTTTCGAAAAGGCACCTTCAGAAGGTAAAACTGCATCACCAGGCTGGTATAACAGTGCAGCTTTTGAAAAAGAAGCCCATGCAGCTGGTTTATATGCAAAAAGCATTAATGGCGATGCCTTCTCTAAAGAGATTAAAGAGAAAACCCTGGCCACCATAAAGGCCGATTTAGGTCAGGTTGACCTGGTGATCTATAGCTTAGCCTCTCCGGTAAGAAAACACCCTGATACCGAAGTATTACACCGTTCTACCTTAAAACCAATCGGCGCAACTTATACCAATAAAACCGTCGATTTCCATACGGGTAATGTAACCGAAATTTCTATCGAGCCTGCTACGGAAGAAGATATTGCGAATACTGTAGCCGTAATGGGCGGCGAAGACTGGGCGATGTGGATTGATGCCCTTAAGGCTGAAAACCTGCTTGCCGATGGTGCAACAACAGTAGCCTATTCGTACATCGGCCCAGCTTTAACAGAGCCGGTATACCGTAAAGGAACCATAGGCAGAGCTAAAGACGATTTAGAAGCAACTGCCTTTACAATAGCCGATAAATTAAAAGATATTAATGGCAAAGCCTATGTATCGGTTAATAAAGCATTGGTTACACAGGCCAGTTCTGCTATTCCGGTAATTCCATTATACATTTCCTTGTTGTATAAGGTAATGAAAGCTGAGGGTATCCACGAAGGTACAATTGAGCAGATCCAGCGTTTGTACGCAGAACGTTTATATACCGGAAATCCGGTTCCTGTTGACGAAAAAGGAAGAATCAGAATCGATGACTGGGAAATGCGTGAAGATGTTCAGGCTAAAGTGGCCGAACTGTGGAAAGAAGCTACAACCGAAACTTTACCTGCTATTGGCGATTTACCAGGTTACAGATCTGATTTCTTAAGCTTGTTCGGTTTTGAAATCGACAAAGTAGATTATCAAAAAGATGCACAGGAAGTAGTAGAAATTGAAGGTTTAGTAAACTAACCTGGAAAAAACGTCACCCTGAACTTGTTTCAGGGCCTTCACCAAAATATTTATAAACGGCTGGCCCTATAGCCAGCCGTTTTTATATCCAAACATATGAATTTCGATTTACAGCCTACCTTAGAAAACGACTTAATTAAAGTTGTTCCCTTAAAAGAAGAAGATTTTGAAGCACTATTTACCGTGGCTTCCGATCCGCTGATCTGGGAACAACACCCAAATAAAGACCGGTACAAAAGAGAAGTTTTCGAAAATTTCTTTAAAGGTGCAATCGAATCGAAAGGGGCTTTTATCGTTTATGAAAAGGAGACGAATAAAATTGTGGGCAGCTCCAGGTATTATGAATTAGATGAAGCAGCAAGTTCAGTTGCTGTTGGTTATACCTTTATTGGCCGCGACTTTTGGGGCAAAGGACACAACAAAGCACTAAAAACATTGATGCTCGATTATGCCTTTCAATTTGTTGATCAGGTAATCCTGCATATTGGCGCAACCAACTTCCGGTCGCAAAAAGCTTCAGAGAAATTAGGAGCGGTTAAAATCAACGAAATCGAAGTAGCCTATTATGGCGAACCCGTAAAGTGGAACTTTGTATACCAGATCGATAAAGCAAAATGGCTGAATAGAGCATAATTAAAGATAGCGACAAAAAAAAAAATCTACCACTGAAGCACTGAAACCACAGAGAAGGCATTAATCTTACCCCGGTGATCTGTGTTCATCTGCTGTATATGCGGCCAAATAATCAAATTATCTGTGTTCATCTTCATTATGTGTGATCACAAAGAAAAAATAGTTGCCTGATAAGCACTCACGCTTGATAAAAGATTTAATTCGGTGTAAATCCGTGTCTCCGTGGCAAACAGCTTTAAATTATGTGCAGTTCGCTACCTAAATAACAAGAGCATAACCGAATAAATCGTATTTATCCTTTAGTATTGTTATCTTTGTATAATTCTCCATTCCACTCACCTTTCAAAACAAAACAATTAAATAAAATATGGCTAAATCTCAGGCAACATACAGTAAAAAAGAGAACGAAAAAAAACGATTAAAAAAACAAAAAGACAAACAAGAGAAAAAAGAAGAGCGCCAGGCGAATGCCAAAAAAGGTTTAGCTCTTGAAGATATGATGGCTTATGTTGATGAAAACGGAAACATTTCGTCTACCCCACCAGATCCGAAGAAAAAGAAAGTAATCAACACTGAAGATATTCAGATCGGTATTTCACGACAAGAAGATATCATCGACGAAAATCCTGTAAAAAAAGGAACAGTTACTTTCTTTAACGACAGCAAAGGTTACGGCTTTATTAAAAACACCGAAACTCAAGATAGTATTTTCGTTCATGCAAATGGTTTGATCACTCAGATTAAAGAGGGTGATAAAGTAACGTTCGAGGTAGAAATGGGCCAAAAAGGACCAACTGCTGTTAAAGTATCAAAGGTTTAAACAACCACAATTCAATTCTTTTTGCAATTCCTAATTGCAAAACATGATTAAAATTCTGCAGAAAATTCTGCTGCGCTAGGTTTTATAACCATTTATAATTCCGTCTATTTAAGCATAAAACCTTGCGCATAATTTTCTTCTGCCCAGAAGAAATCAGCCCGACAATTAATTTATTCACGATTAGAAATTAGGGATCCGTCATAACGCCCATCACTTTTCCATTACCTGAATATCTAATTTGCCCACTTTTCAACCATAGTTCCTATCCTTTATCAAGAGTTGATAAATTCTTGCTAAACGCGGTTAATTTATCAACTCTTTAAATCTTCTTAACTGTTTCATTATGTGTGTTTATCCTGATTTTTTAGTGGAAAAATAAAAAAAATCATAATCTCGGTGTGGAATTTGTGCAGGGTTTACATCATTACAGTACACACAAAGAAAATACATTATTATGAAAAAGTTAATAGCACTTGCACTGGTTGCATTTTTAGGTTTATCGTCAGCGATGGCTCAACAAGTAGATTTACGCAGAAAAATTAATGTAAGCGGAACTGCAGAAACAGAAGTTACTCCCGATATTATTTACATCGGCATTTCGCTTAAAGAATACTTAAATGGAAAGAAAAAAGTAGACATTACCGAATTGGAAAAACAATTGTTTGCTGCGGTACAAAAAGCAGGCATTGCGAAAGAAAATTTAACCATCAGCAATTTAAGCAGCTGGAATGATGCTACAGAGAAAAAGAAAAATCCTGATTTCCTGGCCAGCAAACAGTACCGTTTAAAAGTTAGCGATCTAAACAAATTCAATGTTATATTGGAATCGATAGATGCCAAAGGAATTGCCAATACCAATATCGAAAGCTACGATTATTCTAAAATCGAAACCTTAAAAAAAGAGCTTAAAGTAAAAGCTTTATTGGCAGCAAAAGAGAAAGCAGCTTATATGGTAGAGGCCTTAGGCGACAAATTAGGTGGTGTAATTGAGATACAAGATGGTGGAGACAATGTAATACAACCGGTTTACAGAAATTACGCAATGAAAGCTGAAATGGCCGATGCTGCTGGAGCACCAGAAATAGATTTTAAAAAAATCAAGCTGAATTTCACAGTAAACGCCATTTTCGAGATCAAATAAAAATTCTAACCGTTAAATTGACGCTTTTTAAAACCTACCAGAACATTTTGGTAGGTTTTTTGTTAGGTAGAGGTCGAACACTAAAAAATTAGATATTATGAAAAAATTCATCTACACGTTAGCCTTGATTTTTGCTTTAGGCATTAGTTTTAATTCAGCTCAGGCAGCTGATAAACCTGCGAAAAATCCAACAGAATTAACTGCAGAACAAGCAGTGAAACTGGAAAGAATTAAAACCCGTGTTGAAGAAATCAGAGACATGGACAAATCGAACTTAACCAAAGCAGAACGTAAAGCTTTACGCAGCGAGTTAAGAGAGTTAAAAGGTCAGGCCCGCGCAGTTTCTGGAGGTGTTTACCTTTCAGTTGGTGCCATTATCATCATCATTTTATTATTGATCTTGATTTTATAATCATTACAAAAAAACTCATCTATCTATAAAAACAAAAAGCTTTGCATTGCTGCAAAGCTTTTTTTATGTCGGTCTTGTGAAGTTTACCCAGCTCTGCGCGAAAGAGAACTTCGCAAGTCGGCCAGCGCAAAACTATCGAAGTTCACACCACACAGGCTCTTGAAACTTCGCTAGTTATTCCAACTAATCAATCATATCAAACCCGGTATACTTCACCAAAGCTTCCGGAATTCTAATGCCATTTTCCGTTTGGTAGTTTTCTAAGATAGAAGCTACAATACGCGGTAAAGCCAATGCACTACCATTTAACGAGTGCGCCAGTTGTGCTTTGCCTTCTTTTCCTTTAAAACGCAGTTTTAAACGGTTACTCTGATAGGTTTCAAAGTTCGATACAGAAGACACTTCTAACCAGCGCTCTTGCGCGGCGCTCCAAACCTCCATATCGTAAGTCATGGCAGAAGTAAAGCCCATATCGCCACCACATAAACGCAATACGCGGTAATGTAAGCCCAATTCCTGCAAAAGAGACTGAACGTACTTGCTCATATCTTCCAAAGTCTCGTAGGATTGATCCGGATGCGTAATCTGGACCACTTCAACCTTATCAAACTGGTGTAACCGGTTTAAACCACGAACATGTGCACCATATGAACCTGCTTCTCTACGGAAACAAGGTGTGTAGGCTGTATTTTTAATCGGCAAATCTTCTTCCTTAACAATTACATCGCGGTACAAATTGGTTACCGGAACTTCGGCGGTTGGGATTAAATACAGATCATCAACTGTTGAATGGTACATCTGTCCTTCTTTATCCGGCAACTGCCCGGTGCCAAAGCCTGAGGCCGCATTAACCAAATGAGGTACCTGCATTTCCTTGTAACCTGCTTCAGTAGCATGGTCTAAAAAGAAATTGATCAATGCGCGCTGTAACTTTGCGCCTTTTCCCTTGTATACAGGAAAACCTGCACCGGTAATTTTTACGCCCAGTTCGAAATCGATGATATCATATTTTGCAGCCAATTCCCAGTGAGGTAAAGCCTTGGTTGGTAATATAGCAGGTTCGCCATGCGTGAGCACCACCTCGTTTTCTTCTGCAGTAGATCCCTGTTTTACCAAATGATAAGGTAAGTTAGGTAACTGAACGATTAAATGATGCTGCGCTGCTTCCAGCTCATTCAGTTTATCGCTCAGGTTTTTGATATTTTCTTTATGAGAAGCGGTTTGTGCCTTAATTGCTTCAGCTTCTTCCTTTTTACCTGTACGCATTAAATCGCCAATCTGTTTGGCAGCTGCATTCGCCTCAGCAGAAATACTATCCAGGGAAGTTTGTGTAGAACGGCGGTCCTCATCAATTTTGATGATTTCATCTACCAGTTCTGGCTGTTTAAAATTACGGATACTTAAACGTTCTAAAACTTTCTCTCTATTTTCGCGGATATAGTTAACTTGCAGCATTATTTAATTTTTTAAGCAAAGATAGCAAGAGTTTGGAGTTTGGGGTAAGGAGTTTGGAAAAAACTGCAAACCAATAGCTGTAAACTGCTAACCGAAATATGGATGGCAAACTATTTCTCGTACCAACGCCGATAGGCAATTTGGAGGATATGACCTTTAGGGCAATCCGTATATTAAAAGAATGTGATTTAATACTGGCTGAAGATACCCGTACCAGCGCGCCAATGCTTAAACACTTCGGCATCGATAAAAGGGTTTTTTCGCACCATCAGCACAATGAACATAAGGCCACTTCAGAGATCATTAAGTTTTTAAATGAAGGACAAAAAATTGCCCTGATATCTGATGCCGGTACACCAGCCATTTCCGATCCGGGTTTCTTTCTGGTGCGCGAAGCAATTAAAAACGATATCGCAGTAGAATGTTTACCAGGTGCCACAGCTTTTGTGCCAGCTTTGGTTAACTCAGGTCTACCAGCCGATGCATTCTGTTTCGAAGGCTTTCTGCCGGTTAAAAAAGGCCGGCAGACCAAATTTAAAAAGTTGGCCGAAGAAGACCGCACCATTATACTTTATGAAAGCCCGCACCGTTTATTAAAAACTTTAGAGGAGTTTGCGCAGTATTTAGGGGCCGACAGACAGGCATCAGTAAGCAGGGAACTGACCAAGATGTTCGAAGAAACCGTTCGCGGTACTTTGGTAGAAATAAAATCACATTTTGAAAACAATACTTTAAAGGGAGAATTTGTAATTTGCATAGCGGGGAAACCCTATGTTAAAAGCAAAAACAAATATGATGATACTGAAGAGTAACATCAGAAACATAAACAATACATCAATTTTAAAAATATTATGATTAGCATAGATAGATTTCTAAGTGACGAACAAGACCCAAAGGCGGTTGAAAAAGTTATTGGAAAATTAAACGACCTGTTAACCACAGGCGAAGAACTTTTATATTTAGCAGTACAAAAAAAACCTGCGGTAAACTTATTACCAGATAGCATCGCGATTTCTAACAAACGTATATTTTATTGCGAACCCGGCAATTTAGGCCTGACCATGAACTTTAAAGATATTTCGTGGAAAAGCATCAAAGAAGTTTCGTTTAAGGAAGAGTTTTTTGGCTCTAAATTCATCTGTGTGCCACAACACGGCGAAAATATCGTAACCGAATTTATCCCTAAAGTGCAGGCCCGAAAATTGCACCAGGCGGCTAATCAACAGTTAGAAGAGTATAAAGAGATACTCCGTCAACAAAAGTTGGAAGAAAACCGCGCAACAGCTTCGCCAATTAATTTAAATACGCAGCCACTTGCCGAAATCCCTGCTAATGAGCCCACTCCTGAGCCTGTGCAACCGGTTATCCAGATTGCCGAAGTAGTAGAAGAACCAGAAGACGAAACCACTTTAAAATTGCGTAAGCTTAAAACTCTATATGATAAACACCTGATCACTCAGGAAGAATACGAAGCCAAAAAAGCAAATATTTTAGATAGTTTGTAAAAACTGATCCACTTGAATTGTCACGTTGAGCCCGTCGAAACGCCAGATTATAAATTAATTAGTCTTTCGACAGGCTCATGATGACAATATTGCGCCAGCACTTAAAATGAACAAGAAACAAACCTACCTCCTCGCCCTCTTAAGTGCATTTTTACTTTGGCTAGCCTGGCCGCCGATGCCCTTTACCACGCCATTATTATTGATTGGTTTGGTTCCTTTATTCATTGCTCTTGATTCCATTTCGGGCAATATCACAAAAAAACAGGGCAAAAGAATTTTCTTAACGGCCGGTGTAACCTTTCTCGTTTGGAATACCGCATCAATTTACTGGGTATATAATGCCATAAGTGCTTATAATGGCCCATTGGTAGCGATACCGGTTTCTTTAATTCCTTATGGATTAGGTGCATTGTTAATGACCTTTGCCTTCTGGTTATATTACCGCTTAGGCAAATACGTAAGTAAAAAGATCGCATACCTCGGATTAATCGCTTTTTATATCGCTCTAGAATATCTGCAGCAAACCTGGGATTTGGCTTTCCCATGGATGACTTTAGGAAACGGCTTGGCTGGAATGCACCAACTGGCACAATGGTACGATTACACGGGCATTTACGGAGGTTCGTTATGGATTTTATTGAGCAATATTGTAGCATTCGAGGCTTATAAGAAATTCAGATCACAAACCGGTTATTTAAGGTTTAGAACTGCAGGGATCTGGGCTTTGGTGGTGATTATTCCCATTGGCATTTCATTAACCAAATACTTTACCGCCAAACAAAAAGGCACGCCAAGTAACGTAGTAGTGGTTCAGCCCAATATTGATCCTTACCAAAAACTGGAAAGCATACCTGTTTCTGAACAGATCAGAATTTTAACACACCTTTCCGATTCAGTTGGACAAACCAATACCGAGTATTTTATCTGGCCGGAAACAGCTATACCGAGCCGTGCCGACGAAGATCGGATCAGGTCTAACCCTGATTTTTATACGCTTCAAAGTTTTTTAAGTAAATACAAAAACGGAACGCTGATTACAGGAATTGAAAGCAAAAAGATCTACCAGACCAAAAAAACAATTTCAGCAAAGTATGATCCGCAGAGCAACCAGTACTGGGATAATTTTAACACGGCCATGCAGGTAGAAAACTCTGCAAATGTTCAGTTTTACCATAAATCTAAATTAGTACCTGGTGTAGAAAAAATGCCTTTCCCAAAGGTATTTTCATTTTTAGATGGTGTTTTTGCCGAACTAGGCGGAACTGTAGGCGGATGGGGCTGGCAAGAAAAACCTGACGTACTTTATGCACAAAGTGGCATCGGTGTTGCGCCGGTAATTTGTTACGAAAGCCTTTGGGGCGAATGGGTTGGTCAATCGGTTAAAGAGGGCGCCCAATTTATTGCGGTGATTACCAACGATGCCTGGTGGGGAAATACCTCGGGCAAAGACCAGCACATGATGTACGCCAAATTGAGGGCCATTGAAACCCACCGTGATGTTGCCCGTTCTGCAAATACCGGAATCTCCTGTTTCATTAATCAACGTGGTGATGTAATCCAAAGCACCAAATGGTGGACAAGAACAGCTATTAAAGGCAACGTCAACATAAACGATGAAATTACTTTTTATGTGAAGAGCGGCGATATCATTGCAAAATTATTCAGCTTTTTAGCCGTTATATTATCTTTAATTATACCTTACAGAAAATGGGTCAAAAAATAAAGATATTGCTTTTACTGCTGATCATTTTTGGGAGTAAGAATATACATGCTCAGGTGTATTTAGATAGCCTGAACAACCAGGCTAACGCGATGTTAATCGCATACGCTAAATCCGATTATAAAACCTTATTAAAACGCACCCATCCTAAAGTAGCTGAAACCATGGGTGGCGTAAAATCGGCAGAGGCGAATTTACGGAAGAGTATTGAGGCACTAACCGCAAGCGGCTTTTCATTTAAGAATGTTAAGCTGGGCAAGCCTTCGGAAATGGTAAAGACGGGCCAAAACTTCCAATGTGTTATTCCTCAACTGGCAACAGCCGAAATCAATGGCAAAAAGGCTATTGTAAAGAGTAACCTGCTTTGCATGTCGTACGATGGCGGCAAAAACTGGTATTTTATAAATGCAGAGAAAAGCCAGGAAGCCTCACTCCGGAAATTAATACCCGAGATCAGCAGTAAACTGGTTATTCCGAAATCGGAAATCATTCCTCAATAAATTTTAGCTTACACACATGAAATACCATAAAAACTTTAGTTGGTTTATACTCCTGATTATACTGGCGCTTAATATTGGCTGCGACCAGGTATCTAAAAACATTGTAAGGAACAAGATCAGCGATTACGAACACATCAGCATTATTAAAGATCGTTTTACCTTAACCAAAGTTGAAAACAGCGGCGCATTTTTAAGCTTAGGCGATAACATGCCCTATATTTTTCGGTTGATCATTTTAACAGGCTTACCGTTATTATTTTTAGGTTATGGCTTATATTTCCTCTTTGCTAAGCGAAACCTCCCTGGCAGCATGCAAATTGCGCTGTGCTTCTTA
Source organism: Pedobacter humicola (assembly GCF_056490705.1). Lineage (NCBI taxonomy): Bacteria > Pseudomonadati > Bacteroidota > Sphingobacteriia > Sphingobacteriales > Sphingobacteriaceae > Pedobacter > Pedobacter humicola. The sequence goes on along the minus strand of NZ_JBWJIG010000022.1, from coordinate 57,061 downwards.
ATTGGTGGTGGCATCGGTAATCTTTACGATCGGATAGTTCATGGTTCGGTTACAGATTTTATGCACATGGACTTATACCTCTTCCAAACAGGGGTTTTTAATTTTGCAGACATTTCGATCATGATCGGTGTGGGCATATTGCTTTTTCAATCGTTAAGAAGTAAAATGCAAAAAGAAGAAATAACAGAAGAGGCCGAATAATTACAGATTTCTTAACAAAGAATTACCGCCATTAAACAAACATATATTTATCTTTAGGTATTAAACAATCAAAAAATAAAATCCCATCATGAAAAGAAATGCAACAGCCGTATGGCAAGGTTCTATTAAAGAAGGTAATGGTAACATTACAACACAGAGCACTACTTTAAACAATACTCAATATTCTTTTAACTCCCGTTTTGCAGAGGGTGTTGGTACAAACCCTGAAGAATTAATTGCTGCTGCACATGCAGGCTGTTTTACGATGAAATTATCTGCTAACTTAACTGAAGCAGGATTTACTGCAGATAAATTAGAAACAAAATGCGAAATCAACCTTGATCCATCTAAAGGTGAAATTGTGGAGTCGCATTTAACTTTAACAGCTTCTGTACCTAACTTAAGCCAAGAAAAATTTGATGAACTGGTGGCCGATGCCGAGAAAAACTGCCCAATCTCTAAATTATTAAACACAACCATTACGGTTGATGCTACTTTAGCATAGGCCTTTGTCATGCTGAGGTACAAAGCATCTGAACAATGATACAGATCCCTTTGTACCTTAGCACGACAGCTTATCCGTATTTCCAGCAAAAAAATAAAAAAATTGTATAACTTAGTTTCACCCATCTAAGTTAACATGAAAAAAACGCTCTTATTTCTAAGCACTGTTTTACTCTTAAACAGTTGCGTGTCTTTTAGCAGTAAAAAGGAACAAACCTTTACAATTACTTCAGGCAACTATACTGATAGTATAGATCTTACCAAACCCATTTCAGAAGAAAGTTTATTTACAATAGCAAGAACGAATAAAAGTAAAAAAGTTAAGGTTTTAGCTGTTCAAAATCTAAACGATGAATCCAATCTGTTTAATATCGCTTGTTTTGATCAGGATACCGCCCTCGTAAAAATAGCAGTGGTAAAAATGAATGATCAGTCTAACCTGTTCCATATTGCCAGTTTTAATCAAAATATAACGGTAAGAAAAATTGCGGTAGGTAAAATGAACGATGAATCAAACTTATTCCACATTGCTTCATTTGATAAAAATGCTTCAGTAAGAAAACTGGCCGTTGCAAAGATGAACGATCAGGCTAACCTATTTCACATTGCCTCTTTTGATAAAGATGCCGCAACAAGAAAATTGGCTGTAACTAAAATGGACGATCAGGCCAACTTATTCCACGTAGCCTGTTTTGATCAAGATGTGGCAACCAGAAAATTGGCGGTAGGTAAAATGAACGATCAGGCCAATCTGAACCATATCATTTCTTTTGAAAAAGAAAGTGAGATCAGGCAGCTTGCATTAAATCAACTCAACCACAATTAATCAATTGACAGTTATCAATTCACCGTTCAACAATAAGCTTTCAAAACCTACAACAACCTAAGCCATGTATTTCCCTACAATCGGCATTCTTCTGCCCATACCAAATGCTTTTGGCGATACCCTTAAAATAGGTGGCGTTTGATAACGTTTAAATTCGGCGATATTAACCATTTTCAAAATACGCTGTACCAAGGCTTCATCAAAACCCTGGGCAATAATAGCCTTTGAACCCTGTTTCTTTTCAATATGCTGATATAATATTTTATCAAGGATTTCATATTCTGGCAATGAATCTGAATCTTTCTGATCTGGCCTTAATTCTGCCGATGGCGGTTTAACAATGGTATTGACCGGAATAATCTCCCGCTCTTTATTGATGTATCTGGCCAACTCAAATACCTGCATTTTATACACATCACCTATTACACCGATCGCGCCGCACATATCGCCATATAAGGTACCATAACCCACCGCACACTCACTTTTGTTAGAAGTATTGAGTAGAATATAACCAAACTTGTTGCTCATCGCCATATTGATAATGCCACGGATGCGGGCCTGGATGTTTTCTTCTGCAAGGTTAAACGGCAAACCTTTGAAAGCTGGTGCCAGTATATGGTCAAAAGCTTCGGCGACATCTTTAATCGGTACAATTTCGTGCATACAGCCAATGTTGTTCACCAGATCCAAAGCATCCTGAACCGAATGGTCAGAAGAAAATTTTGAGGGCATTAATACCGCCATCACGTTTTCGGGTCCTAAAGCGCGGCAGGCCAGCGCACAAACCACAGCCGAATCAATTCCGCCTGACAAGCCTAAAACTGCTTTATTAAAGCCTGATTTTCCGAAATAATCTTTAATGCCCAAAATCAGCGCATCGTGGATCTGCTCAATATCCGTCATTCTTTCTGATTGAGGGTATTTATTCCGTACATTTTCAACCTCTTCCAGATCGAAAACCTGAAGATCTTCTTCAAAATATTTCATTTCGGCTTTCATCGCGCCGTCTGCATCAAAAACCAGTGAACCACCGTCAAAAATAATTTCGGTCTGTGCGCCAACCTGATTGACATAAAATACCGGCAGGTGATATTTTTTTGCATTATCAGCCAGTACTTTAATCCGTTCATCATCATGCGTATAAGAGAAGGGAGATGCCGCAATATTGATCATCACATCCGGCTGCTCTTTAATCAGTTCATCCATCGGATTAGATACATACAACGGATTATCGTTAATGTTCCATAAATCTTCGCAGATGGTCAGCGCAATTTTTTTACCCTTAAAATCAATACAGCCAAACTGTGTGGCGGGTTCGAAATAACGGTATTCGTCAAATACATCATAAGTAGGTAAAAGCGCTTTTTTAACCGTAGCCTTCACTTTCTCATCCTCAATAAAATAGGCTGCATTAAACAAGTCCTTTCCTTGTAATACCTCATTTTTAATCGGCAATCCAACAATACAGGCAATATCTGTACAATGTTTGGCAATTTCCTTAACAGCATTTTCGCAGAGTACAATAAACTCATCAAACTCTAAAAAATCCCTTGGCGGATAGCCACAAATCGCCAATTCAGCAAAAACAACAAGATCAGCGCCTTTATCTTTCGCCAATTGAATATGTTCGGTTATTTTTTTAGTGTTGGCCTCAAAGTTTCCGATATGGTAATTGAGTTGTGCTAGCGCTATCTTCATTTTGTTTATCAAGTAGTTAGTATCGGGTAATGGGTATCAAGTAATTAGTAGTAAGTAGCAAGTCGTGAGTATCTGGTATCAAGTATTAGGTATCGAGTATTAAGTAGCAAGTATCAAGACTGATTCTTAGAAGAATACGCCAAAATTAAGTGCCAGGTAGTGGTTTTTAACGTTTCTGCCTTTATCACTTACAATGTTAGTGAAACCATTGTTAAAGGTTAAACCCGCTACGATACTGGTGTTTCCCGAAATATCAAATTCACCACCGCCACCAATAATCAATCCGGCACGATAAAACTTGATATTATCCGATACATTTAAATTATCACCTACAACAGTTCCTCCCGTTACCGCATCCTGCTTAGCACTAATATTAATGGAGTTAGACAAGCCAAACTGCCCATACCAGCGTTTGCCATCAGCCTTTACGGTTTTTAATTTAACGGTTAAGGGCAAGTCTACATATTGCAACTTATATTTTAAATCGTAGGCTTTCGGCGCGGTACTGCTACTTCCAGCAAAATAAGGCAAAACATTTGCCTCTGTGCTTTTACCATTAATTGAGGTGATGGTTAATGCGGTAGCAAAACTATAATTAGGGGCGAAGTTAAAATCGCCGATCAATCCATAAGAGAAGCCTAAAGCAACACCATCCGTTTTTCCCTGCTCTGGCTTAATCCACCCAAAAGTTGGTGTAGCGGTTAAGCCCAACCTAAAGCCGTAACTGGTTAAGGGAGAATTTTGCGCGCATGCGCCAAAACTTAAAAGAGACAAAATTAAAATGGTTGATATTCTTTTCATGCTATAGCTGATTATATATATTTGTTCTACATGATGTATAACGTAAAACACTGGCAAATTTATCTAATTTTTCTTTTTGCCATCACATTTATTTCCTGCAGACAAAGCAACAGGCCCGATGTTAGTCATATACAGGTAAATATCAGAATTGACAGATTTGACAATGCACTATTTGCCGGTAAAAACAAGAATATTTCCGACGTAGATAAACAGCTTAACTCGCAGTATGGCGCATTTTACGACGACTTTATCCACCGCATCCTCGACAGCAAATATTCAAATACCGAATCGTTGGCCAATTTATACCGTGATCAGGCTTATACCGATTTAACCAAAGAAGTGGATAGCGTTTTTCCTAGCCTAAAGGTTCAGGAAGAGGGATTGAATGAAACCTTCAGATACATTAAATATTACTATCCAAAAGCCAAGGTTCCAAGGTTTATTTCCTTTGCTTCGGGTTTTGCTTACCAGATGCCGGTAGGCGATAATTACCTCGGTATTGGTTTAGATATGTTCCTGGGTAAAGACAGCAAATTTTACAGGGCCATTGTACAAAGTGTTCCATTATATCTTTCGAGAAGATTTGCGCCCGAATATATTGTTCCACGCGTAGCTGAAACTTATGCGCACGAAGAGCTTTTTGCCGAGCCTGATGAAAACAGGACGCTCCTATCTAAAATGATTTTCCAGGGAAAGGTTTTATACTTTCTAGATCAGGTTTTACCTGAAAATATAAGCGATACAACCAAAATTGGATACACCCAGCAACAGTTAGATTGGGCACAAAATTTTGAAGGGGATATTTGGGCATATTTTTTGGAGAACAACTTTTTGTATGAAACCGATTACCAAAAGATCCAGGTATTTTTATCAGAAGGACCTTTTACGCCGGGTTTAGGCGAGGGCAGAGATTCGGCACCAAAATTGGGTGTGTGGATGGGTTGGCAAATTGTTAGAAAATACATGAAAGCACATCCTGATGTTACCTTACAGCAGCTAATGGCAGATAACGATGCACAGAAAATTTTAAATCAATCGAAGTATAAACCGAAACAACAGAAATAGTCCGTTAGTCTTAAGTCCAGAGTCCTAAGTCGGGAGTCTTCATTTAAAAAATCATCCCAAATTAAAATCTATGAAAGTTGGCATTGTATTATCAGGAGGAGGCATTAGGGGAATAGCACATTTAGGCGTTTTAAAAGCTTTCAGCAATTTAGGCATTACCTTTAGTCATATTAGTGGAACGAGCGCCGGAGCGATAGCCGGGGCCTTTTTTGCCGCAGGTATAGATCCGGAAGAAGGATTAAATATTTTCCTCAAAACAAAGCTCTGGCGTTTTGTTAGGCCAGCTGTAGGCTCTTTGGGTTTGATTAATATCGAGAACACTTCCTTAATCCTAAAAGAATATTTTCCTGAAGACACGATCGAGAAACTCAAAATCCCGCTAACCATTGCTGCGGTAAATTTTAGCGAAGGACGGTTGGTATATTTTACCAAAGGTCCTTTAATTAGGGCAGTCCATGCTTCTAGCTGTATACCTGGTATTTTTAAGCCCATAATGATCGATGGACAGATGTACGTGGACGGTGGTATTTTAAACAACTTCCCTGTAGAACCATTAATGGAAGATTGCGATTTTATCATTGGCTCTTCCTGTAACCACCTTAAACCTGTTGATAAAATTACGGGGATTACCAATTTGATGGGACGTGCCGGCATCATGTCGATCAACCATGATATGGAAAGAAAAGCTAAATTCTGCAATGTACTAATTGAACCAAAGGGTTTGGGTGCCATTAGCACTTTTGATATGAAACGTGCAGAAGATATTTATTGGCTCGCACATGAAGAAGCCTTGATTACCATCAAAAATAGCCCCACCATCTCCGAATTAATTACAAAATAAACCGTTTCCCTTAATAAATACCCAAACGCTAAAAGTAGTATTTTAACCACAAAAATACGATCACACATTACAAATCTACAAGTATAAAAAATACGGAATTGAAATAAAAATATTACATTTCCCTTGGTGTTGATGTAATATTATTTTACACTAGGATTATACTTTGCAAAATGCAAGGTAATAAACCTAAACGTCTGTCCATGTTTTTTAACCTCCTTATTCTTTTTCAAAGAAGAAGAATTCCTGTTTTTACGATCTTCTAACTTGATTTCCTGTCAGCATACAGATCAATATTTTTTACCTAAAAAACCTAAAACATGAAATTCTTAAAATTAAATAAAACCCTGATTGCCGCTCTCGCATTAACAGTATTATTTTCTTGTAAGAAGGAAAAACCAACAGAAACCGCAGATTTACAGCAACCGGAATTAACTGCAGCCAACCGCCTTAGCAATTTCAAGATCTGCACAGAAAAAACCTTAAATGGGACCACACCAAGAGGAGCCGTTATAAAATCATCAAAATGGGCAAGAGGAACCACAATTAAGGTCAGTTTAAACGGAAGCACTTTAGCCATCAGAAATAAAGTGATTCAATATGCCAAAGAATGGGAAAAATATGCCAACATCAAATTCAACTTCGTTACCAACGACAGGACCGCTTCCATTAGGGTAAATTTTGTTGAAGACGGGAGATCCTGGTCGTACATGGGAACAGATGTGAAGTATATACCAGCTGATAGTGTAACAATGCATTTTGGATGGTTCAACTCAGAAACAGATGACTCAGAATTTAGCCACGGTTTTACACGAATTTGGACATGCTTTGGGATTAATCCATGAGCACCAACACCCTTTGAATGCTATTCCCTGGGACAAACCAGCTGTTTACGCGTATTATGCAGGCTATTGGACTCAAGCAGAAGTAGATGCTTATCTATTTGCAAAAGAAAATATTGCGCAAACCAATTATAGTGCTTATGATAAAAATTCGATCATGCATTATGCCGTTCCAAACGAATTGACGATTGGAGACTACGAGGTAGGATGGAACACGGTATTATCACCAACCGATAAGTCATTTATCCGCACAGTTTATCCATTTTAAAAGATAAATAAATATGCATAGTGGCATCATGTCACTATGTATATTGTATTAAAACCGGAAAATAAGATCATCGCTATGCTATTTCTTTCACAAAAACCGTTTCTAACCTGTTTAATCCTCGTTCTCTTTCATAATTCAGCCCGCTATCTTCCAAATTAAAAATATCATTTTAATTGATTTCATCTGGCCATGCAATATTTATACTACACAAATATTGCTATAAATTACAAAAAACTAAGTGTAAAACATACACTAATGCAATAAAAATATTACATTTCTCTTGGCGTTACTAGAATATTATTATACTTTAGGATTATACTTTGCAAATGCAGAGGCAATTAACCTAAATGCTAACTTATGTTTTTCAACCTCATTATTCTTTTTCAAAAAAGAAGAATTCCTGTTTTTACGATCTTCTAACTTGAATCTCCCAGACCAAAAACAGATCATCAATTTTTACCTAAAAAAACCTAAACCATGAAATTTTTAAAATCAAATAAGACCTTACTTATAGCCCTTGCGCTTACCACTGTATTCTATTCTTGTAAAAAAGAAAAACCAACCGAAACAGCAGATCTACAAAAGCCAGAATTATCAAGTGTTAATCCGCTTGGCGATATTAAGATCTGTACAGAAAGATCTTTAGATGGCATTACTCCAAGAGGTGCGGTTTTAAAATCGACCAAATGGGCTCCGGGAACCACGATTAAAGTGAGCTTAAACGGAAGCACAGCAGCCATCCGGGCTAAAGTAATACAGTTTGCCAAACAATGGGAAACTTATGCCAACATCAAATTCAACTTTGTCACAAACGACAATACCGCTAAAATCAGGGTAAGTTTCGTAAGTGGAGACGGATCCTGGTCTTATATCGGAAAATCTACACCTAGCACTGGTGCAACGATGAATTATGGCTGGCTAACGGCAACTACAGCAGATTCGGAATATAGCCGCGTGGTCATCCACGAATTTGGTCATGCCCTGGGATTGATCCACGAACACCAACATCCATTGGTGGCGATTCCTTGGGATAAACCAGCTGTTTATGCCTACTATGCGGCTGCACCAAATTACTGGAGCCAGGCAGATGTAGATAATAACTTATTTGCTAAATACAGTACTACACAAACCAATTATAGTGCTTATGATAAAAATTCGATCATGCATTATTCAGTTCCAAACGAATTAACCATCGGTGATTTTGAAGTGGGATGGAATACGGTATTATCACCTACCGATAAATCATTTATCGCTACAGTTTATCCATTTTAGAAAATAAATAAATACACATAGTAGTATAATTCACCACTATGTGTATTTTGCTTCTATAAACCGAAAAACAAATATGTCTATCGCTTTGCGGATTTCTTTTATCAAACCGTTTTTAGCCTGTTTGATGCTGATTTTCTACTATCAGGATGTGTCGGCACAAGATGTTCCGCACAAATGGCAAATAAAGCCTTATGTGGGTATTCAGCAATCGAGGTTCGATTGGTCTATTGCCGGTAACACTGCCGGAACGAGCCCCAATATATTGTCGGAGCTGATCTGGAAAAAACTTAAGGGACCGAGTTTTGGTTTAAACATCAGGTACAATGTTACCAGTCGGCTGAGTGTAAAGGCAACTAACCAATATAGCAGCATAACCAAGGGTGAGGCAGAAGATACTGATTATGCAGATGATGACCGGCAAAGTGCCTTTTATTTTGATCTGCTCGATGCAAATAAAGGTTACTTGTACAACGGCAACTTACAGCTTAGCTATCAGCTTTTAAAGCTGGGTCAGTTTAATATTAACCCTATCATTGGGATTTCCTATAATCGGCAGAAATTTCATCTTTTAGAAAGCGCAAATAATCCGGCTAGCAATGGTTTAAACTCTACTTATCAGGTAACGTACAAAGGTTTTGATTTTGGGACAGCATTTATCTTTAAAACACAGCATTTTAGCCTGGGTGCCGAAATATTGGGTGGATTCTATACCTACGCTTCAAAAGCCAATTGGAATTTAATCCCTGATTTTGCAAAACCTGTAAGTTTTACGCATAAGGCAAATTCCTTTGCATTAAGTGGCGACCTCAATCTTTCAGTTCCGCTGAACAAAAATTTGCGTATAGAACTGGATTATCTGATCAATAACATTAAAACCTATTCCGGTGTAGACAGGGCTTATTATAACAACCGTAATACTGAGGAAACTCAGTTTAATGGCGCCAATTTTAGAAAAAATGCATTGTTATTGGGATTAAATATTGGTTTTTAATTTTTTAAGGCTACCAAACGCTCGCCTTCCAAAACCGGAATTGCCTGGCAAAGATTTAACTGCAGGCAAAAAACCACGTCTTCTTCAATATTCAGTTGGGCCAAGCGGTGGCTATGTGAAGATTTATGGAGGTATTTCCTCAGATCTACTTTAGCTAACGCATATAAATCTTCGGCCGCTACACTAGAATCGTCGAAATGTTCAAAATTTTGGCGGAGATTATTTACCACTGCTCCGGCAAATAAAGTATCTTCTAAATTGAACTGATCTTTCCAGCCTGCACACAATAAAAGCACGTTTTTATTCTGCCTTTTCAGGTAATCGCAAAGCGCATCTAAATTCAGGAAGGAACCAATTACCACCTGATAAGCTCTTTTTTGAGCGAGGTGCAAAGCTTTGGTACCATTAGTCGTGGTTAAAACAACCGTTTTCCCACCCACTTTTTCTTTCGTGTAAGAGAAGGGTGAATTTCCAAAGTCATATCCTTCCACTACTTCTCCGTTTCTTTCTGCCGCCAACAAAAACCCGCTGTCGCGATAAGTTAAACAATCTTCAACGTTTGCAACAGGTATAATTGCTTCTGCACCATTATCTATCCCATACGTAATAGACGAGGTAGCCCTTAAAATATCGATAACCACCACAATACTTTGCTCGATATCATACAAATCAATCAGGGCCGGTGTTAAACAAACTTCTATTTTTTTTGACATTCAGTGAGATTTGAGTATTGAGATCTGAGTATTGAGATGTGAGATATAGCGGTCGAACCGTCTCAAATCTCACATCTATTGCCTCAAATCTTATTTATAAAAAGGAAACTTAACCACTTTAGCTTTGATTGGCGTATTGCGGATTAAAATAAAAACTTCGGTTCCTTCTTTGGTAAAATCTTTTGCAATGTAACCCATACCAATCGCTTTTTGCAAGGAAGGTGCCTGGGTACCAGAGGTTACTTTACCGATAATATTTCCTTCAGCATCGGCAATTTCGTAATCATGACGGGGAATGCCACGATCGATCATTTCGAAGCCAACCAATTTCTTTTGAATACCCGCTTCTTTTTGCGCCAATAGGGCTTCTGAATTGGTAAACGTTTTAGAAAACTTGGTAATCCAGCCTAAACCTGCTTCAATTGGCGAAGTGGTATCATCAATATCATTTCCGTATAAACAGAAACCCATTTCTAAACGTAAGGTATCGCGGGCACCTAAACCGATCGGCTGAATGTTGTATGGCGCACCAGCTTTAAAAATGGCATCCCAGATCTGATCTGCATGCTGGTTTTCGAAATAAATCTCAAAACCACCGGCACCGGTATAACCAGTTGCTGAAATCACTACATTATCAATACCCGCAAAAGTACCTTTCACGAAAGTGTAATACTCCATTGAGGCCAAATCAACATCAGTCAAACTTTGTAAAGCATCAGCCGCTTTTGGTCCCTGAATAGCCAGAAGAGAAGTTTGATCAGAGATATTGTGCATTTCTACCGCTTCTGAATTAAACTGTTGGATCCAGTTCCAATCTTTCTCGATGTTTGAAGCATTTACCACCAACATGTAGGTTTTATCATCTATTTTATAAACCAAAAGATCATCTACAATACCACCGTCTTTATTTGGCAGGCAAGAGTACTGAACTTTTCCATCATATAATTTAGAGGCGTCGTTACTGGTTACACGCTGAATCAGGTCTAATGCATTTTCGCCTTTCAGGATAAATTCGCCCATGTGGCTTACATCAAAAACACCCACACCATTACGAACAGTTGCATGTTCGGCATTAATACCTTCGTAAGTAACAGGCATATTGTAACCTGCAAATGGAACCATTTTAGCGCCTAAAGCGATGTGTTTTTCTGTTAATGCGGTGTTTTTCATCCGTAAGTTTTATTTTTTATGATAATGAAGCTATTTGATCTATTTTATTCAACTGATTCAGCCTGAAAATGAGGCGACTTTCACCTTAATCTTCCTGGGGTGCAAAACTACTAAGAAAAAGATAAAATTTTGAGGTTATTTTATCATATCCTACCGATTTAGATACCAACATTCGATAAGTATAGATAGCGTATAGTACTGGTACGCTTTAGCTATTCGAAGCGGTTTTAAACTGGTTACCAAATTGAGGGTAAGTCCGCAGCAAGTCCGCGTATAGTCCGCGTTTTTACACCTAAATGCGGACTTGGTTTGGACTTGTATTACACTGACGTTCATCCACTGATTCAATTCAGGATTACCTAGGCACTCAGCAATTCCTCGTAAATCTTTAACATCCTGCTGGAGATCAGATGAACACCGTGGTCGTTTTCTACCGTTTTACGGGCATTCTCGCCGATCTCCATCCAGCGTTTAGGGTTAATGATGCATTGTAAAATAGAACGGTAAAATTCATCTGCCGAATCGGCGATTAAGATATCATGTCCATGCCTGCAATTAATCCCCTCGGCGGCAGTGGTGGTGGCGATAATGCATTTTTTCATCGCCATGCCCTCAATAATCTTTACCCGCATGCCGGTACCTGATATTAGGGGTACAATCATAATCGCCTTCGAATTCATAAACTCTACGGCATCAAACACCTCTCCTTCTACAATCAGGTTTTCCGAATCGTATTCGAAGAAATGTTTCTGCATGTTTTTCCCGGCGATATAAAACCGGAGATCTTTATTCAATTTTTCGATATCAGGCCAGATATCATCCAGAAACCATTCTAATCCTTCCTGATTTGGCCGCCAATCCATCGCACCCAAATGAAAAAGTGTAGGGAAACTGGTTTTGGTTTTATCTACTTTATATTTTTCCAGATCAATGGCAACCGGAAAAACCGACATCGGGATTTCACAGCCAAACATTAAGATACTTTGTCTGTCGGGCTCGCTAATGGCAAAAATATGGTGGAAACGGTTAATCTGATCGGTTTCGTAAGCTTTAAGCCGCTGGGCTAAAAATGCCAGGTATTTCCGCCTGATTAAAAACTTTTCTGAATGCGAGAGGCGTTCCCAAAGGGTAAATTCGATATTATGTGCCCTGTAGATGAGTTTGGCGTTGCTATTTGCCTTAACCACATCTAAATATGGCACTACAAAAAGTCCTTCGAACTGAATGATATCGAAAGCATTTTCGCGCAGGAGATTTTCCAACTGCCGCGCGGCATCCTCACTATAATACCTGGAAACATTGTAAGATTCGTTGGTGAAAATATTAAAAAATGCCGACCACACGTTTACATCAGTATCTAAATCGTAGGTATGATATTTAATCTGTTCAAAAATGGGATCGTAGATATCCTCGATATCAATTCTTCCTTTTGTGGGATTAAGGCTAAACAAAGTAATATCTGCACCAAGTTGCAGCAAACCTTTTATGGTGTTATAAACCACAATGGGATAACCACTATTTGGCGGAAAGGGAACCCGCTTAGTAATCAACAGAATTTTCACGATGTGGTGAAAATACGAAATTTTAGGCGTTTTTTGAAAACAGTTCTAATTGGGGGTCGCTAACATTGAACGTTTTGCGGTGAAAAGGCGATAATCCGATTTCGATCACAGCCCTGCGGTGCGCAATTGTTGGATATCCTTTATTTTGCTGCCAATTGTAATGCGGGTAATCGACATGCAGATTGGTCATGAATTCATCGCGGTGTGTTTTCGCCAGTATAGATGCCGCAGCGATATTTAAATATTTGCCATCACCCTTGATGATACAGCTATGCGGAATCTGTGGATAGGTTTTGAAGCGGTTGCCATCAATTACGAGATATTGTGGCTGGGTATGTAATTTTTCGATTGCCCTATGCATGGCCAGAAATGATGCATTTAGAATATTGATGCGGTCGATTTCTTCATGATCGCAGGATGCTACCGCCCAGGCCAAAGCTTCTTGCTCGATAATTGGCCGCAATAAGGCCCTTTGCTCATGAGATAGTTGCTTTGAATCGTTTAACCCCTCTAACACGTACCCTTTTGGCAATATTACCGCTGCTGCAAAAACAGGTCCGGCGAGGCAACCTCTTCCAGCTTCATCACACCCAGCCTCTAATAACTCTTCCTGATAGCAGTTTAACAACATCTTGCAAATTTACTGAAATAGAGATACTAAGGAAATTATTTTGTTCAACATCTTTTAAACATTAATTTTAAGGATAATATAACGTGACTGATCTACGCTCATGAGATACAACGAAACCTTAGCCCTCCGTGTTGCCGAGCGCCTGATGCATATCCAGGATGTGGCAGAAAAAGAGATGTTCAGTGGCCTTGTTTTTATGGTGAACGGCAAAATGTGCCTTGGAGTTTCCAAGAACAGTATGATGGTAAGGCTCGACCCCAGTACATTAGAAAGTTTATCTCATAAAGATGGCTGGGAGCAAATGGTGATGGGCGACAGGCCAATGAAAGGTTATATTTCAGTTTCAGAAGATGTTTTGGGGCGGAATGATGAACTCGATTTTTGGGTTAATCTTGCTTTGGCCTTCAACCCAATGGCGAAAGCATCAAAAAAGAAATAAGCCAATAAATCCTGCATACATTTTTTTCGCTCTATGCGCGAAGGCATGGTAGTTTTTCGCAGGTGTTAGTGTTTTTATTGGTGCTCAAGAATGCTTGCGCATTTTGGAGCGCCAAAGTACCCAAAGCGCTTTGTCAATCCAACAAAGAGCCTCATTACACAATCCTTCGCACATCAAAAAAACAGCGGCACTTCGTTTAATCAGGTATTGTTTGTATTTTCTTTGGCCTGATTGAGCCCTTCGGGGTTTGTGTTCAATTCTTTTCAAATCTTTGATTCATTGCTTATGAACACAAAACCACTGCGTTTCAGGTTTGTTGGTGCAAATTTACCTCGACTGCACCTGTTTTTTTAATTTCCCTGGCTCTTGGGATTGACGGAGTTCTTCGGTAAAACCTATAGGTTATTAAAGTTAGCTTAGCGTAACGCCCTGGAAAATCTACCTTGCAAAGTTGTATCCACACGATAGGCTAATAATGCAAATACTAGCAAGAGCCATATTTTTTGATTAATTTTATCTTTCTAATCAAATTTTATGAATAAAGGGGCTGCTATAGCGGTATTTCTGCTATCTATTTCATTCACTGTTCTGGCTCAGGTTAAAAGAGCTGCTACATCAACAGCAATCAAAGAAGTAAATACAACACAATTAAAAACCCAGGCTCCGGAAGGGCATTACTGCGATTATTGTAAGTTAAATTACCCCGAATCGCATTTCCCCTGCATCATGAAATCCATCAAAGGCAAACTGGACGTAACTACCGGCGAGGTCAGTTTTGTTGCCGGGCAGCCCATAGGTGGTATTGTAGTTAAGGGAGGTAAAAACCCTGGGGGCAGCTCCATCAATCTGGTTACCAATCCAAATGGGGAAATAGAATTCAACAATGAAAGTTCAGGGAATTATAAATTTATCATTACTGTACCTTCAACCAACCCAAAATCAAGGGTAGCGGGTTCGCCAATCGGAGGTATAGTTGTGAAAGGTGGCAAAAATCCAGGTGGTAGTTTGATCACGGTAATCACCAACGAAAATGGAGAAATAGAACTTAACAATCTTGCTGCCGGAACCTATAAATTCACTGCTTTTGGCGCTTCTGCAACAGAGAAAAGTAATCCTTTGTATAAATCGAGCTATTCGGATAAGGTAAATCCTTTATATCAGAATTAAATTCATTAAATTTAAGTTTCCTTCCATTTTTGGCACCATTATGGAATATTTCAAGTTTGTGCATCTTTAAATTATTACACATTTAAAACACACATTATGAAACGTTTAAATTTAATATTGAGCTTTGCCCTTCTTTTGATGGGTGCTCAATCTTTTGCCCAAACCAACAAGGAAACTACCGTAAAAATTGTAGCGGATAAACACTATACTTTTGTTGCCAACACTGCCCTGCCCATGTCAAATATGGACATCAATAGAATAATGAGTACGATGCCTGGCGGGATGGGTGGTTCTGCGATAAACCTCACCGGATCGCAATATGATGTAAAGGTTACCAAAGATAGCGTTGTGGCCTACCTTCCTTATTACGGAAGATCGTATACTGCGCCGATAGACCCGAGTCAGGGTGGGATTAAATTCACCTCAAAAGATTTTACGTATACCGAATCGAAGAATAAAAAAGGGGCTTATACTATCCAGATCAACACAAAAGATGTAAAAAGGGAAAATTATCGCTTTACCATCAACATTTCGACCAGTGGTTATGCTTCACTAACAGCAAGCAGCATCAATAAACAGCCAATCATTTTTAATGGTTATTTAGATGAGCCAAAGAAACAGGATTAATTTTGTCATCCTGAGCCTGTGGATGGATTTACTTAAATTAATAGTAAGGCATTCGACAGGCTCAACGTGACGTTTCCGACATCAGGATAACCCAATGTCTTTATTTTTTAATCAACTCAATCTGAAATATATGTGGCCATTTCTTACCAGCCACAAAAAGTCTTTTCGTTGTTTTATCATAAGCAATACCGTTTAAAACATTATTCGCTTTTTCGTCTTCTGTTTTAAAGAAGTCGGCTGGCAACAATCCGGATAAATCGATCCTGCTTTCTACCGCACCCGTTTCCGGATTGATCACCAGAATTTCATTGGTTGTGTATACATTAGCATAAATCTTACCATCGATGATTTCCAATTCATTTAGATTTTGAATGGCTCCCTTGTTATCGAATACATCAATTGATCCAATTTTCTGATAGGTATCTTTATTCAGGAAAAAGATAGTGTTGGAACCATCGGTATTGTATACTTTTTGTCCATCGAAAGCCAAGCCCCAGCCTTCTCTTCCAGTGGTATAAGCAAACTCGGATAATTTCTTGAAAGTTGCCTTATCGTAAACAAAACCTACTTTCTCGCGGTAAGTCAACTGAATAATTTTGTTTCCGATTACGGTTATTCCTTCGCCAAAATATTGCTTATCTAAGTCTGCTTTCTGAAGGATTTTCCCTGTAGATGGATCTACTTTACGCAAACTCGAATGGCCGTAATCGCCGGCACTTTCATAAAAAAAGCCATCATGATATTCCAAACCTTCTACATATGAAGCCGTATCGTGAGGCAAGGTTTTAATCACTTTATAGGTATATTCTGTTGGTGCCTGAGCCGCTAAAACATTAATGTTTGAGGTTAGGTCTTCTGATTTTCCAGCACCGAATATCTTTGCCGTTAAGAGGTGATTGCCCAGTTTCAAACCAGCAGTTTTTAGCTTGATGGCCAAGGTATCGTTTTTCGAAAGCACTTTGATGGTATCGATCAAATACACTACAGAATCTACTTTTTGTTCAGTGCCAAATTGTACTTTAACATCAAATTCATTCCCTGACGGCACATTAAGACCAGTCATAGGTGAAAGAAAACTTCGGTAGGTTGTGGTAGCATCGTCTTTACAAGAGCTTACAAATGCCATTGTAATTCCGATAAATATGAAATTTTTGATTGGGTTAATCTTCAGGCCAAAACGCATCTTCAATATGTTTTAAATTATAATTTTTATTTTTTGTAAAGGTAATCGCAATAATATCAAAACGGACATCATTTTGATGGTTCATTAATTCAATATAGGCATTAGCCGCCAATTCCATCTGTATTTGTTTAGCCTTGTGCACAAAATCTTCCGGCTCGCCAAAGGCAACCGAACTCCGGGTCTTCACTTCTACAAAGATCATGATCCCGTCTTTATACACAATTAAATCTACCTCAGCCTTTCCATAGGTCCAGTTTTCATCTAAAACCTCGTATCCGTTATCTTCCAGATATAACTTCGCAATGCGTTCTCCTTCTTTACCTAAATCGTTGTGTAAGGCCATAAATAACTAAAACTGGAGTTAGATCCCAATTGCTGTTGTAATGATGTTTAGTTTCTTCACTTAAACCGCTCGTCATGCTGAATTTATTTTATTAGCCAAAAGATAAGCGATCATTCCTGGCAACTAATTATTCAGTCATTATTTAACAATCACAGAACCCAAAAACTTAGATATTTCTCTTTCCACCCCTTTTATCACCCCATAGCGCTGCATCAAAATCATTTGATTATCCTCGTCTTTTTCATCTTTTATTTCTTTCAACAGGTTCATCAATATCTTTTCTACCTTTCTTTTTTTAAGGTGAAAAATCCCGCCTAAGATCGTGGCTTTTAAATTCATCGATTCATCCTTAACATAAATGAGGTGTTTATTGAGCCAGTTCTCGCTTAGCGCATACTCTGAAGTTGAAAGCGTAATCGCAAGATCCGCAATATCCCTATCCTGATGTTTAACAAAATGGTTAGCAGTAGGTAGTCTGCCATTGTCGATTTCTGATTTATAATAATCGATAATGCGCTTACAAAGTGGGTCGTCAAATTCTACATCACTCAGATTCTGCATGATGAACGAGCCGATATACATATCATCAATTTTATCCCAGTTTACAAATTCGTGCCCAAAGGCCAGTAATAAACGAACAATTTCCTTTTCCTGAAATTCATTCTCCTCAACAGGTGCTTCATGGCCCATGGGGCCTGCGCTGTCGTCCCATAAATCATCCGGCGGACCAAGGGGCTCAGGCGCACCTGAAGAATAGGGTTTTGGACTTGACGACGGATTTGCCCGTTGATTGCTGTCGAAGTTTTTCTTAAGCTTAGCCGAACGCATTTTATTGAGTTCGCCCAACAGAATATGTTCATCGATTTCGAGCAAGCTGCTACACTCGCGGATAAAAACCGAAGCTTTGATCTGATCCGGAATTTTAGCGATACTTTCTACAATATCGCGGATAATACCTGCCCGCTTGATGGGATCGTTGCCCGCATCTTTAAGCAGCACATTCGCCTTATATAATATAAAGTCTTTTCTATTCTGCTCAAGATAGGTTTTAAATGCTCCTGCCCCCACATGGTGCATATAAGAATCAGGGTCATGGCCATCAGGGAAGGAAACGATTTTCACGTTCAGTCCTTCTTCCAAAATCATATCCAAACCCCGGAGTGAGGCTTTAATCCCTGCCGCATCGCCATCAAATAAAATGGTGATGTTCTGGGTAAAACGCCCGATCAGTTTAATCTGCTCCACCGTTAAGGAGGTACCCGAAGAGGCTACCACATTTTCTATTCCAGCCTGATGAACAGAAAGCACATCGGCATAACCTTCGGCCAGATAACAGTTGTCTAAATCGCGGATGGCTTTTTTGGCGTGGAATAAGCCATAAAGCACATTCGATTTGTGGTAAATCTCACTTTCAGGTGAGTTTACATATTTAGGAACATTTTTATCGGTTTTTAAAGTCCTGCCCCCAAAACCGATGATCCTGCCTGTAAAATTATGGATCGGAAACATTACCCGGCCACGAAAGCGGTCGTAAATTTTTCCATTATCGTTTTTGATCGATAATCCGGTGGCTTCTAAAAAATCTAATTTATGACCGGCATTGATTGCGCTTTGTGTCATCGCATCCCAAACATCGGGAGAGTAACCCACTTCGAATTTTTTCAGGATATCTTCTCTAAAGCCGCGTTCTTTAAAATAGCTTAAGCCAATTCCCCTGCCCTCGTCGGTTTCCCACAGCTGTTTAACAAAAAATGCAGCGGCATATTGCGAAACCACGTAAAGGCTTTCCTTAGCGCTTTGCGCTTCAGCATCCTGCGGACTAAGTTCGGCTTCCTCAACTTCTATATTGTATTTATTGGCTAAAAATTTAAGCGCTTCGGGATATGAATATTTTTCATGATCCATAATAAAACGCACCGAATCGCCTCCTTTACCACAACCAAAACATTTATAAATGCCTTTGGTTACGGATACGTGAAAGGAAGGTGTTTTTTCGCCGTGGAATGGGCAATTACCTATTAAACTGGTTCCGCGTTTTTTTAAGTGCACAAAATCCCCAACTACCTCCTCAATACGGGCGGTATCCATTATCTTATCTATCGTTTCGCGGTTGATCATATCCTACTGTTGTCCGTCATTGCGAGGAGGCACGACGAAGCAATCTTTTATGCTATTAATTATTTCAATTTGTTATCACTAAGCAGGAAAGATTGCCTCACTCCACCGCCCACCTTCTTCAGTTTGCAATGATGAATCGACTTGCACTACCATTCTTTCACTATTTCCCATAAATCCTTCCATTCAGGATTCATAGATTCTATTAATTTTATCTTCTTTTTTCGGCTTCCGCCTTTAATTCTCTTTTCTTCAGCAATTGCCTCCATTATTGAATCATAAGAACAAAAGTAAACAAGTTTATCAGTGTTATATCTTGCCGAAAAAGACTTTGGATGTTCCTTGTCTTTATGCTCTTTCACTCTAAACATTAAATCTGAAGTAACTCCAACATATAACGTTGTATGAGTAAAATTGGTAATAATGTAAACTGTTCCGCCTTGCTCCATTACTCTTTTAATCTATCATTAAGCAGGAAAGATTGCTTCACTCCACCGCGCAATCACCCTTCTTCAGTTCGCAATGACGAATGTTATTTCTACTTCACCAAAGGCAATAACTGATCAGCAACCAGTTTATTTCCTGTTTCGTTTAAGTGCACCCTATCAACGGTTAAAATGCCTTTTTCTTTATCTTCAGGATTATTTTTTGCCTCATAATCGGCAAATATCTTTCTTAAATCGCACACTAGAAGGTTATTTTTTGCAGCCAATTCTCTGATACCGGCAGCATATTTATTTAAATCTGCATCCAGCTCATTGGTACCATCCTTTTTCTCGCCCACCACAGAAGGCGTAACCAGCACCACTTTACTTCCAACACCCTGAATCTTATTGATCAAAGCCTGATAAAATTTTAAATACTTATCATAATCAGTTCCGGTATGAGAAGACTGTTTGTGCCAAACATCATTAATGCCCACATAAATTACTACTAAATCCGGTTTCTTGTTCAATACATCGTCTTCCAAACGCAGGTATAAATCGTAAACCTTGTTACCACCTATCCCAGCGCCGATTACGTTATACTTTGTAGAATCGAGCGATTGTTTGATCAGGGTTACATATCCGTTTTTAGAAACGCCCTGTTGGGTAATTGAATCGCCGAAAAAGATAATCCGTTTTGGTTTAAATGTCATCGAGGTTAATGCAATTAAGCAAAAGCTTAGTAAAATACTTGTTTTTAATACTGTTTTCATTCTATATCTTGGTTAGGGTTATTTTTTATCAGTCTTTTTAAATTCCAGATCCTGAAAGTCGAAACTAAAATCAGTTAACGGCGATATCGCTTCTATTTTAAATCCATCGGCTATTGCATTGTTATCCAAACTGAAATTAACAAATGCATCGGCATCCAAACTCCGATCATACCATTTTACGATATAGGTATTTCCCTTGTAATAGGTCATGTCGCCTTTTAGTTTTGGTGCGTTTTTAGCCTGAAAATGCATTTTACCATTTATTTCACTGATGGTTACATCGCCAAACCACAAATCGTGGTAAGTTCCGTAGTAACTTTTAACATCAGGTTTTGTAATAGAAAGTTTTTGTTGTGCTGCAATATCGTTCCAAACCTTACTCACCATTTCATCGGCTTGTTTTTCATTTCTAAGGCGGTTATCGTTATAGATTTTAATCCGATCCTGTCCTTTAATCCCAAGATAACCATCTTTAATCGAGTTGGTAATGGCATTAAATGCAGCGCCCGACTGTTGGTTGGTTAACACAATAATCCCCAATTTCATTTCCGGAAGAATGGTTACCTGAGTTACAATTCCCGATAAACCGCCTGTGTGCGTGGCCTGAAAATTGCCATTCACATTACTCAAAAACCAGCCTAAACCGTAGCTGCTAAAAGCAGCCGGATTACCTCCAGCAATAATGGTCTGCGGGGTCCAAAGCTCTCTGGCTACAGCAGGACTGAATAATTTCTTATCTAATGTTTCGCCGTATTTACCACCGTTGATCATCGCCATTACCCACTTGCTCATGTCGGTAACGTTCGAATAAATCCCTCCGGCTGCATTCGCAATTTCTCCAAAGCTTAAGCCTACCGGAAGCAGTTTACCTTCGTAAGGCGCATGGCCATCAATTACATTTGATTTATCTTTTAAACGGTACCACGAAGCTGCAGTTTTGGTCATTCCTAATGGTTTAATGATGCGGCTTTCTATAAAATCCTCATAAGTACCTCCCGAAACCCTTGCTACTACGTCGCCAGCCAAAATATACATCAGGTTATCGTAATCATATTTGGTACGGAAAGATGAAACTGGTTTTAAATAGCGGAGGTTGTGGATGAGCTGTTTTTTATCTACGGTTGATGAATCAGGCCAGATCATTAAATCGCCCGCCCCTAAACCTAAACCACTGCGGTGTGTAAGCAGATCGCGGATGGTAAATTCGCTGGTGACATAGGCATCGTACATTTTAAATTCCGGGATTACATCGGTCACTTTTGTATCCCAGGTGATTTTCTTTTCATCAACCAACATGCCCAAAGCTGCAGCCGTAAATGCTTTTGTATTGGATGCCACACCAAAAAGGGTATTTTCATCAACCTTTTTATTGGTTTTGATCGAACTTACACCATAACCTTTTAAATGGATTACTTTACCGTCTTTAATTACAGAAACCGCGATACCCGGAACGTTAAAAGTGCTTAATGTTTTTTCAACCACGCTATCGATCTGTTTTGAGGTGAGCACCTGTGCATGTACCTGGATGCCCAAAAACAGTAATAAGGCAAATGATATTTTAAATTTAAAGGGAGAGAAGAATTGCATATTGATCGGTTTAAATAATCGTTTAAAGATAATAAATCTTTTAGGCGATAGTCGAATCCTTATTTACCCTTTTCGAGTTTGTAATCTTTATGCACGATTAAAAAACTTGCCCGTTCTTCCTTTTTGAAGGGGTAATCCCAATTGCCCTGATAAGTGATTTTAGTCGGCAATTTATCTTCGCCAAAATAGCCCATTTCGATATTCATCTGCACATCAAAATCAAAGAGCATGTTGCTGTATTTCATATCAACATAACGCCCCAGGATATTGAAGTTGCGTTTATCAAAAATGGTGACCAGTTCTTTGATCATGATGCCATCTTTTGTCCAGCTGCTTAAATCAGGTTTTACAGAAACCTTAAAGCGATAAACCGGGATGGAATCCAGATAAGTACCACTGGTGAAACCATAGTCGTAATACTGGCGCATATTGGCTGAAAATATTTCAGTTTTACTACCAATAAAAGGCACCTTAACCGGCCTTCCAGGATTGAATATCAGTGTTTTTAGCTTGTCTTTGTAGCTCTCATTTGTTCCACCCTTTCCATCGGGTTTAGGTGCATTGGGTACGAAATCGGTGCTATAGGCATTCATAAAAATGTAGTCGAACATTTCTACAGTATACAGCTGGTATTTGCCGTTTTTCTTATAAATTTTGCCGGTATCCTGTTTTACGAGATATTCCATTTTATAAGGCCCGCTGTTGTTGTGACGGATTTTACGGTATACTTTGCCATCCACCTTATTCTTTTTATCGTAGCTGTATATCCTGTTTTCGGCAATAAAGGTATAACGTTTCATATTCCTGAACGACTGATAAAAAGAGGTATCGTACATTACTTTTTTAATGAAAGTCTCTACGTTCAACTTTTCGGCCTTAATGTTTACCGTAGAATCGAGCGTAATGGTTTTAATCGTATCCGGATTGAAACGGTTGATTTCCTGAGCAAAACCTGTATACAAGAGCGATGTTAACAGTAAAAACAAAAAGACTTTTTTCATGCAGATTGGATAATGTTTGATGGACGATGTGAGATGGAAAATGGATAATGGAAGAAACGCTCCTCTCATCCATTTTATTTGTTTACATTTTAGTTTCCTAGTTGTTTTAATGCAATATAAGCCATCAGTCCTGTTGATATTTTTAATGCATCTTCATCAACATCAAATCTTGGGGTATGCACCGAATATTGTGTGTCTTTAGCCGCATTCCCGGTACCTAAACGGTAAAAACAGGCATCGGTTACCTGCGAGTAGAAAGAAAAATCTTCCGCAGCCATCCAGATATCTAAATCAACTACGTTTTCTTTACCTAAAAAGTCTTCGGCAAAAGCCCTTGCATTGGCGGTTAATTTTTCTTCGTTGATTAAAAACGGATAACCTCTGTGGATATCGAAATCGCAACTTCCGCCCATGCTTTCGGCCATTCCTTCGGCCATTTTTTTCATGCGTTTGTGTGCCTCATCTCTCCAGTTTTCATCCAGGGTTCTGAATGTACCTTCGATTTTTACTTCATTGGGAATAATATTGGTTGCACCGTTGGCGATCACTTTACCAAAAGATAAAACCGATGGTAAACGTGGGTCGGCATTGCGGCTAACGATCTGTTGTAAGGCGATGATAATATGTGATGCGATTACAACAGGATCGATGTTCTGATGGGGCTGTGCACCATGCCCGCCTTTTCCGGTTACGGTAACATACAATTCATCAGTTGAAGCCATATAAATCCCCGAACGGAAACCTACTTTACCGGCATCAATCATAGGCATTACATGCTGTCCGACGATGTGCTGCGGTTTTGGGTTTTCGAGCACACCCTCTTTAATCATAATGCTGGCGCCACCGGGCAATAATTCTTCGGCTGGCTGGAAGATCAGTTTTATGGTTCCACCGAAATCATCTTTCATTTGATTTAAGATGTTTGCCGTACCTAAAAGTGAAGAAGTGTGTACATCATGTCCGCAGGCATGCATTACACCATGATTTTTAGAACGGTAAGGTTTATCATTGGCTTCGTGAATGGGTAAAGCATCCATATCGGCACGTAAAGCAATCACTTTATCAGAAGGGAGATTTCCTTTGATTAAACCCACTACACCTGTATTGGCGCAATCGGTATATTCTATTCCCCATTTTTTTAATTTATCCTTGATGAATAAAGAAGTTTCAAATTCTTTAAAAGACAGTTCAGGGTTGGCATGGATATGTTGACGATAGCCTACCACTTCGTCGAAAATGTTGGCGGCTAATTCTTGTACTTTATTTTTGATCATTGTTTGTCGTGGTAT
The DNA here is from genome assembly GCF_056490705.1 of Pedobacter humicola. Classification (NCBI taxonomy): domain Bacteria; kingdom Pseudomonadati; phylum Bacteroidota; class Sphingobacteriia; order Sphingobacteriales; family Sphingobacteriaceae; genus Pedobacter; species Pedobacter humicola. The sequence goes on along the minus strand of NZ_JBWJIG010000022.1, from coordinate 32,730 downwards.
CTAAAGTTGGTGCATTAATTTTTTCCCTGAAAATAAACAGTGTCGGGAAAGCTGGTCTGAGTTCGTTGATTAATCGCTGCGCCTCTAATCGGCTCCTAAAATCGCCCACCCGAACATAATAATTGGGTTCTTTATAAGTGAGATAGGTATTCAATTGCGGGTAAAGCCCTTTAAACCTGGCCTGTTCGTTAAAAACCTCACGCCGGTCTGAGCCATAAAAAATCTGTACCCGGTAACCGTAGGCCGAAACAATGGGTTTACCTGGTTTTACTTCTCCCGAGGTTTTATAAACTTCGAGGCGTTTAGCAATTAAGCTATCAATTAAAGGATCTTTTATTACCGTTACCTCCCCTTTTTGTGCAAAAGCAGTCGTAAAAAGAAACAAACAACCTATAAAAGTGAATATTATTTTCATGTGTATTAACCCTGGCATTTAGTGAGGAGGTGAATAAAATATCACCTCGTTTCTTCTTAACAACAAGAATGCCGAAATCGTTGCAAAAATCGGCATTCTTTATGGGTTAAGCAAATCGTTATTATTTTGGAGTTTTTTTTTGTTCGTCATTTCGAGCGGCCGCCAACAAAGTTGAGATTTTTTAAATAGGTGATCGACTAATGTTAATTGAAAGATTTCTGAAGTATGGCCAAAATCAGTTTTTGAAAGATTTCTCCATTCCGCTGCCGATTAAACCTGTGAAACAAGCAAGCATACTAAGGTAAATAACAACAAATGCTTAAATCGGTACGCTCCAGTCGAAATGACGATAGTTTATGTGATGACATCAATAAAGAAAGCCAGATTCCTTTCGAAACCTGGCTTTTAGCATGATAAGCATTAAGCAGATGCCTAATTTGCTTTTTTAGGCTCTAAAGTAAATTCATATACTTTTGGATCATATTTCATTATCGCACCGGTAGCAGCATCAATAGCAAAACCAAATACACCAATAACGTTTAATATGGCAACAGGATTGAATGTAGTCTGGGGCTGGAATGTTTTGGTTTCGTAACCATCAAGCTTTAAACTGATGGTTTGTCCGGTAAACCCCTTTTTTAAGGGAACGGCCATTGGCGTCACTCCGGTTTTGACGCCATCTACTTCAATAGCTGCGGCAGGTGGGTTTGAATTGATCTGAACAGTTTGGGTAGTTCCGGTAAAAATGGTGGCGCAGCTCGATAGCAGCAGTGTCGCTGAAACAGCGGCAACGTTAAAAATCCTTTTCATTTGTGTGTGTGTTGTGTGTGTTCCTACTCTTATGGCTTTTCAGTTCCGCCCCGTTTTTTATGGTTTCTGGACTCCATTTTTAAGTTTAATAGTCATTAAGAAATTGCCTACCAATTTCTTAGTGACTGTGACTAAATATAGGAGTTAATTTGTAAATTAAAAATTTAGTTATAAAAAAAGCCCCGGCAATAAATGTCGGGGCTCGATAAGTTAAGATAGGTATTGATTATAAATTCGCGCCGTGGCAGTTTTTAAATTTTTTACCACTACCACATGGACAAGGTTCATTTCTACCTACAGTTGCTTCCTTCCGGATTGGCTGTTGCGGAACGGCCTCACGCGTATCTCCAAACTCGATACCAGGTTCTTCTCTGCCAAACTCTTGTTTAGTGGTTTGCAGCTTTGGCTGTTTAACCGGAGCTGGTGCTTCTCTAACCTGATCAGGCTCTTGTTGTACCGGAATACCACCTTTATATAAGAAACTCACCACTTCTTTATTTACCGCATTAAGCATGTTTTTAAATAAGTTAAAAGCTTCCATTTTATAAATTACCAATGGATCTTTTTGTTCGTAAACCGCATTTTGTACGGATTGCTTCAAATCATCCATTTCGCGTAAATGTTCTTTCCAGCTATCATCGATTAAGGCTAAAACAATGGTTTTTTCGAACGAACGCACCACTTCTTTTCCTTTGTTGTCGATGGCTTTCTTTAAATCAACCGCCACCTGGATACCACGGATACCATCGGTAAAGGGAACCACGATCTGCTCGATATGCTCGCCGCGTTCTTCATACACCTGAGTTAAAACCGGTAATGACTGTTGAATAATTGCTTCCGATTTACGTGCATAAAATGCTTCTGCTTCTTCAAATAACCTTTCTGTTAACTGAGGAATACTGGTTGAGGTAAATTCTTTGTCGGTAATAGCGGTGTCTAACGAGAAGTTTTTGATCACTTCCAACTTAAAACCATCGTAATTTCCTTCTTGTTTATATTCGCTTACGATATCTTCGGCAACGTCGAATACCATATTGTTCATATCCACATCTAAACGTTCGCCAAATAAAGCGTTTTTACGTTTAGCATAAATTACCGTACGTTGTGAGTTCATCACATCATCGTACTCCAACAAACGTTTACGGATACCAAAGTTGTTTTCTTCTACTTTCTTCTGTGCACGTTCGATAGATTTGGTAATCATCGAGTGTTGGATCACTTCACCATCTTCGATTCCCATACGTACCATGATGCCAGAAATACGCTCTGAACCAAATAAACGCATTAAGTTATCTTCTAAGGAAACGAAGAACTGAGATGAACCCGGATCACCCTGACGACCTGCACGACCACGTAACTGCCTGTCTACACGACGAGATTCGTGACGCTCGGTACCCACGATCGCCAAACCACCGGCTTCTTTAACACCTGCACCCAATTTAATATCGGTACCACGACCAGCCATGTTGGTGGCAATGGTTACGGTTCCGGCCTGACCAGCTTCGGCAACGATATCGGCCTCTTTCTGGTGCATTTTAGCGTTCAATACATTGTGTTTAATTCCACGAAGTTTAAGCATACGGCTTAATAATTCTGAAATCTCTACAGATGTTGTACCCACCAATACCGGGCGGCCAGCTTGCGGCTCCAATTGTCCGGTTTGCGGATTAACCGCAGGGATTAAAGCGCCTTTAGCATCTAGCTTAGGTACCGCTCTTCCTGTTGGATCGTATTTAACCACCGGTTTACCATCCTTTTGCTTCACATTGCCTTCTTTGTCTGTTTCATATTCTGTTTCGTAATGAGAATATGGAAAAACAAGGTATTGTATCTCTGCTGCAACAGCGTTATATTTTTCGCGAACGGTACGGTAAACATAATCCTGTTCATCAATCCTTGAAATATTTCTGTTGGTTGGAATCTCTACCACATCTAATTTATAGATCGACCAAAACTCGCCAGCTTCTGTAGTTGCAGTACCCGTCATACCGCAAAGTTTGTGGTACATACGGAAGTAATTTTGCAAGGTTACCGTTGCATAAGTTTGGGTAGCATCTTCAACCTTTACATTCTCTTTAGCCTCAATGGCCTGGTGCAAACCATCAGAGTAACGGCGGCCATCCATAATACGGCCAGTCTGCTCATCAACAATTTTAATTTTCCCTTCATCGATGATGTATTCTACATCAATTTCGAATAAAGTATAGGCTTTTAACAATTGGTTTACCGAATGGATACGCTCTGCCTTAACAGAATAATCGCGCATTAAAGCATCTTTCTGAACAACCTTTTCTTCCAGAGGCATATCAGATTTCTCTAAGTCTGCTACTTCAGTACCCACATCTGGCAATACGAAGAAGTGAGGGTCTTCACCCGATTGGGTAATCAGTTCGATCCCTTTTTCGGTTAATTCAACCTGGTTGTTTTTCTCGTCGATATAGAAATACAATTCAGAATCTACCTTAGGCATATTCTTAGATTGATCTGCCATGTAATGATTCTCTGTTTTCAACAATAAACCGCGAACACCGCTTTCACTTAAAAACTTAATTAAGGCTTTATTTTTTGGCAAACCACGGTAAGCGCGTAACAAGGCCAAGCCACCTTCACCCTCTTCAGTTCCGCTGTTGCCTGCATTGATTAACTTTTTGGCTTCGTTTAAAGCTTGCGTTACATATGCCTTTTGTGCATTAACCAAACGTTCGATACGTGGTTTTAATTCATAAAACTCATGTTCATCACCCCGGGGAATCGGACCAGAAATGATTAAAGGGGTACGGGCATCATCAATTAAAACTGAATCGACCTCATCCACCATAGCAAAGTGCAATTTACGCTGCACCAATTGATCAGGTGTTTGCGACATGTTGTCACGCAGGTAATCAAAACCGAACTCATTATTGGTTCCGTAGGTAATATCTGCGGCATAAGCTTTTCTTCTTTCCTCCGAATTTGGCTCATGTTTATCGATACAATCAACAGTTAAGCCATGAAATTCAAATAATGGACCATTCCACTCACTATCCCTTCGGGCCAGGTAATCATTCACCGTTACGATGTGTACACCTTGTCCGGCCAATGCATTTAAATAAGCGGGTAAGGTACTTACCAGGGTTTTACCCTCACCGGTAGCCATCTCTGCAATTTTACCACTGTGTAAAACAATACCACCAATTAACTGTACATCGTAATGTACCATGTTCCAGGCTACTTCGGTTCCTGCAGCATCCCACTTATTGGCCCATTGTGCTTTATCGCCAACAATTTTAACATTGCTTTTTCTTGCAGCGTAGTCCCTGTCGAACTGGGTTGCGGTAACTTCTAAATAATCGTTCTCGCTTAAACGGCGTGAAGTTTCTTTAATCACGGCAAAAGCTTCCGGAAGGATTTCCAAAAGTACTTTTTCCAATTCTGCATCGCGGTCTTTGCCTAAAGCATCAACCTGATCGTAGATAGCCGTTTTTTGATGAAGATCTAAATCTTCGCTCTCTGCATCAGCTTTTAGAGCTGAAATTTTCCCGTCAATATCGGTCAAAAAAGCAGAAATCCTTTCTTTAAATTCTATGGTTTTACCACGTAGTTCATCGTTGTTCAGGGCCGACAGTTTACTGTAGTGCTCGTTAATTTTTACAACCAATGGCTGGATAGCCTTTATATCTCTTTCTGATTTACTTCCGAAAACCTTCGCTAAAAATCCTAACATTATATTATTTTAAATCGTATTTATATTAAAAAATGGTGTGTCACAACAACCAAGCCATTGTCTTTCTTAAGTCAGTTTGGCAGTTGCTGGTATAAATGGGGGGCAATCTTATAAAGATTAATTTTTAAATAAAGATAACTAGGGACTGTTATTCTTCGGTTTTTTCCTGATTGTTAAATCTGCGATAACCTGATTTACACATACATATTTTTCAACTTTTAACTGAGGCTGAATCCCAATTAAAGCCAGTTTGGTATAAGATAACAGGTATGGATTACGATGTTCGTTAAGCTGATTAGAACTTTGATCAGCTGCATTAACATTGATTTTGTACTCTTTACAATATTCGTTTAATATCCTTAGCCCTTCAACACGTTCGGCTTTTGCCAAATGTGTTAAGCTAAAAAATACAAGCGATATGGTAACAAAGTGTTTCATTAATAGCGGCAAAGCTAGTTTTAATCTTTTATAAAAAGAAATTACAGCTTAGCAAAAAGTGTACCTCAATTTTTTAGTTCTGCATTTTATATTACTGTATTCCAATTCTATTTTACTGAACCCCCGATTCTATTTTATCGCATCTGCATTCAATACTAATGCTAACAGCGCCTTGCTCATCTCCCCTTACTTCATCATTTATCCCGTTCACCGTTCCAACCCGAGCGTTTGTCGACACATTTGTTACAATAAGTCCTATTTCATGCAACTTTAATCCAACGAAACAAAACGCATTGACTATGGAAAGAAAAAATTTCATCAGAAGCTTAATGATCGGGGCCATCTCCACCCCTGTAATTATTGAGGCCTGCAAAAAAAGCAGCATCACCGATGGATCAAACACATCGGGTTCGGGCACGGCCGGAACAACAGCCAGCACCAATGGCACCTGTACTTTAGCACCAACTGAAACAGAAGGACCTTTCCCTACAAAAGTACCGGCATCGTATGTGCGCAGCGATATTACCGATGGGCGTTCAGGCTATAAAATGACCGCTAAAATTACCATTGGCAACTTAAACAACAGCTGTGCGGGTTTGGCAGGCGCGATTGTAGATATATGGCATTGTGATGCAGAAGGAAACTACTCTGAATATGGAGGAAGCGGCATGCAAAACATCAATTATCAATCTGTACACTTTTTACGTGGTCGCCAAACAACCGATGCAAACGGCCTGGTCACCTTTACCACAATTTTTCCAGGCTGGTATAGCGGCCGTGCAACGCATATCCATGTGCATGTTTATAATGCAGCCGGAACATCGTTAATGGTTACACAAATTGCTTTCCCTGAAGGTGCCGGAACATCGGTTGCATTGGTAAACGGTTACAGTAAAGGTTTAACTGGCTACACCTATAATAATGCCGACAATGTTTTTAGTGATGATAAAGCGGGCGTAGAAATTGCAACCGTAACCGGAACATTGACCGCTGGTTTTGAGCTTACTTTTAAAGTGAATGTAAAAGCGTAGTTTATCCTTATAATTGTTTTATTTTCATAAAGACGTTAGGAATTCTTAACGTCTTTTTTAATTTTATACCATGTCGAAAAAAGTAATTACGCTGTGTTACCGGAAAATAATTGATGCCACCAATATCAGCGAATGGGATAAGTTTGTACATGAAGATAGTTTTGCAGAGTTTAAGATGCAGGCCCAGTTTTATAATCAGGAACAGCGGTATTCTACTTTTGCCGAAATACTACTGAATGCTCCGGAAGCAGAAAAACTTCATTTTTTGGTGAGCGCAGCCATTACAGGTTATTTACGCCAGTTAAATGGTATTATCCCCGATATACTGGACAATTTGGGGAGGCGCTTTTTAGCTTTTGAAAATTTTAAGTTCGAACTGATCAACTCAGATATCAACGATATCGAAAAACACAAAGTGGCGGTCAATTTCTTTTCGAAACCACTTATTTGGCACGATACCATTGATAATTTTATTTTGGTTTCGCAATTTAAAGAAACGGATGAAGCGGAAATTTTTACCAACCTTTTTCAGATACAGCCTTTTGTAAGTATCCACGCGATAAAAAACATTGATTAAAAGATGGAACTCAACCCTGGAAAAATATTTTTGGCCGATCAACGCGGATTAACGGAAACGTCGGTGTTGCGGCGGTATAGCACTTTTAATTTTGAGAAATATTACAATGAGCATAAAGAACCTTTTGGCAATTTATTCTTATGTAATGATGATTCGGTTGCTGGCGGAAAAGTTACCTTTTTTCTTTGTAAAGAAGATTCCTTCCAGCTATTTATGCCCATTACCGGCGGAATTGATATTGTTGCCAATGGTAAAGAATTTGCTATAGAAAGTGGCCAGATACAGGTTTTGAATATGGGCAAGGGCGAGGTGCTGGAAATCAGCAACCCTTACCAAAATGATATCATTAATTATATCCAGCTTGGCATCAAAACCGATATGTTTTTAATGCGGGCAAGTGAGATGCTTTTTGGTTTCGACTTTGAAAAAAACCAGAACCAGCTGCTTGAAATTATTGCGAGCCCTAAATTACCTTTTAAGTTAAGTGCGGGTATTTTTGCCGGTCGCGAAGAAGCTGTTTATAAAATGCAAAGCCCAAACCATCAGCTTTATACTTTTATTATCGATGGCGCTTTCGAAATTGAAGGCCGTTTAATGCATGCAAGAGATGGTTTGGCCCTCTGGGATGTTGAGCAGGTAGCACTGGAGGCCTTGAGTAATCATGCTATTGTGTTGGTTTTGGAAATGACTCCAACCATTTGAATATCTTTGGATTTTTCCCCGCAGATTTTAGAAAATGATCGCAGAATAAGCCCACAGTAAGGTATAATGCATATTAAAAAGGTGATTCAGTGTAAGATGTTACCATCTTACACCACAACAAATTCTGGACGCGGTGAAGATTCTTTAATTACCGGATAGATTCTGAAACCGGTTCAGAATGACGGATTGAATGAAAAAGACTTTTAACCCTTATCCGTCTTCCATCTCACATCCTCCATTATTTAAACACCACTTCTGTAGCCCCGTAGCCAAACTTCTCTTTTCTGGCATCCATGTAGGTTTTTACATGTGGATTTTTACTGATTAGTTTATGGATTTTATCCCTTAAGGTACCGTTACCCGAACCGTGGATAAAAACGATCTTATCGAAATGATGCACAACTGCAGCATCCATTGCCGTTTGAAAATGATTGATCTGGATCTGCAGCATTTCATCGGCTTCTAAAAAATGATGGTCGTCCCTTAGCTTTTCGATATGCAAATCAATTTCCTTTTGGGGAGCCGCAACCGTTTTTTTCTCCTCAGTTGATCTGAAAAAACTTTCCTTTAATTTTTGAGGATCAATGCTTACCGGAACCAGATCATCCAAACGGATCAACCAGCCTTTGTTTCTCAATTGAGGCAACTCCTTTTGTTCGGTACTAAAATCTTTTGCCCTGAATTTCTTACGGATTATCAAAGGATCGATTGGCTTAACATCAGCCTTACTGAACACCAAAACCTGAAAGTTAAATTCTGGCCAAAGATCAAGATCAGCCAAAGAAGCCGAATAAACCAAGGTTGAAGCATAAGCTTCGATTATACCATGAAAAGCACCAGCATATTTTTCCTTTCGCTCAGTGGTTAAGCTCATCAATAAAATATTTGGCGAATGATTCTGCAAATGGAAATGCACCACATTACCGGCCTTTTCGTCTGTAGCAACGGCAAGGTAAATGCCATTTTCAATTTTGCTTATACCGGGGATATTTACCTGGATGGGTTTAGGCGCATCGAGTTCTTCCGCTACTACACCATGGCCATGCACAGAAGTTAAATTACTTACCGCAACAGGAATTTCGAAACCATCCTCATCAGTAACCCCTAAAGTTTGCGTATCGATAATCTTCGTCACATAACCCTCCCGTTTTTCATCAACAAAACGCACAAAATCTCCAAGTTTAAACTTCATAGCTGCTAAATCCCCTAAAAGGGAATCTCCATATTATTTAGTAATCGTTATAAATTTATTCAAATTTCATCTCGCCTTTCAGCTCCCCTTTCGGGGCCGGGGGTTAATGCCTCGTATCGTTTCCGTGATAAATACTCAGGTAACTTTCATATCTCGAAACGGCAATTTCACCATTGTTTACCGCTGCCATAACAGCACAACCTGGTTCGTTCACATGCCTGCAATTATTAAAACGGCAATCGTGTGAAGTTTTAAAGATCTCCCTAAAAAAATGGCCGAGTTCTTCTTTTTCGATGTCGATAACACCCAGCTCTCTAATACCGGGCGAATCTACGATAAAACCGCCCTGAGGCAATTCGAACATCTCGGCAAAGGTAGTGGTATGTTGCCCTTTATCGCTCCAATCGGATACTTCGCCGGTTCTTAAATCACGATCAGGCAATAATGCATTGATCAAACTCGATTTCCCTACACCCGAGTGCCCCGATATCAATGTAATTTTATCGGTAATCAATTCCTGGATCACCGGGATGTTGATCCCCTTTAAAGCCGAAACTTCGTAACAGGCATAGCCGATATTTTCATAGATGTCTTTAAACTCCTGTAGAATTTCTAAACCCTCTTTACTAAACAGATCGAGTTTATTAAACACCAAAACCGCAGGGACATCGTAAGCTTCGGCGGTTACCAAAAACCGGTCGATAAAACCTAAGGAAGTACGGGGTGAAGCCAGTGTAACTACCAGCATGGCCATATCCAGATTAGCGGCCAGTATCTGTGCCTGTTTGCTCAGGTTGATCGATTTGCGGATGATGTAGTTTTTACGGGGCAACATTTCGTTGATCAAGCCCTGGTTGCTATCCCGTTCCAGATCAAATTTCACCCGGTCGCCAACCGCAATCGGGTTGGTGGTTTTAAGTCCTTTAATCCTGAATTTCCCAACAATCCGGCAATCGTAGCGCTCGCCATTATCGGCCAAAACACTATACCAGCTCCCTGTAGATTTAATAACTAATCCCTGCATATTTGCGGTAAAGGTATGAATATGATTCCATTGGTAGAAGTGGCCAGTGTGGATAAAAGTTTGTGCATTTACAATGGAGCACAAAAAGAATGCAGACATTTTACCCTTATATTTGTTATCTACCAAATATCTTACATAAATCCAACGCTTTAAAAGGCAAAAAACCTAAATTTGCGACAATAAAAATCAAAAATATAATGAGTTTCAGAATAGAACACGATACCATGGGCGAGGTGCAGGTACCAGCCGACAAATACTGGGGTGCACAAACCGAACGCTCACGCAATAACTTCAAAATCGGGCCTGAAGGTTCGATGCCAAAAGAAATTATCCATGCTTTTGGATACCTGAAAAAAGCCGCAGCGCTTGCCAATACCGAACTTGGGGTATTATCAGCAGAAAAGGCTGAACTGATTGCCAAGGCTTGTGATGAAATTGTTGCGGGTCAATTGGATGATCAGTTTCCATTGGTGATCTGGCAAACCGGTTCAGGTACACAGAGTAACATGAACGGTAACGAGGTAATTGCCAACCGTGCCCACGTTATAAATGGTGGTGCATTAGCCGACGATAAAAAAGTGCTTCATCCGAACGATGATGTAAATAAATCACAATCATCAAACGATACTTTCCCAACTGCAATGCATATTGCAGCTTATAAACTAACGGTAGAAACCACCATCCCCGGCTTAGAGAAGCTAAGAAATACATTAGCAAAAAAAGTTGAAGAGTTCAGTACTATTGTTAAAACCGGACGGACACATTTTATGGACGCTACCCCACTAACCTTAGGGCAAGAGTTTTCGGGTTACGTACAACAGATCGACAACAGCATCAGAGCGATTAAAAATGCTTTGGTTATGGTTTCCGAACTGGCTTTAGGTGGTACCGCTGTAGGTACGGGCTTAAATACACCAAAAGGATATGATGTTTTAGTGGCTAAAAAAATAGCCGATTTAACAGGATTGCCGTTTGTTACGGCTCCAAATAAATTCGAAGCTTTAGCAGCACACGATGCAATGGTAGAACTTTCTGGTGCACTGAAACGTACTGCAGTTGCTTTAATGAAAGTAGCCAACGATGTAAGGATGTTAAGTTCAGGTCCACGTTGCGGTATTGGCGAAATTGTAATCCCTGATAACGAACCAGGCTCTTCTATTATGCCGGGAAAAGTGAATCCTACGCAACCGGAGGCTTTAACAATGGTTTGTGCACAGGTAATAGGTAATGATGTTGCAGTTTCGGTGGGCGGTATGTCGGGCCATTTTGAACTTAACGTATTTAAACCCGTAATTGCGGCCAATGTGCTACAGTCGGCCCGTTTAATCGGCGACGCCTGTGTTTCTTTCACTGATAAATGTGCGGAAGGAATTACCGCCAATTTACCAGAAATTGAAAAACACCTGCAAAATTCTTTAATGTTGGTAACAGCTTTAAATCCACATGTGGGTTACGAAAATGCGGCTAAAATTGCAAAGAAAGCACATAAAGAAAATAAAACCTTAAAAGCGGCAGCAGTTGAACTGGGCCTGTTAACCAACGAACAATTTGATGAATGGGTTCGTCCGGAAGATATGGTGGGCAGCTTAAAATAAGGCCATTTTTAAAAGGACATATTGAGAAATAAAGGTTTGTCATCCTGAGCCTGTCGAAGGACCTACTTAAATTCATTGTAGAGCATTTGGACAGGGCTCAACGTGACAGATGAGGCAAATCAACATTTTAATTAAAGCAACAGGCAATATGAATTCAATACTCTCTACACTAGTCAATCTGATATCTATCATTTCACCGGTTATCATATTTGCCGCCTGCTGTTATTTCTTATCAAAAAAATCCGCTGTTGAGGCTATTTTAATGACTATTGGTTCAGGAATCGGTTTACTCACAGCCTTATTTTATAGTGTGTTAATGCCTTTTCTAATAAGTGACCGTCATTTTGCATACACTCAGGTTTCAAAATACTATACCTTAATCGGTATCGTCAGCTTTATCGCCAGTTTATGTTTCGCGGGAGGCCTGCTAATCCTGATTATCAACACTGTTAAAAAAGATAATGTAAGCTACGATCAGTTCCCTAAAAACAACGACTAACAATAATGAACAAACTGCATCGGGGTATAAAGGCTTTTTACATATTCCTTTTTACACTATCCATTTTACATATAGCTTGTAGTCCAAGGCCCAATATACAGGGTAATGGCGAAGATTTTATACAGGGGGTATGGAATGAAGACTCGGTTGCCTTTAGCAACAAATTAAGCAATTATACCCAACACCATTTTAAGTTCAGCTGCGATTCGGTTTACATTGATATGGTTACACACAGTAAAGTGAACCTGTATGAAGATTCGTGTTACCACAATGGTATTTGGAAAGAATATGCGAAAGGTGTTTATGCTGTGAGGGGCGATACCCTATTTGTTGGTGCTACCTTTACGCAAGCCAATTACAAACAAAAAATATCAGGCTGTTATCGCATTGGCAGATATGATAAAAATTTCCTGATCAAAAAACGGTCTGCAGACACCTTATCTTTGGAAAGTTTAAGCGATCAGCGCGAGATCAAATTAATCCTCAAAGAAAAAATTACCTGCGTACCAAAAGAATTATAACATGATATTAACATCAATTAAAAAGAAATTAATCACGGCTTTAGCTGTTGGTTTTTTAGCCTATTTACCTGTCCAGGCAAATGCCTGGGGAACTATCGGCCACCGTGTAGTAGGTGAAATTGCCGATAGTTATTTAAAAGCTAAAACACGCAAAGCCATTCAGGGCATTTTAGGTTTCGAAACTCTGGCAATGAGTGCCAATTGGGGCGATTTTATTAAATCGGATTCCACCTACAATTATATGTACAACTGGCATTTTGTTAATCTTCCTGCAGGATTGGATAAAAATGGCGTATACAATTTTTTATCGACTGAAAAATCGCCAAGTCTTTATACCAAAATCCCTGATCTGATCGCGGTTTTAAAGAAAACAAGCAGTACTGCTACCGAAAAGAAACTGGCCTTACGCATGTTGGTGCACATGGCAGGTGATTTATGCCAGCCGATGCACGTTGCACGGAAAGAAGATTTAGGCGGTAACCGTGTTTCTGTTTTATGGTTCAATGAAAAATCGAATATCCATAGGGTTTGGGATGAACAGTTGATCGAATATCAACAGTTAAGTTATACCGAATATGCCAAAGCAATTAATCATCCTTCGGCAGTTCAGCTTTACAACTGGCAAAATACCAGCCTTAAAGACTGTATTTATGAATCGTATGGCATTTGCAACAAAATTTACGACACCACCAAACCAGATTCGAAATTAAGCTACCGTTATAATTTCGAATGGGTAGATACACTTAACAGTCAACTGTTAAAAGGCGGTGTACGTTTGGCAAAAATGTTAAACGATATTTATGGATAACATTTTAATTAAAAACATTTAATGCCTCAATGCAACCCCGCTTGGGGCATTTTTGTATTACCGTAATGTGCAATCTATAACTTTCCCTTTTACCTATATATTTATAGCAAAATCTACATCACATTGAAAATTTTAATGGTTTGCCTGGGCAATATCTGCCGTTCGCCATTGGCCGAAGGCATTATGCGCCACCTGGCGGATGAACAAAACTTAAACTGGGAAATTGCTTCAGCAGGAACGGGCAACTGGCATATTGGTAAAGCTCCAGACCATAGAAGTGTTTCTGCTGCCAAGGCGCTGGGCTACGATATCAGCAAACAGCGGGCACAACAGTTTAACCCCACCATGTTTGCTAAATACGATCTGATTTTAGTAATGGACCGGAACAATTTATCCGATGTGCAAAGCCTTGCTAAAACCGATGAGGAACGAAAAAAGGTTAAACTTTTCCTTGATAACGGCGAAGTTACAGACCCATATTGGGATAATGCCTTATTTAGCCCTGTTTGCAGTCAGGTTGAAGAAAGATGTAAGGAAATTATCAAACAACTTTCTTAAATTTAAAGCACATTAAACATCACTAACCAAGTTTAAAAAATGAAAAAGTATATTTCCCTATGTTTATTGATTGCCGCCGTTTTTTTATTCCAAAGCTATACTGTAGCAAAGAAATCGGCAAAAGTTTTAGTCTTTTCCAAAACCAAAGGCTTTAGGCACAACTCCATTGAGATCGGAAAAGAAGTGATCCAAAAGTTGGGTACTGAACATCACTTTGAAGTAGACACCACCGAAAATGCAGATGTTTTTACAGAAGATAATCTTAAAAAATATGCTGCCGTAATCTTTTTAAGCACCACTGGAGATGTTTTGGATAATAAACAACAGGTTGCTTTCGAAAGGTATATCCAGGCCGGTGGAGGTTATGTTGGCGTCCACGCCGCTACTGATACCGAATACGATTGGCCATGGTACGGCAAATTGGCCGGCGCTTATTTTATTAGTCATCCAGCTGTTCAGGAAGCTAGATTTGTAATTAAGGACAAAAAACATCCGGCTACTAAATTCCTTACCGATTCGGTATGGATGAGAAAAGATGAACTTTATAACTTTAAAGATATCAACCCTGATATTAAGGTACTGATTACGTTAGATGAAAAATCATATACTGGTGGTAAAAATGGCGATTTCCATCCTTTTAGCTGGTATCACTCTTTCGATGGCGGCAGAGCTTTTTATACTTGTATGGGCCATACCAAAGAGGGTTGGGCAGAAGATAAATTTCAGAACCATTTATGGGGCGGCATTGAATATGCTATCGGTAGCCAAAAGAAATTGGATTATAGCAAAGCACATTCTAAATTTTAAATAACAAATAGCGCTTGCTGATGATGAATCAACAAGCGCTATTTTTATCTTGTAAACATTTTACTGTTAATAAACCACGAATATATTCCACCATATATTATCGTCTTTATACAATGGTTTCATCGCCCAAAAGCAATCGATTTGATCCTCATCCAATAATTTCTCTAGCTTTTGCGAAAAATCAAAAAGATTATTGTTCGATCGGCTCTTACACTCTTCTACTTCTCTTTTGCCAGGGATAAGCATATTTCTTAATACAAGATATTTAGTCACTTCCACTGCAACCAAGGGCTTCTGATGCTCGCTTAATTTAAGCGCTCTATCCATTTCATACATCATTTTGCGCACAAGTGATGTATCCATTTTTGGAACTTCGATTGCATTCCGGCGATCCTCAGATTGAATTTGCTGAGCATTGGAAAAATCCAGAAAACAACTGCTTAAAAAGAAAAAAATCAAACCTGTTCTCATTATGGATTATTTTTGGTCTTCTTAAAGTTAACCAAATAAATATAATTCAGCATACAGAAAGAAGCTATAGCACCAAAGGTATGCCACAAAAAGTGCGTACCGATGCTTAATATGTCCCATTTGTCGGCGATACGAAAAGTGAGCGCGAATACAAAAGCAACCAGGGCAAAACCAACCCATTTGCCATTCTTCCATTCCGTTTTAATAAGGTAACCAAATACGGGAAATAACACCAGTGCGGCCATAAAAGCATAATTGATGTTGATAAAAATCTGAAAATCGCCATTACTGAAAAGCCTTCTCACATAAAACTGAAAGAAAGCATACACGGCCACGATTAAAACCGCAAAATACCACTTGGTTAACTTAGAAAGAAAGTAAACCCCGGCCGAAAGACATAATAGCATAATTGGCATCCAGTCCATCATGATAAAAATCGGCCAGCGCCTTAATCCATGATAGGTAGTTCCTCCTATCCCACCGATATAAAGCAATATCAATGCAAGACTCAAAAAGCGGTGCTGCTTAAAATTACCCCAAAGTTTAATTGTCCAATAAACTGCAATAGCTAAAAAAAAGCAACTTGTAATCGTATTAAAAGGCTCTGGAAAAAGCTGGCTAAGATTAGTTTCAGTGTACATCGTACCGCCGTCGGGAGGGGTCTGAATAAAAGCGCTCATGATTAAATAACGTATGCTGAAATTAAATGTTTGATGGATCAATGTAACGATCAAGATGTAAAAATAATTTCACTTCTACATTTTCAATAGGTTAAATATTGATTAACCCTTGCCTCACCAACCGTAATTATTTGTACTTTAGTTTTATCTAAGCTATACCATTATGAAACCTTTATTGATTCTTTTTCTGCTGCTATCAACCAGTATTTACGCCCAATTTCCTCCTGAACCTTATGGCGCATTACCATCAAAAAGGCAACTTGCCTGGCACGATATTGAAGTTTACGGCTTAATCCATTTTACACCAACTACGTTCGAAAATAAAGAATGGGGCTTTGGCGATGCCGATCCGAAAACATTTAACCCTACCGATTTTAATGCCGATCAGATTATCCAAGCAGCAAAAGCCGGTGGATTAAAAGGCATTATCCTCGTTGCTAAACACCACGATGGCTTCGCCCTTTGGCCAACTAAAACTACGGAATATAACATCAGTAAAAGTCCATTCCGGGCAGGAAAGGGAAACCTCGTTAAAGAGGTAGAGCAGGCTGTACGAAAAAATGGTTTAAAGTTTGGTGTATACTGCTCTCCCTGGGACCGGAACAACGCGCGCTATGGAACGGACAAATACCTGGCCATTTACCAGGCGCAATTAAAAGAGCTGTACAGCAACTTTGGCGAGCTTTTTATGAGCTGGCATGATGGTGCCAATGGTGGCGATGGTTATTATGGAGGTGCCAAAGAAAAACGCTCGATAGATAATACCACTTATTACGATTGGAACAATACCTGGGCCATTACACGCAAAATGCAGCCCATGGCCAATATCTTTAGCGATATCGGTTTAGATATCCGCTGGGTAGGTAATGAAGATGGTCATGCGGCAGAAACCTCATGGGAAACCTTTACGCCAATGCCTCCTGCCGGAAAAAATGTAGCTGTTCCCGGACAGGCAAATTATCCTGAAAGTCCTGAGGGGATTAGAAATGGTAAATTCTGGATGCCCGCAGAATGCGATGTTCCCTTAAGAAAAGGATGGTTTTACCATGCCAACGAAAAAGCAAAAACACCAGAAACCCTATTCGATCTGTATTTAAAAAGCGTTGGCCGTGGTGCAGGTTTAGATCTTGGTTTAGCGCCCGATACCCGTGGCCAGCTCCATGCAGATGATGTAGTGGCTCTAAAAACTTTTGGCGACATGGTTAAACATACCTTCGAAAATAATCTGGCTAAAAATGCACTGATCAAAGCAAGCAATAGCCGGGGTAAAAAATATGATGTTTACTCTCTTCTGGATGGTAAAAGAGAAAGCTATTGGGCTACCCAGGACGATATTCATGAGGCTAGTTTAGAGATAGACTTAAAAACAGCTAAAACTTTCGACATCATCAGCTTGCAGGAGTATATCCCATTGGGTCAGCGCATAGAAGCCTACACTATAGAAGTATTTGAAAACAATGCCTGGAAAAAAGTTTACGAGGGCAGCAGTATCGGTGCTAAACGTCTGGTCAAATTGGATAGCCCCGTTACTACTGATAAAGTAAGAATACACATTACTAAATCTCCGGTTTGTATTACCTTAAGTGAAATTGGGCTCTACAAAAAAACAGAGTAACAGCTAATCCTTTTTGTAAAGAATCTCGAAAACCTCACTTAAAGCTGTGGAAGTTTGTTTGCTGTAGCGATAAGTGCTGTCGGCTTTAATATCCCGATACATTAACATTACTGCCCTGTGCGACGCTTTACTGATTTTTAAAATCTTTTCACGTTCTACAGCATCTTCCGGTTTTAATTTTAAGACTTTCATTTCCTTAACGATGGCCAGATTCTTTTCCATTGGCTCAATGCCATCTTGTTTAATCGAGCTGAGTTTAACATCTTTTGGCAAAGAAGTTTTTAAATACATGATATTGTTAATCGAACTCAGGTTATTGTTAAAGGTATTTCTTAATTTACGGTATTCTTCTGTTCCGTATGTCGGACTAAAGTGGAGAACACCACTAAAAAACATCAGGAACAAAAGAACCGAAACGGCGTATCTTGTCCAGTTTTTAACTTCGAAAGTTTTATCCCATTTATAGGTAAGTATATAGGCAAAAATAAAGCCCGAAACAAAACCTCCAATATGTGCGGCATTATCGACCCTTTTGCCAAAAGCACCATTTACCAACACCAACAACGATACAATTAACGTACTTACCAATAAAGCTTTTGTTGCTTTCTGTTCAAAAGATTTAGTCATAAGTAAGGCAACAAATGCTCCATAGAGCCCCATTATTGCCCCGGAAGCGCCCATCATCATCCCTTCCTGATGAAAAATCAAACTGACCAAGCCACCGCAAACCCCACTCATCAAATATATAAACAGGTATTTTTTCCAGCCCAGTTTATTTTCGATCATCAAACCCAGGTAAACCAGGGCGTACATATTAAAGAAAAGATGAGAAATTGATCCGTGGATAAACTGATGGGTAATTAAACGCCAATATTCGCCGTTTAGCACCAAATTGCGTTGGTTAACGCCAAAATTTAAAGATAGCCGCTTTATTTCTTCAACATAATCATCATGAGAAGCACTACCGTTTTTTAATGATAAACTGGCCATCAATACAACTGAAAAAAGGAAGATGGCGATATAATAAAAAACATTGAAAAGAACAATAACTGGCGTCACTGTATACCCCTTTTGAGGGAAAAACAGGAACAGTACATTTTTGATCTTGTTCTTTGTTGCCAAGGGCGCTTTCTCAAAATACTGATCATCCTGTGTGGCAATAAATTGGTGAAATTTAGATAAACTTTCTTCCCAAATATCTTTCAGATGAAATTCTACATACCCGAATTCATGAAAAAATTTTTCGAGGTTGAGGTCGTTCTTGCCATAATCGTTAAAAAGCATTTGAATACCTACACATTCACTTTTTACTACTGCAAAATTATTATGGATGCGGATTGATATTTCTTCGCTGTAAGACTGGAAAGATATCGGGGTATAGGCAATCAAACCAGTTTCAGAAACATGGCTCAAACTCCATCCCAAATTTTCTATAGCTTGCTTAGCTACAATTAAATATTTATCTGCCGGAAAATCGGCCAGGGGAATATATTTTTCAATTTTAGGCGAGTAACCCCAACTGACTGACATAGCGTTTTTAGATTTTTTTCGCTACTAAGATAATATAAGGTGACAGTTTTTTACTTTCGAATGGGATAATCTTGGTAAATATTTTTCCGCTTAGCCAAACCGCTTTCTTAAATAAACGAACGCCTGCCGATTTCTGGCTTTCGTTTTCCAGCCACACGCTAAATCGGCCAAAATAACCCGATTTTACTTCTTTAAGCCCAGCCTGTTCACAGATTGATTTCAACAACGCTGGATCCATGCTGTTGATATTATGTTTATCATAGTTTTCCCTATCAAAATTCTTTTGAAACCAGCCATTAACGGCCTTAAAATTTGGTAAGGTAATAAATAAGGTTCCTCCTGGTTTTACAAAAGCGATGTGGCGGTTAATAATATCGGCAGTATCGTTAAAATGTTCGATTAAACCGCAGCTCAGTACAAGATCGTACTGCTTTTCTGGCGTATAATTAAAAAGATCAGTTTCTATGATATGGATATCCTTTTCGGTTAAGCTGTTCATTTCTAAAAGCTCGTTCACAACCGGTGGATGGACAAAATAATCTAAAAGGGTAACATCAAGTTTGAAATATTTTTTCAGGAACACAGCATAATAACCAGGGAAACCGCCCAACTCAATGGCCGTTTTAACATTATTTTGCTGAATAACATCTGCCAGTTGCTGATGAAATAAATAGTTTGAAGGTAACTGAACCGCTAGTCCTTTTTTACTTTCCCAATAATTTACCCAAAAAGCCCTGTCGGTTAATAAATTTGCCATGTTTTAAATAATTCCAGTCCCAAAGAAACGGAAAAATTTGGTTAACTGTATAAACTGTTTAAATTGTAGAACCCGTCAAAAGCATAAGTCCTTAAAAATGTTATTTTGAAACTTTATCGTCCTTTCGATCCGATAGCTATCTGATCGAAAGGACGATTTTAAGCCCTAAATTAACCAATTTAAACCGTTAACAGATTAACCCTATTTAAGGTCTTTCAAAATCTCCGCCACTGCTTTTTCCAGTTGAGGATCTTTATCGGCTAAGCGGTCTTCGAATGTATTTTTCACAAAAATATCTGGCTTCACCCCCTCCTTTTCGATGTTTTTACCATCCATGGTATAACAGCCCCATGAGGGTAAACGATAAGAAGAACCATCAACCAGGCCTTTGGCCGAGGTAAAAATAATCCAGCGGTAGGTTTCTGTTCCGATAATCTTGCCCAGTTTTAATTGTTTAAAGCCTGCAGCCGTCATTTCGGCATCACTTAAGGATTGTTCGTTAACAAGCAGTACGATCGGCTTGGCGGCAGGACCAAAATTACTTTGCGGAGCTAATTTGCCTCCGCGGTATTTCCATTGCAGATAAGGGCGCTGAGAAAGGAATTTCAATACATCATCATGCACATTTCCACCTGTATTGTAACGGAGATCGAGAATAATGGCTTCTTTATTTTCTTCCTGTGCAACCATATCCAAAAGGAAGGTTTCGAGTTCGCCACCGCCCATATTTTTCATGTAAGAATAGGCAATCCGGTTATTGCTCCATTTGTCTACATTCTTATGGTTTTGCGTAATCCACTCATCATAAAGGTTTCCGCGCAAAGTAGCTGAACTTTCCGGATGTACATTTACATAAATGTCTTTTCCATTGCGTTTAAAGGTTAAGGTAATTTCTCTGTCAAGCGAGGGTTTACTAAAATAATAATCGCGGTCTATTTTTTCATCTACCTTAACTCCGTTTACTTCTGTCAGAATATCACCTGCCAAAATATTGGTTCGGGTACGGGCAGCGTTACTTTTAGCGGCAATACGTTCAACTTGTAAAGGATTTTCATTGTCAAAAATAATTCCTGTTTCATTGGTGATGTAGGTCAGGTTTTTGCGTTCTTCTGCACCTGCACTATTAAAGCCCATATGCGAAGAATTCAGTTCGCCCAACATATCGTTCAATAAAAGCCTCAAATCACTACGGTTGTTCACATAAGGCAGGTAGGCTGCATAACGTGTTCTCATTTTATCCCAATCTACCCCATGGAATTTTTCATCATAAAAATTTTCATCCAAACCCACCCAGGTTTCGTAAAACATCTGGTTAAACTCGGCATTCAGGTTTCTGGTAAATTTATAACCGTAATCTATACGGTCAAGCTTATTGCCTTCTAACGAATACTTGTTGATCGTACCTCTTGATAACACGAAAAACCTATCTCCTGCCGATACAATCGAATAATCGCCGCCATCTGCAACCTTTTCGGTTTTATTGGCTTCGAAAGGTTCAATAGTCGTGCGGTATAGTCCCGGGGCGCCACCCTCATGGTTAGACGAATAGAACACATAAGTTTTATCGCCTTTGGCAAAAGCATCCGTTCCATATTGTCCGCCAAATGAAGGGCCAACCAGTTCAATCCGATCCAGAATATCCTGTGTATTGATGGTAATTACGTTCGCAGGTTTGGGTGTGGGTTTTACCTCCGTTTTCTTTTTAGCAGTATCTGTTTTTGCTTTTTTATCCTTTTTGTTATCGTTTACCGAAGGCTTAACTTCTGTTGGAGCAGGTTTGGTTTCTTTGAACAGATCATCGAATTTATCAGAACGGTAAGGCTCATCATAATTATCCAATGCCATTCGGTAAATGTGCGCATTGGCCATCCCGGTTGGATACGACGGCTTGGTACGGGCACTGGTAAAGAAAATATACTTTCCATCTGGCGACCATGCCGGTCCGGTTTCAGTAACACCTGTATTGGTTAAGTTAATGGTTTTATTGCCTTTAATGTTGTGCACCATAATATCCTGTTCGAAATTCCGGTATACGGTAAAAAGCACATATTCATCATTTGGCGAAAAACTTGGTGCGGCACTCTGCAGGGCCCAAAACTCATCGGTGACCAATGTTTTCGCGTCGAAGGTTTTAAGATCCATCAGTTTGAGTTCGTTTCTGCCGCTCAGGTATACCGCCATGGTTTTGCTTTTGTTCAAAGTGATATCGCGTACATTTGCCTTGTCTTTGGTCAGCTGTTTTATTGTTCCTTTTCCATCACCGCTAATCGTAAACCAGTTCTGATAGCCATTGGCCGTTTGACTGAACAAAATCGTTTTGTTATCTGCCAGCCACTTGCATTCCAAAGCACGCTCTCCGCTATTGGTAATTTTGCGGATAAATTTTCCATCTGCATCGCTCACAAATACCTCACCACGGGAAACAAAAACCATCTTTTTCCCATCTGTAGAAGCATCGAAGGCCGAAATATTGTCACGAACATCGTACTCTTGCTCTTTACTCAATACCTGATTGCGTGAAGTGCTGATATTGACCTTTTCCGTTTTCTTTGAGGCTACATCGTAGATGTATAATTGATAATCCTTTTCAAATACAACAGTAGTTCCATTCGCCGAAACAAATGGGCGTTTAATGGAAGTATCAAAATTAGTCAGGCTTGTTTTTTTGCCACCGATAAAAGTGTAAAGATTGTATTCCTCATTCCCTTCGTCCGATACGAAAAATATATTCCCTTTTTGATCAACACTGGTCCAGAAATCTTTCCCAATGTAATCGGTATAACGCTTGTAACTTTTCGATTTGGGATTATATGATTGGATATCGGGATTGTAAGCTCCTTTGTAATGTTTGCGGTTTGCGAAGCGATAACTCTCCCAGGTATCACTAAAAAACAGTTCGCCACTCGGCGATTCGGCAATATGGTGTGTAGTGTTAAAATAATTATCAAATAAGCGGGCAGCCGTACCGCCGTTTACACTTACTTTGTAACTTGAAAAAGAATTGTAACGGCCCGAAGTAAAATAGATCGTTTTGGAATCCCAGCTCCAGTTGTCTACTTCATCTGCAGCATCATTAAATGTTAATTGTTTAATGTCACCACCTGTTAAAGGCATAATGTACACATCATAATTGCCAAACTGGTTGGACGAAAAAGCCATCCATTTCCCGTCAGGAGATATTTTCGGGTTGATTTCTTCGCCCTGCATCGCTGTAACCCTTGAGGCTACACCACCTTTTACCGGTACTTTCCAAATATCACCATCATAACTGAATACTATTGTTTGTGCATCGGGCGTTAAAGCAGGGTATGCGGCAAAGTAAGTTTGGCCTTGAGCAAATGAGTGGATAGGCAACAGAAATGCGAGTGTCGCAAGCGATTTTAGCAGGGATTTGATCATGATTTATTTTGTTTGGCTTTGGATGCATCAACCAAGTTTGTTTAAAATCATCATAAATGATAAAATGATTATTTTAAACATCCAGCCTTCATCCTACAGTTAAAAAGCGATAAAAAATATTAGGATGAAAATACACAACAGATTTTATATTCGTAAACATAAATGTATTTTTGATTGATTTGAAAGTAGTACACCTAAATACCTATGATGGAAATGGCGGAGCAGGACGGGCCTGTTTGCGCTTAAGTGATGCCTTAAAGACCAGTGGAATTGATTCAAAGGTATTGGTTTACTATAAATTTGGCCAAAATCCAAAAGTAGATACCTTTAGTAAATCACCTTTTCAAAAAGCTAAAGCCATTTATAATATTCTTTCAGAAAGATATTATGCCAAATGGTTGAGCAAATCGGTAAAAACCCCTTTCAGTTTACAATGGTTCGGCCGTTCGGTAATTAACCATCCTGATGTTAAGAATGCTGATATTATTCACTTACACTGGGTAAATCATGGTTTTCTAAATCCCAAATTTCTGGCTCAGCTTGACGAACTGGAAAAACCGATAGTATGGACCTTTCATGATAGCAATGCCTTTACAGGTGGATGCCATGTACGCTATGGTTGCGAAAACTTTCACCAGCAGTGTGGCAATTGCCCAATTTTAAAGATCAGCGGTAAAAATGATATTTCGCACAAAACATGGCTACGTAAACAAAAAGCCTATACCAAATTAAATTTCCATATCGTGGCGCCAAGTAGGTGGATGGCGGCATCGGTAAAATTTAGCAGTTTATTGGGTACCAGAAAAGCCACTGTGATCCCGAATACCATTGAAACAAAAATTTTCAAACCCTATGTTAAATCAGAGGCCAAGAAAATCTTAAAAATCAATCCGGATAAATTTGTATTGATGAGCGGATTTATGCCCTCAAAAAACGATAAACATAAAGGAACACCCTATTTAATCGAAGCTTTAGAAATTCTATCACGCAGGGCTGGGATACAAAAAGAAAATATCGAACTCGTTATTTTCGGAAATAAAGAAAATGCCGAAATGCCGGAGTTCCCATTCAAAACTACATTTTTGGGTACCATTAATAAAGATGAGCACTTAGCTAAATGTTATTCGGCCGCCGATGCTTTTATTACGCCTTCCTTAGAAGATAACCTGCCCAATACGGTGATGGAAAGTTTAGCCTGTGCTACACCAGTTGTTGCCTTTACTACAGGTGGTATCCCCGATATGGTTAAACACATGCAAAACGGTTATCTGGCCGAATATCAAAATGCAGAAGATTTGGCAAACGGGATCGAATGGCTTTATCACCGTCCTAATAAAGAAGAAATCCAAAAGGCAGCGAGGTTAAGTATCCTAACCGATTTCTCAGAAGAAGTAATTGCTGCAGAACATATCCATCTTTATGAAACCCTGATTGACTTACAGCCGAAATAAAATCAAGGTTTTAAAATTTAGTTGGCAAAGTTTCATTTTCTTGCCAGCAAATAAAAATTTGGCCAATCTTTATTAAATTTATACCGGTTGAAACTGTTAAATGGAAAGCATCACTAATTATTCTGAAAGTATTAAGGCATTAAAATCAGCTATTTTATCTAGCCGGTATAAAGCTGCTGCTTTAGTGAATAAAGAACTTTTGCTACTCTATTTTACAGTAGGCAAATTTATTTCGGAAAAGGTAGAAAAAGAGAAATGGGGCGCTAAAGTAATAGATAACCTTTCCAATGATTTACAATTAGAATTACCAGGCTTACGCGGATTTTCGGGAACAAATATTAAGCGGATGAGGTTCTTTTTTGAGTCGTGGCAAGAGCATGTGCTAATTAGTCCGTTACTGACGGACCAATTACAATTAATTGATATTCAGCACATTAAATTTAGTCCGTCAGTGACGGACCAATTGGAAAAAACATTTTTCAACATCAGTTTCACACACCACATCGAAATTTTACAAAACTCACAATCAGCAGAGGAAAGGACATATTATATCCAAAAGGCAGCTATCGAATTTTGGAGTGTCGGTACCTTAAAACATCAACTCAAAAACAAATCATTCAGTAACTCAGGCAGTTTACCGAACAACTTCCTAAAAACGATTTCTAACGAGGAATTGAGGAATAAAGCGCTCCAATCATTCAAGGATGAATACCTGTTGGATTTTATTAATTTAGAAGAACCCGATGAAGAAGACGAACGCGTTTTAGAAAGTGGCATCGTGCAGAATATCAAAAAGTTCTTAATGTCGTTAGGAACAGATTTTGCATTTATCAGCAATCAGTACAGATTGATTGTTGAAGACGAAGAATATTTTTTAGACCTTTTATTCTTTAACCGCCGTTTACAATGTTTGGTTGCTTTCGAACTCAAAACGGGAAAATTTAAACCTGAGTATTTAGGAAAAATGAACTTCTATTTATCGGCCCTTGATGAATATGTTAAACAGCCACATGAGCAACCATCAATAGGCATCATACTCTGTAAAGAAAAGAAGAACAAAATTGTAGAATTTTCATTCCGCGATTTTAATAAAGCGATGGGCGTTTCTACCTATACAACCAGTAAAATACTACCAAAAGCATTTAAAGGTTTAATCCCCGATGCAGAAACCTTTAAAAAATTAATGGACTAACCCATGCCCAAATTAACCATCATCACCATTGTATACAACAATGTTCGCGATATCGAACGTACCATTCATTCTGTCCTTAACCAGACTTATAAAAAAATAGAATATATTGTAATAGACGGTGCATCAACCGATGGCACTTTTCAGGTGGTTGAGCGTTACAAAGATCAGATTTCAAAAATCGTATCAGAACCCGACAAAGGTATCTACGATGCCATGAACAAAGGTTTGGCTTTGGCTACAGGTGATTATGTCTTATTTATGAACTCAGGGGATGAGATTTATGATAAGCATACCGTAGAAGACGTTTTTGCTTCTTCACCAGGTGCCGATATCTATTACGGAGAAACTGAAATGTATAACGACAACTGGGAAAACTTAGGCCGCAGGAGGCATGAAGCACCAGAAGAGTTCGACTGGACCAGTTTTAAATACGGTATGAACATCAGTCACCAGGCCATTTATATCCGCCGTAGTATTATTACACCTTACGATTTAACTTATAAATACAGTGCTGATATCGACTGGATTATCAAAGCGGCAAAAAAGGCTTCGAATATTGTGAATGTTCACCGTTATGTAGCCAAATACCTCGTTGGTGGCATGAGCAAGAAAAAACACCGCGAGAGCTTAAAAGAACGGTTTAACATTTTTACCAAATATTATGGTCTGGTACCCAATATTTTCAATCATATTGTTATTGCAGGCAACCTGGCTTTATATTTTATAAAACACCGCAGGACAAATGACTAGCGTATGAATGAAGAAATTAAGGAGCTACTCTCCATCTATAAGCAGGAAAAGGAACTGATAGAATCCTTAATCGAAAGCGATAAACTCAACAATGATAATAAGGCGATCTACCTGAATTCTAAAATCCTGTTAAACATCCAGCACCAGATTAGGTTAATTGAATTATTAAATGACCCCTATATAAGGGAAAAAGAACAGCTAAAAAGAACAATAGATTTCTATGTTAACAGGAGCGGACCTGAAGAAGCTGAGGATTACACCGCACATATGTTGGCGCAGATTGACCAAAAACTTGATCAGTTAAACAGCTATAAACCTGCCTACTTTAATGATGGGCAAGAGTTTGATGATGCCATTTTTGATCTGGTAGAAAATAAGATCAGTGCTTTTATTTTCCATCTACGGAAAGAAGAAAACCTTTATCTCAAATTCTCGATCAAAAAAGATAAAATCATCATTAGATTAACACCATTCTCTGATATTTTAGTTAAGCGGTATTTTACTAAATCTGCAATAATCGCGCTAAAACAAATCGGCTTTAATACAAATAAAACGCATACTTGCTATCAGATTAAATGTCCCTTGGAAGGCTTTAAAGATGCTATCGCAATAAAAACAATTGTTAGCCGGGTAGTGTACGAAGCCCTCTATAATTATCAGCTAAATACATTAACCACCCTCGAAATCATCCCCTAATCTCAAATTTATAAAAACAATAATTTTCCCCAACTGTCTTTAATACATCACCTATTAAAAATTTAAAGATTATGGGACAATTAAGTAACCGCACTATTGCTGTACTTTCAGAAAGCGGATTTGAAGAAGTAGAATTAACCGAACCAGTAAAAAGGTTAAAAGAAGAAGGAGCAACCGTTCACATTATCTCCTCGAAAAACGGGAAAATAAAAGCCTGGAATCACGATCACTGGTCGATAGAAGTGAATGTAGATAAAACCATTTCGGAAGCGAATGCTGAAGATTATAATGGATTGCTTTTACCGGGTGGGGTAATCAACCCTGATCAGTTACGGGTGAATGAAGATGCATTAGCTTTTGTAAAATCGTTCTTTGCCGAAGGAAAACCAGTTGCGGCAATTTGCCACGGTCCACAAACTTTAATCAATGCAGATGTGGTTCAAGGCAGAAAATTGACTTCAGTAAAAAACATATCTCAGGATCTGATCAATGCAGGCGCACTTTGGTCGGATGAGGAAGTGGTGGTAGACCAAGGCTTGGTTACCAGCCGTACCCCAAAGGATTTACCTGCGTTTAACGATAAAATTGTAGAGGAATTTGCCGAAGGTGTTCATGAGGGGCAGCATGCCTAAAAACTTTGGACGCTCTTTCTAGATTCACTCAAAAACGGTTGGCAATTTGCCGGCCGTTTTTATGTGCCGTCAGATGTTACCATCTGATGGATAAAATCCCTCTGATTATTTTTCATGTCGGATGGGAACATCCTACACCACGAAGAACCTGACACCACTTATAACTTTACCTGCCTGATGATATTTTTAATGTTCAGTTCAATAATATCAGTCATGGTTTTACAACGCAAATAATTGGTATCCTTAAAATAATCGCTCATACCCTGTTTGAGAAGAGCGATGTTCTCAGGTGTGGTTAACTCTTCCTTGTTCGAAACATCACGGAGATCGGTTAAACGGTGCCGCTCGCTCCTCACCCGGTGTACAATGGATGATCGTTCTTCCTGTTGGTATTGTAGTACTGTTTTTTCAGTCAACTGTTCCATACTCATTTTTACATAAGGGAGGTTTTCTTTAAAAAACTGGGGCAGATAAACCTTTAAATTCCCTTCATAAAACTGCTGGTCGAAGTCTATGGCACGGATGCGGAACTGGATATCATCAAAATCAGGTGTAATCTGTACCACAAAATTATAGGCACGCATATCGCCCAAAAGCATAATTAAACAGCGTTCGTTAAACTTTACAAATTCTTTAGCAATCCTGGTCGGATTAAATTCAGGGGTATACAACTGCCCTTTTGTAAAAACATCTCCTGGTATCCCTGCAATGTGTTCTTCAACCAAGGTATTGCCATCAACCAGATAATTAACCTGATTTGGCGAAAGAATCTCCTCCATTTCCAAACCATAAATCCGCGAGGCATCAGCTTTTTTGATGTAGAAATAATCATAAACATCATTTAAGCGGTTTACAATCCGGATACGAAAGGGATGGGTATTGCCGAAAGTGCAATATTCAATTTTATCGATGTACTTATGCTCAACAATACGCAGATTGCCCGATGCTTTTAGATTGGCGTAAATTTCTTTTAAACCTTCATGTAGTGTTTCGATTAAATCCTGTGCATAAATAGGCCCTTCCCACAGCGAATCTTTACCAAACTTGTCCATTAAAGGAAAAGCCTCATTAAATTGCATCAAGTCGTTATAACCAATGGGTAATTTCGCCTCGCGCTGATAGGTACGCAAATATTTCTGCAAAGCAGGCGTAACCGGAAAAATCGGCTTCTTTTTCGAAATTTTAACATCATTGTATTCCATGCGGAGGCAATGTACAGTTTTAAAAATTTAACAACAAAGAACGTGAGATACTTTCTTTTCTATCGCAAAGGAAGCCAGGTTTTATGCAAAGAATGCGGAGCAAAAACTACATAGCGTGCTTTGCGGTTACTGCTTCGGATAACTAAACGGCAAAGCGCTCAAATACCTGCTGATTTTCCGATAGGGGTAATTCCCTGCCCCCTGATCTGCAAACTGCACAATAATGGTATTTGTTTTTGGATCTACATATAACCTTTGCCCCAGCATCCCTTCTGCAGCATAATCGCCATTATCGCCTTCCTGAGGAATCCACCAAAGGTAATGATGCGCCGATTTTTGCCAGCCTTTGGCGGAGGCTGGTTTTTCCGCCCCGATATTGGTTGATTGATACACCCAGCTTTCCCGAACGACCTGTTTTCCGTTGTATCGACCTTTATTTAAATACAAGCGCCCTATTTTTGCAAAATCAATAGCAGTCACCTGGAAACGGCTTGCTGTATTTGCTAAACCATTTGCCTGGTCTAAACCCCAGGTGGCATTGTAGGCTGTACCGATTTTCTTCCATACATTGGCTTCGAAATATTGCGCCACAGACTTGCCTGTTGCCTTTTTTAAAACCCAACCCAATACAATTGGATCGATGCTTTTGTACACCCAAACCGTACCGGGTTTATTAACAAGTTTTACCTTCATCAACTGTGCCTTCATATCATTGGTATAGTAATATTTGGCTTCATCTGAAAAAAATGCTTTTACGATCCCACCAAGTGCATCCTGAAATTCGAGACCGGATTTCATGTCTAAAAGATTTTTCAACGTAATCTCCGCAAAGGCAGGGTTTGCTTTTAACTCAGGGATATATTGGATTACTTTATCGTTTAAACTCTTAATAGTATGATCGTTTAGCGCCTGGCCGATCAGAATAGAAATCATGCTCTTGGCTCCAGAAAAGATAGAAGTTAATGTACTATCACGATAACCTTTATTGTATTTTTCGTATAAAATACTATCATTCCTGATCACGATAAAAGCATTAATCTGTCCATTTTTTAAATATGCTTTCAATGGAACAGATTGATTATTTCCATCTAAAACATGGAGTGTATCCAGATCGTTCCGCTGCTTTGCCGGCCTGATAAAATGAAAGACAGAATCACTTTTATGCGAAATTTCCTGAGGAAAAATTTTATAGGTTTCGGCATTTGGCGCCCTATACTTTAATACACTTAACAGATAGGGCTTCCAAAGAAATAGCGCAAGCAATGATAAAAAAAATGAATAAATCAGAATTAGGAGTGCTTTTTTGAAGATCTTCATTGTCAGGCGTTGTACCAGCAAATATAAAATATTTAAGAAATTATGCCTGTTTTAGATATTCATTTCTTTCAAAAAGAAGCTCATGTTTAGGTTTGTATTTCCACCTGTTATGGCTCCATAACCAATAGTCCGGTTTTTGTCTAATCATTTCTTCCAAAAAACGGGTATGTAATTCCGTAATTTCGAACTCTGCGGTTTCAGCGGGATTTAAACAAAGGGGTACACAATCCACATCATAAAAACCGCGCTTTAAAACATTGATTCTAAAATAAAATATGGGCTGATTGGTCCGTTTTGCAATTTTTTCAATTCCCAATTGAACTGAGCTAGGCTGATGCATAAAAGTGGTCCAGTAGTGTGATTCATCTTTCGAGGGTGCCTGGTCATTTCCAAAGCTAAACATGCTTGGCTGACCTTTACTGGCCTGCAGGGCACGCATGGTCTGCCTCATGGCAATTAATTTATTACCGAACCTGCTCCTTATTCTTTTAAACCATTTGTCAAATGTAGGATTGGTTAAAGGCTTATAAATCGGGTAATGATCTGCAGAAAAATTAAGCCCGATACCTAAAGTACCCCATTCCCAATTGCCATAATGTGCCGAGCAGATCAGCACGCTTTGTCCGCGATCTAAGTACGACTGAACCTGTTCTTTATTTTTAAATACAAAACGCCTTTTGATTTCTTGCTTCGAAATATTGTTCATCTTGATAATCTCAAACACCAAAGAAGCCAGGTATCGGTAAAAACGCTTTTCAATCGCAACAATCTCTTTTAAAGTTTTATCAGGAAATGCTTTAAACAGGTTCGTTCTGACAACTTTCCGGCGGTAGCCGAAAACAAAATATAACAGTAAATAAGCGCCATCGGCCAGAATGTATAAAACAGATAATGGAAGCAAAGATAATACGCCTAAAAAAAATATTCCCAAATGGGAAATCCCCTTTTTAATCATACCAGAATAAGTTAAAGCGCTAATTTAAAAAGCGCTCTAAAAAATTATGCCATGAAAGTGTTAGTTTTTAAGATTAGACCAAACGATGAACTTAGGCGATTACATCGGTCATGTTCTGATCTTTTTTGATCATTGCTGAAACCTTTGGTTCTGGTTTATATTTCCACCTCCGGTGACTCCATAACCAATAGGCAGGTGCCTCTTTAATCATGTCTTCCAAAAAGTGTGTATGCATTTCGGTAATTTCAAATTCGGTAGTTTCGGCTGGATTTAGGCAGATAGGCACACAATCTACTTCGTAATAGCCTCTTTTTAAATAATTAATTTTCAGATAAAAAACCGGTCGGTTGGTTTTTCTGGCGATTTTCTCAACCCCTAACTGAATGGAAGATTCCTGATTTAAAAAAGTCGTCCAGTAATTAGATTCCTCTTTTCCGGGCGCCTGATCACTACCAAAAGTAAACATGGTTGGTTTATCTTTATTGGATTGGATAGCCCTTAAAGTTTGGCGCATCGATACCATATGGTTTCCAAATCTACTTCTCATATCCAGAAACCACTGATCAAAAGCTTCGCTACTCAAAGGTTTATAAATTGGAAAATGTTCCCCCGAAAAATTTAAGCCAATGGCCATACATACCCACTCGTAATTGCCATAATGGGAGGAACAGAAAAGTACGCTTTCGTTGTTTTTAAGATATGCTTCAACCAGATCGGTATTTTTGAACTTAACCCTTTTATTCAGTTCTTGCTTAGAAATGCTCTTCATTTTGATCACCTCGATAAAAAGTGAGGCAAAAAATTTGTAAAAGCGTTTCTCTATAGCATAAATTTCGGTAGGTTTTTTTTCGGGAAATGCATTAACGAGGTTTTCTCTAACCACTTTTCTACGGTAGCCAAAAACATAAAAGATTAACACATAAAAAGCATCCGCCACTCCGTATAATATATATAGCGGTAAAAGAGAGAGCATATTTAATAAAAATATACCCGTTTTGGATAACCCTTTATTAATCATGATGGTGGAGAATTAGTTTGCTAGCAAAAGCACAAAATTAAAGTTGAATGCCAAATGAATTGCCATCTAATTGTTAGTTTTTTTATTCCTACAGGTTTTATGAAAAAACGCTGACAAAAATTAAATATTTCAGACACATTTCAATGTACAGACAACGTGTACCCAAAGGTTCTCCACATTGTTATTTCAATCTATGATCAAAGCCTTATTGCATCGGCATCACCATATTTTTCATCAGGGATTAACGGAACGAAGGGCTATCATTAAAAAATACACTGCAACTGCTTTCCTGATTATTTTCACCTACTAAATTTACTATTATACCATAAGTTGATGAATATCAGTCCTTTTACAATTAAAGTTGCCAACTCAGATGAACCATCTA
>NZ_JBWJIG010000021.1:0-76801 GCF_056490705.1 Pedobacter humicola | reverse complement strand
ATAATAACTTCTTTCAATAATATGTCATTTAAGCTCGAGATAGCTTATCTAAAGAAATTTAGGTGCCTATATCGGTGGTGTCCACCTCTTCCCATTCCGAACAGAGAAGTTAAGCCCACCAGAGCCGATGGTACTGCGGTAACACGTGGGAGAGTAGGTCGGTGCCAAATCTTGAAAGAAACCCTTCAACAGCAATGTTGAAGGGTTTTCTTTGTTTATGGCAATTTGCCGTTTATAAGTCTGGGGCACAGTTCCGCATCATCCATCATATTATTTGTCCCCGCGGATTACGCCGGTTTCCGCAGAGGTTTCCGTTATCCATCATCCATTTTAGATCTTCCGTCTTCCATCAACCGTGGCCCAATAGCCCTGATGGCAGCGGTATCCCTTTTGGGCTGGATGTATTTGTTTAACAGATAGAGTTCCCCAAAAGGATTAAGCGTACAGCAGGACGGGACCCAACCTATAGCGTACAGGTATTGCGCTTCAAATAATCGAAAAGTTAGTTATGTTAAACACGCTTAATACATTCATTAAACTTTGCATCGTAGCATTTCAATGAATGTTAATGATTTAGGTCACATTTAAAACTGATTTGATGCTAAATATGTTAATATCACAAGGTTTGCCGTAATATTTGGTTATCTTTGTTGTTAACAATATATAAACAAGAGTAATGAGTTTTTTTGCAGATAAAAGAAGGGAAGTAATGGTGCATATAGAAAAGTATATGCTGGAGATGATGGATACCTATCTTAAACCAATTGATACTAACTGGCAACCGTCTGATTTTCTTCCCGATTCTACTAGTGATTCATTTTATCAGGATATCAGAATATTAAGGGATAATGCAAAAGACCTTTCTTACGACCTTGTGGCTGTACTGATCGGTGATACCATTACTGAAGAGGCTTTGCCTACATACGAATCGTGGTTAGCCATGGTGCAAGGCCCAAGTATGAAAGAAGATGGTGGCTGGATGAAGTGGAACAGACATTGGACTGCAGAGGAAAACCGTCATGGTGACTTGTTAAATAAATATTTATACTTATCTGGCCGTGTGGATATGCGCCAAATGGAGATTTCCACTCAGTATCTTATTGCTGATGGTTTCGACATTGGAACCGGACACGATCCTTACCGTAACTTTATTTATACGTCTTTTCAGGAGATGGCAACCAATATTTCGCACAGAAGGGTAGCTTCGTTGGCCAAAAAAGATGGCGATACTTTATTGTCGAGAATGTGTGGTGTGATTGCTTCTGATGAGGCCCGACATGCAAAAGCCTATAAAGATTTTATGAACAGAATTTTTGAGGTTGATCCTAATGAAGCGATGCTGGCTTTTGAAGATATGATGCGCCAGAAAATTGTAATGCCTGCACATTTTTTACGTGAGGTAGGTTTAAAGATCGGCCAAACATTTGGTCATTTTACAGATGCTGCACAGCGTTTAGGCGTTTACACGGCCATTGACTACGTAGAAATTATGCAACAGTTAATTGTGGACTGGAAAATTGAAGGCATGCGCGATTTAAACGAGGCTGGTGAAAAAGCCCGTGATTATATTATGGCTTTACCCTCGCGTTTATTGCGTGTTGCGGAAAGAATGAAAAACCCAACCATTGATTATAAATTTAGCTGGATTGCCGGATAATAGCAATTAATAGATATATGGAAGCCTTGACGTAAAATCGAGGCTTTTTTTGTGCGCTGTAATTCCGTGATTATGCTCGGATTTTAAAGACTAACTTTTTTTCAGCAAAATAGACCCTGAAATAAATCCGATAGTTATCGGATCCGGGTGACGGACAAAAATTAAAAATCTGAGCAGAAATTCTTTTGTGGTATATTATCTAATTAATTTAATGATAAATGTCCCCTTGTTTTGCAAAGTTGAAGCCGTTTTTTATAAGTGTTTCTTGAGTATCCTGATCCCAAAGTAAAGGATTAGTGTGATTGAAATGAATAAAGAAAATTTTACTTTTAAGCGCAATATTCTCTCTATCAAATAATGCTTCTGTTTCACCTACCAATGGATGTGGTACTTCTGAAATCGGCCTGTTGCCCAGCTCAGCATTGGTGTAAAATGTGGCATCGAGCATGGCAATATCCACTTTTTTTACTTCTTCTATAATACTTTTATCCCATTTGTCCCATTTATCAATATCCGGAATGAAGAGATATTTTTTGGTAGGCGTTTCGATTTTAAAACCTGCAGTTTCTGAATACTCATCACGATGCGGTACGGTAAAAGCTGTAATCTTATTTTCAGCTACATCAATTGAATCATTTGCTTTAAGTTCGATAAGGTTGATGTTTTTTAGATTAACCAACTGGCTCCAGGGACCGTTTTGGGTTAGAAAAGTTTTGAATTTAGGAAGTACATATACCTTCAAATAATGGGTAGCCATCACTTCTCTGCCAAATTCCATCAAACCGGTATAATGACCAATATGGGCGTGTGTAAGAAATACACCTTCTGGTAAATATGGATAAGCTTCATGTGTTTTTGTTCTAAAATCCTGAAGTTGCGCCTTAACATCGGGAGTAGCTTCAATAAGCCACCATTTTTTTGTTTTTGGATCGACTAAAGCCAGCGAAACGACATTTCTTCTTAATTTTTCATCTTTCCATGCCATTTTGCAGCAGTTTTTCTCACAACCCATATGCGGGTAGCCACCATCCTGTGCAACACCCAAAACCATGATAAAAGATGATTCAGGTATTTTTTGTGCCCAGGTATTGACCGAAAAGCTCATGATAAAAAATAATAATATTGCTCTCATTTACATGTTTCTTCTGTATTGACCACCAACTTCATAAAGTGCTTTGCTGATCTGACCTAATGAGCAAATTTTACAGACTTCCATCAACTGTTCAAAAATATTATCACCTGCAATGGCCGATTTTTGGAGTTGTTTTAAGAGATCTGCTGATCGGTCTGCGTTGCGATCCTGAAATTTTTGTAAAGCTGAAATCTGGTATTGTTTTTCTTCTTCTGTTGCGCGGATTACTTCTCCGGGAACAATAGTAGGTGAGCCATTTTTATTTAAAAATGTATTCACACCTACAATTGGATATTCGCCGGTGTGTTTCAGCGTTTCGTAATATAAACTTTCTTCCTGGATTTTTCCGCGTTGATACATCGTTTCCATGGCCCCTAAAACACCCCCACGATCGTTGATACGCTTAAACTCCGTAAGAACCGCATCTTCTACCAGATCGGTTAATTCTTCGATGATAAAGGCGCCCTGCAAAGGGTTCTCGTTCTTGGCCAAGCCCAGTTCTCTGTTGATGATCAACTGAATGGCCATGGCCCTTCTTACTGATTCTTCGGTAGGTGTGGTAATGGCTTCGTCGTAAGCATTGGTGTGCAAGGAATTGCAGTTGTCGTATATCGCGTAAAGGGCCTGCAAAGTGGTACGGATATCATTAAAATCAATTTCCTGAGCATGTAAAGAACGGCCGGAAGTCTGGATATGGTATTTAAGCTTCTGTGAGCGATCATTTCCCTTATACTTATTCTTGATAGCCTTGGCCCAAATTCTTCTCGCTACGCGACCAATAACCGCATATTCGGGGTCGATTCCGTTAGAAAAGAAGAAAGACAGATTAGGCGCAAAATCGTCGATATGCATGCCCCTGCTTAAATAATATTCTACAAAGGTAAAGCCGTTGCTTAAGGTAAAGGCCAGTTGCGAAATGGGATTGGCGCCCGCTTCGGCAATGTGATAACCCGAAATGGATACTGAATAGAAGTTCCTTACCTTTTCATCAATAAAATATTTCTGGATATCGCCCATCATGCGCAAGGCAAATTCGGTAGAGAAAATGCAGGTATTCTGGGCCTGGTCTTCTTTTAAAATATCGGCCTGAACGGTTCCCCGAACGGAGCTAATGGCTTTGGCTCTGATCTGAGCATAAACATTAGCTGGTAAAACCTGATCTCCGGTAACACCTAAGAGCATTAAACCTAAGCCATCATTTCCTTCTGGTAAGGTACCACTATAACCTGGCCGGGATATATTTTTTACTTTATAAATCGAATCAATTTTAGCCTGAACCTCTTCTGTTAAACCGTTTTCGATAATGTATTTTTCACACTGCTGGTCGATCGCCGCATTCATGAAAAAGCCCAATAACATTGGCGCTGGCCCATTGATGGTCATGGATACAGAAGTAGAAGGCGCACAAAGATCAAAACCCGAATAGAGTTTTTTGGCATCATCCAAAGTGGCAATGCTTACACCTGAATTCCCGATTTTTCCATAGATATCTGGTCGGATGTGTGGATCTTCTCCATACAGGGTAACCGAATCAAAAGCGGTAGACAAGCGGTGTGCGGGCTGACCTAAAGAAACATAGTGAAAACGTTTATTGGTTCTTTCGGGCCCACCTTCTCCGGCAAACATCCGGGTTGGATCTTCACCTTCTCTTTTTAACGGGAATACACCTGCCGCATAAGGGAATTCTCCCGGGAGGTTTTCGGTTAACAGCCATCTTAAAATATCGCCCCAGTCTTCATATCTCGGCAATGAAACTTTAGGAATATTCAGTTTGGAAAGCGATTCGTAAAACAAAGGTTGTTTAATTTCTTTATCGCGGACTTTATAAATAAAAAATTCTTCTTTATAAGCTCTTTTGGTATCAGGCCACTGGCGTAGTAAACGTCTGCATTCGCCATCTAATTGCTCTTCGAAGAAATTGTAAGTTGTATTTAAACTTTTTGACACTCCATCCTGCGGACAGCCCTCTGTAGGAGCGAAGTTATTTTCGCCTAACAGATCGATTACGCCTTTCAATTGGTACATTTTCCGGGCGATGGCGGACTGTTTATCTACCCACTCATTGTACATCTGGCTAGCTTCGGCAATTTCTGCCAAATAGCGGATGCGATCGGGAGGGATGATGTAGATTTTTTCAGACTGATCGGAAGTCAGTTCCATTTTTGCTTTAAAATCAGTACCGGTTTTCATTTTAATCTGCTCCATCAAAGCCACAAACAGGTTATTCATACCCGGATCGTTAAACTGGGAGGCCATGGTGCCATAAACAGGTATTTCATCGTCCTTGGCGTCGAAAATGTTATGGTTACGCTTGTATTGTTTGCGTACGTCCCGCAGGGCATCTAAAGCACCTCTTTTGTCGAACTTGTTAATGGCTACCAGATCGGCGAAATCCAGCATGTCGATTTTCTCCAATTGCGTAGCTGCACCAAACTCAGGCGTCATTACATAAAGCGAAACATCACAGTGCTCGGTAATTTCGGTATCCGATTGACCAATACCCGAGGTTTCTACAATAATTAAATCGTAGCCTGCTGCTTTACAGATATCGATACTTTCCTGTACATTCTTTGATAAAGCAAGGTTGGCCTGGCGGGTGGCCAAAGAGCGCATGTATACCCTTGGGTTGTTAATGGCGTTCATCCGGATACGGTCGCCCAATAAAGCGCCACCTGTTTTTCTTTTTGAAGGATCGACGGAAATAATGGCCAGGGTTTTATCTTTCACTTCAACCAGAAAACGACGCACCAGTTCATCAACTAAAGATGACTTACCTGCTCCACCTGTTCCGGTAATGCCGAGAATAGGGGCGGTGTTGTTTTTTGAAAGTTTTTTTAATTCGTCTACAAATTTCTGGGCGCCTTCGGGATCATTTTCTGCAACCGTAATGGCTCCGGCAATGGCTTTGATATCTTTTGCAGGAATGGTTTCGAGCTCGTTGGTGATGTTGGCTTTGGTAACGAAATCGGTTTGGATCAGCATATCGTTGATCATGCCCTGTAAACCCATTTTACGGCCATCATCCGGTGAGTAGATTTTAGAAATTCCATAAGCCTGGAGTTCTTCAATTTCGGATGGCAAGATTACGCCACCGCCACCTGCAAATATTTTAATATGGCCTGATCCTCTCTCCTGAAGGAGATCATACATATATTTAAAGTATTCGATATGTCCGCCCTGATAAGAAGTCATTGCAATGCCCTGAACATCTTCCTGTATGGCACAGTTTACCACTTCATCAACCGACCGGTTGTGGCCAAGGTGGATCACTTCAGCCCCTGAAGATTGAAGGATACGACGCATAATGTTGATGGTGGCATCGTGTCCATCAAAAAGGGAGGCAGCGGTTACAAAACGGATTTTATTTTTAGGCTTATAGATTTCTACTTGTTGCATACTATGGGATTTTAACGATCGGTATGCTCTGGAACCGATCCTTTTTTCCAAATATATTTGGTATGCAAATGTACTAAAATAAGCTGCTTAAAGCACGAATACCCTATACCGTTATGGCTTTTGGTTCAGCTATAAATCCTCCCCGAATTGCAGTAAATAGCCATTGTTGTCGTAAATGGCAAATTCTCTCATGCCATATTCAAAATCTTCGAGCGGGTAACAAATTTCGCACTGATCTTTTAATCTTTCCCAGAGGGTGGTCACCTCGTTTGTTTTAATATAAAGTGAGCCACTCATGATCGCCTTAGGAATGTTACGGTGTTCGTTAGGTTTTGAAAACATGATTTCTATATCATCTTTCCGGAGACTTAACCAGCTGAGGTCATCGAATTGTGCTGCACAGCTAAAGTTTAAAATTTCTGTATAAAATTTTAACGTTGCCGGCATATCATGCGATTCGAGCATGGGCGTAAGTTTGGTGGCGGTATATGTTGACATGATCTAAAATAATAATAAATTATGATTTTACCATATAAGGCATTTGAGAACATGTTCGCTTAAGTTCGAAATTTTACGATAAAACGTAGGTATACCAAGGTGTCTTTGATGGTTCAATATTGAAGGTATATATCCCGACTATCTTACCACCTAAGTTACCTGAGATCATCTGAGCAGGGAGCTGGGACATATTCCCGATTTTAAAGGCTTAGTTGAGCTGAGGTGTGTAAGGTGGTTCCACATCTGAAGCATATACCCCAACTATTTTTATCATCTAAGATGATCTTAGTGATTAACTGTAAAACAAAAAAACTATGCTGGTTGGCATAGTTTTTTTCAATTATTTGTTTGTGATCTCTGTGATCGGTTCTCCGACGGTTCCATTCGGAGTTTGGATATGAAGCAGTGCAGCCAGCGTGGGTGCAATATCAGTCATATAGTGCATTTTATTTGTTGCGCCCGGTTTGATTCCCCAGCCCATAAATACCAATGGAATGTGCGAATCGTAAGGGTTCCAGTTTCCATGTGTTGTACCTGTACTGCCACCGTTAAACCAGTTGGGCTGTAACACATAGTAGATATCGCCACTTCTACGGGCATTGTAGCCATTGGTGATCATTTTTTTCTGGATCTCCTGCAGGGTAGATTGTGATATTTTAGCAATGTCAACTGCATTCTGGAAGCCGTCTAATCTTTTTAGGAATTCTACAGAAGCCGCTTTAATTACATCAAAACTTACATCGCCTTTATCGGTTTTATCATGATCAAAAATGATCTGATTGTTCATTGATCTTAAAACAACATTGTTTACTTTAAATTTATCATTTAAGTAAGTGTTTAGTTTATTTGCGATATCCCGGTCGCTTACTACGCCCGAAGGTAATTTGTTTTCCTGCATAAAGCCAGGTACGTGCGCCGCACCGTGATCGGCAGTTAAAAATACCGTGTAATTTCCTTTACCTACTTTTTTATCCAGGTAGTTGAAAAATTCTTCAAAATCTTTGTCTAAGCGTAAATAAGTATCTTCTGCTTCAACCGAATTCGGACCATAAGCGTGACCAACATAATCGGTAGATGAGCAACTAACGGCTAAGAAATCGGTGATGTTGTCTTGTCCTAAATCTTCAGAAAGGATGGCTAACTTAGCCAGATCTAGCGTAATGGTATTGCCATATGGTGTGCTTCTGATGGCATCGAAGTTTTTATCAATGTTTTGGGTAAGCTGATGCGGGAAAGTGCTCGATTTGCCTTCGTAAGCCTTCTCATCTGCTGTGCTGTTTACATAAGTATTAATGGGATACAAAGTTTCCCAGTTTTTTGCATAAAACTTGTTTGCCAGTTTTAATTTATTGTAATCGGCGATCCAGGTTGGAACTTCTTTCATGTAATAGGTACTGGTAATCCAGTTTCCGGTGCTACCCTGATACCAATATGCTGCATTTGCAGCGTGACCTGCAGGGAGTATCGAACCTCTGTCCTTTAATGAAATGCCAATTACTTTACCTCTAAAATTTGTAGCCAATCTTAACTCATCTGTAATGGTTGTAGTTAACATGTTTTTTGGCGACATATTTCCTTCAGAAGATGGCGTACTGCCTACCGTAGATACCGATGAATCTTCAGTACAGTATACATTCTTTTTGGTTTCCGGATCGTACCAATCATTACCGATGATACCATGAACAGCAGGAACAGAACCGGTATAAATACAGGTATGGCCACAAGCAGTGTAAGTTGGTGTATATGGAATAAATGTGTTTTCTACAGAAAATCCATCGTTGATCAATCTTTTAAAACCGCCATTGGTATAACGGTTGTAGTAGCGGTATAAATAATCCCAACGCATCTGGTCTACAACCAGGCCAACCACCAATTTAGGGCGGGCCACTTCAGCAGGAAATGCTTTTGGCTGCGCTGGAACAGTTTTTTTAGTTTGGGCTGAGGAGAGCGAGATCGATAAAATAGAAAGGGAAAAGATTAGACAGGATATTTTCTTCATTATGTTTTAGTTAAAGGGCTAAATTAATAACTTTTAAGTGAAGATATTTTGAAGTTTATGTAAAGATTTTATATCGCTTCGGCCACCACAAATGTGCTTCCACCGATAAAAACCAGGTCTTTTGGATCTGCAGACTGGATTGCATTTTGTTTTGCTTCGGCAACAGAGGCATAACTGTTCCCTTTTAAATTGAATGTAGCAGCTTGTTCTTGAAGTTTGTCTGCAGCTAAACCGCGTTCTAAATCCGGTCTGCAGAAATAGTAAATAGCATTTTTGGGCATCAATGATAAAACTTTAGAAATGTCTTTGTCGTTAACCATACCAAAAACGATGTGCAGGTTTTGATAAGCCGTTTGATTGATGTTCTTAATCACTTCACTAATCCCTGCTTCGTTATGTCCGGTATCGCAGATCACCAATGGATTTTTGCCCAGCGTTTGCCACCGACCTTGCAAGCCGGTTTGTTTTTTGACCTGGCTTAATCCTTTGTATATCGCTTCCTGATCGGTTTTAATTGCCGTTTTCTCATTAAGGACCGCTAAAGTTTCTAAAACGGTTAAGATATTTTTATGCTGATAAACACCCGTGAGATCACTTTGCAGGTTCTGGTATTTGATTTCACCATCCTGATAAACGGATAAGGATAGTTTAGTGTTCCTGATTTTGAAATCCTGAGCCATTAAGACGGCATCGGCAAAAACGATTGGAGCACTTACTTCTTTTGCTTTACGGATAAAAACCGGAGCAGAGGCTTCCTGTGTTTCACCGATAACCACTGGGACATTCTTTTTAATAATACCGGCCTTTTCGCCAGCAATTTCAGTGAGGGTATTACCTAACATATTCATGTGGTCGAGGCTGATATTGGTGATGACTGAAATTTGTGGCTTGATGATATTGGTAGAATCTAACCTTCCGCCTAAACCCACTTCGATTACGGCCACATCTACCTGATGTTTGGCGAAATGATCGAACGCCATGGCAACGGTTACCTCAAAAAACGAAGGTTCTGTTTTTTCGATCAGTTGCTGTTGTTCTTTTACGAACGACACCACTTCAGTTTTGCTCATCATTTTCCCGTTGATGCGGATGCGTTCTCGGAAATCTTTTAAATGGGGAGAAGTGTACAGGCCTGTTTTGTATCCTTGCAATTGCAGTACTGAAGCCAGCATGTGTGATGTGGATCCTTTACCGTTTGTACCGGCCACATGGATGCTTTTAAACTGATCCTGGGGATTATCCAATGCTTCGCAAAGAATGATGGTATTGGTTAAATCTTTTTTGAACGCAGATGCGCCAACGCGGGTAAACATCGGGAGTTTACTATATAAAAAATCAAGCGTTTGTTGGTAGTCCATAATAGGTGTCAAATATAAGTGATTGGTGTTTGAAGTTTTTTAAAATATTTATTTAGATAATAATCTCGTTATATTCGCTCATCATTTTAACGGTCTCATATAGTGATTAATAAATTTAGTCTATTCCTTTTTGTATTCTTGGCTTGTTTTTTCAAACTTGCTGCGCAAAGTTTCTATGTTAGCTCATCAATTGATCCGATGTTTTCTCCTGGTGGGAGTTATATCTATAAAGTCGAAATTACCACCGAAGGAATAAAGTCGACTAAAATTGCGGATTGTGCGCCTGGTGATCAATATTTTTCAATCGCCATGAATAAAAATAATTTGTTTTGGTTAAACAGTTCAGATATCTACACTGCAGATGTAAAAGAAAACAGTATAGAAAATTGTAGACGCTTGTTTCCAAGCATGGCCTCCTCAAATGCTTTGACACTTGGTTACGATAATAAATTATATTATTGTTCTAGTTTTCTATTCGGAACAGATATCAATACAGGAAAAACAGATATTTTAGGACCTCTTAACTATTTCCCAACGGGTGATGTATGTTTTTATAAAAAGGACCTTTATATGGCTGCTAGTCAGGGGATAGTGAAGGTGAATCTTAAAGAACCTAATAAAAGCACACTTATTATTCCATTGCCTTTTAATATGTCTGTTTTTGGAATTGTAAGTGTTTCTACTGGTCTAAGGAAAAATACCGTCTATGGCCTATCCAATATAAATAATGCTAAAACGGAAATTATTGAATTTGACCTAGAAAATCAAAAGGTAGTTGGGGTAGTGGGAACACTTCCATACACTGTACTTGATGCTGCCAGTATGGTAGAAGATGGGAGTATTGTCGGAATAGAATTCGATCGGGTTGATATAAATCAAGATTGTGCTTCAGGAAATACAGCAAATGTGGATGTATTAACAGCTCCGCATATTGAAGATTTTACCTATACATTAAATGGGGTTACCAATACAACCGGAAAGTTTATGGGATTAGCCAAAGGTCAGTATACGCTCTCTATTAGCTCTGCATCTGATTTTTATACGACAACTGTTGATGTTCCAGAAGTTAATTTGATAAAACCTGTTTATAGCTGGCAGATCAAAAACCAGCTTTGCGAAACCCCCGGTGAAATCATTTTTAGCACTCCCGAACAGAACAGTAACTATCAGATCAAGTATGATGGAAAGTTATATCCGCTAAACAGTACCTTCTCTAATTTATTAAGTGGAAAATCCAATCACTTTGAAATTGTAAATAAATACGGATGTAAAGTTGATGAAAAAGATATTGTTGTAGGGAGGAATAAATGTAAAATCCAATTTGATAAGGTTAATGTGGAGCAACAGTGTGATGCCTTTCATCAGGGCATTATCGATGTTTTAACAAAGCCACACACGGCTGCTTACACCTATACGCTAAATAATGCAACTAACAACTCCACCGGGCTATTTAAAAATTTAATCCCCGGCACTTATACAGTCAGAATTAGTTCGGATGAAGATATGTTTGAAACTACTGTAATTGTACCGGATTATAAACAGTTACAACCAAACTTCTCTTTTGCCAAAATTAATCCAGCCTGTGCCAGTAAAGGTACTATTCAATTTAATTCATTTGCAGCTAGTGCTGATTACAAACTCAAGCTCAAAAATGATATTTTCCCCTACGACCATAGATTCACTAACCTGGAGGTGGGTATCTATCATTTTATTGTGCTGAGTAAAGAGGGATGTCTAATTGATGAGTTTGATATAGAATTGATTTATGAACCTTGCCCGATTTTGATCGATAATATTGAAATCATGGCCGAATGTAATGTTTTGGATAAAGGATTGATAAAAGTGAATAGCCCACCAATTCCAGAAACTTATACTTTTACCCTTAATAATTCGGTGTCAAATAGCACAGGTGTTTTTAATATGCTTAGTCCGGGTAGCTATACGGTCGAAGTAAAAGCA
The DNA here is from genome assembly GCF_056490705.1 of Pedobacter humicola. Lineage (NCBI taxonomy): Bacteria > Pseudomonadati > Bacteroidota > Sphingobacteriia > Sphingobacteriales > Sphingobacteriaceae > Pedobacter > Pedobacter humicola. Next base: position 64,802 of record NZ_JBWJIG010000021.1, on the reverse strand, counting down.
TCGGGCGGTGCGCCGGCAGCTTATAAAACTATTGTGATTCCTGATTATTCGTTAACCAAACCAAATACTATTGTCCATGCAAAAAATCCGGTTTGCGATTTAACAGGCGAAATCTCATTTTCGATTGGTGCCCGTTCAACAGATTATAATATCAGGTATAATGGTGTAGTTTATCCCGGTAATTATATTTTTTCTGGGTTATATGAAGGGAGCTACACCTTCTCGATTCTAAAGCTAAATGATTGTATAATAGATGAGTTCAGTGTTTCTTTGGAAACAGAAGCCTGTAATGATATTTCCTTCCCAACCGCTTTCAGTCCCAATTCGGACAATGTAAATGATGGTTTTAAAGCAAAAGAAGGAAGCCGGGCCTTTAATTTTCAGATGCAGATTTTTGACAGAAGGGGAGTAATTATCTTTTCTTCAAATAAATTATATGATGCCTGGAACGGTGATTATAGAGGACAGCCTGTTCCTGTTGGCGTTTACTTTTGGATCGCATCATTCACTACCCAGGAAAATAAGAAGATAATCAAAAAGGGATCGGTAACGTTGATTCGATAGTTCTAAAATATAAGTTAACCGGAGTTATTCTGGAACGAAAGGTGAAGATTTCTTCAGCAGTTAATATCTGACAGCACAAAAAATGGTTAAAAAAAAGGTCTGTGGGGACACAGACCATGGTAATTTAGCTATTTATATTTTTTATTTCACTTTGAAGTTGAACATCACAATCCCGGTTTGTACATCAGGGGCAGATTCTAATTTATTTAGACTTGCACCAAGTACAGCTTGCTCACATTTTCTCCAGAGGGCCAAATCTGACAGGGTAGTGCCTTTTGCGCCGGCACGGGCCTGAACCACCTTGCCATTTTTATCTACACGGATCTGAACGGCAATTTTACCCGCACTTTGTCCGTCATCCTGTATTCTGGGGATATCGATAAATTTTCTGCTGGCCAGTGAAAGCTGAACATTTCCATTTCCCGAGCCGCCTTCTCCATAGTTGGAAGCAAGCGGATCACCATCTTTATCCCCCTGGTTTCCAGGAGTATTTCCTGTTCCATCGCCCTGACCCTGCCCGGTATTCTTTTTGCCCTTGTAAAGCGCATTTTGATTGATTACCGGTTTAGCAGGTTTATCTTCTGTTACCGGAGTAGGTGCAGCTTTAGTTGGTTGTTTTGCTGGTTTGGTGTTTACTGCAATGGCATCCTCAGTATTTTGCGTCTGCACTTCTTTATCACTACTTTCGGTAGCAGTGTTTGGGGTAACTTTTTCTTCAGGAGTTACCTTTTCAGGTGGTTTGCCATTTGCATTTGGATCAGCAGATGGTTCTTCGATACTGGTATAATCATCGCCCATCCCTTCGGCAGAGGTTCCATAATTTACAACCATGCCACCCATACCCACTTCTTCAGGCGGCTGGAAAGAACCAATCACGATAAAAAAGCTGATCAACAATAAAAAGCCCATAATTCCACTTGCAATGGCAATGGCCTTTGGGTAATTATTTTCCTCGTTAGGTATTTGTGCTTTGTAGTTCATTATTTTTTAGGCTCAACGGCTACAACAAGTTTTAATTTTAATTTATTGGCAATATCGTTTACCACAAATCCATCCTGATAGGTCACATTGCGCGATACATATAAAAGAATGGTCATATCAGGTGCCAGTTTTTGGTACGATGCCAATGTAGGTTCTAATTCATCTATACTCACCGGCTTTTTTTCAACGAAATATTTTAAGTTTTCGTCTATTGTAACGGTAACGGCTTTCTTGGCGGTAGATTGCTGTCCGCTAGATGATTGTGGTAACAATAGTTTAACCACGGTAGGATTTACCACGGCAGAGGCCAATAGGAAAAACAGCATCAGGAAGAACATAATATCGTTCAACGCTGAAGTATGTACTTCTACCGATCCTTTTGTTCTTTTGCGTAAATTCATTATTTGCCTGGTTCTTCTAGTAAATCAATAAAATCAATTGCATCGGTTTCCATTTTAAGAATGATTTTTTCCACCATGATGTTTAAAATATGGTACAATACGTAAGCAATAATACCGATAATCAATCCGGTCGCAGAAGTAATCATTTTGGTATATAAACCGCCAGAAATGGTACCGATTTCAATGGCACCTTTAATCGATACCTGGTGGAAGATGGTAATTACCCCAACAATCGTTCCTACGAAACCAAGCATTGGTGCAATACCTGCCACAATACCCAATATGCTGATGTTTTTTTCTAATTTGGAAACTTCTAATTTACCAACATTTTCGATGGCACCTTCGATATCTTTAATCGGTCGGCCGATGCGTTTTAAACCTTTTTGCAACATGCGAGAAAGGGGAGAGTTGTTGTTTCTTAAAAGCGACATGGCACCATCTAAATTTCCCGACTGGATATAAGACCTGATCTGTCCCATGAGGTTGGATTCGTCTTTGGTTGCTTTTTTTATGGTTAAATAACGTTCAAAGAAAATAACCAAAGCCAATAAGGCTAAAAAAGCCAGTGGGATCATTACCCAGCCGCCTTTAAAAAGCAGGTCGATAAAATGTAGTTCTGGCTGTGGCTGTGTTACGGTCTGGTTAACCGCATTTGCCGTGTCTTGTAATGCTTGTGTGGTGTCCTGAATTAATAAAGTTATCATTATGGTTGTGTGTTGTTAGATTCTTGTTGTACGAAATATCCTTTTCCTTTTAGTCTTTTTTCCAAAATATCTTTTTCTTTCTTAGCTTCTTTTTCACTGGTAAAGCGCGCTATACTAACTTTTTTTAAGCGACCTGGTACTTTTGCAATTTCGGCTTTTAAACCGATTTTTTCCATTTGCTTAACAAATACGAGTGCTTTTTTCTCCGATTGAAAAGATGCTGCAATAACGTAAAACGTAGAAGGGCCTGTGTTTGGTACAATTTTATTTTCTTTTGGTTTTTCAGCAGGTAGCGCAACTACAGGTTTTTCTGCTGTTTTAACGACCGCCTTTTTTACAGTATCTGCCTTTTTCTGAACCTGATTGGCTTTTAAAATGCTGTCTGTTTTGGCTATCGAATCCTGTTTTGCCTTCAAGGTATCAACGGCAAGCTTTGGCGAATCGACTACAGTTTGCGCTGGTTTAATAGCTTCTGTTGTTTGGCCGGTGAACAGTTCTGGTTTAACGAGATACGTAATCGCAGCGATAATAACCAAAGCTAAAATCGCGATGGTAATCATCAGCCAGGTAGACATACCCTGCGGTGTTTCCTGCTCGTGATCAATCGGATCATGACCAAAACGGTTAGGGTGCTCGGCATGCTGCTCCTTAATAAATTCAGGCGCTTCAATTACCGGTTCCTCTTGTTTTGGGCCATCGTCTAAATTGATGTACGTTTTTGGTTCGTCTATTTCCGACCTCAGTGAAAAACGACTTGGCTCTTTCTGTTGCGGTAAAATAATAGTTTCTGGCGTAGATTTATTCTCAATTGGATCTATTATTTCCTCAGGTTCAGGAGTTTCAATAGCCTGATGTTCTGCGGCAATATTTTCTACTTCCGATTCTGGCGTATGGCCAAAGCGGTTAGGGCGTTCCTCGTGTTGGGTTACAATCGATTCGGGCACTTCTACTTCTTCCGTAGTATTTGTTTCCTCTTGTGCGTTACCAGGTTCCGGAGTTTCAATTGCCTGGTGTTCTGCGGCAATATTTTCTACTTCCGATTCGGGCGTATGTCCAAAACGGTTGGGGTGTTCCTCGTGTTGGGTTACAATCGATTCGGGCACTTCTACTTCTTTCGTAGTATTTGCTGCCTCTGGTGCGTCATCAGGCTCAGGTGTTTCAATTGCCTGGTGTTCTGCGGCAATGTTTTCTATTTCCGATTCTGGCGTATGACCAAAACGCTCAGGGTGTTCTTCGTGCTGTTCTTTGATAAACTCAGGAGCCTCAACAACTCCTGCTGTTGCATTCTCTGAATGTTTTAAAGTATTTTTAAGATCATCTTTAACTTCATCCAGTTCTACATTTTCGATTACCGGATGATGGTATGATTTATTTTCGAATGGTGAAGATGCCACCGGTGCTTCCGAAATTTCGTCGTAAATTTCTTCCTCTTCTTTTGGTAGAGCAGGTTTTTCTTCCGCTATGGCTGTTTCTGCTAATGATGGTAAGCCATAAAATTCAGAACCATAGTTCATGTTTTTAACCGGTTCGAAACTTATTCCCTGTTCGGTAAAAAATAAACGGCCGGTATTTTCTAGTTCAACTTCGTGGTTTAACTCCAGTTTTTGGTTTACTTCCTCAACAAACTGTTCAATATCGTATTTGGCGCTATCTTTAGAGATATTCCTTTTGGCGGAAATGAAATCTATTAAGGCTTCTTCTTCAGTTGATTCGGTAGAAAACTGCAGGGTATATCCCGGAGGTAAAAACGTTTGTTTTTCCTTATCGTATCTTCCAGGGTATTTCTTTTTATAAAAGGTGCCCAAGCCGGTAATACCAACTTCTTTGCGTTGCTGCAAGAGTGCTAACAGGTATGATAAGATATCCATTCGGGTAAAATTAAGCGTTTAAAATTAAAAATTATATTCTACCTTCAAATAGTGTCAGTGAGTGTATAATACACCCTATTCCAAAAAGGGGACAAAAACGGCTACAGTTTTGTTATTCTAATCCTGAAATTTTCACAGTTTTTATAACCTATATCTGTATCCGCGCAAAGATAACGGTTACAAAGATAGAAATGGTATGTTAGTAAGCAAATGGCTAAATCGATATAATGCCGAAATGGCGTGGCTCGGGAAGATGGGCCGTAAAAAAGCAGGGCAGCTGATGCCGCCCTACTGATCATATTTGCAGCGATTGCAGATTTATTGATTTATATCTTTTATAAAGTATAAAATTGTTTCCTGTTTAAATGCCTATGGCGTATACGTAGTGGTTTTGCCACCATATAAGTTGCTCGATATGCTTGATAAATAGGTGTGTACATCATTATTAGGCAGATTATAGTATAAGTAAATGCCATAACCGTTATTAATGGTTTGTGTAGCTAATGATGCCGCTGTAGATGAACTGGTTGCCTGAATATCAACTGCTGCCGGACCAAGATTTGCCTGGCTTAATCCTGGTACATTTGGTGGAGAAAAGCTGCCGTAAATGGCATTCCAGCTATAATTTACTTTAGATCCTACGGTAACGCCATTAAAAGATAATCTCGAAGCTGCCGGACCGAAGAAGTAAAAGGAAATAATCTTATTTGGCATCAATTGTCTAAGCGCGGTTACGAGGTATACAAATGAACTGTCGTTTGGCTGTCCCGTTCCGTTATTACCATATTCTGCATATTCGTCGTCGAAATCGATACCATCCAGACCATATGTGGTAACTGCATTAGCCAGTTGTTGTGCAAATGCAGTTGCCGATGCCTGCGAGGTGAAATTACAAAAACCCGCCCCCTGGTGGTTACCCAGGATGGATAATAGTACCTTTATGCCTTTATCCTGTAAGGGTTTGATATAGGTTGTCCTGTTATTCAGCACGTTGGTTACGTTTGGGTTAAAGCCCAATACGGCTTTTTGTGTTGAGGTATTGTAGTTGATATTCGCCGCAAAAATAATGGCGATGTCGAACAGTTGTTCTCCCGAAGAGAGTTTATACTTTCCTACATTCCGGATATCGTTACTGTTTACTTCAACGTAACATACACCTTTTGGGCCGGGTACCCCGATAGCTGAGGTAGATGCTTTTTTAGCCGGACCGGTTAAAATTTCACTCTGGGTGATGTCTTTTTTCTTACAGCCACTTATAGCAACGGTAAAAAAGATAGCCACAGTTAATATGGCGTTTTTGCATGTTAACAATTTGGTAGTTGTCATAATTTTTGTTTTAAATTGGTTAGAAATTGATTGTAATCGCTACAAACAGATTTTTTTATATTATGGATATTGACATTTTATCTCATATCTATCCATAAATTCAGGTTTTAAGGAAAAGGTTGGTTCTTCTTTTTCTGAACTGATTTTTTGCCGTATAAAATAGGGTGGAAGCTGTTAACGGCAGAACGCCGGAAACATCAGGTTTTCTCATAGGTTTAAAATTTTGGTTAGAAATGGTTTGCTATAAAAAAGGTAGGATAACTTTCGTCATCCTACCCGGTATTGTTTGTGTGTTAAAAATTTGCTTTGTTTACGTCCCACCATAATCTGGTGCCGCCATTATCTGGTCCGCCTAAAAGGGCAACGGCTTTAGGAATTTCATCTTTATTACCGTTTCCATATTCTGTTGATGGATAAGGTAATCTTCTGATCTGGATTTGAGTATCGATAGTTCCGCCGCTGTTGTTACTGGCTACAGTAAATAGTTTAGGATAACCTGTCCGTCTGTACTCGCTCCAGGCTTCCTGCCCGTCAGGAAATATTGCCAGCCATTTTTGGGTAATAATACGCTCCAGTTTTTGTTCATTGGTAGCTGTAGGATCCCATTTAATGGTAATGGTACTTACTGCTGAAGCGTTATTTGCCGGGTTTTTCGGATCAACATAAGCTGTTTGTTTGCTTGTTGCATCAGTTAAGTAATTGCCTGCGCTTACATTCCATTGTTGTAATGAAGTGGTAATACCCGTTTCGTAATCAGTCTGTGCATCACCCGATCCTGTCCAGCCGCGTAAAGCTGCTTCCGCTTTCAAAAACCAAACTTCGGCAGCAGTCATTAAAATCTGTGGGGCTTTTTGTCCGGCAGGAGATTTGGCCATGTCAGAAGAATTTATGCTCGAATAGGTTTTATAACCTGGTTTACCTAAACCGTTAAACGATGTATTCGCGCCCGATCTGATACCAATGTACTGGCCCGTGAATAAAGGGTCTTTAGCAGGAGTAGCATAAACAGGTAAACGCGGATCATTATAACCTACCAAATAGGTTTGCAAGGCTGCACCAAGCCCGTTATCTCCATCATAAGCAACCGTTACCACCCATACATCATTATCTCGTGTTCCCGATTGCGCCACAGCAGCATTATCAGCAACTGTGGTTAAGAGGCCACCTGGCGCGTTTAATGCTTTTTCGCCCTGAAGTTTGGCCGTATTAGCATCGGCTTTAACAATACGCATCGCCAAACGCAAGCGTAAAGAGTTGGCCAGTTTCAACCACTTAACCGGATCTCCGGCATAAATTAAATCACCTTTATCATAAAAGGCAGGTTTGCCAGGATTCGCAGTAATGTATGCCTGTAAATTGTTCGCCGCCGTATCAATCTGTTTAAAAAAGGCATCGTATACCGTTTTCTGATCATTATAAGGGGTGGATACCAATGACGAACCTGCAGTAGTATAAGGGATAGGACCAAATTTATCGGTTACCCTGCTCATGGCCATTACCTGTACCAAAAGTGAAATTCCCCATGATTCAGGCGATTGTGTTTTTACCACACTCTGGCCAATTTTAGAAATAGGTGCCATTACGTAGTTATATTGATCATTAAAACCAGCACTGTTCCATCCATTGTTGAGCGAATAGTTCATATTGTTAATTCCTCCAAATGGGTTTGGAGCCATCATATAACCGCTAAAAGCATCAGCACTCAGATTCTGGGCAATCTGGTAGTTATGAAAGATTTCCTGCTCTATCGGGCCGATTGCCGATTTTAAAAGGGCAGTGGTCTGTTCTGGTGAAAGTGAATTTGGATTCGTGTTAAAATCTTCAAAGTTTTTTGTACATCCAAAATTTAGGGCCATTAATGATGCCAGCAAAACAGCTGACAAACCTTTAATCCTGTTATTTGAGGATTTATGATATATAGTTTTCATGTTGTTTTCGAATAGAATTAAAATGATACATTTAGATTGAAACCTAAACTGCGTGTAGCAGGCTGGTTAAAAACATCTACACCAGACAAACCGTTTCCGGTCGACATGGTAAGTTCGGGATCGAAAGGTGCTTTTTTATAAAAATAAAACAAGTTTCTGCCGGTAACCGAAAATTTAACACTCTTAAACGTTTTGCCCGTTAGCGGAAGGGTGTAGCCTAAGGCCGCTTCTCTTAAACGTACCACAGTTGCACTGTAAATATATTCGCCTGATACGCCCGCTCTGCCACCAACAAATGAATAGTAGCTTTGAGGGTTAATGGTTGTGGATACTGCATTGCCTTTGGTATCTACACCGTCTATTTTAACGCCACCCTGGTTTCTGGCAACACCAGTTGCTTCAGATGCACCAGCTTCATCCATCAAGGCTTCGGTTAACGATAACACCTGACCACCAAATTTGCCATCAACCAGGAAACTTAAGCTAAAGTCTTTGTAACTAAAATTGTTGCTCCAGCCCAGTTGGAATTTTGGATTTGGATTGCCGATATAATTAAAATCAGTGCTTTTAAGTGGAGTGTAAGGAGAAGCCGTAGTACCATCGCCACCTAAAATAATGCGGTTTTGCGCATCACGCTGTAAAGTATAGCCATAAATATCACCATATGATCCGCCAACTTGTAACCTCGAGATATAAGAAGTATTACCAGCTCCGGTTAAATCTATACTGTTGATTTTATCTGCAGATGCAATATCGATGATCTTATTTCTATTTAAAGAGCCGTTTATCGATGTGTTCCAGTTTAATCCATCGCCCTTAACCACGTCTGCTCCCAAAATAAACTGAAAACCTTTATTTTCTACATTACCCGCATTAAGGTATCCCGTTGATACCAATGATGATGGCGGAGCCACTACCGGAATATATTGATTTCTGGTATTGGTTTTGTAATAGGTAAAGCTAAAATTGATGCGGTTTGAAAGAAAACGTAAATCCGTTCCAATTTCAAATGATTTTGTACGCTCTGGCATTAATTCTCTAAAAGCAGCATTGGTATTGAAATTTAATGCACCGTCTGATTTTAAAGTGTTTTGAATAAAAGTAAGATAAGGAGGTACTGTGTTTCCAACTTCGGCATAAGTTCCCCTCACTTTGGCATAGGTAATGGCTTCAGGAAGTTTAAACATTTGAGATACGATAAACGATAAACCCACTGAAGGATAGAAATAAGAATCGTTTGGTGTGTACGACAAATTAGAAGACCAATCATTTCTACCTGTTACCGTTAAAAAAGCCCAATCTTTGTAAGAGATATTAGCATTACCAAATAAAGCCTGTAACTGACTATGGTTTGGAATAATTGGTACAACATTGGTTAAGGTATTTCCAGGAAATGTTCCCGGTTGAGCAACGATGGTGTTGGCTGGTGAGAAGAAATCAACTGCCGAAAGGTTACCGGCTAAAGATAAGCCTGCTGTTTTCTGGTCGTTTACACTTCCGCCGATCAATCCGTTGATTTTAAAATCAGAACCTGTCATTGGAACGGTAAAGTTGGCAATCGCATCCGCATACTTTTGAACATAGGTTTGGTTGCTTTGTGCAAAATAACCTGTTCCTGTCGAATTGAAATTGGTTGCAATTCCAGAATATCTGCGGTTTTCATAATCATCAGTAGTTCGGTCTATATTTCCCCTAACCTGGATATTTAACCAAGGTGCAACATCGTATTTTATGCTACCACTCAATAAAAAACGGTTGCGGATCGAAGTATTTGGGTTTAGGTTGGTTAAAAACCAGGGGTTCTGGTTAATATCTGTAGCACCTCCCAGCCAGTTCTGACGGGCACCACCTTCGTTCCCAGCCAATAAATACTGATCCTTATATGGTGTTATATCTACGCCTCTCGGAAAAAGGTACAAACCCAATAAAGGATTAAGGTAAAGACCTAGAGAAGGACTGTTATTGATCTTCTGATTGATGTAGTTTACACTTCCATCAACTGTTAATTTATTGTTTAAAAACTTGGCTGTTTCGCGCAGGTTTAAATTGTTCCTGTTCAGCTTATTGCCCGGCTGGATGCCACTGGCATAAGTATTTGAATAAGAAAAATAAGTCTGTGCAATTTCCGAACCACCCGAAAGATTGATCGCATTCGAGGTATTGATACCTGTTTTGAAAAATTCTTTTAAGTTATCGGTGGTATTGCCGATTGCTGATCCCCAGCTATCTCTTATAGTTGTAGAGGCTGGCCCATAGCTGTTCTGGAACTTCGGTTTGTAAGCGATATTGTCGATATTTACACCTGAAGAAAAGCCGATTTCTGTTTTGCCAGCCTTACCTTGTTTGGTGGTAATTAAAATTACACCGTTTTGCGCCTGGCTACCGTATAATGCTGCAGCTGAAGCACCTTCTAAAACAGTGATGCTTGCAATATCGTCGGGGTTTAGGTTAGAAATACCATCGCCACCATCCTGACCACCACCAAACACGCTGTTCTGCTGACCATTGGCATTACCATTGTTGCTGATGGGCACACCATCAATTACATATAAAGGTTGATTGTTGCCACTTACTGAACGGCTTCCCCTTAAAATTACTTTGGCCGAACCACCTACACCTGAAGCACTTGGGCTAATCGTTAAGCCTGCAACTTTTCCGTTCAGCGAGTTCATTAAGTTAGGGCTTTTTACCTTCGACAGTTCATCACCGGAAACTTGCTGCGTGTTGTAGGTTAACGATTTCTCCGATCTTTTAATTCCCAGTGCTGTTACCACTACGGTTTCAAGGTTTTTAGAATCGCTTGATAAAGTAACGTCAACAGTACTTTGCGTACCTACTGTAACTTCTTTGCTCTGGTAACCGATAAAGGAGAATACCAATACATCGCCGGTTTTAGCTGCGATGCTGTATTGCCCTGAAGTATTGGTTTGCGTTCCACCTTGTGCACCCTTTATGGTAATGGTTACACCCGGTAAGGTCGCACCCGTTTCATCTTTTACTGTTCCTTTAATCACATCCTGATAAACCGAATGGAAAGAAACTGCCCGATTAAAATGATCTGCTGGTGTTGCTGCATACAGGCCTGCTGATGCATAAAGCAATAAGCATGTGAGCTGTAGAGATTTTTTCATATTCATTATGAATAATTTTGAATAAGTATTTGGTTAATTGTTTGCCTCCTTCAGGATTTCCATCCATCCGGTTTTATAGTGAAGAGTATTTTGTTTACACAAATTGCCTACAAGGAAATTGAAATTATTTTTATTTTTTTTTCTTTGCGCCTTATCGGGGTTATGGAAACGGAAAATAGGGAAGGGTTTTTGTCACGCCCTCCTGAATGGAAGGGTGGGGATGCATAGAAAACCACGGCGTATTTTTAGTGGGGAATTTGTCTTGCTGAGCGCAGCGAAAGATCTGCTGGCGATGAGCACTGAGGCCAGAGCAGCAATTGCTTAGCTGCGCTAAGGTGACTTAGGTGGTAAAATAAAAATGAGGATTAAACTAAAGCACAATAGCGCTCTATATTGCGATTCGAAATTTAGAAATAATGTCAGATGGTAACATCTGACACCACTGAAAAGAAAAAACCTTTCAGAATAGCAATTCGCTTAGCTGCGCTAAGGTGACTTAGGTGGTAAAATAAAAAATGAGGATTAAAATAAAGCACAATAGCGTTCTATATTGCGATTCGAAATTTAGAAATAATGTCAGATGGTAACATCTGACACCACTGAAAAGAAAAAACCTTTCAGAGCAGCAATTGCTTAGCTGCGCTAAGGTGGTTTAGGTGGTAAAATAAAAATGAGGATAAAACTATAGCACAATGGCGCTCTATATTGCGATTCGAAATTTAGAAATAATGTCAGATGGTAACATCTGACACCACTGAAAAGAAAAGACCTTTCAGAGCAGCAATTGCTTAGCTGCGCTAAGGTGGCTTAGGTGGTAAAATAAAAAATGAGGATTAAACTATAGCACAATAGCGCTTTATATCGCGATTCGAAATTAGCAATAGTCTCAGATGGTAACATCTGACACCACTAAAATTAATTAATCCCCCATTTGTAATTGGGCTCGCTTCCCATCACCAGGGTCAGTTTCCCACCTTTTAATAGTTCGGAACTGGGGAAAGAAAAGTTATTTAATATTTTGCCATTAAGGCTTGCGCTTTGGACATATTTATTCACTCTTGAGGTATTTTTAGCTTCGATGGTAAATGATTTACCTCTTCCGTATTGATTGCCAAGATCAATCACCACTTTGTTAAATAAAGGACTCCCGATTTCGTACTGCGGACTGGTGCTGCAGCCACCATCTGTTTGAAAGAGGCCTAAAGAGGTCATGATGAACCAGGCACTCATCTGCCCCTGGTCTTCATCTCCGAGATAGGCATTGGCAATATCGAAACCATAATACCTGTCGATAATGGCCCTGCTCCATTTTTGGGTTAACCAGGGTTTCTGTACAAAGTTGAAGAGGAAAGCAAAGTGCATCGATTGTTGATTTCCCTGCATAATAGGGTAATCCCAATAGGCATCGTTTGGCGCATTAAAGCGCCATTTGTAGCTTTCATTAAAACCCCATTCCAGTCTGTCGGTAAATTTTTTCTTTCCGATGAGATTCGCCAGGCCACGTACATCCTGAGGGACAAAAAAAGTAAGCTGCCAGGCATTTCCTTCCACGTAATGTTCGTTTGCGCCAGATTTAAAGGGATCAAAATCCGGGAACCACGTGCCGTCTGATTTTTTCATACGGGCGAAGCCTGAAGCGGTATCAATCACGTTTTTCCACCAGTTGCCCCGATCAGAAAATTCGGTATATTCTTTTTCCTTGCCAAGGGTTTTGGCAAATTGGCTAACCGTCCAGTCATCATAAGCATATTCCAAACTGTTGCTAAACCTTCCTTTATCATAGGGTACATAATGATGTTCGAGATAAGGCAATAAATCTTCATTACCGGCCATTCCTTTACCCACCGTGGCAGCAGGTTGGGTTTGCATTTTGTAAACAGCAGAAAAAGCTTTCTGGGCATCATAATCACGTATCCCCATTTGATATGCGCCAACAACAAGTGGGATTTCGTGCTCCGCAACCATCACGGGGATATATTCCATACCCGCCGGGCCCTTAGCCAGATAACCATTGGCATCGTACATGGCCAATTGTGATTTGACCCATTTAGACGACCATTCAGGTGTTACCAGGTTCCAAAATTGGTTCAGATTCCAGAAAGTGTTCCAGAAGGCGTCGCATCCTAAAGCCACATCGTTCGGGTTTGTAAATTTTCTTTTTTGCTCAGTTGCATCAATCCAGGATCCATCGGTATCGCTCCATGTATTCCGGCTGCAAAGCGCACGGTACATATTGCTGTAAAATCTGGTTTTCTCCCTGCTATCGTCTGAAGATATCGCCACCCGATCCATTAACTTATTCCAGGTGGCTACATGCGCGGCACGTACGCCTTCAAAATTCCAGCCGAAAGGTTTTTCTACTTCTTCTTTAAGGTTGCGCGCTGCACCTTCAATACTCACCAGCGAAATACCCGAGCGTGCCTGTACCACGTTTTTGCTTTGCGTATCAAATTCGGCATACATGCCTGCGTCAAGAACATCTTTACCGGTTATACTTAACCCGGACTGAGCTTTGCCATTCACCCAGCCACCGATTTTCTTGATATCCTGATCAAATTCGATTACGAAATTTACGGTATAATCCTGATCAACCCCTCCCGACCATGCATTGGCGGTTTGCTGTACACTATAGCCCTCAATCCGGCGTTTATTCACCTTAGTCATCTGAAAGCTTTTAATCTTATAATCGTATTCGGCCGGTACTTTAAGATCGATCATCACTCTGCCATCTTTTGTTTTAGGGAAAGTATAGCGTTGAAAGCCACATCTGGTGGTGGAAGTTAATTCTGCTTTAATGCCATACTTTTTAAGCATCACCGAATAGTATCCAATGGGTGCTTTCTCCGTGCTTTTATCAATATCGGAGCGATAGCCGTCATTTTGCTTGTCCTGCGATCCTATCTTGTATTTAATTTCACCATTTACCGGCATCATACCTAAGCCAGCCATTGTCCACTCGTGGATGTGACTAAAAGTACCTACACTCTCTACCGTGGGATCGTATCCTGCCATCCATCCCGGATTTTGGTTATCCGGACTTAATTTAACCATGCTAAAGGGCATCCATGGGCCCGGTGCTATCATCCATCTGGAATGCGCGGTGCCGATTTTAGTGTCTGCGTATCCCGCACTTATTTTCAATGGTTGTTCAGAAGCTAAAACTGTACCCTCAGCAATAATTTTGCCTGCCGATAATACTTGCCAGGCTGTTTTTTTAGGCTGTTTGGATACAGGCATAGGTGCTTCCAATATATATCTGCCGGTATCTATCTGGGTGTTTAATACGTTTTTTCCGTCGATTTTTATGGCAATTGATGGTTTGTTATCCAGGTGTTCAATATCGACAAGCAAGGGCTGCATGAGGTTTCCATTTTTAGGGATGGTATAATCTGCAGCTTTTACATTTCTAACATATACATCTTTCGATGCCAGGGGATGTAATGATGCGTTGCCTTCCAATCTGAGGTCATCAAATATCAACCACGAACCTTCGAGTATAGTTAATGTGATGGCATTTCCACCCTGATGTAATAAACCGGCTGGAATGTCAACTTTATAAGCTATTGCTTTTAAATCATTTTTATCTCCATAAATTCCCTGGTCTTTTTCGTTTGCGGGCAGGCGGAACTTAAAATCCTTTCCATTGATGGTTACTTTAAATAATGGTGGGTTTTTTCCATTGTAACCCAATATGTCGGTAATAAACTGAAATTTTTCTGCATATTTAAATGGTTTTAGGTCAAACAGTACATTTAACTGGTGCGAGCGGATGCCCGAAGTTGGACCAGTGCCGCCCCAGCCGTCTGCCGTGCCCGGAAGTACATAAGGCCAATCGGTAGCTGGATTTGATTTACCCACCAGGTAATAACGGTCTTCCCAACCAAAATCCTGTGCCAAAAACTGTTGATAATGGCCTGGAGCCAAAGCAAATCCGTCAGTTTTGTTGTCTTTTTCGCCTATTTTCCAAACGATATTATTTTGTGCAATGCTTAATGCAGGTAAACTAATGGTGATAAACACTGCGAACAAAAAACTGGTGAGTAAGACTTTAAATCTCTTCATATTGATCGGGATGATATTATAGGTTGTTAGGTTAAAAACAATTAGAAATAATTTGTATGTACAAACATATAGAGTGAAAGTTTATAATCAAAATTAAAAATGTGTTAAATTCTTCAGTATTGTTGAAAGTTTATTTAAATAGCTTTTATTCAGTAATGTAATCGTGATTTGGTTGGTTTTAGTCATTAGCTATATGTCATTAAATAGGCTGTAATTTTTTATTTCAGTTATTTGAAATTCAAATTAATGTTTATATGTTTGTACATACAGGCTAACCAAAATATTTCCTATTAAAAAACACATTGAAAAAAGAGATCTGGATCTTTTAAATCTGGTTATCAATAACAAATTTCAAACAAATGATAAAAGATGTAAAAACCGATGATTAGATTTAACCCAAACATGCACATGAACAAAAATATTGCATTAGCAGCGCTATTGGTGCTAGCACTACCTGATCTATCTTTAGCGCAAGAAACTGTTAACATAACAGGCCAGGAAAGAAATGTACAGCCAGAAGTAAACAACAAGGTAAAAACCATGGCTGAAGAACTGATCAAAAAAGGTTTTACTGCCGGCGATGGTTATGGCGAGGTTTGGATCAGGGATTTAAACACCTTTATCGAATTAAGCTGTAAGGTGAACGATAAAGCACAGATCAGAAAGCATCTGATTACGTTTTTTCAGTTTCAGCAACCGGATGGAGGCATTTTGGATGGTTACATCCCGGCGAGTAAAGCCACGATATATGGTAAGTTTTACAAATCTGAATTGGCACCTGAATATCTTGGCCATAAAAACACTGTAGAAACCGATCAGGAGACCTCATTGATCCAGGCTGTTGCAAAATACATCCGTAGCACAGGGGATAAAAGCATTTTAACCGATAAGGTGGCAGGATTAACGGTTAAAAATCAGATGGAAAGGGCGCTGGATTTTCTGATGGAAAATAGATTTGACGAAAAGCATGGTTTACTTTGGGGGGCAACCACTGTAGATTGGGGCGATGTACAGCCAGAACACAGTTGGGGTGTTGTAATCGATGAGAATACACACCGCGCGATTGATATTTATGATAACGCCATGTTTTTAATTGCTATAAAGGATTTTATTGCAATTGCCGATTTAAATGCAGGCCAGATCAGTAAATGGAATAAAATTTACAGCAATGTACGTCAGAATATCAACAAATATTTATGGGATAATAAAGCACAAAAGTACATCCCTCATATTTATTTAAACGGTTCGCCTTTCCCGGCATCGTTTGATGAATCGAAAATTTATTATCATGGTGGCACTGCAGTAGCCATTGAAGCTGGTTTGCTGAACAAAAAGCAGGTGAAAGAAGCCTACCAAAAGATGAAAAAAAATATGGTGGATGCCCGTGCGGCAACAATCGGCCTTACCATTTATCCTGTTTATCCTTCGGGTACTTTCGAAAATAAGGGTATGGGGCCATATTCTTATCAAAATGGGGGCGATTGGACCTGGTTCGGAGGAAGGATGGTTAGCCAGCTTATCCGATACAACTTACTGGCTGAAGCCAGGGAAGCATTACAGCCCATGTTGGCCAGGGTAGTCAAAAATAATGGATTTTACGAGTGGTATACTCCTGATAATAAGCCAATGGGCTCTTCAAGTTTTAGGGGAGAAGCCGGTGTATTATGGACAGCCATTACTGAACTGGATAGGAAAAAATAAGGCAAGCACGATTTCGGTTTGTGCGCAATACATTTAATCACTATGCAAAAAAGGGTAATAGACGTATCGTTTATTACCCTTTTTTGCTTTTAAACTGGATGTTGAGGCAGGATGGTCCTTGCCTTTTAGAAAACGTTACATGTTCGATCAGGGCGGCAGGCCTATCGAATATAACCTGGGCTACTACATTACCGATAGCTTTAGAATACATCCTCCATTTCAGGTTATTATAGTTTTTCAACAGTTTCTTTTGGCTGCACTGCCCAACAACCTGCAGCACCAAGTAAGGCCGCATCTTCATTCAGTTTAGAAATGTGGATTGGGCAATTGATATCCATCGATTGAAGGTATCTGGTTACACCAGGAAGAAAACGGCCTGATGCATTGGCGATGTTACCACCGATTACAATTGCCTCGGCATCGTTATTTTGCTGGAAATCTTTCAGAAAAAGTCCCAGGTTCTCACTAAACTCGGTAAATATTTTGCGTACCGTTTGACTCTCATCATGAAGCATCGCAAGTTCGCGGACATTTAAAATGTTGATTCCCGAAAGTTCGTAATAGCGTTTTAAAAACCAACGGGTAGACAGGTAGTCTTCGGCAATGCCATCTAAAAAAGGCGCACACCATAAATTGGCATCCGTAATTTTTCCTTCCATACTCATGGCGCTTCCCAATCCGGTACCCAGTGTAATGCCAATTAAGTTTTGATAGGCACGGGCTTCGCCTGCAAATACCTCTCCAGCCAAAAAGCAGGAAGCATCATTACTCATCAAAATCTGGTCGCTACTGATCTGCAGTTCGCCGGCCAGCATGTCTTTCACGTTCAGGCCATAAAAAGCGGCATACTTGTCGTTCCCCGCAATATAAGAAATCCCGTTTTCGTAATCGAAAGGGCCTGGCATGGCAATGCCTAAACGGCCAATTGGAACATCAACCTTTTTATAGGCTGCCTTAATGGTTGTACACCAGGTTGTTATAATCTGTTCAGTTGTGCCATGAGAGTTTACGCGATCGCGGGTATAAGAGGTTTTAAGGATATTGCGTTGTTGCATATCGATTACGGCCGCGGTAATGTGCGAACCGCCAATATCAATGCCCAGTACATAATTGATTGTATTCATTGTTTCAGCTTCAATAGATCTATAAATGGCCAATGCCATATACATGGCACTAGAATAAGAACCCCTTTTTTTGTCAAATTGCCTACAGCACTGTGATTTTTTTATGAAATATTTTTTATTACCTTACATTTGATTCAAAAACTAACCAAGTTGAAAGCAGCTAAGCTAGATCTAGTCGTTTTATGGAATAAGATTTGTCTCGAAGATGATATCACATCCTTTGAGCAGCTTTATCGCTTTCTGTATGGCAGGTTGCTTAAATTCTCTGTTTATTATGTAAGCGATAAACAGGCAGCAGAAGATATTGTGACCGAAGTTTTTGTTAAATGTTGGGAAAACCGCGCAGCAAGTACCCATGTGTTAAATCCCGAAAGTTATTTCTTTATCGCGGTAAAAAATCAATCACTTAAATACCTTAAAAAAAATTCATCAATTACGTTTATCGATTTAGTTGATATTGAAGACGATGTTCAGGTGAGTATGCATACACCAGAATACATTATGGAAACCAGGGAGCTGCACAAACAGCTCGACCGGGCAATTGCAGGTTTGGCACCACAGGCCGCCATGGTTTTTAGGTTGATCAAAGAGAGCGGAATGAAATATAAGGAAGTGGCTGAGCTCTTGGGTATTTCACCACGCACGGTGCAAACCCAGCTGTTCAGGGCTATTGCAAAACTCCGCGTGGTCCTGCAGCCTTTACACACCAAAGACAAGGGGACAGATGAAAAAATAATTGGAAAAATCATCTCTCTGGTTATCTTAGCGGGTACTTTATCTTTTTTATATTTTTTGTAGGCAATTTTCTCATAAAAAGGAACATACAATAAAGGACGGAAAACAAAATGACAGATCAAAGATTTACAGAATTGCTTGGAAAACAATTGGCCGGAGAACTTTCGCCGGATGAATCTGTTGAACTGAAATCTATTTTAGCCGATCATCCGGTGCTGAAAAATGAATATGATGTGCTGCAGGCTTATTTTGAAACCGAAACTGTTGAAGATGAAAACATCGACCCTGTTTTCGAACGGATCAAAGCGCAGATTAAAGTTCCGGTTCAACCGGTTTTAACGGTGCGTAAAAATAAATCTTCTGGTTTCTGGTTAAAAATTGCCGCTGTTGTGGCAATTGCTTTTGCCGCAGTATTGGTTTATAACCGCGAAAGTATTTTCTCCACACCAGCTGCTTTGCTAAACGCACAGACCAGGGCTGCCGAAATTAAAACCATTATACTGGCTGATGGCTCTACTGTGAATATGAATTCGGAAAGCAGTTTAAAATACCCGGCGCAATTTAATGGGGATACCCGAAATGTTTACCTTTCAGGGGAAGCTTTTTTTGATGTGAAAAAAGATCCTGAGCATCCTTTTATCGTACATACTTCGCAGGTAGCTGTAAAAGTATTGGGAACTGAATTTGACGTAAAAGCCTATGCAAATGATGCCTTTACCGAAGCTACTTTAATCAGGGGAAAGGTATCGGTCTCAGTTAAAAATAATGACAACCAAACTTTTATCTTAAAACCCAGAGATAAATTTACTTTGTCTAATGGAAAGGGAAACATAAGCCGCTTGACGATTTATAACGGAATAGGAACAGAGAAAGTAATCGAAACCGCATGGCTTAACCACGGGCTCACCTTTAAAAATCAACGTTTTGATGAAGTAGCTAAACTTTTCGAACGTTGGTATGGTGTTAAGGTAAATTTTAAAGCGTCGGAACTTAAAGACATGCGGTTTACTTCATATTTTGAGAAAGAAAGTATCACCGAAGCTTTAAACATTTTAAAACTCATCGAAAACTTCAATTATTCGATAAAAGGCAAAAATGTGTACATCTACCGTTAGCACAAACAGTTAAGCCGTGTATATTTGTAGCCATGAATTTTGCACAGCGGATCATATTGTTAATCGGATTGATTTTTCCGCTATGTGTACATGCGCAAACCAAAGTTAGCCTGGATTTTAAAGATGCCAATTTCAAACAGGTAATCGAAAGTATACAGCAACAAACTGTTTATCGTTTCGCCTATGGCGAATCCAAAATCCCTAAACATCGTGTATCGGTAAAGGTAGAAGACGAAGAAGCCTTAAAAATAATCGAACAATTGTTGCTTAACAGTGGCTTTACTTATTCGGTATTGCCCAATAATCTGATTGTAATCAGGAAAAATGTTGAAGGTAAACCGACTGCCGATAGCGTACATCTTTTAAAAGAGGTGGTGATTACCGCTTTAGGTATCGAAAAAGACAACGAAAAAGTTGGGTATGCCTTAACCACAATCAAAGGTTCTTCCTTGGCTAAGGCGAGGGAAAGCAATACGATTATGGCCCTGCAGGGCAGGGTGGCCGGACTAAACATCACCGGCGTAAACGGCGGACCCGGTTCTTCGGCGCGGGTATTGATCCGTGGGGTTTCGAGTATGACGGCTGCCTCGCCTTTGTTTGTCGTAAACGGGGTACCCATCGATAACAGCATCAGGGGAAGTGCCAACGAGTATGGTGGTGCCGATTATGGTGATGGCATCAGTAACATCAACCCAGACGATATCGAAACCATTACCATACTGAAAGGTTCGGCGGCATCTGCACTTTATGGGGCCAGGGCCGCTAATGGGGTCATCCTCATTAACCTGAAAAGCGGTGGCGAAAATACCAGGGCAAAACTCGAATACAATAGCAATCTCTCTTTTGATGTTCCTGTAAATTCTACCGATTTTCAATATACTTATGGTCAGGGAACACAGAATAAACGGCCCAGCGACCAGTATAATGCCATTTCTACAGGTTTGTTGAGCTGGGGCGAAGTGATGGACGATAAATTAACGCCACAGGTTGATGGTTCCATGCGGCCTTATTCGCCTGTTAAAAACAATATCCAGACTTTTTACCGTACTGCGCCTGCTTTTATCAATACCCTTTCACTCGTAGGTGGAAATACCAGGAACAATTACCGCGTTTCGGTTTCCAACTTAGATTACAATTCTGTTTTAAGCAATGGTGCCCTGAACCGTAAAACATTCAATTTTTACGGAACAGTTGCCTTAAGCAATCAGCTATCGTTAAGCCTCACCGGAAATTATATTTACGAGCGAAACAAAAACAAAAGTTACCTCAGTGATGGTCCGTTAAATGCCAATTATGGGATTGCGGCACTGGCCACCAGTTTAGATCAATCGATACTTGCGCCAGGTTTTGATGCAGAAACAGGTTTCGAAAGCCGCTGGAATGCCGACGAATATAAAACCAATCCCTATTTCCTGATGAACAAACAGGCCGATGATGCCAATAGAAACCGCTATATCACATCTGCAGTGCTGAAATACCAATTGGCCAGTTGGGCATCCCTTCAGGGGAGGATCGGTTATGATTCGAGTAAGGATGAAGTGGTGACCATTTTGCCTACCGGTATAGCTTTTTCCATCAACAGGCAGGGTGGTATCAATGCTTACGACCACAACCATACTTCAGAGCTTAACAGCGATATACTGTTCAGTGCCTCACGAAACCTTACAGATAAACTGAATCTCGAATTCTCCATGGGTGCCAACTACCGGGAAAGGAAAGGGAATGGCGACAAGTTAAGCGGCTCGCAATTTAAGGTGCCTTATTTGTATGTTCCCGAGAATTTGATTACCAGTACAAAAACCCTGGCCATCTCGAGGATTGTAACGGAGTCGGCATATTACACTGCCGACCTGAGTTATCAGCGTTTTCTCAATTTATCGGTTACGGGCCGCTACGACATCTATTCTACTTTACCAGCCAATAACCGGGGCATTTTTGTGCCGGGCATATCGGGCAGTTTCATTTTTTCGGATCTTTTGAAATTGAAGGGGCTCGACTTTGGTAAACTGCGAATAGATTTTGCAAAAACCAGTGGCGAACCCATCGTTCCCTATACCACACAAATATATTATACCGTAGATAACCAGGTAAATGGTATTCCCATCGGAGGCTTTTCTGGTGATCTGCCCAATTACAATTTAAAGCCATTTACGTTGAATGAAATAGAAGCTGGCCTCGATCTTAAATTTTTCAACAGCCGGTTGGATATCGATTTTACATATTTCAACCGCCTTACCCACAACGAAATCATCAATGCCAAACAGTCGGTAACCACAGGTTTTAGCTCAGCTTACGTTAATCTTGGTGCAACCCGAAACGCTGGGATAGAACTGGCTCTGGGGTATACACCTGTGCTCACGTCGAACAGCAAATGGCAGATTAACCTAAACTTAACCAAGGTCAAAAATACGCTGCTCTCTATCGATGGCAACAGTAATTATACACTTACAGGTACTTATAGGCCATTAAATGCCAATACCGCTTTGGTGGTAGGCAAACCGATTACACAGATTATGGCCTACGATTACCTGCGCGATGCCAGCGGAAATGTGATTATTGGCTCGGATGGTATACCCAAAAGGGGTAATTTTATCCCCATGGGGGGGACCATGCCCACTTTATATGGCGGCATTACCAATAGTTTTAGTTATAAACAGTTTAACTTTTCCTTTTTGATTGATTATCGCTTTGGCAATAAAATCCTGTCGGCTACAGAATATTATAGCTACGTGCTTGGTTTAAATAAAGCTACTTTGATAGGTAGAGAAACCGGTATTGTGGCCGATGGCGTGCTGGAAAATGGACAAAAAAATACCATTAATGTTCCTGCTTATGCCTATTACCCCGAGCTGGCTACCAATATTTCTGCCTTATCGGTACTCAATGGCAGTTTTATCAAGTTGCGGCAGGCTACACTGGGTTATTCTTTCAGCAGTAGCTTTTTAAAAAGGACACCTTTTAGCAGTATCGGGGTTGATCTGGTGGCGCGTAACGTGTTTACCTTGTTTAAGTATACTAAAAACATAGATCCTGAATCGCAGTTTTCGCCAACCTTAGGCTATGCAGGCATAGAAGGCGCCTCATTGCCCGCTACACGCAGTTTTGGGATTAATTTTAACTTTAAATTTAAATAAGATGAGTTGGATAAGGGGATATATTGCGGGTGTTTTCTTGCTGTTTTTAGCGGGCAGTTGTTCTAAAGCAAAGCTCGACGAAATCAATACCGATCCGACCAAACTTACCGAAAATAATTACGATCCGAACAGTTTGCTGGCACAGGCACAGCTTAAATATGCCAATCTGGGTTATTATCAGCTGTTGTACCAAAGTACGATGATGCAATTGCTGGCCTCCAGTTATTATTATTACAACAATGGCGATAAATACATCAACGTTGGCAGTTTTACCGATTACCAGGGCCGCATTTTCAACGAAGGTTATACCGATGCCTCCTACATCAGGGAGATGCAGCGGCTGGCGAAGCTGAAAGATCCTGCAGCTTA
Organism: Pedobacter humicola; assembly: GCF_056490705.1. Lineage (NCBI taxonomy): Bacteria > Pseudomonadati > Bacteroidota > Sphingobacteriia > Sphingobacteriales > Sphingobacteriaceae > Pedobacter > Pedobacter humicola. The sequence continues at coordinate 41,659 of NZ_JBWJIG010000021.1, read as the reverse complement.
TCAGAACCTGATTGCCATAGGTGATATTATGTTCGTATTGATTTTGCAACGGATTACCGATACTTATGGCGACGTGCCCTATTCGCAGGCGGTTAAAGCTATGCAAGGCATTAAATATCCTGTATACGATCGTCAGGAAGATATTTATACCCAAATGCTGAACGATCTTGAAACGGCTATTACACAACTGGATACCGAAAAGCCAGGGCCAGGCGCAGATCTCTTTTACAAGGGCGATATTACCAAGTGGAAGAAGTTTGCCTATTCTTTAATGCTGAGGATTGCCATGCGTTTAACTAAAGCCGACCCCGGGAAAGCCAGATTGTGGACGGAGAAAGCCGCGGGTAAAACCTTTAACAGCATAAACGATAACGCAATCCTGTTAACGGATGCTTCCTCTTTTAACAGTCAGAATGGAACATCACTTGCCTTAAGAACTTATTCCGATTATCTGGAAGTACGCTGGAGCAAAACATTGATCGATCAGCTACAAACGACCAATGATCCGCGTTTGGGTATTATTGGTGAGATACCCAGAGATGGACTGGCCAGAAATGCCGATCAGAACCTGAGCGGCAATACAGATCCGGCCGTTCAGCTGGGTATGCCCAATGGATATGATCTGCAGGGAGGAATAACCGATATCAGCCATTCGCCCAATTACCCCGGCGGTACTGGCAGCGGAAGCGATTTTGCCCCGCTTGGAAAATATTCCAGACCCCGAACCGCTATGTACCTGAAATTAGGTGGCCCGATTTTTATTCTTACCTATGCCGAAACCGAGTTTTTACTTGCCGAGGCGAAGGTGAGGGAATGGAATATAGATGGAACTGCAAAACTGCACTATGCCAATGGATTAACCGGAGCGATACAGTCGCTTGCCCAGCTCGATCCTCTGGCTGCGGTTGATGCCAACAAAATTACCGCCTTTGTAAACCAGGACCCCCTTGATGAAAGCAGTACCGAGAAGGCTTTGAAAGCCATTAATACACAGTATTGGGTAGCTACCGGAACTAATTTTAATTTTATAGAAGCCTGGTTAAACTGGAAAAGGAGCGATTACCCTAAACTTATTCCGGTAAATTACAAAGGCAATGTGACCAATGCCACCATTCCGCGAAGGATGATCTACCTCTCCACAGAGATTCTGAATAACCCGCAAAATTATAAAGATGCTGTAGCCAGGATCGCTGGTGGCGATGTATTGACTTCGAGAGTTTGGTGGGATAAATGATGGAAAATGTAAAATGTAAAATGGACTAGTTTCTGCGGCCATCCGCGAAATCAGCGGGAGCTATAAGGCAAAAGGTTTCCCGCAGATTAAGAAGATTTACGCAGAGCAGGATAGATACTGAAACAAGTTCAGGATGACGATTGCGTTTCTTTGATACCTTTTATATGCCCAACGCTGAGTCCTCAGTGCATTTCTTTGTGCCCTTAGTGGTTAAAGGATAGGAAATGTAAAATGGGCTAGTTTCTGCGGCGATCCGCGAAATCAGCGGGAGCAATAAAGTAAAAGATTTCCCACAGATTAAGAAGATTCACGCAGAGCAGGATAGATCCTGAAACAAGTTCAGGATGACGATTGCGTTTCTTTAATACCTTTTATATACCCAACGCTGAGTCCTCAGTGCATTTCTTTGTGCCCTCAGTGGTTAAAGGATTGGAAATGTAAAATGGGCTAGTTTCTGCGGAGATCCGCGAAATCAGCGGGAGCTATAAGGCAAAAGGTTTCCCGCAGATTAAGAGGATTTACGCAGAGCAGGATAGATCCTGAAATAAGTTCAGGATGAAGATTGCGTTTCTTTAATACCTTTTATATGCCCAACGCTGAGTCCTCAGTGTATTTCTTTGTGCCCTCAGTGGTTAAAGGATGAGAAATGTAAAATGGGCTAGTTTCTGCGGCGATCCGTGAAGTCAGCGGGAGCTATAAGGCAAAAGGTTTCCCGCAGATTAAGAAGATTTACGCAGAGCAGGATAGATCCTGAAACAAGTTCAGGATGAAGAACGCGTATCTTTAACCGCCTGTTTATCCGCTCAACTTTATGCCCTCTGTGTACTCAGCGGTAAAAAACAACTCTGCGCACTTTGCGGTTAAACAAAACAATCACAACGGTCCTGTAGAATCCCGTTTAATTAATATCGATTTTAATTTAGGGATTTCATCCAAATCAAACGGTTTTTTATCCAATATCTTAAACAGAAGTCCAGCGGCTTCCCTGCCAATTTCGAAAGCGGGTTGTGTAATGGTACTCAACGAAGGATTTAAAAGCGGTGCTGTGCCCAGGTTCGAAAAACTGATAATCTTGAGATCATTTGGGATATTTAAGCCCAGTTCCTTACATACATAATAACAAGGGAGGGCAAGTTCTTCGATCGACGAAATAATACCATCGGGTTTTTCACTGATGATCAGTTTTTTGATGTTTTCATAATTTTGATCGTCGTTGTTATGGTGGTTTACAATCAGGTTTTCGCCCGATTCCATATCATAATCTTTTAGGGCATCCCGGTAACCTGCAATCCTTCTTTTACCGGTATTGAGGCAACTCAAGGCATAGAGATAGGCGATTCTTTTACAACCGTTATTAATCAGGTGTACTGTGGCATCGTAAGTACTTTCATAATCGTCTGCAGTGATTTTAATGGCATCAATATCTTCAATGGTGCGATCGAAAAACACAACAGGGATTTTATTAACCAGTTCTCTAAAATGATCCAGGTTTTCGGTACTGCTCGAAACGGAGATCAATATGCCATCCACGCGCCCACTCAAAAGACTATCAGTAAAGGCAATTTCAATTTCACTGTTCTCATGGGTGAGGTAAATCAATACATGGTAACCACGTTTCCTGGCGATTTCTTCAATTCCGTTTATCGCCAGGGAAAAGAAGTTGTTGGCGATTTGGGGAATGATCACAGCGATGGTTTTTGTTTTCTGACTGCGGAGATTGCTCGCTGCGGGGTTGCGCTCGTATTTGAGCTTTTTGGCCAGGTCTAAAACCTTTTGTTTGGTATCGATGCTGATCTCATAACTGTCGTTAAGGGCTTTTGAGACAGTTCCGATCGATATATTTAATTCTTTGGCTAAAGTTTTTACTGTAACGTTTTGCCTCATTTATGCTGGTTTATTTGAGTTTTAATTTAGGGTAATGTCGTATTTTACTAAAACGTATTCGTAAATAAAATTTCAGTTGAACACCCGATTTAATATTTTTATATACAGCTTTGATCAGGAGAACCGCTCTTTTTCAGCTTCTCCTGTAACCAAATATAAAACAATTAATCCGACACCATCAAGTGCCCGGATTGATTTAGGCTAATGAAACATGAATCATCTGGAAACAACCGACTATGTCGTTTTTTTTATCTATTTTATTGTCATAGCCACTTACGGTTATTGGGTATATTCTAGTAAAAAAGCAGCAAGTACCGATACAAAAGATTATTTTTTGGCCGAAGGTTCCTTAACCTGGTGGGCCATCGGTGCGTCTATCATTGCCTCAAATATATCGGCCGAACATTTTATCGGCATGTCAGGCTCTGGTTTTGCAATGGGTTTGGCCATTGCCAGTTATGAGTGGATGGCTGCGGCAACCCTTATCATTGTAGCCATATTCTTTTTGCCCATCTATCTTAAAAACAAGATTTATACCATGCCTCAGTTCCTATCGCAGCGGTATAACAATACGGTAAGCACATTAATGACGGTTTTTTGGTTATTGGTTTACGTATTCGTCAATCTTACCTCCATATTTTTTCTTGGTGCACTGGCCGTTGAAACCATTACAGGAGTTTCTTTTACGGTGTGCCTTATTGGCCTGGCGGTATTTTCGGTCATCATTACACTTGGTGGCATGAAGGTAATCGGTTATACCGACGTGATCCAGGTATTGGTTTTGGTGATTGGCGGTTTGGTTACCTGTTATATGGCACTCAATATGGTGAGCGACCATTTTCACATGAGTACCGTGCTGAAGGCATTACCGGTTTTAAAAAGCCAGGCGGATGATCACTTCCATATGATCTTTTCAAAAGGCGACAAGTTTTACAACGAATTACCAGGGCTGGCCGTTTTGGCAGGCGGTTTATGGATCAATAACCTCAACTATTGGGGCTGTAATCAATATATCGTACAACGGGCACTGGGAGCGGATTTAAAAACCGGTAGGGCGGGATTGATCTTTGCTGCATTTTTAAAACTGCTGATCCCTGTAATCGTAGTGATTCCGGGAATATGTGCCTATGTACTTTGGCAACAGGGCTTTTTTCATAAAGAAATGGTGGATGCTGCAGGCAATGTAAAACCCGATCATGCCTATCCCATTTTAATGAACCTTTTACCTACCGGACTTAAAGGCCTGGCTTTTGCTGCCTTAACAGCCGCAATTGTGGCTTCGCTTGCTGGTAAGTGCAATAGTATCGCCACTATATTTACTCTTGATATTTATAAAAAATACATTAAAAAGAATGCCTCCGAAAAACATTTGGTCAATGTAGGCCGCTGGTCGATCATTGTTGCGTCCTTGATCGCCATTGTAATTGCACCTGCCTTGCGAAGCTTCGATCAGGTTTATCAGTTTATACAGGAATATGTAGGGTTTATTTCTCCTGGGGTATTTGCCATTTTTCTGCTGGGTTTCTTTTGGAAAAGAACCACCTCTACTGGTGCACTTACAGCGGCGTTGCTAACCATTCCATTATCCACATTTTTTAAATTCCTGCCCGAAATCACCCGGGGTTTTATAGCACCGATTCCTTTTTTACACCGCATGAGCTGGGTATTCTGCATCATTCTCGCATTGATGTTTCTGATTACCGTTTTTGATCCTAAAAGTAAAAGCAATCCGCAAGGACTCGAAATCGATCGCAAAATGTTTAAGGTTAGTCCTTCATTTATCGTCTGTTCAGTGCTCATCTGCGGTATTCTTGCCGCTTTATATACGGTATTCTGGTAATGAACAACCTTAAGCACGATTTTATATCCATGAAAATATAACGTTATGAAAACACAAAAAAACGAAAAAATGAACCCGCTTTCAAGCTTAGAAGTTTGGGAAGATGATGTGTTAAAAAGATATCCTGAACCAGGTGTTCCGGAAAAGGCTAAAGAGGAATTTAGAAATTACGACAGTCCGGAAATTGATTCCGTACGTGAGTTTTACCGCTTAAACCATAAATATCAAACTTATGATAACGTACTGGCCAAAAAGGAAAACTTTTTAAAATTTGATAAAAAAGAAATGCCCTGGTGGCAGGCCATGGAATATCTGAATACTTTGGTTGACGATTCTGATCCTGATATTTCACTCGATCAGTTACAACACTTATTGCAAACTGCCGAAGCAATCCGTGCAGACGGGCATCCCGATTGGTTTGTACTTACCGGTTTTATCCACGATCTGGGAAAAGTACTTTGCCTGTTTGGCGAACCGCAGTGGAATGTAGTTGGAGATTCTTTTCCGGTAGGCTGTAAATTCTCCGACAAGATTGTTTTCCCTGAGTTTTTTGCCGATAATCCGGATACCTATGATGAGCGCTACAATACCAAATATGGGGTGTATAGCCACCAGTGTGGATTGGATAATATCCACATGTCGTGGGGCCACGACGAGTATCTATATCAGCTGACTAAAAATTATCTTCCCGAACCTGCCCTATATATGATCAGGTACCATTCTTTTTATTCGCAACACCGTGAGCAGGCTTATAACCATATACTCAATGCCCACGACCAGGAAATGTTTAAATGGGTAGATAAATTTAATCCTTACGATCTGTATTCTAAAAGCCCGAAAACGCCTGTTGTAAACGAATTAAAACCATATTATGAAGACCTTATAGCGAAATACCTTCCTGCTACAGTAGCGCTTTAAAAGCCCGCCGCTACTGCTATTTCTGTTTATACTGTACCCTTATTGCTGATTATGATTTAACAATTTAATAATCTGACAGGTAAATACTGCTTATATCAAAAAGACATCTTTGTGCGATTTCTTTAGTTACAAATATCCCAAACCAAACACTTACTATTTATTAATTATGCTCATGAAAGGAATTTATACGCTTAATTTTCGTTTATTGACACCTCAGTCCCTGAAAATTATGTTTTCAGCAGTACTCTTGATGGTGTCGATGGCTGTATTTGCACAGCAACCGGGGAGGACCATCTCCGGCCGGATTACCGATGAAACCGACCAGCCTTTGATCGGTGCAACCGTAAAGGAACAGGGCACTTCGAATGCTGTTTCGACCAACTCTAAAGGCGAGTTTAAGATCAACGCCGTAAAAGGTAAAACATTAGAGGTATCCTTTATTGGCTACAAAACAAAACAGATAGCAGCCACTACCGATGTACTGAACATTAAACTGGAACCAGATGCATCAAATATGGATGAAGTTTTGGTTGTGGGCTATGGAAAGCAGACCAAAAAAGATGTTACGGGTGCAGTTACCCAGCTTGATGCGAAAAACTTCCGGCAGGGCGTGGTTACTTCAGCAGATAATTTACTGCAGGGTAAAATTGCCGGCGTACGTGTAGTGGCCAGTAGCGGCGAACCAGGGGGCGGTGTTGATGTAACCATCCGCGGGGTGGGGTCTATCCGTAGTGGGAGCACACCGCTTTTCGTAGTAGATGGAGTACCTTTAACGAATGATGATGTGAGCCCAACGGGCTCGAATGTTGGTTTCGGATCATCGAAAGCGAAAAACCCGTTAAACTTTTTAAATACAAGCGATATCGAATCCATTTCGGTATTGAAGGATGCTTCCGCAGCAGCCATTTACGGTGCCCGCGGATCAAACGGTGTGGTAATCGTGACCACTAAGAAGGGCAAAACGGGTGAGGGAAGCTTCACCTACGATTCGTACCTGGGGCTCTCAAACGTCGCCCATAAGCTCGATCTTTTGACTGCTGATGAATACCGTGCGGCAATTAAGGACAAATCATTCGACCACGGAGGCAATACCGACTGGCAGGATGTGATTTACCGCCAGGCGAAAACATTGAACAATTCGGTATCCTTCTCGAAGGCCACCGCTACCGGCAACTACTTTGTTTCGGCTGCTCAGATGGATCAGGAAGGGATTGTGAAGAATAGTGAATTCAGACGTACTTCGGCCAGGATCAATGCCTCTGAATCTTTCCTTGACGATAAACGCCTCAAAATCGGCATCAACTTAACGGGAAGTGAAACCCGTGATGACGGTGTGCCAACCAGTGATGATGGTGGTTCGAACGGACAGCTGATCATTCAGGCCTTAATGTCGAACCCAACCCGTTCGGTGTTCGATCAGAATGGAAAGTTTACCAACTTCAATGCGAATGCACACTATAACCCGGCTTATCTGCTTGATATCTACAGAGACCGTACGCGTACCTTAAGGGTATTGGGTAATATGGATGTATCATTCCGGATTGTAAAAGGCCTTGAATACAAATTTAACTTAGGGCTTGACCGCTCTGTGGGTGAAAGAAATACCACAATTTTTCCGAACACCACAGATTTAAATCCAATAGGTAAGTACATCCAGGCGAACCTAGATTCGAAAAGTACGCTGATGGAGCATTACCTGAACTACAGCCTGCTGACTGGCAAACATAAACTGGAGGCTATCGGAGGTTTCTCTTATCAGAAATTCGAAAGGGGAGGCAGTAGCTTTAACCTTGATGGAATAGCGGCACAGAGTAGCGGTATTTTACCGGAGAACAATCCAGGTTACGCCGGGAAACAGACCGGTGTATTTGGTTTTGCACAGATCAACGAGTTGCAATCTTTCTTTTCGAGGGTAAATTATGCTTACGATAACAAATACCTGGTAACGGCATCGGTACGTGCCGATGGTTCTACGCGTTTCGGTGCGAACAATAAATATGGTTATTTCCCATCGTTTGCATTGGGCTGGAACATGGCACAGGAAGATTTCTTTAAAAAAATCCCTTTCCTAAGCGAGCTTAAGTTAAGGGCAAGCTGGGGCCAAACAGGTAACCAGGAAGTACAGAACAAACTTACGCAGGCCAGTTATGCACTTTCTGCTGGCGATGGTTATTATTTATATAATGATTTGGCATTGGTAAATGGTATTTCGGTAACCAGAACCCCTAACCCTGACCTGAAATGGGAGGTGGTTACCCAATACAACGTAGGACTTGATTTCGAGCTCTTCAAAGGCAAATTTTATGGAACATTAGACTATTTCAACAAAACCACAACCGACGCGATCCTGAACATTCCTTCGCAGGTATTAAGCCCAACCAGTAATGTATGGGTAAATATTGATGGCAAGATTGTAAACAAAGGCTTTGAATTTATGTTGGGCTCGAAAGTGATCAACACCGGAAAGTTCAACTGGTCGGTAGATGTGAACGGTGCAACCTTAAACAACAAGATTAAAGATCTTCCGGTTTCAGAGATCCTGTCGGGGACCATTTCCGGTCCAGGGCTTTCCGGTGTAACCGCCAATATCTACAGAAGCGGTTATGCCGCAGGTTCGTTTTACCTGTTGGAACACATGGGTTTTGACAGCAAAGGCGCGAATATTTTCAGAGACGTAAACAGCGATGGCGTAATCGACAATAAAGACCGCGTAATTTTCCAGGGCGCCATTCCAACCTTTACCTATGGTTTAAATAGCCAGATGACTTATCAGAACTTCGATTTCTCATTCTCATTCATCGGGCAAACGGGAGGTTATCTGGTAAACAATACCGGTTTAAATGCATTGAACATCAACAATCTTGCCTCAGACCGGAATGTGGCCCGACAATATTTCGAATCGGGAGCCAATCCTGCCAATCCTCCGCAACTGTCGTCATTATACCTGGAGAAGTCGGATTTCATCAGGCTTAATTCTGTGCGTTTAGGCTACAACATCAAGCTTAAAAAACTAAGCTGGTTACAGGGACTTGGCGTATATGTTACCGGGCAGAATTTATTTACCATAACCAATTATAGCGGTTACGATCCATTGATCAACAGCCCGAAGGCAACCGGCGGAAATCAGTCGCTGGGTATAGACTATACCAGTTATCCAACTGCAAGGACATTTATTTTTGGCGCAACCTTAAAACTATAAAGATGAAAACATATCAATTATTTAAAATAAAAAATATCATATTTCTGGCTACAGTCCTGGTTTTAACCAGCTGTACCAAACTCGACGAAAAAGTGCTCGATGAAGTGCTGGGCGGTAATGCACAAAATCCTGCAGGAGCTTTAGCTGCTGCTTACGACCGTTTGGGTGATGGTACCTTTGTTGACCATGGCGCTGTATTCTCCTTGCAGGAGTATACCACTGACGAAGCGATTTTGGCCACACGTGGAAGCGATTGGGGCGATGGCGGTAAATGGCGCTCAATGCACGAATTCACCTGGGCATCAGACAACCCGATTGTAACCGATAACTGGAACATGCTTACCAACGGAATTACCAGATCGTTAACAGCGATTAAACAGGTTACCGAAAGCAGTATTCCGCAAAGAACACTCTTTTTAGCAGAGGCCAAGGGTTTACTAGCCTTTTATACCTATACCACGCTCGATCTTTTCGGACAGGCGCCATACCGCGACCCAATGGACGAGAAAGCACCGTTAGAGATGAAACAGGCGGCAACGGAAATTGATAACCTCATCCTTCAGGTTGAAGCACTTATCCCTGACCTGGCTACTTTAGGCCAACAATCTACACATAACGGAAGGTTTACCAAAGAGGCCGCATATGGCTTGCTTGCCAATATGTACCTGAACCGTGCGGTGTTTAAAGACCGTTATGCAGCCACCTTCAATTTCAACGAGAAATCGGTGAACACAGCCGAAACGGATATGGACAAGGTGATCAGTTATACTTCATTATTGACCAATTCGAGCAAGTTTAGCTTGTTGAGCAACTACTTCGATAACTTTGCGATCAAAAATTCCGGCGGTGCTGAACTGATCTTCGTAGTGACACAGAAAATCGATTATATCCATAACGGCTCCAACTCTTTCGCCTACGTTTGTGTAGAGCGTAACCAAAAACCTTCTCCATTAAACAGGGGAACCAATGCAGCATGTATCAGCCCTGAGTTTTATGCAAGCTGGGATGGTAACCACGAAGACCCAAGGTTTGAAAGAAAATACCAGTATGCCGATGGTACCTGGTTTATGAACAATGGCCCGGGTAGTGTACCGGCAACAGATCTGGTTCCCAATAGCAGTCCAAGTGTGCCCTGGTTCCACTTTAACAGAGGGATAATGGTTGGCCAGCAATACGGCCCAAAACTGACTTCAACTAATGGTTTTGAAATGACTTCAGATGGAAGGATCAAGGTTTCGGAGCTGGTGATGGAAAAAAGTACATCAACTAAAATGGACTTCACCCCAGCGCTTAATTTTACAAACCCAACACAAGCTGTTTTTGCGCAGAATGAGATCAACCGTGGCGCACGTTGTTTTAAATATGAATTCGATCCTGAAGAAGGTAACGGATCCAGCAATGTAGATATTCCTTTGATCCGTTTAGGCGCAATATATACCATGCGTGCCGAAGCCTACTTCCGTAAAGGAATGGTGGCAGAAGCAATGGCCGATATCAACAAACTACGCACCACAAGAACAAGGGAAGCACTGTATGGTAATGCGCCTGGTGTGGCCATCACATCGCTTGATGAGGCTACTTTATATAAAGAGATTGCTTACGAAACGTACTGGGAACTGTTACGACGTCCACAGATGATCCGTTTTGGTAAATTTGAGAAACCTTTTAGTGCAAAACCTACTACACAGCCTTTCAGAAGGATTTTCCCGATCCCTCAGACTACGCTTGATGTAACGAAATCGATTAAACAGAACCAGGGATATTAATCCAGATGAAAAGTATTTTTTGCTCCACTTTATTGCTGGCGATGTTGTTTTTGGCGAAAACCGATGAGGACGAATTGCCGATCAACAAAATCCAGGTAATTGGCTCTCACAATAGCTTTAAACAGGCTATTGATCCGCTTTTGTTTAAACTGTTTCAGCAGCAGGATTCGGTATCAGCAAGTAAGCTGGATTATGAACATCCGGCCTATACAGCACAGCTTGCTTTAGGTTTGCGTAATCTGGAAATCGATGTGTATGCTGATGTTAAGGGTGGAAGATACAGCCATCCAAAAGGATTGGAATGGGCAAAAAATCAGAAACCTTATGATGTTGAGGGTAAAATGAACGCACCAGGTTTTAAGATCCTGCATATACCTGATCTTGATTTCCGCAGCAACGCTTTTACACTTGAAGAGGTATTGCACGAATTGAAAACATGGTCGGAGGCACACCCTGATCATTCGCCTGTATTTATCACACTCGAAACGAAAGACGATTCGATAAAAAGGGCTGGTTTTACACCGCCGGAAAAGTTTGTAAACGAAACTTTTGATGCGCTTGATAAAACAATTAAGGATGGGTTAGGACAAAATCATTTAATTGTTCCGGATCAGGTGAGGGGAGAGTATAAAACACTCGAAGAAGCGGTATTAAAGGGCAATTGGCCAACTTTGAAATCAGCAAGGGGGAAGTTTGTTTTTATTCTTGATGCCCAGGGCGCAAAAAGATCGATGTACATGAAAGACCATCCGAGTTTAAAAGGCCGTGTTTTGTTCGCAAACGTCGATCCGGGAAACCCGGAGGCGGCAATCATGTTCAGAAACGATGCCAAAGATCCCAATATCCCGGTTTTGGTAGAAAAGGGATATATGATCCGTACCCGCGCGGATATTGATACACGTCAGGCCAGGATGAACGACCGGTCTTATTTTGAAGCCGCATGTGCATCCGGAGCGCAAATTATTACCACAGATTATTATCAGAAAAGTACACACTTTAAAAGTGATTATTCAGTAAGTTTTAAAGGAATAACCTATTTCCGGAAAAACCCACTGTTTAACTGATGATAAAAGGCACCGATTATAATGCCCCAGGAGTTAAATGCTTTTTGGGGCATTTTTAATTTGGCTACAAATACCGGACGTGTTTTTTTTCTTTTCCATGGTTAATGGCTTTAATCGCCAGGTATATACCCAAAAACAAAAGAATAGCCGCAATGGCCGCCCCAATTACAATGGGCAGGAATATGCCTGCTGCGGCAAAAAATGCATTCCAGTTTATACGGGGATAAAAAAAGCAGGTCAATACCAAAAAGCCCAGTAAAGTTAAAACAGAGAAAAAATAAAGGATTCCAGGTGTGGTGTTGGTTTTCATATTTATTGAGGTAATGGGTATGAGGTGAAGGATGATGTTTAATTGAGATAAGGGTTTTGGGGGATATAAACCAAATGGTAGCCGTTTTTCCTCAGCAGGTTAATCGTGTACTCATCGGGTAGTTGTTTAAAAACAACTGTAGTTAATACCTGCGAAGGCACGGCTTTTAACTTAACGAGGGCATCAAAGAGCATTTTTTTCATTTTAATAAAGAAAAACTGCCCGTTGTGTCGATCGGTAGATATCGAGTCTGCTCCTTTAAACCAATAATTGGGGTTTATCTTTTTAAAACCGACCAAGGGCAGGCCCAAACCCGCGGCCAGTTTTTCAAATTCGCGTTCCGAAACCTTGTATACAAAATTCCCAACGGGTTCGAATGAAAAGCGGTTTTTCCATAGTTGGTTGATAAAAACGCTGTTCCGGCCGAAAAGATTGCTTAACATTAACAACAAAGGCATTTTTGTTACCGGGTCTTGTGGTTCCATTACCACCACACCCGATCTGGCCACCCTGATCATCTCGTACATCGCGGCATATGGCCTTGGGAAATGGTGATAAGACTCTTTGCAAAGCACAAAATCAAAACTATTGTCGGCTTGTGTGAGTTTTTCTGCATTCTCCGCCGCACAAGCATTTATAATTCCTTCTTTTTGGGCAATGTTTAAAAAATCGGTATTCAGATCGGTTGCCAATGCATTATTGCCTGAATTCAGGATGTACTGTGCATCAAATCCATAAGCATCCCCAACGGTAAGCCAGCTGCTGTCTTTTTTATCCAGAAGTGGATCCAGACAATTGAAAAATAGTTGTTGCAGCCACTGGGCAACATTGTTTTTTCCTGTTGCCCTTGCTTTTTCATAAAGATCACTTTTCGCACTTTCGGATGGAAAATGTTCATTGTACCATTCATTGTGTCGGTTATAGCTTTCGTGGTGGCGCATAGCTTAGGTTTTATATTGCTTACGAACCCAGTCTTGAAAACGCTTGGTCGGAAAAATAAAATGTATCCGTAAAAAATAAATTAATTTTAACCCAGCGTTTTTCATATCCACTGCGTAACCCTAATACAACACAATGAAAAACCGCTTACCGAACCAAATGGATGAACCTTTTTTTTAAGCAGGATACTAAACTAATCAAAGGCTGCAAAGCCAATGAGCGGCAAGCGCAGGAAGGTCTCTATAAACTTTACTATGCCGATATGCTGCGGATATGTTTTCGTTATTTAAAATCAGATGACTTGGCGCACGATGCGCTGAGCATTGGGTTTTTGAAGATTTTTCAGCACATCCAAACCTTCGACGCCAAAAAAGGAGAATTTGGCGCCTGGATACGCACCGTAATGGTGAGGTCGTGTATTGATATTGGCCGGAGAGAGGCGAAGTTTAATGATGCGATCAGCCAGGATGAAATTGAAGAAGTTTTTATCCAGCCATCGGTACTGGACAAACTTTTTGTAGAAGATCTCCTGAAATTGATCCGTCTGTTGCCAACGGCTACCCAATTGGTGTTTAACCTTTCGGTAATAGACGGTTATTCGCATAAGGAAATCGGAGAACATCTGAATATTAGCGAGAGCACCTCAAGGTGGCACCTTGCAGAAGCAAAGAAACAGTTGAGGAAAATGTTAGCTTCCCCAGCAATTGATAAACCAACTGAAAACATAAAAAGAAGATGAGAAATTCAGCATGGTATCATAAACTCTGGCGCAATAAATTCGATAGTCTTCCAGTTAAGGATGTTTCGGATGCCTCATGGGCGGGCATGCATCAATTGCTCAATGAGCAGATGCCAGTGAGCCCGATCGGTAGCCACGGCCCCAATTTATCTACAGGAGCCAAACTGTTTAAAGTGATCGGTTATACACTATCTGTTGCCGCCACGGTTTCGACTGTAGGCTACTTTGCAGTGCAGAAATCAAAAAATAAGCATCAGGAAATCATAAAGAACGTGAAGCCAGTGCGTGCAGATTCGATTCCTGTTAGCAGCAAAATGTTGAATTACAATGAAATAGCTGATACAGCTGTTAAAAAGGATAGTATCGGACAGGTTGAAAAGGCGATAAGTGACGTTGCAGTGCAGGTTGGAGATTCGCTTAATGGCAAACAAGGACCAAATCACAATGCGATAAACGCCTCATCCGGCAAGAAACCGTATGCGGCGACATTATTAGGAAACAAACACGCCGGGACAGAAAAGCCGTTTACGGTTGGTGCTTCAGACAATTTTGGCACAAGATCATCAATACCTGCCTCAGGAGTTGATGTTTACGGGTATAATGGTCGAAAGACCGATAACTCATTAGCGAACGGTAACAGTTTGTTATTGGTACCAAAGGGATTTCAACAAGGTAGTACATTTTCTCTTCCCCGTCCTTCAGTTGTCTCTATTTTAGATCAAAAGACTGTTTCGCAGCCGTATTCGGCTAAGGATTCACGAAACGCATCATCAAGGAAAGATGATGGTAGGAGGGGGCCACGCATTAGCAGGGCAGATGGCATTACACCTGGCAAAAACCAGAAGGTAAAGAACATCAGGCCACCTAAATTTAAAACGGGCAGAACCAAACAAGAAAATGATGCCGAACCAATCTTTACTTATGGCATTACAACAGGAGTAAATGTGAAAAAAGGAAACAGCAGTTTTTATGCAGGTATATTTGGTGCCTATGCCTTAAGCCAGAAATGGCAATTTGCTATGGGGGTAAATATCAATAGCTATCAGAAAATTATTGGTGAATTTACACATCCGAGTTATTACCGTCCCGATTCGGTGCCACCGTTTACCATTGCAACAACACGAAAAGTGATTACCATGGATATCCCCTTAACCGCCGCCTACAAGCTTTCAAAACACATAAGCGTTAAAGCGGGGCCGGTAATTAGTTTTGTGGGCAAGCAGTCTGAAATGATCACCCGGTTAAGCCCTATAGCCGATCCACGCGATACCTTGTACCACAGCAAAACCATCGATTCCACCTTAGTGAATACCGTAAACAATAAAGTAAACATAGGCTTTAGGGGCGGCATCAGTATTCACATTAAACAGTTTGATATCAATGGCAGCTATCAATGGTTGGCGCCATATAAGGTGAGTAATGGTTTAGGTCCTTCTAAACAAAGCAATCAGGCCTTTAGGATTGGGATAGGGTATAGGTTTAAATAATATGTTGTAAAACAGTCTGTAATCGTTTATTTCTATTGGACGGTATCTAACCGATCAATACAATAACTTATGCCAATTTGTTAATACAAAAGCAAAATACAGATCTAAAAAATACAGATTGTCGCTGTTTGTTTGTTAACCATTCTCTACCCTTTCCAGGTACCAGGTTAACCCCATGTTAACCCTTTGCTTACCTTTTCTTTACCTATTCTCTACCTATTGCTTACCTATTCTTTACCTTTTGCTTACCTAAAAGGTAAAGCCAGAGTCTATTTTGGGGCTTATTTCGGTGAGCCGGGAGCGATATTGCCTGCCAGAAGGCACTAAGAATATCTTTTTAAGAATGCTGTTGTTGGCTATCCTAATGCGGCCGCTATAACCCATAACGGTAATGTTGCGACCCAGAAAAGTTGAGGTTTCTCCCAGCAATTACGATTACTTAATATTTTGATTGATCATGCAGTCGAAGGCTTTGTTATCTGTACCACCACTAGAGCAGGGAGGCACAGTTTTTAGCATAGATAGTATTATCCATCTTTTTTTATTGATCATCCATTTTTATCCATAGGTTTAAATGCCAATTTTAAAATGCTAACCAATCATTAAAATACCTGTAATTGCATGAGTCTTTACGATATTCGCCTTTACCCTATAACCAAATAATTTTTAGAACGATCCCCTTCTTATGTCTCTTCATTTTAGTAAAACGATTAACTTATTTCTGCTGCTCTTATTGTTAACTTTTGGTTTGCATGCCCAGGATATGATTTCTTTAAACAGTTCTGCCACGCAGGTATGGAGCATTAAGCCAAAAAAAGAAGTTAATGATATTGCCGCATTCTGGAAAGCCGATTTTAAACCACAGGATTGGGTTAAGGCAGTTGTACCGGGGACAGTTTATACCGCTTACGTGGCCGCCGGACTGGAAAAAGATCCAAACGTTGCCGATCACATATGGACAGCGGATAAAACGAAATTTGATCAAAGCTTTTGGTATATCACCAGTTTCGAAGTACCAAAATCCTTTACAAAAGAAAAAATATGGTTAAACTTTAATGGTGTAAACCGCAAGGCTGATGTGTATTTAAACGGAATCAAGCTTGGTAGCTTGAACGGTTTTATGGAAAGGGGCAGATACGATATCGGAGCATTGATCAATACAGGTAAGAAAAATATCCTCGCAGTTTTGGTCGATATTCCCCAGCGGCCAATGGCCAATGCTTCCAGCCCCAGTTATATATCAAGTGGTGGTTGGGATTGGATGCCTTACGTACCGGGTTTAAATTCGGGCATTACCGATAAGGTGTTTCTGTCTAATTCAGGCAGTTTAACCATTCAGGATCCCTGGGTGCGTAGCAAACTGCCCACCAATGCTCGGGCGGATCTGAGTATCGCCTTAGCCATCAGGAATACAGAAAATAAGGAGCAAAGCGCTTACATCACTGGAGTAATTATGCCTGGCAATATCGGATTTTCAAAAAAAGTAAGGGTAGATGCCAATGATGAAACTTCGTTTTTGCTTGATAAAAGAGAATTTGAGCAGCTGGCGGTGCATCATCCAAAACTTTGGTGGCCAAACGGATACGGAGAACCCAATCTTTATACCTGTAAATTGAGTGTAAGTGTAAATAACCAGGTTTCGGATGAGAAAACCATCAAATTCGGTATCAAATCATATGCTTACGATACTATTGGCGGTGTTTTTCATCTTGCCATTAATGGAAAGAGGGTTTTCGTAAAAGGTGGGAACTGGGCGATGTCTGAATATATGTTGCGTTGCCGTGGCGACGAATACGACACCAAGGTTAAACTGCATCAGGAAATGAACTTTAATATGATCCGTAACTGGATCGGATCTACCACTGATGACGAATTTTACGAAGCCTGCGATAAATACGGCATAATGGTGTGGGACGATTTTTGGTTGAATTCGAATCCCAGTCTTCCGCGCGACGTCAATAACTTCAATGCAAATGTAATCGAGAAAATCAAAAGGTTCAGAAACCACCCCTCTATTGCCGTTTGGTGTGGTGATAATGAAGGCTGGCCCGAAGCCCCTTTAAATAACTGGTTAAAAGAGGATATCGCTACCTTTGATGGCAACGATCGTTATTATCAGGCCAATTCGCATGCCGACAATTTATCGGGCAGTGGACCATGGATGAATAAAGATCCCCGTTATTATTTTACGCAATACCCAACCGGTTTGGGCGGTAACGATGGCTGGGGCTTTCGTACAGAACTGGGTTCAGCGGTATTCACCAATGTAGAAAGCTTTAAAAAGATGATCCCCAAAGAAAACTGGTGGCCAAGGAACGATATGTGGGATAAACATTTTTTTGGTACCTGGGCCTTTAATGCCGGGGCCGATCAATATGAGCAGAGCATGAATACCCGGTATGGTAAAGCGCTTGGCATTGAAGATTTTTGCAGAAAAGCGCAATTGCTCAATATCGAGACCAATAAAGCCATGTACGAAGGCTGGTTAGATCACCTTTGGGAAGATGCTTCGGGTATTATGACCTGGACAAGTAATGCCTCCAACCCTACCTTTATCTGGCAGACCTATGATTATTTTTATGATCTGAACGGTGCATATTGGGGTGTAAAAAAAGCTTGCGAACCGGTGCATATCCAATGGAATCCGGTTAACAACGAAATCAAGGTAATCAATACCTCATCTGGCGATTTAAATGGTTTAACGGCACAGGCCGGCATCTATAATATGGATGGCAGGCAGGTGGTGAAGTATAATCAGACCGCTACAATAAATTCACTGTCGAATGCTGCGGTTACCGCATTTAAACTTCCATTCCGTGGCGATCGGGTTAATTTGGCCTTAAATAAACCAACGGTAGCTTCATCTGGCGAAACAGCGCCGGTTAATGATGGGAAGGACGATACCCGGTGGGCGAGTAATTCGACCGATAACGAATGGATTTATGTAGATCTGGGTAAAAAAGAATTGATCAGTGGGGTGAAGTTAAACTGGGAACAGGCCTATGCAAAGCTTTTTAAAATCCAGCTTTCTGATGATGCCAAAACCTGGAGTGATGCCATGACGCAGGTAAACGGAAAAGAGGGGCTGCAGGAAATTATCTTTTCTGAGGAGAAAGAAGCGCGTTATGTGCGTATACTGGGGGTTGAAAGAGGTTCTTACTGGGGTTATTCGTTATGGAATTTCGAAGTATTTGCAGGAGACGCGCCAAGTACCGATTTAAGCAGTGTACACTTTTTAAAACTTAAACTCACTGATGCCAATGGAAAACTGGTTTCAAACAACTTGTATTGGAGAGGAAACAACCGCAAGGATTTTACTGCCTTAAACCTATTGTCCAAAGCGAAACTCCAGGTTACTTCAACTGAAAAAACAATAGGTGCTAAACATTTCATCGAGGCAAAAATCACCAATCCGAAATCAGCAAAAACCGTTGCTTTTGCCATCAGGGTACAGCCGGTTAAAGCCAGTACCGGCGAACAGATATTACCACACGTAATTAACGACAGTTATTTCACGCTGATGCCGGGCGAGAGCAGGAATATCCGTGTAGAATTTAAAGCCGACCTGATTAAAAATGATTCGGCAAAACTATCAATAGTGCCCTATAATCATTAGGGGTTATCGTTTGTGCAGTTTTTTATAGCGCGATGGCGAGGTGCCCGTAATGAGCTTAAATAAACGGGAGAAATAATACTGATCTGAAAAACCCAGTTCAGCACAGATTTCTTTGATGCTCATATCGCTAAAATACAGGTATTGACAGGATTCCTGTATTTTAAGCTGGTTGAAATAATTAATGGGCGAGCTGCCGGTTTTCTGTTTAAACGACCTGAGGTAATGTGAAGCTGAGAGGTTTTGCTGAACGGCTAAATCTTCCACCGTAAACTTTTCCCTCAGGTTTTTCTTCATATAAAGAATGGATTTACTGATCGAGTTGGTGTTGTACACATCAGGGTTTACTTCTTTATAATAAATAAACGACGACATAAAATTCAGCAGCTTGATATTGATGATTTCCATGTCTTTTTCATCTACACTTTGTTCCAGTAGCGTGTAAATCAGGTTAAACTGTTTAATCCTGGTTTCTACAAAAGGTATTTCTTGTATCTGCGTTAAGTTGCCTTCGGCGAAGCGGTTATAAATGCTTTCGGCAACATCGCCGCTAAAATGTGCCCAAAAAATACTCCATGGACTGGTTTCGTGACTTTGGTAGCGGTGGCTGATGTTTTTTGGGATGATATAATAGGAATTTGGACTCAGCAGTAATTTTTTGCCAAGAATGTTGATATACCCAAAACCCTCTGTACAGTAGAGGAAAATATAGTCTTTACTGCCCGCTTTCCGTTCGATATCATGGTTGGCAGCTTTTGGGTAGTGACCGATTGCCGTTAAATAAAAAGTTTTAACGATAGGATTGAGTACAATCTTTTTCCTGATGTTTGGTGGGATTACAATCCGTTTCTGGCCGATAAAGCCCTCTTTGATTTTTTTTCTAGGCTCAATGATTTTTTGCTCCATTAAAATTTTAAGAAAAATGGGATATCAGGTTATTTGGTTAATTACAGCAATAAAATATCATAGACAGATTTATGCTATAGGCATAACAATATAAGTATTTATGGATTAAAAGAGATGTGTTTTTGCATAAAAATTAATATTTTTTTTATTCATGCAAAATTTTCTGATAATGATCGTATTGTCCATCTTTTTTTTGGGTTTATCCATTTTAAAAGAAAGCTTTCTACCCTAAGTTTACTAAACCAAATATAACCCATATGATTTTCATTCCTCAAAGAAAACAAACTACAAATCCTTTTATCCGTTCAATATCCTTTAGCTAAACTACAGTTCTATACACGAAATAATATCTAAAAATCCCTAACCAAATAATTTATGAAGTCATTTTTTACTAATTCAGACATTAGGTGGCTCTGCCGAAAACATGTTTTTCTAAATGTGTTATCATGCATCCCGTTTTTGTTCTTGGTTTTTATTGGTCTGCAGGCAACTGCCCAAAACAAAACAACCGTTACCGGGACTGTTAGAGATACCACAGGAGTTGCCTTACCAGGTGTAACCGTAACCGTTGAAAGCACTAAAACCGGAACGCAGACCGATAACAACGGTAAATTTGTAATCGATGTGGCCAAAGGTGGCGCACTTCGTGTAGCCTTGGTGGGTTATACTGCCAAACGCATTGTGGTAACCGAAAGTACCGTATACAATGTAGTGCTGAAAGAGTCGGTGGTTATGATGGCCGATGAGGTGGTAATTACCGCAATGGGCCAAAAGCAACGGAAAGAAGCTGTTGTAGGTTCGGTAACCACCATTAAACCCGCCGATTTAAAAATACCTGCGAGCAACCTTACCGCGGCACTTGCCGGGCAGGCGGCTGGTATTATTGCCTATCAGCGCAGCGGACAGCCCGGGCAGGATAATGCTTCATTCTTTATCCGTGGGGTAACTACCTTCGGATATAAACAAGACCCATTGATTCTGATCGACAATGTGGAGTTAACGCCAAATGATCTTGCGCGTTTACAAACCGATGATATCGCCAGTTTTTCGATTTTAAAAGATGCAAGTGCTACAGCGCTTTATGGTGCACGTGGTGCCAACGGCGTAATTTTGGTCAGTACGAAAGAAGGTAGGGAAGGTAAAGCCAAAATTAATTTCCGCTCAGAGTATTCCTTATCAGAATCTACCCAAACCCTTAATCTGGTAGATCCAATCCAATATATGGAGCTTTTTAACGAAGCTTCTTTAACACGTAACCCATCTTTGCCATTGCCCTTTAACCAAACTAAGATAGACAATACCCGTGCTACCATAAATGGTGCCCCTGGAAGCAATCAATACGTATATCCTGCAGTAAACTGGATCGATATGTTGTTTAAAGACAGGGCCAGCACACAGCGTAATAACTTAAGTATCAGCGGCGGTGGCGGTGTGGCCAAGTATTACATTTCGGGTTCCTATAATATTGATAACGGCATCTTAAAAACAGATATCCGCAACAATAACGAGAACAATGTTAATTTTAAAAACTATCAGTTACGCTCTAATATCAATATCAACCTGAGCAAGACAACCGAACTGATTGTAAGGCTTTCGGGTACCTTTAGCGATTATAATGGCCCGATCACTTTAGATGGTTCATTTGCTTCTGATTTATATGCCATTGCCTCCCATGCGAGTCCGGTATTGTTCCCTGCATATTATCCTGCAGATGAAGCCAATGCGGGTGCGAACCATATTTTGTTCGGTAACGTGGGTGGACCGGATGGGACCAAAAATAACAGTATCCTTTATCCCAATGGAAACCCATATGCACAACTTTTAAAAGGGCATAAAAGCTCTTCCGAATCGCGTATGTCGGCACAACTGGAACTTAACCAGGATTTTAAATTCATCACCGAAGGACTTAAGCTAAGAACGGTATTTAATACCAACAGGTATTCTTATTTCGATTCGCAGTTGGCTTATTCGCCATATTTTTACAGTGCCGATAGTTACGATAAAGTGGCCAACACCTATACTTTAACCTGGCTTAACCCTAAAAATAATGTTGCCAATAATGTGCCAACTGAATACCTGGTATACAACAGGAGCGAGCCTAACGCCAACTCTTTTTTCTACTTTCAGGGTGCCCTGGATTATAACCGTAAATTTGGAAACCATACGGTAAGCTCAACCATTATTGGTACTGCACAGCAGACTTTATACTCAAGTGCGAAAGACCCACGGACCAACACCACAACATTACCCTATTCGTTGCCGTTCCGCAACATGGGGGTGGCAGGCAGGGCAACTTATTCGTTTAAAGACCGCTACTTTGTCGAATTTAACTTTGGCCTTAACGGATCTGAACGTTTTTCAGCGGAACATAGATATGGTTTTTTTCCTACCATTGGTGGGGCATGGGTACCATCAAACGAAGCATTCTGGCCAAAGAACGATATTGTTAACCGCTTAAAAATACGTTTTAGTCATGGTTTGGTGGGTAACGATGCCATAGGCTCGCAACGCTTTTTCTACCTATCGGATGTGAACCTGAACGGCGGTAACTTTGCGCAGTTCGGTATCAATAACGGTAACCAACTGAATGGGGTATCCATCAGGAGTTATGCAAACTCCAATATCACCTGGGAAACCTCACGGCAGACCAACTTAGCAGGTGAAATTACCCTGTTGAAAAACTTCAACATCATTGCTGAGTTTTATAAGAACCACCGTTACGATATTTTACGTAAACGTAATATCCCGGCTACCGAAGGTTTTGAAACCGATGTGTTAACCAATCTGGGTGAAGTAGATTCTAAGGGGATTGACCTGTCGCTCGATTATAAGAAAACCTTTGATAATGGCCTTTGGAGTTCAGTTCGTGGAAACTTTACGTATTCTACCAATAAATACAGCTATATAGAAGAACCTAATTATCCTGAAACCTGGCGACATTTTATCGGTCAACCGATCAGCAGGGGTTATGGCTATATTGCCGAACGTTTGTTTGTTGATGATGCCGAAGTAAAAAACTCGCCTACCCAGCAATTTAATACCAGTGATGCTTATGGTAATGTGATTACCGGCGCTGTACCAAGAGGAGGCGATATTAAATACCGCGATTTAAATAACGATGGCAGGATAGACGATCTTGACATGGCATTTATGGGTTACCCAAGCACACCGGAAATTGTATATGGTTTTGGTTTCTCAACCGGCTATAAAGGATTCGACCTTTCGGCATTTTTTCAGGGGCAGGCCAGGGTATCGTTTTTTATCGATCCTGCAAAAACAAGTCCTTTTCTTGAACGCACTGTAGCCTATGTAGAAGGTAGGGCGCAGGTGCTGCAAACTTTTGCCGATAGCCACTGGTCAGAAGAAAACCAGAATTTATTTGCTACCTATCCACGTTTGGGTACCAGTTCGGCCGTTGTGGCCAACAACCTGCAAGCGAGTTCATGGTGGTTAAGGGACGGAAGTTTTATCAGGTTAAAATCGGTAGAAATCGGTTATACCCTTCCAAAAAACATATTAAAAAGCATAAGACTTTCGAATTGCCGCTTTTATCTGAATGGTCTCAACCTGGTTACCTGGAGTAAATTTAAAATGTGGGATCCTGAACTGGGTGGAAATGGATTCGCTTATCCGATTCAGAAAGTATTCAATTTCGGTGTAAACGTGAATTTATAATGAAAACAGAAAAAATAAAAGATATGAAATTCTATTATAAACTGATCTGTCTGCTGGTGCTTTGTATTGCGGGCACATCATGTAAAAAGTACCTGGATGTTGTTCCCAATAATGTGGGTACGCTCGATTATGCTTTTTCGAACAGGAATGAAGCTGAAAATTATCTTTTCGGTTGTTACAATACCTTTCAGAACTTAAACCGTGAGGTGGTAAACAATGTGGGTTTTGTTACCTCTTCCGAAATTATATATCCGAATCTCGATGATAACCCTTTCAACAAAATCACGGGACCGGGTTTTAAACTGATCAGGGGAGGGGTGCAGAACGTATCAAGCCCCGTAATCGATCATTGGACGGGCAATAATGGCGGTCAGAATATTTATGTGGCATTGAGAAGATGCAACATTATGCTCGAAAACATCAACAAACCTTTCGATCTGAAAGATGATGAGAAGAAAAGATGGATTGCCGAGATTAAATTTTTAAAGGCTTATTATCATTATTACCTGATCAGGCTATACGGCCCGATTGTATTGATCAAAGAAAACCGCCCTATTGATGGTTCGATTGAAGATACAAAAGTCAAACGCTCAACCGTTGATGAATCTTTTGCTTATGTAGACCAATTGCTCAACGAGGCAATTCCTGATCTGCCATCCGCAGTTGTAAATCCACTTTTAGAGTATGGCCGTACCACTAAATCGATGGGCTTGGCTTTAAAAGCAGAAGCACTCACCACTGCTGCAAGTCCACTGTTTAATGGTAATCCCGATTTTGCAAGTTTTAAAGATAAAGATGGAAAAAACCTCTTTTCTACTGCAGTTGATCCCCAGAAATGGAGTCTGGCAGCAAAAGCCTGTAAAGCAGCTATCGATGAATTTGTAGCGCAGGGTGGTGCCTTATACAACCTGGTGCCCACCAATAAAGTAGAAAATGTTTCCGATCAATTGAAACGTGTACTCACCATTCAAATGGTCATTGCCGAAAAGCGCGACCAAAATCCGGAGCTGATCTGGGGTTCGCAATATGGATTTGATTATCAGGGTTATGTGTTTCCGAAACTGACTTCTGATGCTGTTGCTTTTGGTAACGAGCAGCCTTCTAACTGGTCGGTTCCGCTTTCTACCACCGAATTGTTTTATACCAAAAATGGCGTGCCGATCAATGAGGATAATACCAGTGCATTCGATTATGCCAACCGCAATACTTCACAGTTTGGTGATGATGCCAACAAATCGTACATCAAACAGGGTTATGAAACTGCAAAGGCCAACTTTAACCGCGAGCCGAGGTTTTATGCTGATTTAGGTTTTGATGGGGGCATTTGGTTCGGAAATGATAAACGGAACGAAAGTGATGCATTTTATGTGCAGGCAAGAGGGCCATTTGCCATCGGTGGACCGAAGAGCCAGTTTGCGACCAACATTACCGGATATTGGCCAAAGAAACTGGTGCCATACCTGTCGATTATGAACAATGGTATACAGTTCGAAACATTTTATCTGCCGGTAGTACGTCTTGGCGGCCTGTACCTGCTTTATGCAGAAGCCTTAAACGAAGAGGGAACGGCATCCAAAGCCGATATCCTGTCGTGGGTAGATAAAGTTCGTACCAGGGCCGGTTTACAGGGCGTTGCCACCTCCTGGCAAAGCTATTCAAAAAATCCAACGAAGCCGGATACCAAAGAAGGCCGACGGGAGATTATCCACCAGGAAAGAAGGATTGAACTGTGTTTTGAAGGTCAGAGTGGCTGGGATTTACGCCGTTGGAAAGAGTTACAAGGCGTATTGAGCAGACCATTGCAAGGCTGGAATGTAAACGAAGGCAGTGCGGTAAATTATTATCGCCCAAGGACTGTTGCCGTACCGTTTTTTGGTTTAAAGGATTATTTCTGGCCGATCAAAAATTCGGAAGTGGTGATCAACGAAAACCTGGTACAGAACCCGTTCTGGTAGATAAAATCAATTTTGCAGATGAATATTCAATTATAGATTATGAAAAAGATTAATTACAGAAAAAGCCTGGTGTTTTTGATGTTGGCAATGGCCCTGATCACCATGTTTTTTGCTTCTTGTAAAACGGCAGAAGACAGTTTTGAAGCCGTTTCTGATGATATGACAAAACCAGGCCCGGTAAGCAATGCCAAAGTGGAGAACATTGACGGTGCTGCCAGGATTACCTATACTTTACCCAATTCGAAAAACCTGTTATATGTTTTAGCGCGTTATTCGATAAACGATAACCGTGTGAGGGAAACCAAATCGAGCTATTATACCGATACGGTTATGGTGGATGGTTTTGCGAGAGAAAAGGATTATGATGTTACCTTATATGCGGTAAGCCGTGCCAATGTAATGTCAGACCCGATAGTGGTGAAGGTGCACCCTAAAACGCCAAATTACATTGCGGTGAATACAGGTTTTAACATTACAGCCGATTTTGGGGGCGCGAGTTTCTTCGGACTGAACAAAAACAGGGCTTCCCTTTCGGTACATCTTTTGGTGTACAACGATAAAACAAAATCGTTTGATGAGCAGGAGCCCGAATATGTAAGTTCGGATACCATCGATGTATCGATCCGTAACCTTAATCCTGTACCATATAAAGTAGGGGTATACACTAAAGACCGTTTTGGCAATACTTCCGATACCGTAATCAAAACCGTTACGCCCTTATTCGAAACCTTGCTGGATAAGAAGAAAATGGCAACTTACCGTTTACCAAGTGATGCACCAATTTATCCGGGATGGGATTTTAAATATTTCTTTGATGGCAGTTTGGGTGAACCTGGTTGGCATACCTTAAGTGCTCCACGTACCTTTGGTACCATGAGTTTGGGGGTATCGGCCAAAATCAGCCGTTTTGTAATCTGGCAGCGGCCATCTGATTATTATGGTTATCAGAATACCCGTAAGTTTACTTTCTGGGGTTCAACGGTAAATAACCCTGCCGATTCTCCTTTGCCAACCAATTCGGCAGAAGGTACCGTAGCGGGCGATTGGGTTAACCTCGGCAACTTTGTCTTCCCCAACCCACCCTCGGGTTTAGCACCAAACCAGGCCAATGCTGCTGATAAGGATTTTGTATCCAAAGGGGTGAATTTTAAAATGCCACGTACGGCCCAACCTGTAAAATACCTAAGGTACGAGGTTACGCAAACCTGGGGCGGTCTGGATTATGTGCATGCCTTAGAAATCAATCTGTACGGAAGTGTTCAGTAATCATCAGTATATAAATAAGAAATAGATCATGAAAACGACATATCAAATTACTTTCATCTGCTTCCTATCCATTGTTTTCTTTGGCTGTAAGAAGTATGCTGATGATTATAAGGCCTTTCTGGATAATAAAGAGATCAAATATTCGGGCAAAATTGGTACAGCAGGTTATAATACCGGTAACCTGCGGGCACAGCTGGTATGGAATCCAAGTCCCGATCCAAGCATCACCAAATACATCATCACCTGGAACAATGGTGCCAATACACTGGAAGTACCGGCTGCTACACACAATCCCAGCGATGTAGTAAAGGTGATCATCCCTAATTTGGATGAATATGTGTATACCTTTTCGGTGGTTTCGTACGATAGCGATGGCAATAAATCCATTGCAACCGAAATCAATAATGTTAGGGTATATGGGGCTGCATATAGTGCAACCTTATTAAACAGGGGCATAAATGCTACCGAACCTTATGTTTTCCAGACGGATGGTACACTGACTTTAAACTTTAATAAAAGAGATACCATGAATGTGGCCACCACGATCCGTTACACCAATATTCTTGGCACAATAGAAGAAAGGCAGTTACTGGCGAATGATAATACGATTTCCATACCGAACTATAAACCGGGCACAACCATTCAATACCGGTCTTCTTATTATCCCGAAGCCGGATCAATTGATGCTTTTAATGCCCCGCAGTTTTCTGATTTTCCGACCATTATTAAGGTGACCGAGTGTGACAAATCGCTTTTTCAACAGCTAACGCTCCCAACCGATATACCATCAGAATATGGATGGATATTGCCCCATGTTTGGGATAATATAAAAGGGCAGGACCAGGGTTTCCACACGGGTGGATCGGGTATGCCGCAGTGGTTTACCTTCGATATCGGTGAGCAGGTGCAGCTGGATAACTTTAAACTTTGGCAGCGCGAAAATGCCTTGTACAGCGTAGGCAATATCAAGGTATTTGAGGTTTGGGCGAGCAATAACCCTAATCCAAACGGAAGCTGGGACAGTTGGACAAAACTCCAGACTTTTACCTCGTTTAAACCATCAGGCTTGCCTAAAGGCCAAAATACCGATCAGGACAAAGCATTTGCACAGGCAGGTGAGAAATTTGTTTTCCCTACATCGATTCCCAAATACAGGTATATTCGCTTTAAAGTACTCGAAACCTGGGGTGGCGAAGGTTATTTGCACTTCAGTGAATTCTCTTTTTATAAACGTAACTAATTCATTCCGCTATGTCACCTCAAAGGTGACGTAGCTTAATATCCGATCCTATTTTATCAAATGAAAAGATTCATTTATACCATCGTTATTTTGTTTTCTACATTATCGGCAAGTTTTGCCCAAAGCAAACCTTTTAAACTCTGGTATGATAAACCCGCCAGCCGCTGGGAAGAAACACTGCCCCTGGGCAATGGCCGTTTGGGCATGATGCCCGATGGTGGCATAAATAATGAGCAGATTGTACTGAATGATATTACGCTTTGGTCTGGTGCCCCTCAGGATGCCAATAACTACGAAGCCTATAAAAATCTGCCCGAAATCAGAAAGCTGATCCTGGAAGGCAAAAACGATGAGGCGCAAAACCTGGTGAACCAAAACTTTGTATGTACCGGAAAAGGATCTGGTGGTGCCAATTGGGGCTGCTTTCAAATGCTGGGCAACCTGAACATTCAGTACCAGTACGAGGGGAAGGATAAAACCCCTACAGCTTATAAAAGGGAACTTTTGCTCAACAATGCGATGGCTACCACTGATTATACGTTGAACAATGTACATTTCAAAAGAGAATATTTTACCAGTTTCAGCGGCGACGTGGCCATTATCAGGATTACTGCCGATCAAGCAGGGCAGATTAACTGTAAATTATCGCTGAGCCGCCCCGAACGTGGGGAGAGCAAAGTTAAAGCAAACCGGATCGAACTTTCAGGGCAGCTGGATAACGGCATTGATGGGAAAGGCATGCAGTACCTCACTTTATTGGAGCCGGTAGTTTCTGGAGGTAAAATCGATAAAAAGGGGAATACACTTGAGGTGACCAAAGCCAATGTACTCACCATTTATTTATCAACCAAAACCAGTTATAAAGACGATCAGTTCAGGCAAAATGCGGCGCTTTTATTGGATAAAGCCATTAAAGCAAACTATGCCGTAGAAAAATTAAAACACACGCAGGCTTTTCAAAAGTTATTCAATAGATTGGATATCGACCTTGGAACTGGTGAAAATAGTCAGCTCAGCACCGATAAACGTTTAGCACTATATTATAAAAACCCTGAATCTGATTTACAATTACCCGCTTTGTTTTTTCAATATGGCAGGTACCTGAGCATTTCGAGTACGCGGGTTGGGCTTTTACCACCAAATTTACAGGGTCTTTGGGCCAACCAGGTCCATACCCCATGGAACGGCGATTATCATTTGGATGTGAATGTTCAAATGAACCACTGGCCATTAGAAGTGGTGAACCTTTCGGAGCTTAACCTTCCACTGGCCGATCTGGTAGGCAATATGGTGCCCAACGGACAAAAAACGGCCAAGGCTTATTACAATGCCGATGGCTGGATTGCCCATGTGATTACCAATATCTGGGGTTTTACCGAACCTGGTGAAAGCGCTTCCTGGGGCGTTGCCAATGCAGGCTCGGGCTGGCTTTGCAACAACCTTTGGGATCACTACGCTTTTAGCAAAGATGTAAATTATCTCAAAAAGATATATCCGGTTATTAAAGGCTCGGCACAGTTTTACAGCTGTGTATTGGTTGCCGATCCTAAAACAGGCTGGATGATGACTGCTCCTTCGGTATCGCCTGAAAATAGCTTTTACATGCCCAACGGAAAAACAGCCAATGTAACCATAGGCCCAACCATCGATAATCAGATTGTAAGGGAGCTTTTTACAAATGTAATTGAAGCCGCTAAAAAGCTGGGTAAGGATGTAGATCTGCAAAAATCACTTCAACAGAAACTGAGCCTGCTGCCACCAGCGGGTAGGATTTCTAAAGATGGAAGGATTA
The DNA here is from genome assembly GCF_056490705.1 of Pedobacter humicola. Classification (NCBI taxonomy): domain Bacteria; kingdom Pseudomonadati; phylum Bacteroidota; class Sphingobacteriia; order Sphingobacteriales; family Sphingobacteriaceae; genus Pedobacter; species Pedobacter humicola. The sequence continues at coordinate 11,832 of NZ_JBWJIG010000021.1, read as the reverse complement.
TGGAATGGATTGAGGATTACAAAGAAACCGATCCCCAGCACCGCCATATTTCGCATCTGTATGGGGTTTATCCTGCCTCGTTGATTACTGTTGATGGCACGCCAGATCTGGCAGAAGCCTCAAAAAAGACTTTGAATGTACGGGGTGACGATGGACCTAGCTGGTCTATCGCTTACAAACTTTTATTCTGGGCAAGGTTAAGGGATGGAAACAGGGCTTTTAAACTTTTTAGGGAGCTGTTAAAACCCACCCAACGTACCGATATCAATTATGGTGCAGGTGGCGGTGTGTATGATAATCTGCTTTCTGCAGGTCCGCCTTTCCAGATCGACGGAAACTTTGGTGCTACTGCAGGTATTGCCGAAATGCTGATCCAGAGCCATGAAGGCTATATCAGTTTATTGCCTGCTATACCAGACGCCTGGAAAAAATACGGAAGCGTAAAGGGTTTAAAGGCCAGGGGGAATTATACGGTGAACATGAACTGGAAAAATGGTGTGATCACCAGTTATCAGGTTTTTTCACCTCAGGGAAGCCGTGTAAAAGTTAAAATAAACGGGAAACTGATCAATATACTTTCTTCAAAAAGAACAGGTTAAATAAAACGATTTGTCCCTTATATCTACCAAAACATATAATGAACATTACCCATACAAAAGAAAATAGTTTAGGCAATCAGGTAGATGAAGTGAAGCTCATTAAAATGACCAATAGGCATGGTGCATCTATTTCGCTGACCAATTATGGCGCAACCCTGGTGTCCGTAATAATGCCCGATAAAAATGGTTTACTTGCTGACGTGGTCCTGGGTTTTGCCCGGCTGGAAGATTATGTTAACGATCAGAATTACCTGGGGGCAACCATTGGCCGCTTTGCCAACCGCATTGCAAATGGAAAATTTATGCTCGATGGCAAAACCTTTCATTTGCACACCAACGATGGTCTGCACAGCAACCACAGCGGCGCTTTTGGTTTTAGCAACAAGGTATTTAATTACCATACAGAAGACAACAAAGTGGTTTTTACCTTGTACAGTTACGAAGGTGAAGGCGGTTTCCCAGGCGATCTGCATTGCTCGGTCACTTACGAACTGACGGATAGAAATGAAGTGCTGATCAACTATCAGGCCTACTCCAACCAAAAAACAATTGTAAGTTTTACCAATCACGCCTATTTCAATTTGAGTGGTAGGCATACTGATATCTTTGACCACAGCTTAAACATTCCATCAACAGAAATGCTCGAAATGGACAAAGATTATCTCCCGACAGGAAACATTGTCCCCACACAGCAAAACACCTTTAACGGACAGCAGATTGCTGATGTGCTTGCAGGAAAGTATAATAAGGGACTAAACAATTATTACCTGTTACAAAAGAAAACACCAGGAGCGCTGGTGTTGGCCGCAGAACTATTGCACGGCCCTTCAGGCAGAAGGTTAAGCGTTTTTACCGATAGTCCGGGTGTGCTGCTTTACACCGGCGATTTTTTAGCTACGGTAGGCATTGGGCACCACGAAAAACCCTATACTGCATTTAACGGGCTTTGCCTCGAATGCCAGCATTATCCTGATGCCCCAAACCAGGTGATTGCACCAGCGGTATCCATAGAAAAAGGTACGGTTTACCAACAGAAAATTATTTACAAGTTCGATACGATATCATAATGAAACGTTTTTTACCTATTTTTTTATTGCCCTTTTTGATCGTTCAAATCGCTTTTGCTCAGAAAAATTATACCCTGACTTCTCCTGATGGAAACATAGGTGTACACATTGCCACCGACAAAAATTTGGGTTATTCGGTGATGTTAAAACAGAAGGAAATCATCGCTTTTTCTGCCATTGGGATGGAATTCGATAATGCCAGCCTGGGTAGCGGTGATGTGCCTGATAAAGCATCAACCCAAAAAACAACACGGTACAATGCCTTAACCTTAAGTTTTGGTAAAAGGTACGATGTTGTTTTCAGGTTATACAATGAAGGTTTTGCTTACCGTTTTATTACGCATTTAAAAGATTCGTTAAAGGTAATCAACGAAACAGCCACCTTCAATGTTAATCCAGGCGCTGCGGCGATTCTTCAGGAAACCGATAACTACACCACCTGGGAAGGGGTTTATGTTAAATCAGCCGCGGTAGAAGCTATTCCAACTGGAAAGCGGGCAACCACACCGGCACTTTTTGCTTATCAAGACGGTACAAAGGTAATTGTGGCCGAATCGGATCTTTTTGATTATCCGGGTATGTATGTCAAAAAAGAGAAAATAGGTTTTGCTGGCGAATGGGCACAATTGCCATCGCTTGCTGTTCCCGGTAGCTGGGGCAACTTTGTTTCCGTTGTAAAACAGCGTTTTCCTTTTTTGGCCAAAACCACGGGCGAGCGGAGTTATCCATGGCGTTTGGCCATTATCGCTACAGATGATAAACAACTGCTCACCAATCACCTCGTTACCGAATTGGCTACAACATCCAGAATTAAAGATAGCAATTGGATCAAACCCGGAAAGGCAGCATGGGAGTGGTGGCATGATGCCCTCTTGCCTGGCGCGCCAATCCCATCCGGAATGGATAACCGCAATACCGCGCTTTACAATTATTACGTCGATTTTGCGGCGAAATACAAGTTCGAATATTTAATGGTCGATGCGGGCTGGTCTGACAATTACGATCTTACTAAAATCAACCCTAAAAATGATATCAGGGCGGTTATCGCCAATGCGAAGTCGAAAAATGTTGGGGTGTTTTTATGGTGTGTGGCTTCAACCTTGCTTAAAGATTTGGATAAAAACCTCGATTTTGTACAATCGATAGGCGCATCAGGCTTGAAGGTAGATTTTATCGACCGCGATGATCAGGAGGCGATTAAATGGTTCGAACTGATTGCAAAAGCGGCAGCCAAAAGAAAACTGATGATCAATTTTCATGGTTGCAGCAAACCTACCGGACTGGAAAAAACCTACCCCAATATTGTAAACTATGAAGCTGTTAGGGGAGCAGAGTCGGATAAGTGGGACTATAGCATCAATCCCGATTTACACGTATTAACACCCTTTATACGTATGCTGGCCGGGCCCTTTGATTATACCCCCGGCGCCATGCGCAACAAGACCAAAGAAACATTTAAACCCATCGATCCGGGTTTGCCCTCAGGTCAGGGAACACGCTGCCATGAACTGGCCATGTTTGTGATCTATCATCAGCCGTTGGCAATGTTATCCGATTCGCCGAGTGCTTATATGAAAGAAGACACCATCATGCGGTACTTATCGGCAGTGCCCACAGTTTACGATGAAGAAAAAGCCCTTTCGGCCAAATTGGGTGAAGAAGTGGTGATGGCCAAAAGAAAAGGTAAAACCTGGTTTGTGGGTGGTATGAGCAACTGGGATGAACGTAAGGTTACCGTTGATTTTTCTTTTCTCCAGCCCGGACAGCAGTATCAGGCAGAAATATATACGGATGCGCCAAATGCCAATACCGATGCCACAGCTTATATCTATAAAACCATTAGCATAAACCAAAAAACCGTTCTGCCGATTCATATGGCAAAGGGTGGTGGTTTTGCTATTGTTATCCACCCATAATTACAGATCGTTTATTCAGAGCAACTATTATATGAAACTATCAGTCACTTTATTTTCGGGCCTCATGTTGTGTTTGCTGGAGGTAAAAGCCCAAACACTTATCCCGATTGAAACCAAACAGAATGCCATTGTATTACAGGCCGATTCTAAAGCCAATCTTAAAATGCTGTATTACGGACCAAAGCTTGCCACACAAAGCGATTATGCCGATATCACCAATGTATATAAGCAGGGAAGTGAATATACCGGCGTTAATGATGCCGCTTACAGCACTTCGGGAACGCGGAATTTATTCGAACCTGCCATTACGGTTAGCCATGCCGATGGGAACAATTCGCTCGATCTGCATTATGTGAGTTACAGTGTAAAAAAAGAATCCGATAATGTTTCTATTACCAGTATCCTATTAAAAGATCCCGCATATGCGTTCGAAACTACCCTTTATTACAAAGTGTATTACAACGAAAACGTGATAGAGCAGTGGAGTGAAATCAAAAACAAGGAGAAGGGCAATGTAACCCTGCAGAAGTTTGCGTCAGCCAATCTGTACTTAAGGGGTGGTTCATTTTACCTTACCCAATACCATGGCGACTGGGCAAAAGAAATGCAGCCCGAAGAAGCAAAAATCACCCATGGTATCAAAACACTCGATTCGAAGCTGGGTACCCGGGCCAACCTTTTCCAGCCCTCTGTTTTTATGGTTTCGATGGATAAACCGGCAACTGAAACAGAAGGTACGGTACTTTATGGCGCATTGGCCTATAGCGGGAACTTTAAGACTGATCTTGAACTGGATAACCTGGATAACCTGCGGATCATCTCGGGGATCAACAATTATGCATCGGCTTATACCTTAAAACCAAACGAAGTTTTTACCACACCGGCTTTCCTTACCACTTTATCGAGCACGGGTAAAGGTACTGCAAGCCGGAACCTGCAGTCGTGGGCCCGTAATTACCGTTTGTTAGATGGCAAAGGCACACGCCTAACCCTATTGAACAACTGGGAAGCTACTTATTTCGATTTCGATGAAAACAAATTGTTCGGACTGATCAAAGACACCAAAAAGTTAGGGGTGGATATGTTCTTACTGGATGATGGCTGGTTTGCGAACAAATATCCACGGAACGGCGATGTTGCGGGTTTGGGCGATTGGGATGAAAATAAAAAGAAACTGTCAAACGGCATTGCCTCTTTGGTTAAGGAAGCCAAAAACAATGAGGTGAAATTCGGGATCTGGATTGAACCCGAGATGGTGAACCCTAAAAGTGAGCTTTACGAAAAACATCCTGATTGGGTGGTAAAAGAAGCCAGAAGGGAAGAGTTTTATTTCCGTAACCAGTTGGTACTCGATTTGACTAACCCAAAGGTGCAGGATTTTGTTTTTGGTGTGGTGGATGATCTTTTTACTAAAAACCCAGAGTTGGCTTATATTAAATGGGACTGTAATTCGGTAATTTACAATGCGCATTCGGCCACGCTTAAAAACCAGTCGCACTTTTATATTGAATATGTACGTGGTTTGTATACGGTTTTAGCACGCATCAGAAAGAAATACCCTACTGTACCCATGATGTTATGCTCTGGGGGTGGGGGTAGGGTAGATTATGCTGCTTTGCAATACTTCACCGAGTTTTGGCCAAGCGATAATACCGATCCTTTGGAAAGGATATTTATGCAGTGGGAATATTCCTATTTCTATCCGGCTATTTCAAGCTCGAACCATGTTACCGACTGGGGCAAGCAGCCCATTAAATTCCGTACCGATGTAGCCATGATGGGCAAAATGGGTTTCGATATTGTAGTGGGGCAGTTATCACCCAACGACTTACAATTTTGCCAAAATGCAATTAAGATCTATAACGGGATTAAGCCTGTTATCTGGCAGGGCGATCAGTACCGGCTTTCGAACCCGCGCGAAAGTAGTGTGGCTTCGATGTTATACCTTACTGATGATAAAAAAACAGGGGTTGTATTTAACTATCTGGTGAACAACCGCTATGGTGAGGCGAGTAAGCTGCCGATCCGGTTTAATGGTTTAGATGCCTCGAAAAAGTACAAAATCTCGGAGATCAATGTATTTCCGGGTGTTAAATCATCGATTGATGCGTCTAAAGTTTACAACGGCGATTTTCTGATGAAAATCGGCTTTAACCCAGATGTTAACCAAAACAGGACGAGTGTGGTGCTAAAAATAGAGGCGTTATAATTCGCACGTTAAAATATTCTCAGCCCCGGTATGATGGGTTATAATCATACATATGCCGTAGGATCTGGTTAATTCTACGGCTTTTTATGTTTTAATCAGATGCGTCATTTTTGGAAATTGAAGGAGCATCTTTTTGGAATTGAGGGGATAGCCGAACATATTTGAGTTATAGGGAGAAATGTCTTGATAATTAAAATAAGAATGTTGCCTTAATTCCATTGAGGCAACATTTTTATAATAATTGTGCTAATCATTCTTTCAATTTTCAACTTCATTATCAAAAGAAAGATCATCCATCAGATTAACAAACTTCACATGAGGTAAGCTTTTTTTTAAAAACGCTATTTTGTCATCAGAAAGAACCACATTAACCAAATCAATTTCTTTTAAATACCTGCACTTTTTTAATTTACCCACAATGGATTCCATGTCAGAATCAGGACAGAATGGAATGGCCAGTGTTTCCAACTTGCACTTCGTTATGTTATTTGGAAGATCCAACACATACAAACACTGTAATCGAAGGTGCTTTAAATTTTTAAATTGGTTAATTTTTTCTGTTACCTTATAATAATAAGGATTTATTGGCATAACATCATTACCAGGCGGGTAAACGGTTTGCCCAGGGTTCAGTAATGTTAGAGCTTCCAATTGCGGATATTTCTTAAGATAATCTGACAAATGGGTATCAAAATCGGTTACCACGGCAGCCACAAGATTTTTGTCTACTGATTGGCTCATAACTTCATAAGAATTTAAGAGAAATAAAGATATAATTAAAATTATTATTTTCATTCTGGTAAATGTTGGATTCTTCCCATTAAAGCAAAATATGAGGATCTTGCGTTCGCATACAAATTCTTCTCTAACCTTAGATATACTTTTGTCCAACACAGCCATTTTTTTACCATCGCGTTTGCTTTGCGCCCTCTGCATCCCAATTTCTGCGCACTTTGTGGTTGGCGTATCAAATGATCTTAGCTGGTTACTCAACCCGAAAACATGATCATATTGTCCATGTAAATACATCAATTATCCATTAAATTGCTTTCACGGGCTATTTGATTGTTAGTATTGGATAAGTAGTTTTGAATATCAGATTTTAACATGGATCTGCTAACCAAATACCAATTATAATGAACGATCAAACTGTTTCTTACCATAACACTTACATTTTAGGCATCTCCTTTATATCGGCGCTGGGCGGGTATCTTTTTGGCTTCGATTTCGCCGTGATCTCAGGTGCCTTGCCTTTTTTACGTACCGAATTTGCACTTAATGCCTATTGGGAAGGGTTTTTAACCGGCTCATTGGCCTTAGGCTGTATTTTAGGTTGTGTAATGGCTGGTAATATCGCCGATAGCAAGGGGCGCAAGCCCGGACTGATGTTGGCGGCACTCATATTTGCAGTATCCTCCATCGGTATGGCACTCTCCCATAACCTGACTATTTTTATCCTGATGCGTTTTGCAGCAGGCATAGGGGTGGGCATGGCCTCGATGTTGAGCCCGATGTACATTGCTGAAGTTTCTCCGCCCGAAAAACGCGGCAGAAATGTGGCCATCAACCAGCTAACGGTAGTCATCGGTATTTTGGTGACCAATTTAATCAATTATAAACTTGCCGATTATGGTGTAAATGCCTGGCGGTGGATGTTCGGCTTGGGTACCGTTCCTGCAACACTGTTTTTTGTGGGAGTGTTATGGCTGCCCGAAAGTCCACGCTGGTTAATCAAGGCTGGAAAGATCGATCAGGCCAGAAAAGTGCTGAACAAAATCGGCAACGCCTATTTTGTAGAACAGACTTTTGAGAAAATCAGCAGTTCGATGCAGGGAGGCGAAGAGAAACAGACCTATAAAGCTGTTTTTGCGAAGGCCATCCGTCCGGCAGTAGTGGTAGGCATTACCCTGGCTGTTTTTCAGCAGTTATGCGGGATCAATGTCGTTTTTAATTATACCTCTACCATCTTCGAAGCGGTGGGTGCCAATTTAGACCGGCAGCTTTTCGAAACCGTTGCTATTGGCATTGTGAACCTGGTATTTACCATCCTGGCCATGTGGCAGGTAGATAAACTGGGGCGCAGGCCATTAATGCTCATCGGTTCATTGGGTTTGTCGGTATTGTATATTATATTGGCCTTTCTGTTGCAGCATAATGCACAGGCCAATCTGGTTTCGGTTTTTGTACTGCTGGCCATTGCCACTTATGCCACTTCTCTGGCGCCGGTTACCTGGGTATTGATTTCAGAGATTTTCCCGAACAGTATCAGGGGTAAAGCTTCATCTGTAGCCATTGTGGCTTTATGGAGTGCTTACTTCATACTGGTTTTCACCTTCCCGATTTTGGCCAAATGGCTGGGGGCTTTTGGCCCGTTTTACCTGTATGCAGTAATCTGTTTGGCGGGTTTCTTCTTTGTGAAAAGCAAGGTGAAAGAAACCAAGGGACAAACTTTAGAGGAACTGGAAACGACTTTAATTGGCCATTAATTTTAACCGATACCCATACTCAGATAATTAATTTCTTTTAGAAGAAGATCAATCAAAAATATAATTGTGCATTCAAGATGATGAAAGTTAAAGTTTGGACAGAAGCTGTTGTGATTCCAACCTATGAAGTTGGCTTGCCAGAAAAAAATCCGGTATTTATAGAAAAGAGAGTTTACCAGGGGAGTAGTGGGGCCGTTTATCCATATCCTGTGATCGAAAAAATCGCGGATGAAAAAGTAGATAAAACCTACCAGGCCGTTTATCTGGAAAATGATTTTGTAAAGATCATGATTTTGCCCGAATTGGGCGGAAGGGTACAAATGGCTTTCGATAAAACTAAAAACCGCCATTTTATCTATTACAACCAGGTGATTAAACCGGCTTTGGTGGGTTTAACCGGTCCGTGGATTTCGGGCGGTATCGAATTTAACTGGCCCCAGCACCATCGCCCTTCAACATTCGATCCGGTTGATTCCCTATTTGAAGAAAATGAAGATGGCAGCGCAACAGTGTGGTGCAGTGAGGTAGAGCGCATGTTCCGTACAAAAGGAACGATGGGTTTTACCCTTTATCCCGATAAAAACTATCTCGAAATAAAAGGACAGTTATATAACAGGACACCCTTTCCACAGACTTTTTTGTGGTGGGCAAACCCAGCGGTAAAAGTTAACGACGATTATCAGTCTGTTTTTCCACCTGATGTAAATGCTGTTTTCGATCATGGCAAACGTGATGTTTCTTCCTTCCCGATCGCAAAGGGAACCTATTATAAAGTAGATTATTCGCCGGGTACCGATATCTCGCGATATAAAAATATTCCCGTACCCACTTCTTATATGGCGGTTGCCTCTAAATACAATTTTGTAGGGGGTTATGAAAACGATAGCAAGGGCGGTTTGCTGCATGTGGCCAATCACCATATCTCGCCGGGCAAAAAACAATGGACCTGGGGCAATGGCGATTTTGGTCAGGCCTGGGACCGTAACCTTACCGATGAAGACGGACCCTATATCGAACTGATGTGTGGGGTATATACCGATAATCAGCCCGATTTCTCGTGGATTATGCCTGGTGAGTACAAAGATTTTGTGCAATATTATATGCCTTACCGTGATTTGGGCGTGGTGAAAAACGCGACTAAAAATGCCATGGTGAATATTGAGCAGGCTGAGGGGAAATTAACTGTGAAGGTATATACCACCGGGCTTTACCCCAATACCAGCATCGTGTTGAAGAATGGCGACCGTGAATTGTTAAACGATACTTACGACGCTGCGCCAACTTTATCTTATCAAAAGGAAATTGCTTTTGCAGGTAATCCTGAACAATTGCAGATCAGCGTTAGCGATGAAAAGGGCAGTATTTTAGTGGATTGGAAATGGGAGGGCGAAAATGAAACGGATATTCCTGAAGCGGCCAAACCGGCAAAGGCTCCGGCGGAATTTGAAAACAACGAGCAATTATTCTTAACGGGTTTGCATCTCGAACAATACCGTCATGCCATTTACAACCCTTTCGATTATTACAACGAAGCTTTAAGAAGAGATGATGGCGACATCAGGTGCAACAATGCTGTAGGGCTTTTAAAGTTAAGAAGAGGCAAGTTTTCCGAATCGGAAGCTTATTTTAAAAAGGCAATAAAGACCCTTACCGCACGCAATCCAAACCCTTATGATAGTGAAGCTTATTTTAATTTAGGTTTATCGCTAAAGTTTCAGGATAAATTGGAGGAGGCCTACGATGCCTTTTATAAAGCGATCTGGAATGCGGCCTGGCAAAATCAGGGTTATTTTTATATCGCCCAGCTTGATGTGCTTAAGGGTGATCTGGAAAGTGCTTTGGAGCATATCACAAAATCAATCGCTAAAAATACAAACGATCAAAAGGCACTGCATTTGCATGTAGCCATCTTACGTAAAATGGGTCAAAGTAAAAAGGCTTTGGCTGAAACCTTCCTGGCAAACGATCATTTTAATTTCGGTATCCTGTTTGAAAAATACCTGTTGTCTGAGAACAATGATGACCTAAAAGAAATCCATAAACTGATCAGGGCAAATATTCACAGTTATATTGAATATGCGCTCGATTATGCTGCCGCGGGTTTATACAGCGAGGCGATTTTGCTATTAAATGCAGGCATCGAAGTACAACAGGATGTTTATCCATTGGCCTATTATTACCTGGCCTGGTTTTACAGTAAAACCGGAAACGCAGAATTAGTCAAAACAACCTATAACAAAGCTGCTAATGCCAATCCGGATTATTGCTTTCCAAACCAGGTAGAGGCCGTGCTGGCCTTAAATGAAGCCATTAAGCAAAATCCTGATGATGCCAAAGCGCTTTACTATTTAGGAAACTTTTGGTATGCATTTAAACATTATAACGACGCGATCGCCTGTTGGGAAAAATCGATTGTAACCGACCCAGATTTCCCGACCGTTCAGCGCAACCTTGCTTTGGCTTATTACAATAAAACCGACAAGCAGGCCCAGGCGGTAAGCTTATTGGAAAAGGCATTTGCACTGGATAAAAGTGATGCCCGTATCTTAATGGAACTCGATCAATTGTATAAGCGCGTAAATAAAGATCTTGATTTCAGGTTAAATTTCCTTGATGAAAACAAGGAGCTTGTTAGTCAACGCGATGATGTGTACCTCGAATACATCACCCTGTTAAACCTGAAAGGCGAACATCAGCAAGCGCTTGATTTATTGAAGAACAGAATTTTCCACCCATGGGAGGGCGGCGAAGGTAAGGTGGCCATTCAGTATGTAACCGCATTGGTAGAACTGGCAAAACAGGCCATTGCTGATGAGGATTATCAAACAGCCATCCAATACCTCAACGATGCGCAGGAGTATCCGCATAACCTTGCCGAAGGCAAATTAACCGGCGCACAGGAAAATGATATTTTTTACTGGTTGGGTGTGGCCTTCGAAAAGCTGAATGATAGCGATCAGGCCAAAACCTATTGGGAAAAAGCAGTCACTGGTTTAAGCGAACCTGCTGCAGCTATTTTTTACAACGACCAGCAACCGGATAAGATTTTTTACCAGGGTTTGGCGCTGCTTCAACTCCATCGGAAACCGGAAGCCGATCTGCGCTTTGAAAAACTTGTGGATTATGCGAAAGCACATATCAACGATCACGTGACCATCGATTATTTTGCCGTATCCTTACCCGACCTAACCATTTGGGAAGATGACCTGGATAAACGAAATAAAATCCACTGTTTGTATATGCAGGGCCTGGGTTATGTAGGGTTAAAACAGATGGAACTGGCCGCTGATTCCTTTGAAGAAGTATTGGCCATTGAAAAAGGCCACCTTGGGGTAGTGGTACATCAAAAATTGCTGAACGGACTCCCTAAGTTTACGGAGACAGTACGCTAGCGAGACTTCGGATTATTGCGCTGGGAAATAAACAGTCGTCATGCTGATCCGATAGCTATCGGATTTATTTCAGCATCCTTCCTGCAAGATAGACTTTGAAATAAATTCAGGGCGACGATCTTACTAATCAAGCAAGCTAAATCCATAAAAAAAGCCTCCGGTT